>JBNPOM010000030.1:0-33453 GCA_050315175.1 Prevotella sp. SGI.027
CAATAACGTCGCGTATACCGGCAAAGAAATCCTTCAATACATTGGCGCCGATAATGGTTTCGCCCGTTACGACGCCTTTGTACTCCAGGATTTTTCGACCTTCAACAGTAGGAGTTGTGGTTAACAGCATTTATTATGACTTCCTAAACAGCGATGCTATCCAAAGCAATAAGACAGCACCCACTACGGCTGTTCCTAAAGAGCCAATGGTTCCACCCCAAGAGATGTTGAACAAACTCAATGTCCATCCACCTACGACACCACCGACAATACCCAGCAACAGGTTCATCCAAAAGCCGAAACCGCCACCACGCATAATCTTACCGGCGATAAAACCAGCCAAACATCCAATAATAATTGATCCAATAAGTCCAAACATAATCTTTATTTTTTAAATTAATACAAATTTCTTTTACTTCCGTTCCATGCGACCATCAGTTATATGGCCAGACGGTTAAAGAAGAACCAGGTTAAGGCCATCTTGCAAGATGAATGAAACTCTGTAGCCAGAACAACATCCATTCCATGCGGCATCTATCCCTTTAGGGAAGAACAGGTTTGCCTGCGTCTTCCCAACCCACGATTCCGTCACGGAGATTAACCACCTGATAGCCGGCCTTTACAAGTTTTTGAGCGGCCAACATGCTGCGTTTGCCCGAACGACAATAGACATACACCGGATTAGTGTGATCCAACTTTGCCTGCGCCTTGTCAATAAAGTCAGGCTGTTGCACGTCAATATTTTCGGCATTGGCGATGTGTCCTTGCGCATACTCATCAGCCGAACGCACATCCAGCAATTGTACATGTCCGTCATAGAGGGCGTTTTCAAACTCGTCTGCTGTTACAGACTCGATTCCTTGATGACTGGAACAGCTTGCAAATAGCGTACTTAAAATCACGATAATAAAACCTTTTAATATGTTGTTCATCCGTTTAGTTGCTCTTAATCTTCCTCAAAATTACAAAGAAAAATAGAATCCATCAAATAAATCTTACTATTCATTTATTATTTTTTAATAACAAGAAAGCAAATGTGATTGTCCGAACCTCCTCCGTAATCGCAATTCTTACCTATATTAACAGCAAAAACGAGAAGGAAGACACCTGGGTCTTCTTTCTTTCAAACAGCTGGTAAAAAGTTTGTTTTGCACTACAAATGGCTTGAAGTTCGGAAAAAAACATGTAATTTTGCACGCAAAAGACCCAAAAAGATGAGATCCATCCTACTTTCATGCTTGCTGATTGCAACGACAATAGCCCATGCCATCCCTGCGAAAAAAATGTGGAGAACCTACACCCAACGTGATGGTTCGACCATCCGCGTACTCATGGTGGGCGATGAGCACCTGCATTATTTCTTGACAGACGACCAGGTTCCACTGGTCCAGCGTGACAACAACTTCTTCTATGCAAAGATTGAGAAGGACAAATTGGTTTCCTCCAACATCCTGGCACACGAAGCTTCCCAGAGAACTGCCTTTGAGAAAAAGAACATCCGCACAGTTCAAGAGATAGAACCGCTGCGCGAGAAGGCTCCTACCCGACTGCAACAGTTAAACAGACTGCCGGCTATGCGCAAAGATCAGTATGCGGGAAAGAAAAAAGGCCTTATCATCTTGGCGAACTTCAGCGACAAAACCTTCAGGGACGAAGACCCTCAGAAAGTGTTTGACGAAATCGTTAACAAGTCGGGATACAAAGACTATGGAGGCGTTGGCAGCGTCCATGATTATTTTTATGACCAAAGCAACGGACGGTTCGACCTCACTTTTGATGTCATGGGTCCTGTGCAACTCAAGCATACCCTTGCTTATTACGGCGGAGATAAAGACGGTCAAAAAGACGTGAGGGTTTCTGAAATGATTGTCGAAGCCTGCCAAGCGGTCAACGATAAAGTTGACTTTCGGGATTACGACTGGGATAAAGACGGAGTTGCAGACCAAATAGTCGTGATCTATGCTGGCTATGGGCAGGCCACATCAGCGAAGCCAGAAACCATCTGGCCCCACGAATTCAACATCAAAAGCAAGAACCTGGTGCTGGATGGGGTAAGAATCAACACTTACGCATGCAGCAACGAGCTGTACGAATATTACACCGGAACGGGCATAGGACGCGTGCGCAACACCCTTATGGGCATCGGTGTCATCTGCCATGAGTTTTCCCATTGCCTGGGAATACCCGACTTTTACGACACCGGAGCATCTAAAAACTATGGCACGGGCGACTGGGACATCATGGCCAGTGGCAGCTACAACGGTCCGTTAGGTATCGGATGGGTACCACCCGCCTATACCAGTTACGAGAAAAACTTTGCAGGTTGGTTGGATTATACGGTCTTAGAACATGACCCCCTGAACGTTACCGGCATGAAGCCTCTGCTGGAAGGGGGTGAGGCATACGCCATCTACAACCCGCGGAACCATGATGAATACTATTTGTTAGAGAACAAAGGACGTAGTAAATGGGACTCCTATCTACCCAAAAACGGTCTGTTAGTGCTTCATGTTGACTATGACGCTTCGCTTTGGTCGTACAACATGGTGAACAACACCGAACAGAAACAATACAATACGCACCAACGACTGACCATTGTTCCAGCCGATGGCAGCTACGGCAACGCTGACCGTGACACCTATCCCCTGGGAGAACGCGACAGTTTGACGGCAAACAGCACGCCTGCGCTGACACTTTACAACGCCAACTGGGACAACAATTATGTACTATATAATAAGGTGTTGAACATTAGAAAAGACGCCAACGGCCTCATCAGCTTCAACTATTTACCCGACCCGCATTTCAACACGGCTGGAATAGAGTCAGCCTTCAACGGCAACCGCGCCGTAACAATCGTTTCTATATATAACATGCAGGGACAACGAATGCTCACAAAGCAGCTCAACGGTCTGCCCCGCGGCCTGTATCTTCTGAATTTATCGGATGGCACCACGCGCAAAACTTTGGTAAAATAACAAGAAGTTCGTATGTGACTCCCCGTCTCTTCTTGGGTTAGGCGTAAAGATGATAAAAGAATCATCCACCACCAAGAAGAGACGGGGTGGCGTTTTTTGTCCGATAAGATGACAATAAAACCAGTCATGGTGAATGGGGCTTCCAGAAAAAATCAATAGGCTTACAGGGAGCATAAACGTGAATACCAGACTGAAAAAATCACTATTTTGCCCCAAAAGCATCAAGATAACGCTACTACAAGCACGCTTTTCAACGGCAAGATGCATGACATTGAGCTTCAAAAGCATGCTTATTGCAGTCTAAAAGCTATGCTTTAACGAACGAAACAGGCAACCATGAGGGCTAAAAATCGCCGCAACACATCTAACATATTGTAAAACAAACAATTACAAAACACACTTATTTTGAGCGTATTTGCGACCGGTTGCCAACCTACTGATAAATATCGCAAATATAGCGAGGTGTTTGTCAAGAAAAAAGATGGATGATGCAGCAGCGTGAAGGCCTCATCGGCGATGCGTAGTAGTACGATTCCCCATGGTACATAAATAGCGGAAAACCGTTGGAACACGGCTCCTTCATTTACAAATGATTTATTTTATGGTTATCAACAGCGCGGATGACATCAACAACGAAATAAACAGAAAACACGAAAATGTAAGTACGATATCAAGAAGCCAAAGAACGTAGACGTTCTGACGAAAAGAACAAAAAGAAATGAGTTGCGCCCTCTCTACACTTCTTCATCGAGTGCGAAACACAGAAACGATGGCTTTCGTTTATTTAGATAGAACGGGACATTCTTCCGTGAAATATTTTCTGTTGCAACATCTTTTTGCTTCTTTTGTGTTTTTCGTTGTTAAAAATGAGCTGTCATGATACATCTCTGTTGGCAAAGAAGATGTTACATTTATCTTATTTGTATTTTTGTTACAGATTAAACCTAAGTACGTCAGGTTTTTAACACCGAGTTTTATATTTAAACAAAAGTGCCATGCAGTTGACAAATAATTTTATGTCACGCAACAGCTTTTATCATTTTTTTTGTTTATCTTTGCAAACACTTCATTGTCCGACGGCACATTCCTTTTCCTCCAACAAGAGTTTGGGCACCTGTCGGACAGGTAAAAGTTTATTATTAACAACAATTTATGGACGACTATCATTCGGAAAAAAGTAACGAAAGGTAGAAGAGTAGTCTCCAGGAGGCTAATCTTCGACCCCATGAACCATGGAGATTAGCGAAAATGAGAACTTACTGGAACATCAACGAAATACTTAGGCCCATCGAGGAATGGCAGCCTAATTGCTGGATTCAGGTGACCTGTCCAACAGAGGAAGACCAACAAGAGTTGGAAGAACGCTTCCAAATACCCGATTATTTCTTGCAAGACGTCAGCGATACCGACGAGCGTGCCCGCTACGAATATGACGATGGTTGGATGCTCATCATCCTGCGTATCCCCTACGTCAAAGAGATACGCTCGCGCACGCCCTACACAACGGTTCCTTTGGGCATCATCCACAAGCGCGACGTGACCATCACGGTGTGCTATTACGAGACCAACATGATGATTGACTTTGTGAGCTATCAGCAAAAGCGAGGCTCGGGTTTCACCGACTATGTTGACTTGACTTTCCGTTTGTTCCTCTCCAGCGCCGTTTGGTACTTGAAACGGCTGAAGCAGATCAACGCTCTCATCGAGAAAGCCAAGCACAACTTAGATCACGAGGTGAACAACGAAAGCCTCATCGGACTGAGCCGATTACAGGACTCGCTCACCTATTTCATCACCTCCATACGCGGCAATGAAAACTTGTTGGCCAAGCTGAAGTTCAAGTTGCAGGTAGACGAGCTGGATGTCGACTTGATAGAAGACGTCAACATCGAGATGACACAGGCCCGAGAGACCACCAGCATCTACGCCAACATCCTCGAATCGACCATGGACACGTACTCGAGCATTATCAACAACAACGTGAACACGGTGATGAAAACCCTTACTTCGGTTTCCATCCTGATGATGTCAACTACCCTGGTGGCATCACTCTACGGCATGAACGTCATCAACGGCATGGAGACCTACAAGTACGGTTTTATCGTAGCCTTGGGCATTTCCATCCTCGTGGCCGTGGTTTCATGGGCCATCATGCGCCACAAACGACTGCTGTAGACCGAGCATTGACAGACTCTAAAACAGACAAAACAATAAAAAAATCACTATTGTTTAGGAAATTAGCATATTTTTATATAAGTTTGCAACATCTAACGCCCTTACTATCGGCATGACAATCATCTACATAGACGAAGTGAAGGCGAGCAAGTGACATATCCTGGATGTGTCAATGCACCGGAAAACCAAATCATCAACTTAAAACAGTGAACTGATGGACTCTCAAGAAAACACCCCGAAGCAGGGTAATTTAGAAAGCGAGAAACAAGTTGTAGGCACCGAAAACACGGTTGAACCAGCAAGCAGTGAAGCATCCGAAGAAGAAAAGGAAACGAATGTGGAACCACAACAAACGACCGTGGAAGAGGCTGAGCCGCAAGAGGACAAGGCCGAACAAGAGCCTGTGAGCGAACCTACCGAAGAGCAAACAGAGCAACCTGAGGCGACAAAACAGGAAGAAGAAACGCCAAAGGAGGAAGAAACTCCGAAGATTTACGCAACGAAGCAAGAGGTTCTGGACAGACTGAAGGAGATTGCCAACAGCGATGAATACCCACAGAAGGGCGAACTTGACCTGCTCAAGACCACTTTCTACAAGCTGCATCTGGCCGAACGAGAGGCACAGCAGAAGGAATACCTTGAGAATGGTGGTGATCCGGAACATTATCAGATAGTGCCAGACAAGCTGGAGGAAAGCCTCAAGGCTGAAATGGCCATCATCAAAGAGAAGCGTGCCAAGCAATTCCAGCAGCAAGAAGCTGAGAAAGAGGAGAACCTGAAAAAGAAACTTGAGATTATTGACAAAATCAAGGCGATGGCCACATCGCCCGACGAAGCCAACAAATCGTTCCAAGAGTTCAAGTCACTACAGCAGCAATGGAAAGAGATTAAGGCCGTACCCGCACAGAACGCCAGCGAGCTATGGCGCAACTACCAGCTGTACGTTGAGCAATTTTACGACTTGCTGAACCTCAATCGGGAAGCCCGCGAATATGATTTCAAGAAAAACCTGGAGCTGAAGACGAAACTTTGTGAAACGGCTGAGAACCTTGCCAACGAAGAAGACGTGATTAGTGCCTTCCACCAATTGCAGGAGTTGCATCAGCAATATCGCGAAATTGGACCGGTGGCCAAAGAACTACGCGAAGATATATGGGCACGTTTCAAGGCTGCGTCTACCGTCATCAATAAGCGTCACCAGCAACATTTCGAGACATTGCGCAAGGAGGAAGAAGAAAACCTGACGCAAAAAACAGCACTTTGCGAGAAAGTAGAGGACATCGTTGCACAGGAATACAAGACGGCTGGCGAATGGGAAAAGCATACAAAGGAGATTATCGCCATTCAGGCAGAATGGAAGACGATAGGGTTTGCCCCGCAAAAAATGAACGTCAAAATATTCGAACGTTTCCGCTCAGCCTGCGATCAGTTCTTCCAAAACAAGGCAGAGTTCTTCAAGCAGATAAAACAACGCTTCGCTGAGAACGCCGAAAAGAAGAAAGCACTCGTGGAGAAAGCACAGGCTTTGGCCGACAGCACGGATTGGAAATCGACGAGCGACAAACTCATTGCCTTGCAGAAAGAATGGAAAACCATTGGTATGGTGCCCAGGAAACAAGGCGACCGGCTGTGGAACGACTTCATCACGGCCTGCAACACGTTCTTCGAGGCGCGCAACAAAGCCAATGCAAGCACGAAAAATAACGAGCACGAGAACCTGGACAAGAAACGAGCCATCATCGCCCAACTGAATGAGTTAGCTGAAAAACCCGATGAAAACACCAAGGAAAAGGTGCAGGAATTGGTGGACGAGTACGGTAAGATAGGCCATGTTCCGTACAAAGAGAAAGATAATGTTTATCAGGAATACCACGACATCTTAGACAAGCTGTATAAGGAATTGCACATTTCGTTTGCCCGCCGACACCTTGACAACTTCAAGAACAACTTGAAGAACATGGCCAAGATGGGCGAAGACGCGCTGGACAACGAGCGTGGCAGACTGATGCACCGCTATGAACAGCTGAAGTCGGAGATAACGACTTATGAAAACAACCTTGGCTTCCTCAACGCATCGAGCAAAAAAGGCAACAACCTGCTGGACGAAATGAACCGGAAAGTGGAGAAATTGAAGGATGACTGCAAGATGATTCGTGAGAAGATCAAGGCCATTGACGCAGAGAATAAGAATGCTGAATAACGCTAAAATAGCGATTTATATTGAGCGAATAAATCCCAGTTGACTTGATGCCAACTGGGATTTATTCTTGATTGTCACTCGTAGCACGTCCTGGTTTAGCCTGCGCAGACACCTGGTAAGTTGAAAACTCATCAACTAACCAACCAGCAACTCGTAAACTCGTCAACTTGTAAACTCGTCAACTATCACACTTGATGGTACACCTGCTCAAAAGGAAGGCGGTATCGTTCGGATCGAACACCGTCAGGCAGACGAACGCCACACGTGATAACCATGTTGATTTCCGTATGGTAAGGAAGTCCTAAAGCCTTCTTGACCAGCCAACTGTCAAATCCCTCGACGGGACATGTGTCGTATCCTTCCTCGCTCATGGCCAACATGAACGTCTGAACGACAAGGGCGCAACTCTTATGAACCGTGATGCGCGTATCGCCTTCGGTCACCTGTTTCACAATAGGACGGAACAATCCGATGGTTTGCGCCAGCAATTTGCGAAACAATCCCAGCAACCAAAAAAAGCGAGTGTAAAACAGTGGCATCACAAAATCGTAATACACCTGCCATTTTTTGATGCGTTTGGCTTGTTTCTCCTGCGGACTGTTTCGCATGACATTATCAATTTCAAACGCTTTTACAGCCTTGGCATGCGCCCGATGCTTGTCCCTACGCGTGACGAACACCACCATTTGCTGTGCGGTTTCTGCTGTCTGTTGATCTAAAAGAGCATGGGTCAGCTTTTTGAGAACCTTCGGCTGGGTGACATGATAACACTCCCAAAGTTGCATGTTCGAACTGGTTGGTGCCAAAGCCGCCAACTCCAAGCAATGACGTACACGCGCTGTGTCAAGTGGTTTGGCAGGGTCGAAATGACGAATGGCACGTCGGTGATTCAAAATATCTTGTAAACTCATATCTATTGGTTTTAGTTCTTGTTTTAGAGAAAATACCCTATCGTTTCCAAAGCAATGCTTGAAAGACCATCATCCCATTGACTAAAGTCCCTAAAGCCTACGGGACAACCCGCCTTTCTCAATGCTCCAGCAAAATAAGGTACTTTTCGTATCCTTGCGCTTTCATTTCTTCTTGAGGAACAAAGCGCAAAGAAGCACTGTTAATACAGTATCGCAACCCGCCTCGGTCTTTAGGACCATCGTTAAAAACATGTCCCAAATGGGCTTGCCCCTTAGCACTTCTCACCTCGGTACGCTGCATACCGTGAGACGAGTCTTGGTTTTCTACCAAGAAATGCTGGTCTATTGGCTTGCTGAACGCAGGCCATCCACAGCCCGACTCAAACTTATCGGTACTCAAAAACAGCGGTTCGCCAGTGGTTACATCAACATAGATGCCAGGTCTAAACTCATCATTATATGCATTATCATAAGGACGCTCGGTGGCAGCATGCTGGGTAACCTCGTATTGTAAAGGTGTCAACTGCTGCTTCAGTTCAGCATCCGTTTTCTTCACATAACGTGAAGATTCGGTTGTATCCTTGTTGGCTACACGCGCATACTGCATCAATGCCTGTGGAACATGGCAATATCCTCCGGGATTTTTATCCAAGTAATCTTGGTGATAATCTTCTGCCGCATAGAAATTTCGAAGAGGCAGTATTTCTATTTGTATCTTCTTCGAATATTCTTTGCTCAACTTGGCCATCTCAGCTTGAATCATTGGCAAGTCATGTGCATTAGTATAATAAATTCCGGTGCGATACTGTGTACCCACATCTCCACCCTGTCTATTTAAAGAGGTAGGGTCGATGGTTTTAAAATACAATTTTAAAAGTAGAGAAATAGGTAATACTTGAGGATTATAAACAACGTGTACAGCTTCTGCAAAACCTGTCTGATCTGTACATACTTCCTCATAAGAAGGATTTTGTCCACGCCCATTCGCATATCCAACTTGGGTACGAAGAACTCCATTGATTTGCTTCAAAAAGTGTTCAGTACCCCAAAAGCATCCACCTGCCAAGTATAATTCAGCCTGATCGTTCATATTCAATTCTTTTTCTGCAGCTACTTGTGCTCGTCCATGACAACCCGTTAAAAGGAAAATCCATAACAAACAAAGTATTTGGCAATTGATCATTTTCATACCTTGTATGGTCTGATGATTTACAAAACTATAGAAAAATATTGAGGTTTCGCGAATTCATACACTTAAAAAAGATGAAAAACAACCGTCTTCTAACACCTTTAGTGGATGAACAAAGCTATCATGTTGCCCTTAGGGAATCAAAAAAAGTGCTTCCTATGATAAGAAAACACTTTTTAGTGGTTGGGATACTCGGACTCGAACCAAGAATGACAGGACCAGAATCTGTTGTGTTACCATTACACCATATCCCAAAATCAAATACGGTCGTTGCCGATTTGCGTCTGCAAAAGTAGTGTTTTTTTTTGATACCGCAATAATAAGTGGTGCTTTTTTCTTAAAAAAACAAATTTATTTCATATTTTATGCCTTTTGTTGTTATTTAGCACTAACTTTGTAGGATAATAGTACCACATATTATACATCATATTATACATCATTTTTAGAGGATGAAACAATCAAAACAATTAGTCGACATCATCACAAAAGGAATACAAGAGAAGAAAGGTCAGGACATCGTTATTGCTGACTTAAGCAACATCGAAGGGGCGATAGCCAATTACTTTGTCATCTGTCAAGGTAATTCTCCCACCCAAGTAGAGGCGATTTCCGAATCAATTGGCGACACAGTCCGTGAGGATTTGAAGGAGAAACCAGTCAACGTCATCGGCCTTGGAGTCAACCAATGGGTGGCCATCGATTTCACTGACGTGCTGGTACACGTCTTCTTGCCTGAAACAAGAGCTTTCTATGACCTGGAGAACCTCTGGGAAGACGCCAAACTGACGAGAATTCCAGACCAAGACTAAATTGGCATGGCATTTGATAGTCCTATCCTATTATAACAGAATTCATCTTTATGGACAATAAAAACAACTCCTACAACAATAACAACGACAACCAACCCAAGATGCCCAAGTTCAACATGAACTGGATCTACGCGATTGTTGCCATTACACTGGCTGTATTTTTTATGACCGGAGGAGGCAACTCCTTGGGCAACGCAAGCGCCAATCAGAAAGCCACTTATTCGAGATTCAAGCAATACATCGCAAAAGGATACGCCAAGAATGTGGTCATTAACAAAGATCAGAATAAACTGAAGATGTACGTTAAGCCCGAACACATCCGCGATGTCTTCAACATGACGGCCAAACAGACGGGCACTTCTCCCTACGTTGAGGTGGAATTTGGATCGGTTGACGAACTGGAAAAATACCTTACGGCAGAACAATCATCTGGTAAGATTGCCGACTTCAGTTATGAGAACGAGAAAGGAAGCGACTTGATGAACATTCTTCTCAACCTCTCATTCCCCATTTTTCTCATCGTGATGTGGATTTTCCTGATGCGAAGAATGGGTGGCGGAGGTGCCGGTGGGTCTGGTGGCGTCTTCAATGTTGGTAAGAGTAAGGCCAAGATGTACGAGAAAGGCAACGATCTAGGCATCACCTTCAAGGACGTAGCAGGACAAGCTGGCGCCAAACAAGAGGTGCAAGAGATTGTTGACTTCCTGAAAAATCCGCAGAAATACACCGACCTGGGCGGCAAGATACCCAAGGGAGCATTGCTCGTAGGACCTCCAGGTACGGGTAAAACCTTGCTGGCAAAGGCGGTTGCAGGTGAAGCTGGTGTGCCTTTCTTCTCCATGAGCGGGTCTGACTTCGTTGAGATGTTCGTTGGTGTTGGTGCCAGTCGTGTACGCGATTTGTTCCGACAAGCCAAGGAGAAATCACCTTGTATCATCTTTATCGATGAGATTGATGCCGTGGGTAGGGCCCGCAGCAAGAATCCTGCCATGGGCGGAAACGATGAAAGGGAGAACACGCTGAATGCCTTACTGACCGAAATGGACGGCTTCGGCACCAACAGTGGCGTCATTATTCTGGCTGCCACCAACCGCGCCGACATGCTCGACAATGCCCTATTGCGTGCAGGACGCTTTGACAGACAAATCAGTGTAGACTTGCCCGACCTGCCCGAACGCAAGGAAATATTCCTGGTTCATCTTCGCAGAGTGAAGGTAGCACCTGATTTAGACATCGACTTCCTGTCACGACAAACACCGGGATTTTCTGGTGCAGACATCGCTAACGTATGCAACGAAGCCGCATTGATTGCCGCAAGACACAATAAGACTCAAGTTGGAAAGCAAGACTTCCTGGATGCAGTTGACCGTATCGTTGGTGGACTGGAAAAGAAAACAAAGATCATGACCGCTGGTGAGAAGCGCACCATCGCTCTTCATGAGGCCGGACACGCCACCGTTTCATGGTTCTGCGAGCATGCTCATCCGCTCGTTAAGGTCTCTATTGTGCCGCGTGGAAGAGCCTTAGGCGCCGCATGGTATCTACCTGAAGAGCGACAAATCACCACAAAGGAGCAGATGCTCGACGAGATGTGCGCTTTATTGGGTGGCCGAGCTGCCGAAGAACTGTGCGTAGGCCAAATTTCCACTGGCGCCATCAACGACCTGGAGCGTGCTACAAAGAGTTCGTATAGCATGATTGCCTACGCCGGTATGAGCGACGTTCTGCCCAACATTTGCTACTACAACAACCAAGAATATCAGTTCCAGAAGCCATACTCAGAGACCACGGCAAAGATTATTGACGACGAGGTGCTGAAGATGATCAACGAACAATACGACAGAGCTAAGCAAATACTCACTGAACACAAAGAAGGTCATGCCAAACTGGCAGAACTTTTGCTTACTCGCGAGGTGATATTCGCTGAAGATGTTGAAAAGATTTTCGGCAAACGCCCATGGGTCAGCCGCTCACAAGAAATCATGCAGGACAACGAACCCAAGTTGGAAGACATGCCTGAAGAAGTAAAAGCAGCAGAAGAAGAGCATCAAAGAGCACTGAAAGAGAGTTAAAAACAGCAGCCTCTCCCCCTATCCCCTCCCCAAAAGGGAGGGGAATAATTAGTTCTTTTATTGAGTACGGGACAGAGGTTAGATGCCAAACTCGTCATAATACAGCTAACTACTCCCCTTTCTCTTGAGGAGGGGACAGAGGGAGAAGCTAAAATTCATTACATCCATGACACCAAAACTTAAAAATCTCATTACGCGAAGCATCACTGGTATTCTATACGTAGCCATCCTGGTAACGTGTTTTTTACAGGCCTTTAATATGATTATTGTGTTTTCACTTATTACAGGCATGGCTATTTGGGAATTTACAGGCTTAATCAATGCGTACAAACATGTAAACGTCAACCGGTTCATTACCACTATTTCAGGTGTTTATTTCTTCTTTGCAGTGGCAGGCATCAATAGTGGAACCATTCATACACATGCCGTCTTCATTCCCTATCTATTGACCATTATTTATCTTTTCATCAGTGGATTATATACCAAGAGCGGTGACAGCGTCAGCGATTGGGCGTACACCATGCTTTCACAAATGTACATTGCCCTACCGCTGTCTATGATTAACGTTGTAGCTTTTAGACAAGCAACAGATGGACAGAATTACTACTATTATCTTTTACCGCTGAGCATCTTCATTTTTCTGTGGACCAACGACACCGGTGCCTATTGCACAGGCTCACTTTTTGGAAAGCACAAACTATTTCCACGCATCTCGCCTGCTAAAAGTTGGGAAGGCAGCATCGGAGGTGGTATCCTCGTTTTAATCATGGCTTCCATTATATACTATATTGAGTCGCAAGGGGAAAACTTATCTGGACTCAACCTCATAGAATGGCTCGGATTAGGATTAGTTGTAGTCATATTTGGTACTTGGGGCGATTTGGTCGAGTCGTTGTTCAAACGGACATTAGGCATTAAAGACAGTGGCAACATCTTACCCGGCCACGGAGGCATGCTCGACCGCTTCGACTCTTCCCTGATGGCCATTCCAGCAGCCGTTATTTATCTTTATTCCATCACCTTGTTGTAAACTTGCCCCATACCCAGAACCAACACGGGCGATTCTTCTCAAGAATCATCAACTCCACATTTCGCCTCAGTTTGCTTGCATAAACATTTTTCACCTCTTTTGTTTGTGCTTTATACTTTAATTTCCTAAATTTGCAAGACACAATGAGTTAACATGAAAAAACTAAATACTAATAACATTAATTTTATTCTTATGCGTCATTTCAAAGTCATCCTTTTCCTCCTGGCCTTATTGTCACCTACACTTGTGTTTTCACAAATCACCTACTACAACGCCGATCAGTTTCCAGTCATTGGAAAGATAACCAATGATACCGAAACCAGATACGAGCGTTTGCCGCGTGAACTAAAAAATACCTGCCGACCT
Organism: Prevotella sp. SGI.027; assembly: GCA_050315175.1. Classification (GTDB taxonomy): domain Bacteria; phylum Bacteroidota; class Bacteroidia; order Bacteroidales; family Bacteroidaceae; genus Prevotella. Next base: position 13,728 of record JBNPOM010000030.1, read on the forward strand.
CCTGTTTGGCATTTGGGCAAAAACACATCAGGCCTCGCCGTGCGTTTCAAGACCAATAGCACCACGATTGCAGCCAGATGGGAAACCCTGAACGATGCCTACATGAACCACATGTCCCCCACCGGAACCAAAGGACTGGACTTATATACCTGGGATCATGGCAAATGGGTATTCATGAAAACAGGTAGACCTACGGCGAAAATCTCCACGCAAGTCATCATCGACAACATGAAACCCATCGAGCGAGAATACATGCTCTACCTTCCCTTGTATGACGGAATTGTTTCACTTGAGATTGGCATCGACTCAACCAAGACCATCGCCCAACCCACACTGCCATTTCCAAGGACAGAAGCACCCATCGTTGTGTATGGAACGAGCATCACGCAAGGAGGCTGTGCGGCCCGACCGGGAATGAGTTTTACCAACATATTAGAACGCATGCTCAACACCGAGGTCATCAATCTTGGATTTAGTGGCAACGGCAGACTGGATATGGATGTGGCGGAAGTCATTGCCAAAAAGACAAATGCGCAGATGTTCATCCTTGATTTTGCACCGAACAACGGCCCAGAGAATGTCAAGAACAAGACTATTCCTTTCGTTAACATCATCAGAAAAGAAAATCCAAATACACCAATCGTGCTCATTGAAAACCCCATATTTCCCCATGGTACTTACGATGAAAAAATCAGTAAAGTTGTCCACGACAAGAATATCGAACTGAAAAAATGTTTTGAGGCACTCAAGGCAAAAGGAGACAACAACCTCTATTACATCAGCAGCGACAACCTCATCGGAAACGACGGTGAGGCAACGGTCGATGGCATTCATTTTACAGATCTTGGTTTCATGAGGATGGCAGATGTAGTGTTACAGGAAATTAAAAAGATGGGGATTGTCAAATAAACCGAAACATAACCTTGATGCCACGGCATAGACCGTGCTAACAGTGGCACTGTTCACGATCCGTCCTTCGGTCAATCGCGAATTGGATGGCGTAAACCGTGATTCACCATTCTTCTGGGGCAGTGCGTGATGAATCACACCCCTACCCTCACACATCAATAGCATTGAGTTTGCCCGCCAAAGTCATTGACTTTGGCGGGCAAACTCATTGACTTAACTGAGCAAACCCATAGACTTTGGAACGAGCTTGTAAAGCACTGATAAACAAGGAGTAAACAGACTCTTCAAAGGGAGCGGACACTATTCAGTTACTGCCGTTCGCCCTTCAACAATGAAACCATGATTCTGGCGGCATTGTCTGGGGCTACATGATCGCCCAGCTGGCGACGCACCTCGGCATAATCGGCGAGCATATTCTGGCGTTCTCCGCCACCCGGCAAGATAAGTCCCAGTTCTTTGACGATGTTCGCGAGGGTAAAGCGGTCGGCAAACAGTTCTCGCACCACTTCCCGATCAACAATGAGGTTGACCAAAGAAATGTACTTTACCTTGATGATATGCTTGAACGCAAAGCGTATGAGCCAGGGTACGGGCGTCTTATAACACACCACTTGCGGCACATCAAACAAAGCCGTTTCGAGTGTTGCCGTGCCACTGGTCACCAAAGCTGCCGCAGCATGGGCCAACAACGGATAAGTCTTGTTTTTTACCAAAGCGACGTTCGTGCCAGTCAGGTATTCTTCGTAATAAGCATCCTCAATAGATGGCGCCCCCGCCAGCACGGGTTGGTATTGGGGATAAGCATTGGCAGCCTGAATCATGGCAGGCAAATTGTCCTTAATTTCCTGTTTTCTGCTTCCAGCCAGCAAGGCAATAATAGGCTTGTTTTTGTCAAGATGATTCGCAAGACAAAACTCCTCAAAACTTTCAGTATATGAAGCACGGAACTGACGCACCTCATCGGCCGTTGGATTACCTACATAATGAATGGGGTAATGATGTTTTTTCTCGAAAAAAGAAACCTCGAAAGGCAGGATAGAAAACAGCTCAGCCACATCGCGCTTGATGTTCTTGATGCGGTATTCCTTCCAGGCCCAAAGCTTGGGAGATATGTAATAATAAGCTGGTATGTTCGTATTGGTTTTCAAGAACTTAGCAATGTTCAGGTTAAACCCGGCATAGTCGACTAAAATCACCACGTCGGGCTGCCACCGAACAATGTCTTCTTTGCACATTTTCATGTTCTTGAAGATGGTTCGCAGATGCAGCAGCACGGGGATAAAACCCATGTACGCCATTTCCTTGAAATGCCTCACCCGCTCTCCTCCAACCGCCGTCATGAGGTCTCCACCAAAGAATCGAAACTGAGCGTCATTGCCCTGTTTTTTCAAAGCCATCATCAAGTGAGAGGCATGCAAGTCTCCACTGGCTTCGCCAACAATCAAATAATACTTCATAAGCTCATGATTTTGGAATATAGTATGGTGCGCACGTTCGTCAACATGGAGCGTTCAGCGAGCTGCGAGCGGTTCAATGGGCCTACACGGATCAGTCTTGGGCGTTGAAGGCCGAAGGGGCAACTGGTTTTTCCCACTCTCTAATCTCATCCATAAACTCGTAAGCGGTGACATCCATCTTAGTGGGCGTGATGGCAACGTAGCCATGATTGAGTGCCCACTGGTCGGAGTCCTCGGCATTAGGCTCATCGTTCTGATACTCACCCACCACCCAATAATAGTCGTAATGGCGCGGATGATGTTGTTTTACAATCTCGTTGACCCACCGGCCCATCGTCATTCGGCACACTTTGATGCCCTCGAACACTTGTCGGGCGGGAAAGTTGACGTTCAAGCAGATGCCCTTGGGCAGTCCGTCTGCCAGCACCTTCTTCACCACCATCCGCACGTATGGACGCAACGGTTCGAGGTTGGCGTCCTCCTCGTAATAACAACTGGAGAATGCCACCGAGGGAATGTACTTCATGCAGCCTTCCATGGCGATGCCCATGGTACCCGAATAGTGGTTGTTCACAGACGAATTGTCGCCGTGGTTGATGCCGCCCAGGATGAGAGCCGGCCTTCTGTCGGGGCACAACTGGTCGAGAGCCAGCTTCACACAGTCGACCGGCGTACCGCTGCACGACCACACTTGGGCCGTTTCGATATCCTTCCTGCGCTTTAACCGCAGATATTCCACAGCCGAGAAAGCACACGAAAAGCCCGAACGCGCAGACTCAGGCGCGCAGACCAGTACATCTGCCAAATCGGAAACCATGTCTACCAAGGCATGAATGCCGGGTGAATGATAGCCGTCATCGTTTGAAATCAAAATCAAGGGTCGCTCTGTCTGCATGTCTTTTAACGCTTTTAATCAAGCCGAAAAGCTCAAGGAAAACTTTCTGAAATGAGAAAGTAAATCTGCTTAATTCGGCAGGTAATATTCCTATTAATTCTCATGCAAAAGTACGAAAAAAAGTTTAAATGGGTACTTTGTCATACAAAATATGTAACTTTGCAACAATTTAATGTCTTTAGAAGGATACTGAAAATGGGAAAAATCATTGCTTTAGCGAATCAAAAAGGTGGTGTAGGCAAGACCACCACCACCATCAATCTGGGCGCATCTTTGGCTACGCTCGAGAAATCGGTACTCATCGTCGATGCCGATCCACAGGCCAACGCCTCCAGTGGTTTGGGCGTAGACATCAAGGAGGTGGACTGTTCGCTATACGAATGCATCATCAACAAGGCTGACGTGCGTGATGCCATCTACACCACAGACATTACCGGACTGGACATCATACCGAGTCACATCGACCTGGTGGGTGCCGAGATTGAGATGTTGAACCTGGACAACCGAGAAAAAGTAATCAAAAACATCTTGGATCCCATCCGCGATGACTACGATTACATACTCATTGACTGCAGTCCGTCGCTGGGCTTAATCACGGTAAACGCACTCACGGCATCCGACTCGGTCATCATTCCCGTGCAATGTGAATATTTCGCCCTGGAAGGTATCAGCAAACTGCTCAACACCATCAAGATTATCAAGAGCAAACTGAACCCGAAATTGGAAATCGAAGGTTTTCTCTTGACGATGTACGACAGTCGTCTGAGGCTGGCCAATCAGATATACGACGAGGTGAAGCGGCACTTCCAGGAGCTGGTCTTCAAGACGGTGATTCAGCGAAACGTGAAGCTCAGCGAAAGTCCGAGCCACGGTTTGCCGGTCATCCTATACGATGCCGACTCGTCGGGGGCCAAGAATCACCTGAACTTGGCCAAGGAAATCATCAGCAAGAACGCTTGAGTAGTTGTCGGCGAGACAGCGGAATATCAGGATTCTACAGCTTTCTTCGGCCAGCATTAACACACATTCTACGTTGTTCTATTTAAAACCAAAACCACTATTTTCCATCCTTCCAATAAGTAAAACAGACACATGGCAGTACGAAAAAAATATAGTCATTCAACAAAGGCTCCGGCATTAGGACGTGGGCTCGACGCTCTCATTTCGACAGACAACATACAAACGCAAGGCAGTTCGACCATCAACGAAGTGCCTATCGAACAAATTGTAGCCAATCCCAACCAGCCTCGTCGCGAATTTGACCAAGAGGCGTTGGAAGAACTGGCATCCAGTATTCGAGAAATAGGCATCATTCAACCCATCACCCTACGCCAAGTGGCTGCCGATAAATACCAAATTGTAGCTGGTGAGCGTCGTTGGCGCGCCTCACAAATAGTTGGTTTAGAGGCTATACCCGCGTATATTCGAACCATTGATGACGAAACGGTCATGGAGATGGCATTGGTTGAAAACATTCAGCGCGAAGATCTCAATGCCATCGAAATTGCACTGGCTTACGAAAAGCTCATGGAAAAGAGCGGAATGACGCAAGAGAAAGTGTCTAAACACGTGGGAAAGAGTCGCACGGCTATCACCAATTACCTGCGCTTGCTGAAGCTGCCGGCTCAAGTACAAATGGCTTTGCAGAAGAAAGAGATTGACATGGGGCACGCTCGTGCTTTGTTGGCCGTAGAAAGTCCATCGATGCAAATCAAGTTGTTCAAGGAAGTGCAGAAGAATGGCTACCCCGTTAGAAAGGTGGAAGAACTGGCTCAACAGCTCAAGAACGGCGGAGAGCTGCGAAAATCAGAGAAACATAGCTCGGCCAAGGGCGGCTTGCCAGAGGAATTTGACGTGCTGAGACTGCGCTTATCGACATTTCTGAAGACAAAAGTCCAAATGACATGTAGTGCCAAGGGAAAAGGAAAAATCAGCATTCCTTTCGCCAACGAACAGGAATTGGAACGTCTGATGAACATCTTTGACAAACTGAAAGACTAAGTTACTTTCGTGAAAACCATGCGTGACAACCTATCATCGTCCCTTCGTATCAGCTTGACGTGCGCCATTCTGCTGTGTGCTGCATGGTGTCAAGCTCAGATTCAAGTGGGCGACAGCATCAAGGACACCGACCCACGCGTCATCATCGGCGAAGACAACGGCAAGGCCATTCCCGCAGAAAAGGCCATCAACCCATCAGACACCCTTGTCTTTGCACAGACAGAAAAGACCGCAAAGAAAATCAAGCGCGACTGGAACACCTGGCGACCCGATGCCAAACGAGCCATGTGGCTGGCTGTTGTGCTGCCAGGTGCTGGTCAAATCTACAACCGAAAATACTGGAAGCTGCCTATTGTTTATGGTGGTTTTGTGGGCTGCTACTATGCCATGCGGTGGAATAACCAGATGTATCACGACTATTCGCAAGCGTACATCGACCTGATGGACAACGATCCGCAATCGCAGAGCTACAAACAATTTCTGCATTTAGGCAACCAAATCAACGCATCGAACATCGATAGATATAAAGAATTGTTCAGAAAGCGCAAGGATCGCTATCGTCGTTGGCGCGACTTGAGCTTCTTCACCCTCATCGGGGTCTACGCTTTGTCGGTAATCGACGCCTACGTTGACGCCTCTTTGTCAGAGTTTGACATCTCTGATGACTTGAGTTTGCGCATTGAGCCCACGGTTGTCAACACCAATATGTATAGGAATCCCCTGAAATCGGGCGGGCTGGGCATACATTGTAGCCTCAGCTTCTGAAACAAAAGATAGCCAAACAAATAAACAGACAAGAAACCAATCATGAAGAAAATTTATTTATTCATAGTCACCCTGCTTGTTGTATCCTCATCATCGCTGCAAGCGCAGGTCGTCGATGACGATACAGAAATCACCGTGACGAATGAAAAAGGTGAAAACGAAACATTTGACTTACCCGAAGCTATGACGTCTGAGATTGACAGTCTGCTTCACCTGTATAACACAAAAACATACCTGAAACGGGATGCTGATTGTAACTTTCCAAACGTAAACAAGACTTACGAGCCAGATGTTTACAAGGATCGCTTGCGCCGTTTGCCCACAATCATGGAGATGCCATACAACAACGTGGTGCAAAAGTTCATCGATCGGTACAGCAACGAGCTGCGCAACGCCGTTGGTATCATGCTCGGTGCTTCCAATTTTTACATGCCCATCTTCGAACAGGCCTTGGAAACATACAATCTACCACTTGAGTTGAAATACCTTCCGGTGATTGAATCAGGGCTCAATCCAAAGGCTGTGTCGCGTGTAGGTGCCACGGGACTGTGGCAATTCATGTTGGCTACCGCCAAAAATTACGGTTTGGAAATCAACTCTTTGCTTGACGAACGATGCGATCCCATCAAGTCTTCGTACGCCGCTGCCAACTACCTGAGTGACCTTTATCGAATCTTTGGCGACTGGAACCTGGTTATTGCAGCCTACAACTGCGGTCCGGAAAAGCTCACACAGGCCATCCATCGTGCCGGTGGCAGCAAGGATTACTGGAAAATATACCCCTACTTGCCACGCGAAACACGAGGATACGTACCGGCATTCATTGCAGCCAACTACATCATGAACTACTACTGCGAGCACAACATCTGCCCAATGACAACTGACTTGCCAGCCAAGACTGATACCATCCTCGTCAACCGCGACGTTCATTTCAAGCAAATTGCACAAGTGTTGAATATGGATGAGGAACTTGTACAGTCACTCAACCCACAATATCGCAAAGACATTGTCATCGGATACACCAAGCCATCCACTCTTCGTCTGCCCGTGGACAAGATCAATTCGTTCATCGATCAGGAGGATTCTGTATATGCTTACAATGCAGACGTGCTGTTGACCAAGCGATCAGAGGTGGAAGTAGCGCAAGAGATACCCAGCTATTCGAGCGGCAGGACATCGGCATCCAGCTCACGCAAGAGCTACAGCAGAAGCAAAGGAAAACGCAGCAGCCGTAAATCATCGCGCAGCAGCCGAAGAAGACGCTCGTCAAAAAAGTCAATTACCGTCAGAGGAGGAGATACATTATCAGAAATAGCCGCTCGCAATAACACGACGGTTAAGAAACTAAAAAAGCTCAACGGCCTAAAAGGCAACAACATCAGGAAAGGAAAGAAAATAAGGGTGAGGTAACGCTCAACCATCATGGGGAGAATTGAGTATGGACAATCAAGAGATTCAAGATAAAGAAAGGAAAGAAGAACTGGAAGACAAAACAATCCAAGATGCGTTCCAACATCTGCTGGACACCTATCTGGCTTCCCGTCACAGAAAGAAGGTAGACATCATCACCAAGGCTTTCAACTTCGCACGTCAAGCACACAAAGGTGTAAGACGCCTCTCGGGTGAGCCGTACATCATGCACCCCATTGCCGTAGCGCAGATTGCTTGTGAGGAGATGGGACTGGGGTCAACCAGCATCTGCTCGGCACTTCTGCACGATGTGGTGGAAGACACCGACTATACCGTTGAGGACATCGAGAACATATTCGGCCCCAAGATTGCACAAATCGTTGACGGACTCACCAAAATTAGTGGAGGTATCTTCGGCGACAGGGCGTCGGCTCAGGCGGAAAACTTCAAGAAACTGCTGCTCACGATGAGCGATGACATCCGCGTTATCCTTATTAAAATATGCGACCGCCTGCACAACATGCGCACTTTGCAGTCGCAACCAGCCAACAAACAGTACAAGATAGCCGGCGAAACCTTATATATATATGCGCCATTGGCGAACCGATTGGGCCTGAATAAGATTAAGACCGAACTGGAAAACCTCAGCTTCCGGTTCGAGCATCCCGAAGAATACGCCAACATTACCAACAAGCTTTCCTTCACAAAGGAGCAACGTGACCGCCTCTTCGAGCTGTTCACGGCGCCCATCAAGGAGACCCTTGATGCCATGGGCATTGACTATGAGCTGAAAGCAAGGGTCAAAAGTCCATACTCTATATGGAACAAGATGCAGACGAAGCATGTCACCTTCGACGAAATTTACGACATCTTGGCCGTACGAATCATCTTCACACCGAAGGTAAGGGCCGACGAAATCAACGAATGTTTCAAAATATACGTGGCCATCAGCCGCATCTACAAGTCGCATCCCGACCGACTTCGCGACTGGTTGAGCCACCCAAAGGCCAACGGATACCAAGCTCTCCACGTCACCTTGATGAGCAAACAAGGCCGTTGGATTGAAGTTCAGATACGCAGTGACCGCATGAACGAGGTGGCCGAACAAGGCTTCGCAGCTCACTGGAAATACAAAGACAAAGATGAATACACCGAGGATGAAAATGAATTGAATGAATGGTTGCGCACCATCAAAGAGATTTTGGACGACCCACAGCCCGATGCTATGGACTTTCTCGATGCCATCAAGCTGAATCTCTTCGCTTCCGAGATATTCGTGTTCACCCCGAAAGGCGAGATCAAGACCATGCCTGCTGGCTGCACTGCGCTCGACTTTGCTTTCCAGATACACACCCTACTGGGCAGTCATTGTATCGGAGCCAAGGTCAACCATAAGTTGGTTCCGCTGAGTCATAAGCTACAAAGCGGTGATCAGGTAGAGATATTAACCAGCAAGTCGCAACATGTGCAACCCTCGTGGCTCAACTTTGCCACCACAGCCAAAGCTAAAGCAAAGATACAGGCCATCCTTAGGCGCAACAACAGAGAGATACAAAAGCAAGGTGAAGCCTTTCTCAACGCCTGGTTGGAGCGCAATGACATGGAAATGACCACATCTGTACTCGACAAGTTATGCGAATTTCATAACTTAAAGAAACACGAGAGCCTGTTCTTGTGTATCGGTAATAAGTCGGTTATCTTGACAGAAAAAGACTTGGACGAGCTGAACAAGAAAAAGAAAAGCTCTTCACCCAGCAATTGGCTCAAGTATGTACCCTTCATCGGACATGACAAGAAAGACGAACAGGATAAGAAAGCCGAGCCTTTCACCGTCGATAATACACTCAACCGGAAGAAGGCTATCGTCATCAACGACGGCAACATCGACACCTACCTCTTCCCCTCCTGCTGCCATCCCATCCCCGGCGACGACATCCTGGGCTACATTGACAACCAGAATCATGTAGAAATACACAAGCGCAACTGCCCTGTGGCCAGCAAACTGAAGTCTAGTTACGGCAATCGGCTGCTAGATGCTAAGTGGGATATGCGCAACATCCGTCTTTTCAACGCCACCATCGAGATCAGAGGCATCGACCGTCAAGGCATGTTGCACGATGTCGTGGATGTCATTTCTGATGAGATGAACGTCAACATGCACAATCTTTCGCTAACCAGCAAGGAAGATATTTTTATGGGTAAAATCGAGGTTCTCGTTCATAATCGACAAGAAGTAAAGAACATCATCAACAGCTTGAAAAAGGTAAAAGGCTTGCAAGAAATTCAACAAATTATGTAAATTTATTTTAGTTTACAAGTTCACGAGTTTACGAGTTTATAAGTGTAATGATTATTAAGTTTTGGATTTGCGGGTTGATAAGCTATTCTGGGTTTTGGGGTGAGGCGTTAACGAGCGAGAAACCAAACCATACGGTTTCCTTTGTCAACTTAAAAACTCGAAAACTTACCAACTTAAAGACTCATCAACTCAAAAACTTATAAACTCAACCCTCACACAATCATATCCAGTTGTTTGCGCAATTCTTGCAACTGTTCGCGCACAGACAGCAACGTTTCCAGCACTTCCGAACTCTTTTCAGCACCTTTTCTATTGGCGCCCAGCATCTTTCTGGCCGCCGATAGCTTAAAACCGCGCACCCTAACCAAGTTATAAATCACGCGAATCTCCTCGATGTCGGCATCTGTATACTGCCGAACCTTGGTCGAGCTCACAGTCTTTGGCTTCAACTGGGGGAACTCGGTTTCCCAGTATCTCAATGTACTTTCATTGATACCAAACTGCTTGGCCACCTCCTTAATGGAGTAGTAAAGCTTCACATTCTTATTGGGATTCAGTGCCATTGTCGTTAATTTTTAAGTCAAAAGCTGGATTTCTATTGCAAATATACTTATTTTTTTTGAAAAGACGCATTTCTCTAAGCCATTCTTTCAAAACAAGTTTTCATAGAACACCTCGCCATGCCATGTATTCAACCACGTCTTTCAAATCAACAAGAAATACTTTCCAATGATTGAAGGGTAAAGGCTGCTCACGGCACAGGGTTACAATGAAGAGGAAATGCCTGCCTATACGAAGTTCTCAAACTTCCCTAACCGACTGAATTTAAGCGATATCTTTGGCGCTTTATCCTTTTTTTTATAATTTTGCCGCTAATTACTTCAGGTGCTACACAAGCACTTTACGAAGAATAAAAACAACCATAAACAAGATAAAAACAGATGATGACAGCAAACGAGATACGTGAATCGTTCAAGAAATTCTTTGAGTCGAAAGGACACACCATCGTGGCTTCGGCACCCATGGTGATCAAAGACGACCCCACCCTGATGTTTACCAATGCAGGCATGAACCAATGGAAGGATATCATCCTTGGCAACAAACAACCTGAGCCACGCCGTAGAGCCGACTCGCAGAAATGCCTCCGCGTGAGCGGAAAGCACAACGACCTTGAGGAAGTGGGACGAGACACTTACCACCACACGATGTTCGAGATGCTCGGCAACTGGAGCTTTGGCGACTACTTTAAGGAAGGAGCCATTGACTATGCGTGGGAATATTTGGTGGACGTGCTGCACTTGGATCCAAAAGACTTGTATGTGACGGTGTTTGAAGGCTCACCCGAAGAAAACATTCCACACGACAGCGAGGCAGAGAAGTATTGGCGCAAGCACCTGCCTGCCGACCATATCATCAATGGCAACAAGCACGACAACTTTTGGGAAATGGGAGACACGGGACCTTGCGGTCCTTGTTCGGAGATACACGTAGACTCGCGTTCGGACGAAGAGAAAGCCCAACTACCCGGACGGGAGTTGGTAAACAAAGATCATCCACAGGTCATCGAGATTTGGAACATTGTATTCATGCAGTTCAATCGCAAAGCCGATGGTTCTTTGGAGCCACTCTCCATGAACGTTATTGATACCGGAATGGGATTCGAGCGACTGGTGAGAATGCTGCAAGGAAAGAATTCCAACTACGACACCGACATCTTTCAACCATTCATCCATGAGATGGAACGCCTGTCGGGCAAGAAATATGGCGAGCAAGAAGATGTGGATGTGGCGATGCGTGTAGTGGCCGACCACCTTAGAGCCGTAGCCTTCTCCATCGCTGACGGACAGTTGCCCAGCAATGCCAAGGCAGGTTACGTCATTCGCCGCATCCTCCGACGTGCCGTTCGCTATGCTTACACGTTCTTGGGGCAGCACGAAGCCTTTGTATATAAGTTGCTCCCAGTACTCGTAGACGAAATGGGAGGAGCATATCCTGAACTCGTTGCCCAACGTGAGTTGATTGGCAAGGTGATGAAAGAAGAAGAAGATTCGTTCTTGCGGACACTCGAAAAGGGTATCAACCTGTTAAACAACGCCATGGACGAGCTGAAAAAAGCTGGCAAAACGCAAATCGATGGCGAACAAGCCTTCCGTCTTTTTGATACCTATGGCTTTCCACTCGACCTCACGGAACTGATATGCAGAGAGCACGGATTCAGCGTTGACGAGCAACAGTTCCATGCGGAAATGCAGAAACAGAAAGACCGTGCCCGCAATGCAGCGCAAGTAGAAAACAGCGACTGGGTAGAAATAAGACAAGGCGAACAGCAGTTTGTGGGCTACGACTATACCGAATACGAATGCCACATCTTGAAGTATCGCAAGGTAACCCAGAAAAAAAATAGTTTTTACGAGGTCATCTTGGACTTCACACCCTTCTATGGAGAAATGGGAGGTCAGGTTGGTGACCAAGGTGTCTTGGTGAGCGAACACGAAACGGTGGACGTGATAGACACCAAACGTGAGAACAACCAAAGCATTCACATCATCAAACAACTGCCAAAACATCCTGAGGCTGACTTCATGGCTTGCGTGGATACGGACAAACGTGACGCCTGTGCGGCAAACCATACTGCCACTCACCTGCTGGATTATGCACTCAAGCAAGTGCTTGGCGACCATGTGGAGCAAAAGGGATCGTATGTGTCGCCCGACACGCTGCGCTTTGATTTCTCGCATTTCCAAAAGGTGACCGACGAGGAAATCAGACAGGTAGAGCGGTTGGTGAACGACCTTATACGTCAAGACATCCCCTTGGACGAACATCGTGATACACCGATAGAAGAGGCGAAGGAAATGGGAGCCATTGCATTGTTTGGTGAAAAATATGGCGACAAGGTGCGAGTAGTGCGCTTCGGACCGTCATGTGAGTTCTGTGGAGGCATTCACGCCAAGAGTACGGGACGTATCGGATTGTTCAAAATCATATCCGAAAGTTCGGTAGCTGCTGGTGTTCGTCGTTTTGAAGCCATTACTGGTCGCAAGTGCGAAGAAGCAATGTATGCCATAGAAGACACGGTGAAGGCCATCCGCAGCTTGTTCAATAATGCCAAGGACTTGAAAGGAGTCATCGAAAAGTACATGGACGAACACGACACCATGCGCAAGGAGATAGAACAGTTCCAAGCACAAGCGGTGCAAAGAACCAAAGACGAACTCATCAGACGTGCGGAGACTATCAATGGCGTTACCGTCATCAAGGCGGTATTGCCTATCGATGGCAACGCTGCCAAGGACTTGGTGTTCAAGATTCGTGAGGCCATACCGTCGTATTTGCTTTGCGTCATCGGTTCTACAGCACAGCAGAAGCCACTTCTGAGTGTCATGTTAAGTGACGATATGGTGAAAGATCATGGTTTGAACGCTGGTCAAATGGTTCGTGAGGCAGCCAAACTCATTCAGGGAGGCGGTGGCGGACAACCGCATTTCGCATCGGCTGGCGGCAAGAATGTGGACGGTATCAGGGCTGCAGTCGATAAAGTTATCGAGTTGGCCAAATTGTAATTGTTCGTCAACGGTGGCTCTCTGCCAACCGTACAAGCATGACCATAAAATAAAAACATGTTTCCTTGTGTGTTAACAAACGCCATGGAAGCATGTTTAATTGAAGCGAAATCCCACTCCTTACGAGTGGGATTTCGCTTTTTATCTCGACCAATCAATACCGTGTATTTGTGGGGACGATGAGGCGAGTCAATGACCACGTCATCATGGTCATTTGCACTTGCGAGACAAAGTCATTGACTTTAAGTGCCAATCTGCATGCTATTGACCTCCAAACTCAATGACTTTGGGGGCCAATCTCTATGCTATTGAAAGAAAACCCTAAAGATCTCGTTTACAATTGGTTACGAGAACACGACAACAAGTCATTTATCAACATCTCCTTCCTAAATCCCAACCCGTCCAAACACCGTCACTGTATGATATCAACAAATAATTCACAGCCGCCGTTTTGCTGTTTATACAGAATTCATTATTTTTGCAGTACTGTAAAGGCAGGCTCACCTGCCAACCCGCAGTTCGTTGCATATAGACAACCACACCTAGCAGTTTCATCATGAGAAACATCGGCTCATTACTTTTCTTGCTCGCCATGCACCTTCCTACGCTGGCGCAACAACTCCCCATGCACCTGTGGTACGACAAGCCTGCGCAGTATTTTGAAGAATCGATGCCCATCGGCAACGGGCGGATGGGGGCACTGGTCTATGGCGGTACGCGCGACAATCTGATTTATCTCAACGACATCACCCTATGGACGGGACAGCCCGTAGACCCGAATCTCGACAAGGACGCACACCAATGGATACCGGCCATCCGCGAAGCCTTGTTCAAAGAAGACTATCGAAAGGCCGACTCGCTGCAACTTCATGTGCAAGGTCCCAACTCGCAGTATTACCAACCCCTGGCCACGCTGCATCTGCTGGACCCTCGGGGAGGGCAAGCAACCAACTATACACGCACGCTCGACATCGACAAGGCCTTGTTAACAGACAGCTATAGTCGGAACGGTGTGAAAATCAAGCGAGAATATTTCGCATCACATCCCGACAGCGTCATCTGCATACACATCACAGCCAACAAGCCCAAAAGCATCAACCTGGAGGTCAACCTGTCTGCACAGATACCACACACCGTCAAGGCTGCGGGCAACCTCATCACGATGAAGGGACACGCCATGGGCGACCCAGAGAACAGCATTCACTTCTGTTCGGTGCTGCGGGCAGTGACCAAGCAAGGAAAGATTGAAGCCACCGACTCTACCCTGCTGATTACAGACGCGACCGAAGCGACCCTGTATTTCGTCAACGAAACCAGCTTTAACGGTTTTGACAAGCACCCCGTACGGCAAGGGAAGCCCTGCGAGCAGCTGGCTCTGGCACATCAAAAGGCCCTGGAAAAGAAAAATTACCAGGCTATCAAGAAACAGCATGTGGCCGACTATACCCACTTCTACGACCGGATGAAATTGTTTCTGGGCGGATCGGTGGTCGATTGCAGTCGCACAACCGAGCAACAACTCAAAGACTATACCGACCAAGGCGGACACAACCCCTATCTGGAAACACTATACATGCAGTATGGACGCTACCTGTTGATAGCCAGTTCGCGCACCAAAGGCATTCCCGCCAACCTGCAAGGATTGTGGTCGCACTATCTGCGGGCACCGTGGCGGTCGAACTACACGGTGAACATCAACCTCGAGGAGAACTACTGGCTGGCCGAGGTGGCCAACCTTGGCGAGATGGCAGAACCGCTGTTCACCTTCATGCAGGCACTGGCCGTGAATGGCAGGCATACCGCCAAAAGCTATTATGGCATCAACCGGGGATGGTGTTCGAGCCACAACTCTGACGTGTGGGCCATGACCAACCCCGTAGGCGAGAAGCGTGAGAGTCCTGAATGGAGCAACTGGAACATGGGAGGCGCGTGGCTGACGCAGAACTTGTGGGAACATTATCGGTTCAACCCCGATGCTCAATTCCTCAACGACACGGCCCTGCCCCTGTTGGAAGGTGCTTCTGCCTTCATGTTGGATTGGCTCATTGAGAACCCAAAGAACCCCAGTGAACTGATTACCGCACCCAGCACGTCACCCGAGAACGAATACAAGACGCCCGAGGGCTATCATGGTACCACCTGTTATGGCGGAACAGCCGACCTGGCCATCATCCGCGAGCTGTTCATCAACACGGCGGAGGCTATCAACAAGAAGGGTGCGGACTACGCAAGACAGTCACAACTGTTGAAAGACATTGAGGCCTCGCTCAAACGACTGCATCCCTACACCGTAGGACATCTGGGCGATCTCAACGAATGGTACTACGATTGGGACGATTGGGACATCAAGCACAGGCACCAATCGCACCTCATCGGACTTTTCCCCGGCCATCACCTCTCCCTGAAACAAACGCCCCAATTGGCCCTGGCTGCTGAAAAAACGCTACAACAGAAAGGCGACCACACCACGGGATGGAGCACGGGATGGCGCATCAACCTGTGGGCCAGACTGCGAAAGGCCAAGCAGGCATACCGCATGTATCAGAAATTGCTGACCTACGTGTCGCCTGATCAATATCAAGGTGCCGACAAACGACGCAGCGGCGGCACCTATCCCAACTTGATGGATGCACATCCACCTTTCCAGATAGACGGGAATTTCGGTGGCACTGCCGGCGTTTGCGAGATGTTGCTGCAAAGCACCGACAACGAACTGTATCTTCTTCCCGCCCTTCCGGATGCGTGGAAAGACGGAGAAGTGCAGGGCATCAGGGCGCGGGGAGGCTACGAGGTGAGCATGAAATGGAAGAACGGACAAGTGGAATGGGTTCAATTAAAACCATGCACCCAGCACCATGTTAAATATGTAACCGTGTACATGAACGGGAAACAGACAAGAGTTAGACTAAAACGAGGCAAGACCACCACGATAAAATGAAGACAAAAGCAGGCTGAACCTCTTGAATAAGACTGCAAGAGAGCATTGGCCTGAAGCACAATAGACGATTGATTCATGAGAAAAATAAGTATACTTGCGATGACAATGTTGTGTGCACTGATTGCCCATTCACAATCTTTCTACACGCATTGGATTGCCACCCAGCAGGTAGACAGCACTTCTGAGATTTGGTTCAGGCAACAAATATGGTTACAAGAGCTGCCCGTATTTGCCTCTGCAACGATAGCCACCACGGGCAAGGTGGACGTGTACATCAACGAGCGCAATGTATCCACCGCCAGTTGGATGCCATGCAGGATGGGTAACGACAATCTTCCGGTGAGCATCAACATGGAAGTGACCAGGTTTCTGCAACCAGGCATCAACACAATAGCCATCTGGTATTCGCCTACTTTCCCACACATCAACAGAAAACAGATAGCGTTCTCGCTGTGCGGAAGGATGAAGAACGGGGAGAAGAGGGCCTTCTGCTCGGACAATGGATGGCTGACGAGGCGGGCAAACGTATCACTTACCAGAGATGGTGGTGAGCGGTATGATGCCAACGCCTACATGTTGAAATGGAACTCAGATGATGTTGACTGGGGATTGTGGCAACCTGCCCGCAACACCAACGTGCCTGCCATTGCTTCGAGCTATCATCTAACGGGCTACCCTGCCGTAAAAAGGAACATGACCTATACGCCCCGCTATTTCGACTTGGTAGGTGACAGCGTGTATTATCAATTCGACAAAGCGTTTAAAGGTCAACTAAGAATCACGTTGCGCGATGCCAAACGCAGACAAAAGATATACATTGACGGTTTGGAATACACTTGCACGGGTGAAATGGACGAGCAAGCCTGTCGAAAATTTACCGTGGCTGATCATCGAAGAGTGCTGATTAATGGCGACCAAAACTTCAAAAACGAACAGATTCAATCGGTAGAAGGCATAGAAATTGTTCCATATTTCCATGAAAGCTTGCAATATTAACATCTGTTTTCGTTGGTTGTTGTATTTTTCCCCTATCTTTGCAAGGAGAACATCAAAGCGCATTCTTCTTTTTTGGAAATACCAGATGGAATTCAGAACGTATAAGAATTAAAAAGTAATTGGAATATGCAGGACAAGACGATGAAAGAAGTGACGATTGAACACATCAAGTCTGTCACAGGAGAAAGCTGTTACATTGATAACGATCTGATACTGTTTGATCACTTTGAGGATTTGCCTTTGCCGTTAGAGCCACACAAAATGAGTTGTCTGCTGATAGGGATGTGTATCCAAGGACGTGCAGAATATCTGGTAGACACGAAGAAATGTATGATTCAGGCGAATGACATGATTGTCCTGAGCGAGGGACAAGTCATCAGTGATTACATGCTGAGCCGCGACTGTAGAGGCATTGCCATTCTGGCATCGGAGAACTTTTTGCAAGACATCCTTCGCGGAATCCATGAGATGTCCTCGCTCTTCATCTTTACTAAGACGCATCCCGTACTACACTTAACGAGCAATGAAGCCAAAGCGTTTGAAGAATTTTTCCAGATAACCAAACAGAAAGTTGACGACAAATCCCATCACTTCCGTCGTGAAAGTGCATGTGCCATGCTGAGTAGCTTGGTATACGACATGGGTAACCACATCTGGCGCACTCAACAAATAGGAGGTGATGCCCGCCTGAGTCGCGGGGAAAAAATATTCACCGATTTTATTAAACTGGTCGAACAGAACTACCGGGAGATAAGAAGAGTAGGTTGGTATGCCGAGAAACTGTGCATTACGCCTAAATATCTTTCGGAAACGGTGAAGAAAGTCAGCAAGGAGACTCCTAATAGTTGGATTGACAGCTACGTGACGAAAGAGCTTCGTTTGCTACTGAAGAATTCTTCTAAAAACATCAAGGAAATAGCTGTAGAGATGAACTTTCCCAATCAGAGCTTCTTAGGAAAGTATTTTAAAGACCGAACAGGACAGTCGCCGTCTGATTATAGAAGGTCTTGACGACTCAATTGGTCAGCTACGGCACACAATTCGTCATACCATTGCTGCCCAAAGCGGCGTATCAAAGGCTCTTTGAGAAATTGGTAAAGTGGCAAATTGAGCTCTTTACCTTTCTCTACTGCACATTGACAAATCTTCCAACGATGGTAATTCAGTCCAATAAGTCCATTTCCCAACGCCTTTTCCCGAATGGGGTATAACGCACAGGAGATGGGCTTACAAAAATCAATCTCTGCCTTTCGATAAGCTCTTTCTAACACACAAAGGCAACACCCTTCTTGGTAACAAGTAAAAACACAATCCTTGCGACCCACGATGCTGGTTACCATGTCGCCCTCCCTATCGATATAAGCCACGCCTTGCTGGTCAATGACCGATTGAGCCGAAGCAGAAAGCTCGTTCCACACAGCATCCACATTCTCTTCTATGCTTGCAATTTCCTCAATAGTGACAGGGGCTCCTGCATCGCCTTCAATGCAACAAGCACCATGACACACCTCTAAATCACAGCAAAACTTTTGCGTGAAAACATCTGGAGACACCAAGACGTTGCCTACTTGTATAATGGGAGGATATGAATGGTTCATACATTGAGGAGTTTTTACCATTTCACGGGTTCAATGCCCTGCTGTATTAAGTATTCATTACAGCGTGAGAAATGATGATTACCAAACCAGCCGCCTCGATTGGCAGATAGCGGTGAGGGATGTACACTTTCCAAAACACAATGTTTGTGCTTGTCAATAAGATAGGATTTTGAACGCGCATAACCGCCCCATAACAAGAACACCAAGTGCTCTTTATGGTCACTCAACACCTTAATAACAGCATCTGTAAACGTTTCCCACCCTCTTCGCTGGTGGCTTCCTGCTGCATGCGCGCGCACGGTGAGCGTGGCATTGAGGAGCATCACGCCCTGTTTCGCCCAGCGAGTCAAGTTTCCTGTTGTGGGAATGGGCATTCCCATATCGGCTTGTATCTCCTTAAAGATGTTTTGCAACGAGGGAGGAAAAGGTACACCGTCATTAACTGAGAAGCTCAAACCGTGCGCCTGACCCTGTTCATGATAAGGGTCTTGCCCGATAATCACTACTTTCACTTGATTGAACGGACAGAGATTAAAGGCGTTGAAAATGAGTTTTCCGGGTGGATAGCACGCAAATTGGCTGTACTCGGCATGCACAAACTCAGTCAGTTTGGCAAAGTAAGGTTTGTCAAACTCTTGCTGTAAATGCGCTTTCCAACTTTCTTCTATCTGTACTTCCATGAATGATTATCGCACACAAATATCAAACGAAACAATAAAAAATGGAGTTGATGGCTACAAAAGTACAAAGAATCTGTCAGAATGCAAAATGAACATCATCCTAACTGAAACTGAAAACGTAAAAATGGCTCATTTTAATCCTTTTCGCAGACTAAACTTAGGGAATTCTTATAAAAAGGTATCCTTTGACAAACATTAACTTTTAGCAAAATCTT
>JBNPOM010000031.1:0-33176 GCA_050315175.1 Prevotella sp. SGI.027
AAGCATGGAGATTGGACGGCAAAGTCATAGAGTTTGGAGGTCAAAGTCATTGAGATTGGAGGGTAAAGTCATTGAGATTGGAAAGCAACACTTTTGCAAACGTAATTGTATATGGAAATTGAACCTACCTCAACATATTTTTTGCACATTTCTTGTGTCAATCAATTCTTTTTCTTACCTTTGCAACCGCTAAGAAACGGGCAAGTCTTTTACGGCCAGCTCCCTTTGAATCCCCCAGGGTGGGAACGCAGCAAGGGTATTAGGTTGTAGCGGCGCGATAAGAGTAGCTTGCCCACCCGCCTCTTTAGCTCAGTTGGCCAGAGCACGTGATTTGTAATCTCGGGGTCGTTGGTTCGAATCCGACAAGAGGCTCACTTAATTCAGAAATCAACGAGGGTGCATCAGAATGATGATACACCCTCTTTTGTTTTGTGGCAGATGATGCTGATGCCAGCAAAAAAATGTGACCACGAATGCTTGGTTTACTTGATAAAGGTAAGCGCGCAATGGCAATCTTTCATTCCTTTTTGTTATATTTGCACAGGCGGCCCATATTAATCAAACATGAAGAAAATCTATTTTGCAGGTTCCATCCGAGGAGGGCGTAAGGATGCCAACCTCTACAAACAAATCATCGAGTACATCCAGAGAAGCCACAAAGTTCTCACCGAACACATCGGCAACCGCTCACTATCTACCACCAGTAAGGGTCGTGAAGCGGATGAAAAAATCTATCTTCAGGACACAGAGTGGTTGAGAGTCTGCGACTTGGTCATTGCCGAATGTACCTCACCCTCCTTGGGCGTGGGATATGAATTGGCATACGCAGAACGTCATCATAAGCCCTGTTTCATCCTTTACGACAAGAGTCGTACACACCTCTCGGCCATGCTCACGGGCAACAATTATTATCACATTTTTGCTTACGAATGCCCCGAAGAGGTGTTTGACATACTGGATAAGATATTAGGAAACACGTCAACAGATGCCTTGTCAAACAATCATCGTCAAACAACATGAACCCTGCGAACGACAATGCCCACACTTTTGCAGGCTACTACGGCATAGATATTGGAAATTTTTAACGTCTACACCGTGGAACCGTCTATAAAATCTCTCGTGTACGTACAATCTATATGAGATAAAATGCGTACTTTTGCAGATAGAATGATAAACGTACCCTCACTGATTCAGCTTAAGGCGTTCGCCCGCATTGACGGACTTTGGCTGGCACTGTTATGGACAGCCAGTTTCATGAGTATGATGTACATGCCCAAAAGTGCACTGGGGGGCCTGCTGATGCTGGCCACGCCCCCTTTCATGCTATGGCGATTCATCAAGTTTCGCAACTATGCACTCGATGGTGTCATCTCCTTTGCGCGAGGATTGGCATACGGTTGCTACTGCATCTTCTACGCTTCCCTGCTCTTTGCCTTGGTTCAAACGGCGTATTTCCAGTTCTTGGATGGCGGACATTTCGTTCAAATCATGCATCAAGCACTACAAACCATGGAGAGCGTCTATCAGCAAAACGGCGTTGACATCAAGCAAGCCAGGGAGACAGTTGACCTTATGGGCACGCTGAAACCCATCGAATTGGCCTTTGCTTTCATGACGCAAAACCTCTTGCTTGGCGCCCTTCTGAGTGTCATCGTGGCCGCCATTGGCATGAAACGAGTGAAAAATCATACAAGAATGTAAAGCATCAGCGGCATCTGGCATGACAAACATCGGAAAGTCTTGATGCCAACACCCACATGCTTTCACACGATAGAAACAAAATTATACATAACATCAAATCCAGCATCCGCACCACAGGTCCACAAAAGCATGTCACGATGAGTGAACAGATGGACAACAGGATGGAAAGATGCTTGGTTATTTTTGCAGAATACTATGGACATATCCGTTGTCATCCCTCTCTTCAACGAGGAAGAATCACTACCCGAACTATACGCTTGGATTGAGCGTGTTATGCAACAAAACGCCTATTCGTACGAAGTTATCTTCGTGAACGATGGTTCTACCGACGGCTCTTGGAACGTCATCCAGCGCCTTGCCAGTCAATCAGAACACGTGCGAGGCATCTGTTTTCGTCGTAATTATGGAAAGAGTCCTGCACTTTACTGTGGATTCAAGGAGGCTCAAGGCAACGTGGTCATCACGATGGATGCCGACTTGCAAGACTCTCCCGACGAAATTCCGGAACTGTACCGCATGATTACCGTGGATGGCTACGACTTGGTTTCGGGTTATAAGCAAAAACGTTACGACCCATTGAGCAAGACATTGCCCACCAAACTCTTCAATGCCACGGCCCGCAAGATTAGCGGTATCAAGAACTTGCACGACTTCAACTGTGGCCTGAAGGCCTACAGGCGGGAGGTTGTGAAAAATATTGAGGTGTATGGCGAAATGCATCGCTACATTCCCTACCTGGCAAAGAGTGCTGGTTTCGACAAAATTGGCGAGAAGGTGGTGCATCACCAGGCGCGAAAATACGGTACATCCAAGTTTGGTTTCAACCGATTCTTCAATGGTTACCTCGACCTCATCACGCTTTGGTTTCTGTCAAACTTCGGTAAAAAGCCCATGCACGTTTTCGGTTTCCTCGGTTCGCTGATGTTCTTGGTGGGATTGATTGCCGTGATTATCCTCGGAGCAGAGAAGGTTTACGCCCTATCAAACGGCATCCCGATGCGTTTGATCACCGACTCGCCCTACTTTTTCATCGCCCTTACCACCATGCTCATCGGCACCCAACTGTTCTTAGCGGGCTTCTTAGGCGACCTGATTAGCCGTTCCAACCCTGGTAGGAACGATTACCAGATAGAAAAAACCATACGATGCGAAAACTAATTAACGTCATTTTGATGGTATTGGCCATCACCTCGTGCTCTACAATCGACTGTCCGCTGAACAACACGGTGACCACTTCGTACAAGCTCAAAGGTGATGTGGCCAAACTGCAAAACACGCTTACCATCACCACTCCACGCACTACGAGCGGTGATACGGTGCTGCTGAACAAGGCAATCGACATAGACAGCTTCCTATTGCCCATGAGTTATGCGCAACCCGAGGACATTCTTTATTTCAAGATGACCACTCAGCAGAACAAAAGTTTCATCGATACGCTGCGCATCACTAAGGAAGATCATCCGCATTTCGAGTCGGTTGACTGTCCACCGGCTGTCTTCCATCAAATTAAGCGTGTGGATTACACCAAACATACCATCGACTCTGTGGTCATACACAATGAAAACGTGAACTACGATGCTACAAAAGCACATTTCTATATCTATTTCAAGAGCTATCTGCATTAGCCTCTTGCTCGTGGTACAAGTGGCCGTTATGGCACAAAGGCACAAGGCCATCGTCATCCAACCCAAGGATACGCTGTCCTTTTTCAGGCACATTGCCGTTTCTGGAGACCTGGTGGGACTCGCACAAATGCAGTTTTCCGACTACGGACAATATGAAGTAGCCGCAAGAGTAAGCCTGCGCAACAAATACTTCCCCATTGTTGAGTTGGGCTATGGTCAAGCCGACAGCGAAGATCCGAGCACGCACTTGCATTACACTTCGAAAGCTCCATACGGCCGAATAGGCGTTGACTTCAACATGATGAAGAACAAAAACGACGACTACCGCCTGTATGTTGGCGTGCGATATGGTTACAGCAAGTTCAAATACTCGGTAACACATCCGGGCCTCCACGACCCCGTTTGGAAGACACAGATTCCTTTTGACCTGACAGACATCGACAACCAATATCATTGGATGGAAGGGGTTGTAGGCGTAGATGCCAAAATTTGGGGGCCTTTTCGTTTGGGATGGAGCGTTCGTTACAAGCGACGTCTTGCCAATACCAAGAACGAAGCGGGTCATCCTTGGTACGTTCCGGGCTTTGGAAAGTACAGCGGAACACCCCTGGGTGGAACATTCAACGTGATTATTGAATGGTAGACAAGGGATGACCAGTGTGCCTCTTCCACCATCTTCCAAGTCAATGAAGAGCGAATGAGCGGCACTGACCAGAAGAATAACAAGTTAGTTTGAACTTAATGACAGTATAAGTATGAATGATAAGCAAACCAATTCACACGAAATAAACAAAGACCAGCGGAATCGCAGCAACGCTCCACTTGACGAACAGCGCAAGATTGTCCCTTCCAACCCATTGCGTTGGAAGAAGTTGCTCAAGCTGTTTTTCCTCCTTTTCCTCATTGTTGGTTCGGTCATCATCATCCGTCAACAGCAGAGTATGCCGTACCAACACAACTCAGGACAAGTCTTCGGTACCACATACAATATTACTTATCAGTCGAACAAAGACTTACATAAAGAGATATTGGCGCAACTACACAAGGTAGACATGACCTTCTCGACCTTTGAAGAACAGTCCATCATCTCAAAAATCAACCGCAACATCCCCGTTCAACTCAACCAGATGTTCGTCGAAGTGTTCGACTTAGCCAAGCAAGTGTCGAAAGATACCAACGGAGCCTTCGACATTACCGTGGCTCCTTTGGTCAATGTATGGGGCTTTGGCTTTAAGTCAGGCATACAACCCACCAAGCAAGCCATAGACAGTCTGCTGGATCTTACGGGCTATGACAAAGTAGCTGTCATGGGAAGTACCGTGAAGAAGCAAGATTCACGCATCATGCTCGACTGCTCGGGCATTGCCAAAGGCTACGGATGCGATGCCGTTGCCCAACTGTTGCGCTCGAAAGACGTGAAGAATTTCATGGTGGAGATTGGGGGTGAGGTCATCACCAGCGGCAACAGCGACAAGCGATTGCCATGGAAGATTGGCGTCACCAAGCCGACAGACGACTCCACTCAGACGAACAACGAGCTGCAAACGGTGCTCAATGTCACCGACAAGGCCATGGCAACCAGTGGAAACTACCGCCGATTCTACTACAAGAACGGCAAGAAATACGCACACACCATCGACCCAAAGACAGGTTATCCCGTGCAGCACAGCATCCTCTCGGCCACCGTCCTGGCCAACACATGCGCCAAAGCCGACGCATACGCCACGGCATTCATGGTGCTTGGACTGGATAAGACAAAAGAAGTATTGCAACGACATCCTGACCTGATGGTCTATCTGATATACACCAACGCCGACGGACGCTATGATGTTTGGTTCTCACCCTCGCTGAAAAACAAAATCAGCAAATGACCTCCTACGACAAACTCCTCACCCTTCCCCTCTTCCAAGGGCTCAGTCAGCAAGATTTATGGGCCATGGCGGAAAGCATTCCTTTTGCTTTCCTGCAACACCAGGCAGGGGATGTGATGGTGAGAGAGGACATACCATGCCACCAGTTGACCTTTTTGTTGGATGGAACGATGAGCGTTACGACACACGCAGATGACCATGGCTACACGCTGACGGAACCTCTGAGGGCGCCACAGGTAATCGAACCAGAACATCTCTTTGGCCTCAACCAACATTTCATGCGCACCTACACGGCCAAAACGCCTTGCAACACAATGTCCATCAGCAAGGCCCACGTCGTACAACTCACCAACCAACTCATCGTGTTCCGTCTCAATCTGCTGAACATCATCTCCACCCAAAGCCAACGCTTACAGCGACAGCCATGGCATCCTCAACCTACTGACCTCCGTCAACGCA
This sequence comes from Prevotella sp. SGI.027, assembly GCA_050315175.1. Taxonomy (GTDB): domain Bacteria; phylum Bacteroidota; class Bacteroidia; order Bacteroidales; family Bacteroidaceae; genus Prevotella. The sequence continues at coordinate 5,657 of JBNPOM010000031.1, forward strand.
TCATCCACTTCTTCAAAGACCGCTCGCTGCGACCCGCGGGAGAAAAGGTTTTCAAAATCAAGATGGTGAGACTGGCCACCGAACTCAACGCCAGTCGCCTGGATATATCAATTGCTTTGAACGCCATGCAGGCCGATGGTCTGGTAAAACTCACCAGAGGACACATCACGGTGCCAGCACTGGAGCGACTAACCTAACAAACAACCGAATAAAAATATACATCAATCATACATGAACATGAAAAGACTATCTATCCTATTCTGGGCTTTGTTGCTGTTATTCACACAAGCCTTACCACAGACAGCACGCCACAAGAAAGAACGCAACGTTGACATCTACGGTCGTGTGGTCGACTCGTTCACCCATCTCTGCGTGCTTGACGCCAAGATCACGATCATGAATTCCGACAGCGTGATGGTGGACACCTGCCGAACCGTCACATGGAATAAAGAAGCCATACACCCCGATGCCTACTTCTACCTACGAAAGAAGTTGAGCGAAGACACCTACATCTTCAAGATAGAGCACCCCGATTACCAAACCACCTACATCAACCACGAACTACTTTTCAAAGGTAGACAGAGCAGCATAGCCCTGGATGACATGCCCATCCAGCGCAAACGCATGGAAGACAAAGAGCATACGCTGGACGAAGTGGTGGTGAAAAGCACCAAAATCAAGATGGTGATGAAAGGTGACACCTTGGTTTTCAACGCCGAAGCTTTCAACCTTCCCCAGGGAAGTATGCTCGATGCGCTGATTAGGCAGCTGCCGGGAGCCACGCTCAACAGCCACGGAGAAATCTTCATCAATGGGCGAAAATTAGATTATCTGACGCTCAACGGAAAAGATTTCTTCAAGAAAGACAACAAAACACTGATAGAAAACCTGCCCAGCTACACCGTGAAAGACTTGCAGGTGTTTGAGAAAAGCACCGAGAAGAGCAAGGCTTTGGGCGTGGACGTTGAGAAGAAAGACTACGTTATGGACATCCAACTGAAGAAAGAGTATGAGAAAAACTTCATCGCTAACGCCGACATAGCCGGAGGTACCAACAGCCGATACGCCACGAAGCTCTTCGGTCTGTATTTCAATCCACGGCTACAGATGTCTGTCTTCGCCAACCTCAACAACGTGAACGAAGACCGCAAGCCCGGAGAGAAAGGCGACTGGGACCCAACTAAGATGCCCAATGGACAGGTAACGCAGAAGACAGTGGGGCTGAACCTTGCTACCAGCAACGACAAAAACACCATCACGGACAACGTGTCGACCAGTGTTTCCTGGCAAAACAGCCACAATGTGAGCCAAACGGCCACCGAATCGTTCCTCAACACGGGCAACAACAGCTATTCAAGAAGCGTGTCAGATAGTAGGTCGAAGAACCTCGAAGGCCAGCTCCAACACCAATTTCAGATGAGTAAACCCTTCTGGCTACGTGTTGAGAACAGCCTCACTTACCGCAAAAGTGACAACTGGAGCAACCTACGTGCTGGCTCTTTCAAACAAGACCCGGCACCCTGGGGCGACACCCAAGCCGTTCTTGACACCTTGTTCACCACGCCATGGAGCCGGCGGGTGCAAGACGCAGCCCTCAACAGACAGCAAAATCAAAGTCTTGGAGAAGGTCATTCGTTCCAGACATCCAATCGCCTATATGGTTCCTACCCATTGAAGTCGGGAGACGACATCTTCTTCCAAGGTTATTTCAGCTATGACAACACCAAACGAACGGCATTCGAACAATATCGATTAGAATATCTCCAGAGTGCGACAGCCAAAGATCAACGCGACCGATACGATGACACACCCTCACACAGCTACGAGTATAACGCATTCGTGGGCTATTCATACCAACTTCCAAATGGCTGGAGTTTCCTTCCGGGATTGTCCTTCAACCAACAAATGAAATACACCAACAACTCAAAATACCGACTGGACCGACTGCAAGAGTGGCAACAGCAAGAACACGAATTGGGAACCCTGCCCTCGTCACGCGACGCTCTTCGGCGAGCATTGGACACCAACAACAGTTATCAGGGATATTTGAAGACACAGACACAGGAATTGTCTTTGAACATCAACTACCGTAAAGAAAGTGGCAAGAACTCATTCTATATGAGTCTCAACATCCCCGTTCAACACGAAAAGCATCGTTTGGACTACAGGAGTACAGCTCTCAACACCAACATCAGTCAACAGACATGGAAAACAATATCCAATCTGAACATGAGCGCCACCTACAATCAATACAGCATCTGGGCTTATGCCCACATGAGAATCGACATGCCTGACCTGTATTCGAAAATCGACAGGCGCGACGACTCTAACCCTTTGGCCATCTCGTTGGGCAACCCAAACCTCAAAAACATCACGACCTACTTTACCATGATTCACATTGCTGACCAACACAACAGGCGATACAAGTGGCCAACTTTGGATTTTACGCTCAATGTGCAACAAAACGCCGTGGCCAACGGCTTCACCTTCAATCCCACAACGGGCGTCTACACCTACAAACCGCAGAATGTGAAAGGCAACTGGGATGGCACGGCAGGCATCTATTACAACTGCCCGCTAGACAGTGCCAAATACTTCACACTGGAAAACAAATTGGAATACAGCTACAATCGCAACGTAGACCTCACGGCTGTGGAGGGACATACCGAGAGCGTACTGAGCAAGGTGAACAACCACTGGACGCGAAACGAACTCTCGCTGAACTACCAAAAAGAAGGTGCCACCTGCAGTTTGGTAGGCTCTTTGGGCTGGCGTAACGTCAACAGCAAGCGGGAAAACTTCCACACCATCAACGCTTACGATTTCAATTACGGCATCGTGGGGTCTTATCATTTCGGCTTCGGACTGGAAACGGGCATGGATCTGAAGATGTTCAGCCGCAGAGGATACGACGACCCTTCGTTCAACACCGATGATTGGGTGTGCAACGCCTACCTCAGTCAGTCGTTCTGCAAGGGAAAGTTAAGCGCCAAACTCGAAGCCTACGACCTTTTCCAGCAGCTCAAAAGTGTGTCGTACGAGGTCAACGGACAAGGTAAAACCGAGACACGCTTCAACACCATTCCCCATTACGTCATGCTGCACCTGATGTATAAGCTGAACATCAGTGGAAAGAAAAAATAAACTTCGGCAAGCAATGGCGCATCCGTAAAAAGTCTAAGGATGGCGGGCATGAAACCTATAAAATAATAACAAAAACGTACGCCAGCCAGACACTCACGCCAATCTCATTGACTTTGACCTCCAAACTCATTGACTTTACCCTCCAATCTCAATGAGTTTGGGCATCAATCTCAATGAGTTTGGAAAAACACCCCATGGCGGTGCCTCAGCTCATGGATGCGTGTCTAATATTCGTTAAATGTCCCTATAATAATAAGGTGTATCTGATATTTTTCGTACTTTTGCATCACGCATCAAGAAGATTGTACGAGTATGGATGAAAACAGCATAGAGAAAGCAAAACACGACAACGTTTTTTTTGAAGAATACGACACGCCCCACCACACCGTGCCGTTCAACCGCATTCGCTTCGAGCACTATGAGGAGGCGTTCATGGAGGGCATACGCCGCGATGACGAAATCATCGAAAAGACCATCAACGACCCCGAGGAGCCTACGTTCGAGAACACCATCGCACGCGTGGACACCTCGAAAGGCGAGCATTATTATGACTTGCTTGACCGCGTATCAACCGTTTTCTCGTGCATGCTGTCGGCCGAAACCAATGACCAGTTGGACGAGCTGGCACAGAAGCTCAGTCCCATCCTCACCAAACATGCGAACGACGTGATGCTGAACAAGCGGTTGTTCGAGCGTGTGAAACATGTTTACGAGCATCATCGCGAGCTGACACCCGAAGAGCAGATGCTGCTGGAGAAGTCGTACGATGGCTTTGTGCGCAGTGGCGCGTTACTCGACGATGAAGGCAAGGACCACCTGCGCAAGCTAACCGAAGAGGCTGGCGTGCTGTCGTTGCAGTTCTCGCAAAATTTGCTCAAGGAGAACAAGGCGTACACGCTGCACATCACCGACGAGAAACAACTGGACGGACTGCCCGACACCGCGCGCGAGGCTGCCGTCCTGACGGCCAAAGAGCGGAATTTGGATGGCTGGGTGTTTACGCTCGACATGCCCAGCTACTCGCCGTTCATGACCTACTCAACCCAAAGAGACCTGCGCCGCCAGATGTACATGGCACGCAACACGGTGTGCACGCACCAAAATGATGAGAACAACCTGGCCATCTGCCAACGCCTCATCAACCTACGCCGCGAGATAGCCCAACTCTTGGGTTACGACACGTATGCCGACTATGTGCTGAAACACCGCATGGCATCCAAGGTGGAGAATGTCTACCAGCTGCTCAACGACCTGATTGCGGCCTACAAGCCCACGGCACTGGAAGAGAAAGAGGCGCTCAGCGAGATTGCCAAGCGCCAGGAGGGAGCCGACTTTGTGATGGAGCCGTGGGACACGGCCTATTACAGTCATCAACTACAGATGGAGAAATACAACCTTGACGCAGAGATGTTGCGCCCTTACTTCAAGCTGGAGAACGTCATCAAGGGCGTCTTCGGACTGGCTACCCGCCTGTACGGTATCACCTTCAAGGAGAACAAAGACATCCCGGTGTATCATCCCGACGTGAAAGCCTACGAGGTATCCGACAGGGACGGCTCGTATCTGGCCGTGCTGTATGCCGATTTCTTTCCGCGCAAAGGCAAGCAGGGCGGTGCCTGGATGACCGAGTTTCAAGGTCAGTGGATAGACCGCAAGGGCAACAACGTTCGTCCTCATGCGTCGCTGGTGATGAACTTCACCAAGCCTACGGATGAAAAGCCGGCCCTACTGACACTGGGTGAGGTGGAGACTTTCCTGCACGAGTTCGGCCATTCGCTGCACGGCATGTTCGCCAACACGCGGTTCGAGAGCCTCTCGGGCACCAACGTGTGGTGGGATTTCGTAGAGCTTCCCTCGCAGTTCATGGAGAATTTCGCCGTTGAGCGCGAGTTCTTGCAGACCTTCGCCTTCCATTACAAGACGGGTGAGGTGATTCCCGACGAGCTGATCGACCGCATCGTGCGCAGTCGAAACTTCATGGCAGGCATGGCATGTCTGCGTCAGGTGAGCTTCGGACTGCTCGACATGGCCTACTACACACAGCGCGAAGCGTTCGACGAAGACATCATCCCCTTTGAAAAGAAAGCCTGGGAGAAGGCCATCCTCGGCAAACAGCTGCCCGAGACGTGCATGACGGTACAGTTTTCGCACATCATGGCCGGCGGCTATGCGGCGGGCTACTACAGCTACAAGTGGGCCGAGGTGCTGGATGCCGACGCTTTCAGCGTGTTCAAGCGAAACGGCATCTTCGACCGAGCCACCGCCCAGCGGTTCCGCGACAACATCCTTTCGAAGGGTGGAACAGAGCATCCCATGACGCTGTACAAGCGTTTTCGTGGACAAGAGCCCACCATCGACGCCCTGTTGGAGCGTAACGGCATCAAGCGACAACAGCGGGAAACGCAAATGGCTTAATCAACCTAATTAGCCTACTTAGCCCAACATCCACGATAAACCCCAAAAACAACATCTCCATGAGCAATGACAAACTTCATCAACTGGACCAACGCTACCTGCGCATGGCTCGCATCTGGGCCGAAAACTCGTACTGCCGCCGCCGACAGGTGGGTGCGTTGGTGGTGAAAGGCAATATGATCATCAGCGACGGGTACAACGGTACGCCGAGTGGATTTGATAATGTGTGCGAAGACGAGAATGGAGTTACTCATCCCTACGTGCTGCATGCGGAGGCCAATGCCATCACCAAACTGGCACGAAGTTCGAACAACAGCGACGGCTCTACGCTCTACGTGACGGCCTCACCGTGCATAGAATGCGCCAAACTCATCATACAAGCGGGCATCAAGCGGGTGGTGTATGCCGAGAAATACAGACTGGAAGACGGCATCAACCTGCTGAAGAGAGCTGGCATAGAAGTGATTTATCTAAACATCAATGACAATGAAACCAAATAAGTCGAATCGATTCGTGCCTCTGCTGATGGCCCTCTGTGGCATCATCGGCATCGGAGTGGGGTCGTTCTACTCCAATCATTTCTCGGGAAACCGACTGAACATCATCAATACGGGTACCAACCGAATTAACAACCTGCTGCACATCATCGACGACCAGTATGTGGACAAGGTGAATCTTGACTCGCTTGTGGAGGATGCCATGCCGAAGATTCTTACGGGGTTGGACCCTCACAGCGTCTACATCAGTGCCAAGGACGTGCAGGCAGCCAACCAAGAATTGCAGGGATCGTTCTCGGGGGTGGGCATTGAGTTCACCATCCGCGAGGACACTATCCATGTACAAAACGTCATTCAGAACGGTCCTGCCGAGCGTGCAGGCATCCTGGCAGGCGACAAAATCGTGATGGTTGACGACAAACCCTTCGTGGGGAAAGTGGTGACCAATCAGGAAGCGATGAAACGACTCAAGGGTCCCAAGAACACGAAGGTGAAGATTGGCGTGGTGAGATATGGCGACAAAAAGCCACAATCGTTTGTTGTCACCCGCGGTGACATACCCCTGAAAAGCGTCTCGGCCACCTACATGATTGACGACAGCACAGGCTATATCCGCATCAAGAGCTTCGGTGAGACCACCTATGCCGAACTGTTGGTGGCTCTGGTGAAGCTGGGTGAGCAAGGATTCAAGAACCTTATCATCGATCTTCGCGACAACACGGGCGGATATTTGCAGTCGGCCGTACAGATGGCTAACGAGTTTTTACCCAAAAACAGGCTCATCGTCTACACCGAAGGACGTAAATCGCCGCGACAGGAGTTCAGGTCAGACGGGCGAGGCAGCTACAAACAAATGCCATTGGTAGTGCTGATTAACGAAGGATCGGCATCGGCCAGTGAGATCTTTGCTGGTGCCATGCAGGACAACGACCGTGCCACCATCATCGGAAGGCGTTCGTTTGGCAAGGGACTGGTGCAGAAACAGATTGAATTTTCCGACGGAAGCATGGTCCGACTGACCATCGCACGCTATTATACCCCATCGGGACGCTGCATTCAGAAGCCCTACGTGCCGGGGGATGAACAAGACTATGCGCAAGATTTGCTAAGCCGTTACCAGCATGGGGAGTTCTTCTCGGAAGACTCTATCAAACATACCGGCCCGGCATACCATACCGCCAACGGGCGTACCGTATATGGTGGGGGCGGCATTACGCCAGACCTCTTCGTGCCGGAAGACACCACGAACTACACCTCTTATTATAAGCAAGCCAGCATGAGCGGACTGATTTTGCAGTTTGCCTTCTCGTATACGGACGACAATCGATTGAAGCTGAACAACTTCAAGGAGATGATGGAGCTGGAAGACTATCTCAAAAAGCAGAATCTGGTGGACAAATTCGCCACCTATGCCGACAAGAAGGGACTGCAACGGCGCAACCTGATGATTAGGAAGTCGTACGACTTGCTCGACCGCTACATCAACAGTCGCGTGATTTACAACATGCTCAACGAACAAGCTTGGCTGCAATACATCAACCAGGACGATGCAACCATTCGGGAAGCACTGAAAACATTCAGAAACAATGCAGCGTTCCCGAAGGCTCCTGAGCAAAAGAAAAATGGGAAAAAAGAAAACAAGAAGGTGGCCAATGCCAACCTTTTGCAACGACAACCCGAGGTAAGGCGACTGCCAGAAACCTACAGGGCATAGGAATTTTGGTTCGAATATGACAATAAAAAATAAACGAAAGATGAGCAAACAGAACCTCAGACAGGAAATGAGACAACGCAAAAAGGCTTACGGTAGTGAGCAATTGAGCCGGATGTCGCAACCCATCATCGAGGCTTTGCTTGCTCATCCGCGTTTAATGTCGGCTCACACCATCCTGTTGTATGCGTCACTGGCCGATGAAGTAGACACGCATGAACTCATCAACACGCTGTTACAGCAGGGGAAAACCCTACTCCTGCCCGTCGTAGTGGATGACCACACGATGAAAATATGCCGCTATACACATGATACAAACGTAGGGCATGGAGCCTTTGGCATCATGGAACCCCAAGCTGACGCGTTCACTGATTATGAGCAAATCGACCTGATATTGGTTCCAGGAATGGCCTTTGACCGGCATGGTCATCGGCTCGGTCGGGGAAAAGGCTATTACGATCGATTTCTTTCACAAGCGAAAGACTGTTATAAAATAGGTGTATGTTTCCCCTTTCAACTGGTTGACGAAGTGCCAACCGATGAGCATGACGTACGAATGGACGAGGTCATCACGCAAAAGTGCGCCGAGGATTGAGCGCTTAGTATATCCTCACCTCGGTGATGACCAAGGCTCCCACATGCTCGTTGAGCCGCTTCACCAATTGCGTTCGCATCATGGAAAGGTCTTGTCGCAAAGCCGGATTGAGGATTTTGACAAAGAGTGTCTGATTTTTAATAAAGCGTTCACCCGTATATTCGTCGATGGTTTTGCCCACAACTGTGGGCCATGCGTCAATCAGACGGCGCTGCAACAAGGGCGTTTCCAATCCATTTTCGCGCAAAGTCTGCTGCAAGATGTCCGCAAGTGTCTGTACTTTTCGCCTAAACATCCTTCCCCTCCGTCTCTTTTTTGGTGGCTAAAGCCTCAGTACCAGCAGCATTTTGTCCACTTGTTGACCGCTCGTTGATCTCTCCATGCGCCACTTCAAACAACTTATAATCAAACGAATGGCGACTGAGAATGCTGTCCAAATGGTCACGGTTGGTGTCGGTGATGAAGATTTGTCCATAGGCATCACCCGCCACCATGTTCACAATGCGCTCTACCCTACCCGCATCCAGCTTGTCAAAGATGTCGTCTAACAGGAGAAGTGGCGTGGTTGACGAGGCTGTTCGCTTGAGAAAATCAAACTGAGCCAGCTTCAATGCCAGCACATAGGTCTTGTTTTGCCCCTGACTTCCCTCGCGTTTGAGCTGATAACCACCTATCATCATCTCCAAATCGTCACGATGTACCCCGTGAAGCGAATAGCCCACGGCACGGTCTTTGTGTCGGTCACGCTGGATGACGTCAAGCAATGGGCCACGCTGTGCATGAGAGATATATTGCAATGACACCGTTTCGTGACGCCCCGAAACATGGTCATAAATCGTTTGAAACACGGGAATGAACTCACGAACGAAGGCATCGCGCTTGGCATAGATGGCCTCTCCCTGCGTTGCCATTTCCTGTTCAAGGATATCCATCAACGCCCCATCCGGCTCTTGTTCGGCTTTTAGCAGGGCATTTCGTTGTGTCAAGGCCTTGTTGTAGCGACTCAATAGTTCGATATACGAATGATCCAACTGCGAAATTACCATGTCTAAGAAACGACGACGAGCGTCACTTCCGCCATCAATTAAGGCGGTATCAGCTGGAGAAACAAAGATGAGCGGAATCAATCCAATGTGTTGCGACAGACGTTTGTATTCCTTCTGATTACGTTTGAATCGCTTTCTCGTACCTCGCTTCATGCCACAATAGATGCGTTCTTCATCCCCCATGTCATTAAGGTACAGGCCATCGAGCACAAAGAAATCACGATCATGCGTGATAACTTGCGAATCAATGGGATTGAAAGCACTGCGACAAAAGGACAAATAATACACGGCATCCAGCAGATTAGTCTTACCTTCGCCGTTGTGCCCAATGAGACAATTCAACTTAGGCGAAAAGGTAAGGTCGGCTACCTGAATGTTCTTATAATTGAGTATGGATATCTTTTTGAGAATCATAGCAAATATGCCCTTGACAGACTGCGTTACAGCCGTCGGGTTCATGCAAAGTTACGTGTTTTGAAGGGGAAAAACGAAAAAAGTAAGCAATATATTTCAATATATGAGATAAATGCGTTAATTTTGCAACGCATCATAGTCGGGAAGGCACTATACACCTGGAGCCGACGTCACTGCATATCAGAAAAAACAATAAAAAAACATCATCAATAAATGGCAAACAATCAAGTGAAGAGAGATCAGGAAAACAAAGATACTCTCACCCAATCACAGGCTTTCTTTGAGAAATACAAAAAGCCCATCATCATTGCAGTCGTAGCCCTCGTTGTCATCATCGTCGGGGCATTCCTTTACAAGGCTTATGTGTCTAACCCACGTGCTGAAAAGGCCAGTACAGAGCTGGGTAAGGGTCAACAGTATTTCAATGAAGGCGATTATGAAAAAGCTCTTAACGGCGACAAGATTAAATATGGAGGCTTTTTGAAGGTCGCCAGCGACTACAGCAGCACAGATGCAGGCAACTTAGCCAACCTCTATGCTGGCCTCTGTTATGCCAACCTGGGCAAGTGGAAGGAAGCCGTGAAATACTTGAGCGAATACAATGGTGCCAATGATGCCATGGTAAGCCCGGCTGCTTTGGCTGCACTTGGTAACGCATACGCACACCTCAACCAACTGGATAAGGCGGTAGAAAACCTGAAAAAGGCTGCCAAGAAAGCTGACAGCAAAGGGGATGACGGCGTAAACAACAGTCTGTCACCCACTTTCTTGATGCAGGCTGCCAAGATTTTGGAAAGCCAGAACAAGAAAAGCGATGCACTATCGATGTATCAAGACATCAAGAAAACGTATGTCAACTCGGCCGTTGTACAGAGTGGAGAGATTGACAAATACATCGAACGCGCTTCACGATAACACTCATGGCAACCTCATTACACCCCCTCTCCAGCTACGATGCGTCGAAAGTGCCTGATGCCAGCAACATGTGTTTCGGCATTGTGGTATCTGAATGGAATCCCGAAATAACGGGTGCCCTGCTGGATGGATGCGTAGCTACGCTCGAGAAACATGGCACTTTGCCTGAGAACATCCACGTGAAGACGGTACCTGGCAGCTTTGAACTCATCTATGGTGCCCATCAGATGGTGCTCAATGGCGGATATGATGCCGTCATCATCTTGGGAAGTGTTATTCGTGGAGAGACGCCCCACTTTGACTATATCTGCCAAGGTGTAACCAATGGAATCGCTCACATCAATGCTAAAAGTGAGATACCGGTGGTCTTTGGTTTGCTGACAACCAACGATTTACAGCAAGCTCAAGACAGAAGCGGTGGCAAACTGGGCAACAAGGGAGATGAATGTGCCGTGGTAGCCATCAAAATGGCTAAGTTTTAACAAGCCAGAACAAGCTCAATCATACAAACAGACCATATCAGCAGCGAACATTGAACAACTTCGCAGCCATAGATTTTGAAACTGCCAACAGCTGTAGAAGCAGCGTGTGCAGCGTAGGTGTGGTGATAGTAGAGAATGGGAAGATTACCGATTCGTACTATCACCTCATTCGTCCTTACCCCAATTACTACCATCCACGCAACATTGCCGTGCATGGTATTTTACCCTCAGACACTCAAGATGCGCCCACCTTCCCTGAAGTGTGGGCCCAAATAACGCCCCTCATCAAGCATCTTCCATTGGTGGCGCACAACAAAGCCTTTGATGAAAGCTGCCTGAAGGCCTGCTTCGCAACCTACGGCATGGCCTATCCCAACTATCCTTTCTATTGTACGTTGATCGCTTCACGCAGAGTTTTCTGCCATCACGAATTGGCCAATCACCAGTTACACACGGTAGCGGCTCATTTGGGTTACAACTTAGTGAACCATCACCACGCCTTAGCCGATGCTGAAGCCTGCTCGGTTATCGCATTAAACATCCTCTGACGAACGAGAAACGAAGACAAAAAACGAGCGTAAAAACAAGCACACACGCCCCATGCAGGTAGGATGAACAATGCTAAAAGCCACCATTTTTAACCCATACGGCACACACATTTATACACACAGAATACAATAAAGACAACAATAACAAAGAATTATGAAACTATTTCACCTTTTACAAGCCTACGAATTCGATGAAATCATGCCCGTCATCAATGACATGTTTCCCGGAACCAACAAGTTTCGTCCACAACTGAAGATGGCATACGACATGCTGCTCACCATGAAACCAGTGAACAACAGCAAGTCCATTCGCTACAAGATCATGCCAGGTGACAAGCCCGACCACTCTTATGTGGGTGCTGAAGACAGCTGTTTCAACGCTACCTGGGAGGTTTGTCTGGGCAAGGACATATCGCGTGGGCAAGGTGTTGACTTAAATGACGCTGAATTGCTGGCCAATGCGTTGGTCAACCTTTGTCTGCAAGCCAAATATCCCAAAGAGTTCGAGCCAGCACACCAAAAACTAATGCGGGGGTAAGGTGCGAGAACGGCACGCGCCGAACCATCTTTCAACCAGCGTGAACAAACGCCCAAGCCCCCTTCTGACGCCTACTGGATGTTCCACCTCAACCCCACTTGCAGGTGAACGTTCAGCGGTTTGTCTTTAAAGAAGTTCTGCGTTTCGCTCTTGTTGTCGATGTAATATTTCACACCAGGCTCGAAATAAGCCCCAAGATGCGGCGTAAAGTCATACTGCAAGCCCAAGGCAGCCTGGGTAGACAGTTGCAATTTGTCCTTGGGCATGTCGTGTTTGATGCCCTCTTTCACCGTTTTGGCATCCACATTGAAGTCGACTTGCCCACCCGCAGTGACGTATGTTTTTAGTTTTTTATTGCCCCAAACCATGAAATTCACATTCAGTGGAATTCCCACATAGTGCAAAGTTTGGCGACGGGTAAGCCTACTGTCATTAAATACTTGAGTGAAATCGGAAGACAGTTTCGTGTACACCACCCCCGATGTCAATGTCCATCGCTGGTTGAGGGCATATCCTGCCGTCAATCCAAACGACACTGGCTGGTGATGATCCGTCTCCTCGTGTGACTGAAGGGCGGTGGGCGATGCCGCCTCTGCATAGAACAATTCTGGAGCGGCCTTTGCCAAATAATAGTTAGCCACCATATCTACAGGCGTGGCAAGACCGTTACGTCCCGAATAGGTACCCACCGAATTAGCCGCATAGAGATTCATCGTTACCTTTGCGCCATGGCGTGAAGCATGGATGCGCTGCCTCTCGGCAGGCAAAAACGTTTGCGAAGACGTTCCTCCCTCGTTCTTTCGAACGGCCGATGGCTGCGGTTGTTCAGCCACTTTGCCCGTTGATTCAGCGGATGACGCTTCCGGTTGTCCGCCCTTTGCCACATCCTTATTCATCAAATCCTGCGGTCTGTCCGAAGGCGCAGCCTCCTTTTCCTGCACCATAGCCATCAACAATTGCTCACTATCTGCGCCTTGTCGCACAGCCGTCAACGCCTTTTTAACACGCGTGGCCACCGACTCGCCTGTTTGTTCGGCAAGCACCATCGGTTCAATCTGTTGAGTACTGGGTTGCAAACCGGCCGGTTGCTGTTCGGTTTCCGCCCGTGCCACCTCTTTTTCGGCCTGTTCTTGATGGTTGAACAACACATATCCTGCCCCGCCCATCAAAGCTAAAACGATGGCCGCCGCTGCGACATAACGCCGCCAGCGCATCACCACAGCCGGCTTCCCAACAACCTTTTGTTGGTCAAGCGCCTGTTCAATGCCAGCCCACAAGTCATCCTTGACAGGCTCCTGATGGTCGGCCATGCGCCGTTGTATATCTTTTATCCAATCGTCTTTCTTCATATTGTCGTCGTCTTTGAATATTCTTGAATCATTTTTGCCAACAAGTTTTTCGCCCTGAAGTATTGCGAAGCCGATGTACTCTCCTTGATACCCAGGTCTGATGCGATTTCACGATGGCTTTTCTCCTCAAACACAAACTGGTTGAACACCGTCCTGTAGCCGGCAGGGAGCTGCTGTATCATCTGCATCACCACACTCATGGGAATGTTTTTCACATCCACCTCTTCATCCTCATCAGCCACGTCGGGCATCTCATCCACGAATTGCAGCCGCTGGTTTTGCTTGAGATAGTTCAGCGACTCGTTGGCCACAATGCGCATCACCCACGCCTTCAGCGATCCCTCACCGCGGTAACCGAACCTGTCGATGGCTGCGAACACTTTCACAAAGCTGTCCTGCAAAACGTCTTGCACAGCGTCACGGTCGGCTATATACCGCAGCCCAACGGCCATGGCATACCCACTGTAACGCTCATACAACCGTCGCAAGGCCGTACGTTTACCTTGAAGTATATCCTCCAAAAGACTTTTTTCAGTCTCCACTTGTTCTGGTTTTCTTCGTAGATTTAAATTGAATGGTCTGCGACGGTTTGTATTCCTTCAGCAACTCCCCGTCCAACCGAACCTCGGCCAAATGCAAAAAGGCGACGAAGGCCGTGGTCTGCTTGTCGTAAACCGCCTTGCTATTGTTCAGTTCCATGACCAACTGCACCTTGTGTGTGTGGCCCTTGGCCTTCACCGTTATCTCGACATCGTGTGGCAGGAGCGTAAAATAGCGCGAACTGGCCGAGTAAGCGGTTTCCAAATAAGACACACTATAGCTGCCACTACGCACATCGTCCAACGCCTCAACGCCCAGTTTGCGCGCGATGGCCTGTTGTACGTCGTGGGCCAACGGTAGTGTTGAATACACTTGTTGCACGCCCATCTCTAATTCAGCCGAGCCAATGTTCTGACCATTGATGCTCCATATCCCTTCAAACTGCCCGTAATATTCTGGCGACAGATGCGCTGAATCCAGGGTGCCATGGCTCATTTCGTCCCCGTCACCAACCGCACAACTCACGCACAGCAGACCTATCAAGAAGTAAAAAACATATTTCATCATTCTCATTTTATTTCATCTGCACTCTCGGCATCACCACCTTGATTTCTACCTTGAATACAGTAACCTTTCATCATTATAACTACAAATATAAAAAATCTTGCATGGCGGGCGCAAGTTTTTACCATTTATTTTGTTTCAGCTATCGTTCTTACATTTAAAGGCGATGTCGTGGAACAACGAATGAAACCAATCAAACCAATGAACTAAACAAGATAATGAACGCAAGCGTTCTGCGAATGTAACATGCCTACCAATTAAATCATAACGAAATGGAAATCAGCGTGTTGTACAATCGCACCGTTTCAGTTTCCAATAGCATTGACTTTGGCATCCAAAGTCATTGAGTTTGGCTCCTAAAGTCATTGAGTTTGGCCCCTAAAAGCATGGAGATTGGAATTCAACCTCAATAGGCGGGGTACGGCATGGCTCAAATCAAAAAAATAAAAAAAATGGCAGGGTCGGTGCAAGATTTTACCACTTATTGTGTTTAGTTGTAAAAAGTCAAATTAACAAACACGATGAAAGACAAATTCTACCAGGCAAAAAGGCATTTCGCAGCAACGGCTCTGCTGCTTTTCGCCACCTCGCCTTTGTGGGCACAACAAACAGAAAGCAAGGGTTATCCGTATCAAAAATATGAGGTAACATTCGCTGTTGGTATGCCTATCGAAGATGCTTCCAACTTTTTCGGCTACCCCTCTACATCGCTGCCCAATGCAACGCCTCTGGACAAGTACCACTGGGGCAAGTACTACCTCAAGGAAGAAAACACCTCACCCATTTTCTCCATGGGTCTGCACTATCACTTCAGCAAACATTGGGCCGTGGGACTGCAGGCCTCCTATCAAAATATGTGGCGACAATGTTACGAAACCACGACTGGCAACCATGCCTATAGTTTCAACCTGCACCATACGGCGTTGATGGCAAGTATGAGATATTATTATGCCATTCGGGCGAAACATTGCTTTTACAGCGGCCTATCGCTCGGTGTGGGGCAGCTGTTATACAAAAGTTATACCGACCACAACTTCACCAGTTCGTACAACATCGCAGCCGATTTTACCTTATTTGGTTTCATGATTGGCACCAAGTTGTATGGCTTTGGCGAACTGGGCTCTTATCAAATGGGCTCGCTTAGGGCCGGCATGGGTTACAGATTTTAAAAACAAACACAGACAGAAAAATGAAAACAAAACTATTGATAGGCATCATGGCCATACTGGTTCTTTCGGGATGTGAAAGAAGCTTGACCGAATACAACAACAGTGACGAAAGCACCACGATGACGAAAGCAGGATATCGGGCATACGGGTACACTGAAGAATATCTCGAATATTTTACCGACATCATTGCTTACACGCGCATGTTCAGGGAATATATCCGCCAAAACACCATCCAAGGTCGTGACTCGGTGAACGCGCTTTACTTCAAAAACATCAACATCGTGAAACACAAAGACCCCAAGAGCCTGGAAGACATCTATATGCTGAAGGCCTGGAACATGCCTGGCAGCAACAACTATACCATCAGTTACACCCGCCCCGAAGGTGATACATGGAAGATTCAGGCGGTCGTTGAACACTTGGATGTTGAGCTGATTTTCTTTCTCACCATTGACAACATCTACTCGCAGCAATGGACGATAAGTGAAAGTTCGTGCCTCCCCAAGGCACTGCTCTACATGAAGAACAGTCAAAAGACAAAGACCCGAGTGTATGATGACGAATATATCAAATACGAACCGTACGACAAAACCTTCCAAGTGACCAACAAACCGCTCACCGTAGAATGGTGGAAGACGAAGGTTGACTTATTTATTTTTGAACTGTCGGGAAGCGGAATGCTAGAAAGTTACGCCAAACCTAAGCTGCGCATTACCTACCACTTCACCTCACCCATCACCGTAGTCACCCATGGTGCCTTTCTCGAAGATCCCAAAAATATCAAATGGGAAAATTATTGCAACCAGTTAACCACCCTTCAGATGGGGCAACTGGAACTGAACGTGGCTGACAGCATCAGTAACACCACTGACAAATATGTCGTTCGACTTAACGACGACAGGCTACAGATTGTCACCCCAAAGGCCAACGATGAATGGATGAGGAACTGACAAGCCATCAAATTGTTAAGACAGCGATTGACCTACAACCTCACGGGAATGGCAACGACCAGCTCCGTGAGGTCGGCTTTGGTTTGATGGGCTTTGATGTTGATGCCCGCTTTCAATCCACCCAGCACTGGAAAAGCATAATGCAAGCCAATGCGTTCGTAATATTTCGACTCGTTGAACAAAGCGTTGTAACCCATCTGTCGGTGCAAGTACCAGCCAAACGACAGGCCCAGCGACAGCCGGTGATAGAACACTTCGTGCTTGGCAGCGATACCTAACGACCACGGACTATGCTTGGCAACGTTGCCTTGCCGCGCATCTAAGTCGGCAATGTGCGAAGCATAGGTTCCATAAAACCAATCAATGCCCACGCCCGATGCCCACCTGCGCGCATAACGGCACATCACGTCGGCCTGTAACGAGTAGGCTGCATACACCTTAAAATGTTCGGTACGATAATCAGGATGCGTGGGATCTGTTCGAAATTGCGTGGTCAGCCAATCCTCCAACATGGTTTTCGCACCTATGCCTGCTGCAAAATTGAGGTACCAATAGCGTTGAAAAGGTTGATAAAAACGAGGATGGGCGGTATTAATCAGCTGTTTATAATAAGGTTCGTACACCACTCCAAGCGATGTACCCACCGCATTGGAGCCTTTGTTGGGCCGATATAAAGCACCATTGCTGTGATGGACGAATTCGATAGCGCCGCGTATGCCCCATTGATTGTTCAGATGATAGGTGGCATGCACGCCGGCACCGAAATAAATAAGAGCATGGGTCCCTATCAACTCGTTGTCAATATCGTTTTGTTTGTTGTACTTTAGGTGGCTGTAGCCCACGCCAAAGCTGAACGAATAGGCCGTTTCCCACCGCAAATGGCGAAAGAAAGGGCGATAAAACTTGCCGTACAGCGACACCGTGTTGCCCAAACGAGAATTGTAATCCACCTCTTTGGCCTGTCCCCATGCAGGGTCTGGGTCGCGATGTAGGCGCACCTGATTATTCAAAGTGTAACGCAAACCCAATGTGAGCGACGGATATCCAAAGTCAGAAGCAAAGGCATCACTGTCGTTAGGCAATGCCACGCGCCCTATTTCTGAGGCCAACGAGAGGTTTGGCGTTTTCTTTATCCACCGTTCAGCGTATTGGTCCAGGGCGACTAACCTACCAGGCATGACCTGCAAAGAATAATTGTAATGGTGCAACGAGTCGGCCCGTTCGGCGCAAACATCGATACTCATCAAGAACAACCCTACAATCAACGGCAACCCTCTCATCCATCAAACGACTTTATTCATCACACCTACTCCAAACACTCGCTGTACATTGGCATTGGTTTGGCTTGCAATTTCTTTCTCACTCACCTGATAACTCTCCGCCAACTGCTTGAGTACCAAGGCCACGAAGGCACTTTCGTTGCGCTTACCACGATTGGGCGTGGGCGCCATGTACGGACTGTCGGTTTCCAAGACAATGCGGTTGAGCGGCACATGGGTGGGCAACATCTCGCGCAGGTTGCTGCTCTTGAACGTCAGCACGCCACCAATGCCCAGCACAAAGCGTTGGAAGCTCAACAGTTCGGCAGCCTCTTTGTCGTTGCCAGTGAAACAATGAAACACGCCACCCGGCAAGTCTTTTTCGTATTTTCGCAACAATTTCACCATTTCGTTTTGCGCCTTTCGACAGTGAATCATCAGTGGCAGCTGACATTCCACGGCCCACTTCACTTGTTCTTCAAAAGCCTCAAGTTGCTCGTGTTCGTATTCTCGGCTCCAATAATAGTCCAATCCGACCTCACCAACGGCTATACATCGTGGCTCATCGTTCGTTCCAGCCAAGTTGTCAAGCAAGTGTTGTTTCATGTTTTTCAACACGTCTTTCCAGTCAGCCCTCACCTCTTCCGGATGCAATCCTATCATGGGATGCAGCGTATCGGGATATTTTCGACACACATTCATCAATTCAGGCAAATGAAAAAGGTCGATGGCAGGCACGAATACCTTTTCCACACCTGCTGCTTTGGCACGTGCGATAACCTCGGGAAGGTCGTCTTGAAACTCTTCTCCATCCAAATGAGCGTGTGTGTCTATGAAAGTTGTCGTCATAAAAATTGTTATAAAATGTGACGGAAGTTGTTATAAAGTGTGACAGTCGTTGTTATAGAACGTAGAATTAGTAAAGACAAAACGTGCAGAAAAGTGCTTGTTTCACCTGTCCGGCGAGCCTTTTGCATTTGCTCCACCACCTTGTGGCAAGCCAAGGGTAAGACTATTCGCCATACAGATGCTCCTCGTGTCTGCGATAATAATACACTACGCCCAGCTTCCGACAGGCAGGAAAGCGCACTTCGGGCGGTTCGTTCTCAAAATGTTTCTCTATTTGATTCCAAATATCCAACAGTACTTCATCCACCTCTGGACGCAAGAGAACGATTTCTTCCTGCGTCTTTTTTGTCTTGGCCGTCAGTGTTTGCTGTTGTTCATGTGCCTCTTTGAATATGTCATGATGAGTAAACACCATGCTGATAGTAGGATTATAGATGGGGCATCCGCCTTTCTTGATTCGCTCTTTCTCTCCCTTTACCACCTTTTTCCCCCACTCTTTCAAGGCTTCTGCATTCTTGATGTCGGGCAAACTCGCTGCATTTGGCACCAAACCGTAGAGCTCTAACTGCTTATTCTTGATTTCTCCCCGCTCAACACACATGAACAAAACTTGCAAGAAATGACTGAGATACAGGGTAGCATTACGCTGTAGCTTGCTCACCCTTCGGCTCTGTCGAGCCTGAGCCTGTTTACTAATGCGATATTGGTCGCAAGCTGTGAGCAATCTGTCGTACAATTGTTGAGCCTTGTTGAGCAACTGCCAGTCCACGAATCTATTCCTAACAGTATAGATATCGTTATTGTCCAGCAGCGTCTTGAGGGCTTTCAATCGTGCGGCATCAGTCTTTGGGAGTCTTCTATAGGGCAAAACAAACGAATTTTAACAGGGTGAATAGGTTATAGGTGAGGTGGATTGCAGGAGATTCAGATGATGATTGGAGCCACCTTAGTAGGTTCTTTTCATCATCTGCTGCGCATAAGCCGTCAGTTCCCGCTTCTTTTCAGTTGGCACATGTACCGCAGCGAGGTATTTCTTGCTCTCCTCATAGTAGGCCACCATCTTGTCTTGTGCCAGACGATCAATGCCCATGTCGTTGTAAAGAGCCGTCACCGCATCGATTTTCTCCTGTCTGTCAAAGTCCTTGAGCTGTGTCCAGCGTTCCAATTCGGCACGCTGTTGGGAATTAGCCCGATTGAAAGCATTGATAAGCATGTAGGTTTTCTTGTTGCTGACGATGTCACCTCCGATGGCCTTGCCAAAGATTTTAGGGTCGCCATACACATCTAAGAAGTCGTCTTGCAGTTGGAATGCCAAGCCTATTTTCTCGCCGAAGCGATGCAAGTTATCGGCATCTTCGGCGGATGCATCGCCCAAGATGGCGCCTATCTTCAACGCACACGCCAGCAAGACGCTTGTCTTGAGACGAATCATCTCGATGTATTCGTCCTCTGTCACATCATTTCGCTTCTCAAAATCCATATCATATTGCTGTCCCTCGCCTATCTCTAAGGCCGTTTGTGTAAACACGTCGATGACCTCTTTCAGCTTGTCGGGCCTGCATTGCACAATGCGTTGGTAGGCCAGCACCAGCATTGAGTCGCCACTGAGGATGGCTGTATTGGCATCCCAACGCTTGTGAACGGTTTCATGGCCACGCCGCAGGTCGGCCTGATCCATCAAGTCATCGTGCAAGAGCGTGTAGTTGTGGTAGGTTTCGATGCCACAAGCGGGCATCAGGATGTCCTCCGGATGCTCCCGATACAGGTTGTAAGCCAACAACATGAGCGTAGGTCGGATGCGCTTGCCACCCAGACTGAGCACATATTCTATAGGTTCGTACAGATGGCGGGGTTGCCGTTCATCAGCCAAACTGTCGAGATGGGTGTTAACCAGTTTGAGAATTTCTTGAGATGTCATCATAGATTGTTCTATTTTAATCAATTGCTAAATTTTGAATACCACCGGCACAGCCACCATGGTGCGGCACGGTTGGTTGTTGTGCACACCCGGTTTCCACCGGGGCATCATACGGATGACGCGCAATGCCTCACGATCCAGCAGGGCATTGACCGACTTTTCCAGTTTCACATCGGCAATGCTTCCGTCCTTGTTGACAATGAACGACACCACCACTCTGCCTTGTATTTTCTGACTTTGAGCCAATGGTGGATATCGCAGTTGACGCGTGAGCCACTGAATGAAAGCCGACCCACCGCCGGGAAACTCGGGCATTTGCTGAACAATGCGAAAGTTCAAGGGCTGTTCAGAGGCCACGGGAATGGGTGGAAGCGCCGCCGACAGCTTGGCATTCAACGCCTCGGCCTCGCCATCACCAACCAAAAGTGGACTGGTAGTGGAAGCCGATAACTTCTCAATTTGTTGTTTCAGCGGTTGATCCACACCCTTGATGCGTTCGCTGAACGTCTTTTGTGGAGGTTGAACGGCCATGGTGTTAACCATCTCCTTGTCATCCATGGCGGGGTGCAATTCGATGTCTTGCACCAAATCGTCAAGCGATTGGTCAGACAAATCCATGCCTTGCGGTGAGCTATTGTATTGAAATGCCACATACAAGACCGACAGAACCAACACGAGCCCCAGCAAGAATGCCGTGGCACGATGCTCTTCTACTGTGGGGATGTCTGATTTTTGCTGCTTCACGATGAGAATAATCGGACGCCGTGCAATGACTGCTGAACGACCGCAATAAACACTTCTTTTTTACGTTGTTTACCAAACGGATTAGATGTACAAAGATAACGAGTTATTTGAAAATAGTAGTATCTTTGCCCATAAATTAGGAAAAATAAATGAAAAAAGCCCTTTTCGTCCTCTTGCTCACAGCAGTTGCCACAACCAACGTAGCGCAAGAAAGTAAGAATGTGTACAACTTTCTACGTCTGCCAGCAAGTGCTCACGCCTCAGCATTGGGGGGTGAGAACATTTCGTTGGTGGAAGACGACGAGGCACTGATATTCCACAACCCGGCACTGCTGTCGACTGTGAGTGATAAGACCATCAACCTGAACTACATGAACTACATGGCCGGGGCCAACATGTTAAGCGCAGCGTTCAACAAAGTGATTAAAGAGCGGGCCTCGGCAGCCGTTTCCGCACTATACATTGACTATGGTAAGATGAAACAAACCACGGCCGAGAACCAGCAACTTGGCGAATTTTCGGCCAAAGACATCGCCTTGTCTGGCTATTTCTCGTACCTGCTCACCGACCAATTGGCTGGAGGTATCACCGCCAAGTTCATCACCTCGTACATCGGCGGCTACAACTCGCTGGCCATGGGCGTTGACCTCGGACTGAATTATTACGATGCCGAGCGCGAACTGTCACTGTCGTTGGTGGCCAAAAACCTGGGCGGACAGCTCAAAAGCTACGACGACACCTACGAAAGCATGCCCTTAGACGTGCAGCTTGGCATAAGCAAACGACTGGTACACACGCCACTACGGTTTCACGCCACACTGGTTGACCTCACGCACTGGAACTATAAATTCATGAATCACCTGGTGGGTGGCATCGACATCTTGCTGTCTGACCGCATCTGGGTGGGTGCCGGCTACAACTTCCGGCGTGCCGACGAGATGACCATTGCCGGCACAGACGAGGAGAGCAATCACGGTGCAGGCTTCTCATGTGGCGCAGGCATCAACCTCAACCGCTTTAAGTTGAACCTGGCCTACGGCAAGTATCATGTTTCAAGCCAGTCGATTGTTATAAGTACAGCGTTTCAATTATAAAGAAAAATTACTGCCAAGATACGTCAGTTTTTTTTGTACTGAGTTTTCTGTAAATTAGAGTCAAACAGGTTATTTCATGTGTCTTTTTTGACACGTTTTATCCTCTTTTCATTCAAAAGCAAAGCTCTTGGTACGCAAACCCAATGACTTTATCGCGCAATAGCATAGCAATAAGAGGGCAAAAGACAGCTTATTACATGCCAAAAAGGCACAAAAGCGATGCTTTTACCAAGAAAACAGATAAGATTCTGGTGAGCAATGAGCCTATATTGCTGATTATCAACGCCTCCTATTTTCAGCGTATTTGGAAGCAACTTACCTTGCGTTGGCGAATAATGAAATTATAGAGCCGAAAAAACGTAAAGTTTTCTGTCTTCACCCTGTATTTTATAAAATAAAATGAAGGCGTTGAGACCTTTATTGATATGAAAAATAAAGGTGCAAGTTTGCTGCTTTAATGGTTACACACTTTTGACGTATCAACGGTAAAACCATCTGAATGCGCGGGCTTAAACTTGCCGCGCTGCTCGAGAAAGTCGACTAATTGCGCCGCTGTCATTCCTTCTGCCGAACAGGTATAAAAGCGTTCGGCTTCTCCGAAACGACTGATGATTGCTTTTACTAATTCTTCTTTGCTTGAATAGCTGTTTCCCTGCATCATTTGCAGTACTTCATGTCCATGTATCATTTGTGAGTTTTTGAGTTTATGAGTTTATAAGTTGGTGAGTTTTGAGATTATAAGTTGGTGAGTTTTGAGTTTATAAGTTTATGAATTGGTGAGTTGGTGAGTTTTTGGGTTTATAAGTTTGGTGAGTTTAATCAGCGATTTTCTTCCCTTGATAATAGGTGTTGAAAGTATCTTCGGCATAGCCATCGCCCACAACTTGAAAGGAATGAGCACTGGCACCGTTAACTTTACGACCCATGAAATAAACGTCAAAAGAATCTTTCGCATAGCCATCACCTAAATACCGAAACGAATTACCGCTGGCACCAGACAACTTGCGTCCCATAAAAAACACGTTGAAAGCATCTTTTCCGTAATATCCACCCAGGTCTTGAAAGCTACGCGCCGAGGCTCCTTCTACGTTTTTGCCATCGAACAGCACGGCATGCGACATAATCATATATCCCCGTGTACGATACATAAAACCGTCATCACCATCGTACGGACGATGGTAATCGTCACTTTTTAACCTGAATGTACGAGGATCAACATACCGCAACACATCGCCAAGATAGTAAACATGATAAGCATCTTTAGCATAACCATGTCCCAAATTGACAAACGAATACACATCGGCCATGGACAAAGGCGTGCCACGATAAAGCACGACACCTCCTGCTACTTGATAATCGGCGGGACGACGCTGCGCCTTTACTTGGACAGTGAGCGTGACAAACAGTACGAGGGCCAAGAGGCGAAAAGCGGAACTAAATGAAATCGATTTGCTCATCTTCATAATTGTTTATAGTTAAAGTGGTGAATTATTGCAACTAACGAGAGGGTTGTCTATGAGAAGGACAACTGTCAAAAAGGGTCATCACTACCCCTGTTGAAGCACTTTGTCGACTTGCTGCAAGAGCCATTGTTGTTGTTCATCAATCGTCAGGTTGCTGTTGTCCAGTTCGATGGCATCATCAGCCTTGCGAAGAGGCGACACCTCACGATGAGAGTCGATGTAATCGCGCTCTTGCACGTTCTTCAATATGTCATCGTAGCGAACAGGCATGCCCTTTTGCTGCAACTCATCATAGCGACGTTGCGCACGAACTTCGGCAGAAGCCGTTACGAATATTTTGAGTTCGGCATGCGGAAACACCACCGTTCCGATGTCACGGCCATCCATCACAATGCCCTTGTCCTTGCCCATGCGCTGTTGCTGAGCCACCAAGGCGGTGCGTACAAAGGGGAGAGCCGCAATCTTACTGACCTTTTCGCTCACCTGCATCGTCCTGATTTCTTGTTCCACCAACTCGTCATTCAAATAGGTGTCGGGCTTGCCCGTCTGTTTATTGAATTGGAAAGAAATGCGCATATCAGGCATGGCCTGTTGTAAGGATGCCGCATCCACCTCACCATCGGCTTCAAACAACTGATGACGCAGCGCATAGAGCGTCACGGCGCGGTACATAGCACCTGTGTCTACATAGACATATCCCAACTGGCGAGCCAAATTTCTGGCCATGGTACTTTTGCCACATGATGAATAGCCGTCAATGGCAATCACGATTTTCTTCATTTCTTATTTAGGGTATAACGATATTTTATTTAGGGTATAACGGCCGATGCCAATGCCTCCCACAGGTTATCATTGGGCGGCAAAGGAGCCTCAACAACAATATTTTCTTTTGAAACGGGGTGTACAAACGTGATCCGGCGTGCCAACAAACTGATACTGCCATCGGGATTGCTGCGCGGTGCGCCATATTTCAGATCGCCCTTGATAGCACATCCCATGTTAGCAAGCTGACAACGTATCTGGTGATGTCGGCCTGTCAGCAAGTTCACCTCTATGAGATGATAACGATCCGAATGGGCAATGACACGATATTTGAGTACTGCTTTCTTCGCATTTGGCACCTCCTGCGGATGCGCATAACTCTTGTTTTGCCGCTCGTTGCGCACCAACCAATCGGTTAGCACACCTTCTTCTTCAGGTGGGGCATTCTTTGTGATGGCCCAATACGTTTTATGTACCTGTCCTTCCTTGAACATTTTGTTGAGTCTTGTCAAGGCTTTGGATGTTTTAGCGAAGACAACAAGTCCCCAAACAGGCCGGTCAAGACGATGAACCACGCCCAAGAAAACATTTCCCGGCTTGTGGTATTTCTCCTTAATGTACTGTTTAACTGTTTCCGAAAGCGGTTCGTCCCCGGTTTTATCACCTTGAACGATTTCCCCACTTCGCTTGGAAACAATAATGATGTGATTGTCTTCGTAAAGAGGGAGCATGGAAGGATTAGTTGTTTAGTTGACGAGTTGACGAGTTAACGAGTTGACAAGCTGTTAGACCTTTTATTGATTTGGCCAATAACGAAACTATGTACTCGTCAACTTGTCATTATGTTGACGAGTTAACAAGCTGTTAGATCTTACGTAGACTCGTCAAGTAACGAAACTATCAACTCGTAAACTTGTCAACTTGTGAACTCGTCAACTCCTAAAAACTCTACATATTCATCCCCCCATCAACCTGGATAACCTGGCCGCTGATGTAGCTTGAAAGGTCGGAAGCCAAGAACAAAGCACAGCTGGCAATATCCTCAACCGTTCCACCACGGCGCAAAGGAATCTTATCAATCCACTCCTGACGAATCTTCTCGGGCAATGTCTGGGTCATGACCGTATCGATAAATCCCGGTGCAATGGCGTTAGCACGGATACCTTTGGGACCCATTTCCTGCCCAACCGACTTAGCCAACGCAATCAGACCCGCCTTTGATGCGGCGTAATTAGCCTGACCGGCATTGCCATGAACACCCACCACGGAAGCCATGTTGATAATAGAACCTTGGCGTTGACGCATCATGACAGGCACACAAGCATGGATGAAATTGAACGCACTCTTCAAGTTAACGTTGATTACAGCGTCCCATTGAGCCTCGGTCATGCGCAACATCAAGCCATCTTTGGTGATACCGGCGTTGTTGACCAAGATGTCAATTGAACCGAAATCCTCTTTAATTTGACTAACCAGTGCGGCTGTATTTTCAAAATCGGCAGCATTGCCCGCATAACCTTTCACTTGTACGCCCAGTGCGGCAAGTTCACGTTCCGTTTCTTTACCACCATGTTCTTCGTCAATCACCAAATCTGTGAATGCGATGTTGGCACCTTCCTGAGCGAATCGCATGGCGATAGCCTTTCCTATTCCACGTGCAGCACCTGTAATGAGGGCTGTTTTTCCTGCTAATATTCCCATAATTGAATGTGTTAATATTGATGTTAATATTTGATTGTGAATTACTTGCTACTCCTTTTTGGGACTCAACTTGCCCAAAGCACCGTAAACCACCTTGGCAACCAGTGGTTTGCTGCTCTCTTCTGTCAATCCATGTCCCAAGCGTCCGTAGATGAATGGCACCTCAAGTCCTTTGATACAATAATGTGTGATGTCGGCCACCAATTGAACGTTATCGATGTCGAACTCTCCATCTTCCTTCCCTTCCGAGTAGACGCGACGGAAGAGTTCGATTTCATCTTCATCAAAATTCTTCCTCATCTTCTCCACCATCCAGATGTTACGGAAGAACTCTGCGCGCAAGTTTCCATTGCGCACCACCGTTTCGCGAATCATACTGAGATGGGTATAAATGAGTTCGATGATCTTATCTTGTGGCGCAATCTTCTTGTTGGCCACCTCATCCAACTTGTCACTGAGGCGTTCGAGTTCAGACTCGATGACTGCATAGAACACAGCCTCTTTGGAACTAAAATAGGTGTACAGCGTGCGCCTCCCCTTACCAGAGGCCAACGCAATGTCATTCATGGTGGTATTGGCCACGCCATTCTTGGCAAACAATTGCCTCGCCACGTCCACCAATAACCGTCTTGTTTTTGATATTGACATCTATTTTCCTCCTTTCTTCAGGTTGATTGCACAAACCTTTTATGATGTGCAAATGTATGTTTTTTATTTTATGCGTGCAAGCATACAAGACAGAAAAAAGGTTTTTTAAGACACTCTTTACAGGATGGGCAACCATTATTTAGTGATTTAGTTTGAGTAAACCATCCAACAGGCACTCAAGCGCATCCACCCCGAAAACCAATGT
>JBNPOM010000032.1:0-32979 GCA_050315175.1 Prevotella sp. SGI.027
GTAGACTTCATATTCACCTCGTCATAATGTCCTTCGGGGATGGCCTCTGAACCTTCCAACAAACTACTTTTAAAGTAATCGTGCATGAACTCCAGGGGAATGGTGATGTGCCGAATGCCCAACCGCTGACAATGCATCTTGGCCAATGGAATTTCTCGTTGGTTGTGATTGCTGCCATAATCAAACGACACGCCTATGGCTATGCGCTGTTGGTATTCGTAGAGCATGGTGATGGAGTCCATGCCTCCGCTGACGATGATTAAACTGTCTTTTTCCATTTTCTTTCTTTTCCTTTTCTTTTCTTTTCTATGTTGTTATCCTTATAATCCGCTTCCATGATTGAAGTAGATTCATCTCACCCTCAACGCAAGCAGTCGACATGAACCGTCTGCGTTACCTGACAGATAATCCTACCGTCTGACAGTCGAATCAGCCGGTTCGTCATGCTGACAGCTATGCAACTGTGTGTATCTGCTGGTTGTTGTTATCGATGTTATAAATATTTTTTCAACACTTTCATCCATTCTTCATATCCCTTCTCTGTTAGATGTAGGCCATCGTAGGTCAGTTCTTGGCGCATGATATGTGTGTCTGGCTCAGTAAATAGGGGGAAGAGATTGATATAAGTAACGTGATTTTGCTTTGCCCATGCCTGCAACCTCGCGTTGATTTCGGGTATCTGTTCGGTCTTACCCACCAGTCGTTTCCATCTGCCTGTTGATTCGCGGATAGGAAGCATGCTCTGTAGATAGAGCTTGGTTTGTGGCGATTCGCGTCGGATGCGTTCCGTCAGTCGTATAATCATGTTGGCAATGCTGTCGGTGCTGAGGTCGTGGCTCACGTCGTTTACCCCAACCATCAAGAATATCTTGGCAGGATGTGCGGGCAAGATGGTGTGCAACCGGTCGTAAATGCCTGTGGCTACATCGCCACTGATACCGCGGTTGATGACCTTTTTGTTACCCAACTTGGCTGCCCAATCTTTGCCACCCTCCGTGATGCTGTTTCCCAACATCACGATGTTGCTTTTCTGTATGTCAGGTTCGTTTTCAAATTGCAGCATGCGTTGGTAGTAATGCTCATGGTACAAAGGTTCCTCATTGGTGATGCTTGCTGCAACGGCGTTAGCCACCAAGGCCCGCAAGCGCACGGTGTTGCCCTTGTCATGCGGATGTACGCAGTTGGTAAGCAGGATGATGGAAAGGTCGTTCACCGGGTCTATCACGATAGAAGTACCCGTATATCCCGTATGCCCGTAGGTCTCGTTGCTCAACAGATCGCCTTTATTCGAGGCGTATGGCGACGATACGTCCCATCCTAAGCTGCGTCCAAAGTTTTTCAGGCTTGATGGAATGGTGCGCATGGCATGGATGGTGTTGGGTGACAGAATGCGTTTTCCGTTCCACGAACCTCCGTTTTGCAGCATGGCACAAAGCACCGCCAGGTCGGAAGCTGTAGAAAACAAGCCGGCATTGCCCGATATTCCCGCGTTCATGACGCGTGCCAAGGGGTCGTGAACCTGTCCCTTGAGCACTTGTCCGTTGGCTTGTTGCTCGGTAGGAGCGAGGGGATAAGCGGCAGAGTCGTTTATTTTGCCCCATCGTGGCTGATCGGTGTTCGTCCAATTTCCCTTCTTGTCTTGTGCGCAGGGTATGAAGTCGGTGTGGCTCATACCTAAAGGAATGAAGATGTTTTCGGCACAAAAGGTTCTTAACGATTGATGGGTAATGTGTTCTATGATGCGTTGCAAGGTGATAAAGTTAAGACAACTATACCGCATGTCCGTTCCCGGTTTGTATTGTCGCTGGCATTGGTCGATGTAACGTGCCAACACTTGTCGCTTGTCAGCGCCGCTCTCGCTGCTCAATTGTTTGACGGGAGCGTAGGCAGGCAGGCCTGATGTATGCGTTAGCAGGTTGCTGATGCGTATGGTCGTGGTGTCATTTTGTTGGCTGTTCCAACTTTGAAAGTGGGGCAGATACATCTTGACGGCATCCGCAGTGCGCAGCAATCCCCGCTCAATGAGGAGCATGGTAGCCATCGTTGTAGCCACTGGTTTGGTACACGACGCCAGGTCAAAAACCGTGTTTGTGGTCATGGGCTCCACCGTCGGAATGAGCTGGCGGTTGCCGTAGGCTTTGAGATAGGCCATTTTGCCATGTCTAACCACCGCTAACACAGCTCCGGGAATTTGCTTCTCACGGATGGCTTGGTTGATAACGCGGTCAGCATTTTGCAGTCGCAGCCTGTTCATGCCTACTTGTTCGGGGTAGACTACTGGGATATCGTTGGCCCTTATGGAGGAAAGCATCCCCACCATCAAGAGCAACAGAAAGCTCATTCGTTTCATCGTTGATATGTTTTTAAGTTAAGGGTGGTCATCATTCGTCCTTCGTGGGTAGTTTTGTTTCTTGCAACACCTTTTCTACCGAGCCGTGAAGCAGCAGCAGACTTTTGGCTTTGCCGTAGTCTAACCCTAATATGTCGACCAGCATGCGCGTGCCACGGTCTACGAGTTTTTGGTTGGTCAGCTGCATGTTAACCATCTTGTTGCCCTTCACCCGTCCTAATTGTATCATGACAGCGGTGCTAATCATGTTGAGAATCATCTTTTGTCCCGTACCCGATTTCATGCGTGAGCTACCGGTGACATACTCCGGTCCTACAATCATTTCGATGGCTATATCCGATTCGGCTGCCATTGGCGAATCAGGATTGCTGGTGATGCAGGCTGTCAGAATGCCATGTTCGCGTGCGTCGCGCAATGCTCCCACAACGTATGGTGTCGTACCCGATGCGGCAATACCAATCACGGTATCATTGCTGTTGATGTTGTGCTCTACCAGTTCGTTCCAACCATGTTCCTCATCGTCTTCTGCCGCTTCAACCGCATTGCGCAAAGCCGTGTCGCCACCAGCAATCAGTCCGATGACTAATGTTTTTGAAACGCCGAATGTAGGGGGCAGTTCAGAAGCATCCAACACGCCTAAACGGCCACTGGTTCCGGCTCCCATGTAGAAAATTCGACCGCCTCGTTTCATCCTTGGTACAATCAGCTTGACCAATTTGGCTATTTGTGGAATGGTTTTTTGTACGGCCAACGCCACCTTATGATCTTCGGTGTTGATGTCTTGTAAAAGTTCTTCTACCGACTTATCTTCCAAGTCGTTGTACAATGAAGCTTCTTCGGTTATCTTCTTAAAACTCATGACGTATCCTCCTGTTTTTATAATGTGTGGTATTTAAGCAGTCCCTCCATGGGGGCTTTGCTGATGGTTCCTATCTTCACGCCCAATGCTTTTGCGGCTTCGGTGAGTTCCGGTTGATAGACAAGTGCGATGGTGCCAATGCAATTCATGGGATATTCATGGTAATCGTATTGCATGACGTTGCGACGGATAAAGTCAGAGAAAGCGTTTACCAGCAGCGCGTGCACGGCTTTGTGTGTTTTATGTTGCTCCAAAAATACGTTAAGACTGGCCAAATAACGACTTGGAAATGGTTTGCGGTAAACATTTTCAATAATGTCGGCCATGTTGGTGTTGAACTGTGCGAAAAATTCTGCTTTGAGTTGATCATCCAATTGGTTTTTTAAGAGGTCGCTCACCAACCGCTTACCTAAGTTGGCGCCACTCCCTTCATCGCCAAGGATAAAGCCCAGTGCAGGCACTTGCCACGCTATTTGCGTGCCGTCGTAAAAACATGAGTTCGACCCTGTGCCTAAGATGCAGGCAATGCCGGGCTCTTTTCCACACAAAGCGCGTGCCGCAGCTAAGAGGTCTGAGTTTACTTCAACCTTATCGTCTACCGTGAGCACCTGTCGCAGGGCATTTTCAACCACCGAAACCTTTTCGGGTATGCAGCCAGCTCCATAGTAGAAGATGTTGGAAAAATGTTTAGTGGGCAGGTGAGGCAGAAGGTTTTCTGTGATTTCAGCTACCATTTCGTCGGTCGATTGAAAGACAGGATTCATCCCTTTTGTGGTGATGACCTTTCTCAATTGATTGTTTTCAATAACCGCCCAATCTGTTTTTGTCGAGCCACTGTCGGCTATCAAATATATGTTTTGTTTCATGTCGTGCGGTAATTTTATAATTTAATGAATATACGTTTCTTGTAGAGAATGTAGCCAAGACTCCAAAGTATCGTGATGATGAGTAGGGCATGGGCCAGCGATCCAAAGGTTTGTCCTAACAACGGTGAAAAAACATCACGATAAAGAAAACCTGTGATTGAGGTTGGCTCATCGCCAAATGGGAATTGGAACGAACCAAACAAGATGGCAATGACACCACTCATGACATATAAGAAAAGTGGATTCATGCCAAATACTTCAAAAAAGCGGCACCAACGCTTATATCCTTTCACGTCGATGAGCCATATTAACAAGGCTAAAAGCGTTGAGGCCAATCCACAACTTGTCAGTACAAGGGTGGGCGACCATATCTTTTTGTTGAGCGGACAACCATAGGCAAGCAACAAACCACTGAAGGTGAGGATGGTTCCTGCAATGAACAGCGGAACGATGTTGTGTAAAATAAGACTTGTCTTGGGGTCGCCCGAGATGGTGGCAGTTGTGTTTTTTTGTTTACTAAAAGCCAGTTTTCCAATTAAAAAGCCAATGAGGGTGTGGGCAATGGCTGGAAATGTACTTAACAATCCTTCGGGATCGATGCCATTGTCGTGGTACATGTGCGCATCGGTAAGAACGGCTCGGTCGACGATGGACAGGATATTTGTTTCATCATACGCAAAACCATTGCCGCAAAACAATAAGATGGTATAGCCTATCAACAAGGTGATGACGATGCTGAGCAAGTAACGATGACGCACGGTGATGGCCAACAGGGCGGTGATGCCGTAACAGATGGCTAACCGTGCCAACACGCCCGACAACCGAATGGTGTCGAACGACCATACTGTATGCCATATTTGCTGGCCTAAAGTGGCGTCTTCTAATGGGAAAGCCCAGCGATGGCAGAACCTTGAAAACCAACCAACGAATATGCCTACGAGGTAGAGTAGCAGCGTGCGGCGTATAATTTTGTAAACCGTTTGGCGGTTGCACGCAAACTGATACTTCTGCATGGAAATGAAAATACACATTCCCATGACAAACATGAAGAAAGGAAACACCAAGTCAGTGGGTGTCATTCCGTTCCATTCAGCGTGCTCGAGGGGGGCGAAGATGTGTGCCCAGCTGCCTGGATTGTTCACGAGTATCATGCCAGCGATAGTGATGCCTCGTAAGATATCGATGGCTAAGATGCGTTTACTCTGTGGTTTTTGTGTAACATTCATAGCGCAATATAATTTTAACGATATAGATAATATTTCTTTGACAGTTGCTTAAAAGTCTTTACGTCCTTGTTCCAATAAGGTGCAATATCCTCCCAGCGGTTGCGTTTCATGAAGCGTTCGCGTATTTGTTTAGAGCCACAAACTTTATCGAACATGGAGAAACGGGTCTGATTGGCATGCTCCATCACCGAATGTTCGGGATACAAACGAGCTATTTCTTGCATCAGCACAAACTGGATAGGAGTGAGTTGAACTGTCTTATAGTTCGTGATATGAATCTGTATGCCTTGTAATTGTTCGCCTTTTCCTGTGCTGTAAAAGGGTCGTAAGTGAATGGGACGGAACGTTACGCCAGGCATTTGCTGCGCGTTCATGGCGTTTGCTAACTCTTCGGCATCAATCCAAGAAGCAGCAAACAATTGGAAGGGAAGGGTGTAACCAACGCCAATAGACAGATACCCCAACTCTCCAACAATGCCAGTAGTAGGATAATACCAGGCTGTGAGGGCTTGTGGAATGTGTGGAGACGATGCTATCCACGGCAACTTTGTGTCTTCGTACGTCATTTTTCGTTTCCAACGTTTCATCTTAATGACCGTTAGTTTGCATTGAACGCCATGCTTCAACATACGCTCGCCATTGAGCATCAGCGCCAATTCGCCACAAGTAAGTCCGTAGATATAGGGAATGCGGAACTGACTGACAAACGACATGCAATCATCTTCCACCACATTGCCTTCGACGTGCAGACCGCCAAGTGGGTTGGGGCGATCCAGAACGATGAATTCGATGCCATTCTCGGCAGCCGCTTCCATGGCCAACCCCATGGTACTGATAAAGGTAAACGAGCGTGCCCCAATGTCTTGAATGTCGTACACCAACGCGTCGATGCCACGAAGCATCTCTTTGGTGGGCTTTCGTGTCTTGCCATAGAGGGAGAAGATGGGCAAACCTGTTTTCTCATCTTTTTGGTCTTGAACCTTGGCACCAGCATGGATGTCGCCTCGCACACCATGTTCAGGTCCATAGAGCGCTACCAGTTTGACGCCAGGAGCATCGTGCAAGATGTCGATGGTCGACTTCAAATAGCGGTTAACACCCGTAGGATTGGTGATAAGACCAATGCGCTTGCCTTGCAACTGTTTGAAATTTTGACGTTCTAACACATCAATACCAGTTAATACTTGTTTGTTTCTTGCCGGTAAAACGGTGACAATGAAACAAAGCATGAAGGCAAGTAAAAATAGTTTTTTAAAAGAATTATTTAACATTTTCAGCATCTTTACGTCCATAATGAGGGTCAACTTTGATAATTAATGTAACCATGACGGTTGCCAAGCAGCAGGCAATGACCAACCAGAAGAAGTGTTCGTAACCCAACCACTCTTGCAGATAACCGGCAAACATGCCTGGAATCATCATGCTCAGTGCCATGAATGCCGTGCAAATGGCATAGTGGGCGGTCTTAAATTCGCCTTCAGAGAAATACATCATGTACAACATGTAGGCAGTGAAACCAAATCCATAGCCAAACTGTTCGACGGCCACGCAAGCACTGATGATAATGATGTTGTGAGGAAGGAACATACTAAGGTACACAAAGGTAAAGCAGGGAAGCGTCATGCAGGCAGCCATTGGCCACAATGACTTCTTGAGTCCCCAGTTGGAAGCCGCAATACCACCGATGATGCCACCAATGGTCAGTGCAATAACACCAATGGTTCCATAAACCAACCCTACTTCTTGTGTAGGCATGGACAAGCCTCCGTCAGCCCCAGAGTCAACAAGAAACGGCACTGCCATCTTGAGTAAGAATGCTTCGGGCAAACGATACAGCAACATGAAAGCAATGGCAATCCACAGTCCGGGCTTCTTAAAATAGGTTGAGAAGGTACGTCCAAACTCTGAAACGATGTCTTTAGCATGCACACCTGTAGTACCTACTTTTCCTTTGTCCTGTTGAGGATAAGGAATAAAGAAGGTGTGATAAATGGTAATGGTGGTGAACAAAACGCTTGTAATGCCCAAGGTAATCATCCACGACAACGGAATGTTGCCCGTGTGCAGCTCTAAATATCCAGCCACGAACACCAAAACGCCCTGTCCGAAGATAGAGGCAAAGCGATAAAATGTGCTCCTGATGCCCACGAAGAACGATTGCTGTGAATGATTGAGAGCCAACATATAGAATCCATCAGCAGCGATGTCGTGGGTAGCAGATGCAAAGGCGGTGATGATAAACAGCACCAACGTAAGCGTAAACATACTCACGGGTGTATTGCCCGAAGCGATGATGTCGGGTGAAGGATGTGGAAGGGTAAACGTCAGCAAAATGAAAGCCAAGCTCATGAGGGCTTGCATGATCACAATCCACCAACGTTTGGTGCGCAGGATATCGACAAACGGACTCCACAGGGGCTTGATGACCCACGGCAGATACAACAAACTGGTAAACATGGCCATGTCACCATTGGGCACACCCATCTTGGTGAACATGATGACCGATATGTTG
This sequence comes from Prevotella sp. SGI.027, assembly GCA_050315175.1. Classification (GTDB taxonomy): domain Bacteria; phylum Bacteroidota; class Bacteroidia; order Bacteroidales; family Bacteroidaceae; genus Prevotella. Next base: position 7,814 of record JBNPOM010000032.1, read on the forward strand.
TTAACGATAAAATAGGGGATGCCTTCGGCAAAATAGAGCGTGGGTATCCAGGCCCAAGGACTGATGTTTTTGGTTAATGGTTTCATGCTGGTTTATTTTTTGTGAAGGTTGATGCGAGCTTGCAACTCCCATGTGCGGATTCGGTCTTTATAGATATTGTTGGCGTTTACTTGCTCTATGTTCAATGCCGCATCCGAATTGCCACCCCAACGGCGACAAAGATACAGCACATCGTAGATACGTCCTATCTGATAATGGCGCGAAATGTTCAGTCCCATGGCGTAGTCTTCACCATAACTTGTGTTGGGGAATCCAATTTCTCGTGCAATAGGGGTGTAGAAAGCACGAGGAGCACCTAGCCCATTGATACGCAATGCGTTGTTTCTTCCATTCTCTGGCGTCCATTCACGGTGGCCAATCACGCCTGGAGGAAGCGTGTTGAGGTCGAAATCGGTCATGCGATAAGTGCCAATCACCATGGCACATTGTTGCTGGTAAAAGGCGTCTACGATGGTTTGTAGGGTGTGTTCGTCTGAATACAGATCATCGCTATCCAACTGAACGGCGAACTTTCCGCAGTTGGCATGATGCAAACCATAGTTCCAGCAGCCGCCAATACCGAGGTCGGTACGTTGGGGAACGAGGTGAATGACACGCTCATCACCCTTGTGTTGGTCGATGATTTCGGAAGTGCCATCATCCGAATGATTGTCAATCACGATGAGATTAAACTTGAAGTTGGTTTGTTGGCGCAAGACAGACTGTATGGCAGCCTCGATGGTGCCAACCCTATTCTTGACCGGAATGATGACCGATGCCTCATATTCGAATGGGGTAAGGTTGAAATCTACCTCTTTGAACACAGGCTCGAGATAGCCTCCAACAGCTTTCAGATGCTCGGTACACGCCCTTTCCATTTCTTTTTGACGTTCTTGGTTGCGTGGATCAACATAGTCGAACTGCTTTTCGCCACTCTTTCGGTTGTCCTCTTCAATCTCTGTATACAGGTATTCGTTGACGTGTACCAACTGGTGGTTCCTACTCAGACAAAGGCGTAGGGCATAGAGTGCGGCGTGTTGGTAAGGTTCTTTGAGGTTGAGAACCCCAGTTTTGAATGCAGCGGTATTGAAAAACAACAGCGAACCAAAGTTAAAGTCATCGCGTAAAGACCCCAATTGATAATCAATAACAGGCGAATTGATACGCTTTTGAGCCCTAATCTGATAGTGATCGGCATACAAGAGCGCAGCCTGGGTATCTTCGGCCAGTTGTATCAATCGTTGTAAAGCTCTGTAATGCAAGCTCAAAGGTGTGTCCTTGGTAAGCAAAAGGATATATGGGGCGGTAGCCTCTTTGGCTATTTGCTGTAAGGTGTCGGACTGGTACAAGCTCTCTTTGAGTGCATGAATGTTGACGAGAGATGTAAAATCTTCAAACGCAGCACACAGTTGTTGGTATTGCTCCTCGTTGATGAAGGGTAAAAAACAATCTATCTTCTTCATAAGTTCATTCTATTTTTATTTAATGAGTATTATCGATATTGTAGTAAGCATAGTTCTCCACTGGCAGCTGTCACCAACAGTTGTCGGCGTCCAACAGGAACTACGGTGTTGATGAGTGAGTTGCCTATTTTGTGTTTCCATCTGATTTCACCAGTCTTCGCCTGTAAAGCGAATATCAAACCGTCTTTGGTGCTCCCCAAAACCACATCGCCTTGTTCGGGCATCATGGAGGTAGCGTGTTCGTAACCAAACTGTAAATTGGCTCTCCATAGTTGTTTGGGGTGTTCAGAGGTGGCGCTGTAGCACACCACACTGTCTTGCATGGTCTTGGCATAGATGCGCGTTTGGTCTGCTGATAGGCCAATCGTTTCTCGTACTTTCGACTGATAGGTGCGCCAGATGGTTGCACCCGTTGTTAAATCAATGGCCGTGAGGGCTCGTTCGGGATCAACAATGAAAACGCGGTTCTGCGTGGCAACAGGCCAAACGGCTGCTGGTGAGAAGTGCATTCGAGTGAGATTGCCCGTCCAACGCCAGTTCTCATGACCGTTCTTTTGATTCAGCGAGTAAAGTGTGTTGTCCCATGCACCGAAGATAACTTGATTGTTTGTAACCAAGGGCTTTGTTTCTACATATCCTTTTACGTTGTTATAGGTCCACACTACTTTTCCGTTCTGGATGTCAATGGCACGGAAAATGTGGTCACTGCTGCCTATATATGCGATGCCTTGCTGTATGGTAACGGCTCCCAACACTGGCGCTTGGGCCTGAACACGCCATTTTAAACTTCCATTCTTGGCATCAATGCCGTAGATGTACTGGTCGGCTGAGCCAAAAACAACAATCCCATTTTCAACCGCAGGCGTTCCCACAATACGGTTTTCCGACTGGTATGCCCACAGTTTTTTACCCGTTTTCAAGTTGTATGCCGCTAGTATGCCAGCATCATCGCCCACAAATACTCTGTTTCCCTCAACGACAGGCGAACTATAGATGGCCGTACCCGTCTGTATGCACCATTTTCTTTTCACGTTTGGGTAGGTCTTGTTGACTGAAAAGTCAGGATACTTGTCAGCTTTCTTTTCGTGGTTGAACAGCTGATTGGTTAAAGAGTAGGCGCATAGACGCTGTTTCTTTTCTCCTATTCGTTGCTGGTAAACGATGATAGAGTCTGGAGAAACTTCATAAATGCCATATCCTGGCAGTGCATCCTTGTCACGAAGATTGGTTCGGATGAGTACGCCAGGGATTCCATCGTAAGTAAATTGTTTGTTCCGGTGATAATGGCCACCAATGAAAAGACATATATTATAGGGCTTCACAGCATCAGTCACCTCATACCAGTTGTCTACATCACCTTCTAAAATAGGGTAGTGGGTGACCAATATCACCGGTTGTTTCTTGTCCTTGATGGTCGATTGAATCCACGATATGTCTTGCGGTTTCACATGACCGAATGCCATGCGCATGAAAGGACCTGTGTTGAATCCTATGAACTGAATGCCTTTATGGAAAAACGAGAAGCGTTCGCCACCAAATATCTTGGCAAACATGGTGCATCCTGATTCGCTCCACTTGGTTTCATGATTGCCCATCACGGTATAATAAGGATAGCGTAAAAGGTCTAAACACTGCTTTACTTTGTGCAGCGTTGCATTGTCGCCCTCCTCGGTAAGGTCGCCCGTAACGAGAACAAAGTCAAGACTGTCCGTTGCATTAATCTGTGCGATAGATCGAAGCAAGTCTTCTGTTGGATTGGGATTGTTTTGACTGAGGTGTATATCTGTCAGTTGGGCAAAGCGAAAAGTTCCTATTTGCGCTTGTATCTGTACACAGAAGGCAAGTGCTAATAAACTGTATATAAAGGATTGTATTCTTTTCATGACGATGGGTGTAATTAGTAATTGGATTTATTGTTTAAAGAACTGTACGATTTCTGCCATCAGCTTTTCTCTACTGGTAGCATCCAATATCGACTCAAACGGCACGCCCATGACCCATGTCTTGTAGTCACCACGGTATGCCACTGCCGCACTAAAGTTGTTTTCGGGATAACGCATCACGGTATAGGCGTTGTCGCAGGCAGGCTCAATAGCGTCTGGCGATTCTACAATATAGGTTTTTGGACCCAACGTATGCGCGTAGTTGTAGGCAGCTGGTGCGAGATTGAAAGGCGATTTTACGGTTGACAAGCGTCCTGTGACGGCCGCTCTACTGTTGCGCCACTTGTACTTCAGTACGTTAGTTGCAAAGAGAATGTCTTCTTTTTGGGGCTTTGCCAATTTGTTATTCCATAGATCGCTGCCTACGTATGCACCCGATACGAATATGGATGTGCCTTGTTGGGTGTAAGCAGTGAGCGTTTGTTGCATTTCGGGCGTAAATATCTTGTAGCGTAAAGGATATGCTTTGCCGTTGCCTAACTTTGTCTGTCGCTGTTTTCCTAAGATGATGTCAATCCATTGGATGTCTTTCTCAACACGGTTGAAGCGCTCCCGACTACACGATTCGAACGAACATCCCGCCTTTAAGATGGCATCTCCGTGCAGGGCGATATAGTCGAATGTGTTGCCCGCAATGACCGTTGTCTCTTCATTTCCGTGACTGTCGCCAAAGCCACCCGAATCATCATCGAGCCATGGGAGCGACCTGTTGAACTCTTTTTGGCTGCCCACATAACTGATATCTACCATATATGGCACTCCATGGTCTTCATTATCCAAGAATCCAGCGTACAAGGTGTCCAACGGAGCAGGTGCTTCAAAGTCGGCAGGAGCCGATATACGGTCGAATCCGTTGACGATTAAAGCCTTTTTGTGATGAGGCTTTGCGCTACGTCCTACGGCTACAATCTGCGATGGGAAGCTCACACCGCCCTCGTTCATTGCCACAACTTTGTAGCTGCACACCATGCCTTTGGGTACGTCTGCCACATATTTACATTGCTTCACCACTTTTCCATGGTCAAACTCTCCATTTCCATAGCGAGTATATACGATGTAACGGTCGGGTTTTGCCGTGGGTTCAAGCGTGTCTTCAACAGCTTTCCACGTAAGTTCCACCTGCCCCTTATCCGTCAAATGGGCTGCCATGTGACTCACTGGTAGCGGTGTTACCACGTATTTTTGTTGATGTTGTTTGCACGAAAAGCGCAGCATGGCTTTGTAGATGGCACGACTTACTGCAAATCGGAAACGAGGGTCGAGACCATAACGCATGTCTGCAAAGTTTTGATGCGACAGCAATTCCAACAACATGGCGGGTACTCGTGGCGTACGGGCTTCAAAGTAAGAAGCGTCTTTGTTGCCTCTGCTGTGCCATGCGGGTTCAAATTGTGCCCGTATGTCTCGTAAAATACTGTTATGAATGGTTTCGGCATACTCCTTACAAAGCTGTCGTGACGCGCCATTGGCAAACACACTGTCATACGAATGCGTGAAATAAATGCCCAACGTGCCAATGGTACTGTCGTTCTTGGTGACACCCGCATCGGAGTGAAAGGCCAAAGACATCTCAATGGGGATGTTCAACCCCCTGCCTTCGGGATAGCTTTCAGACCCACCGGCCAACCAGTTCACCCATTCGCCACGTGCTTGATAATCGTCTTTGTAATCGTCTTTGCCAGCTGTGGGGCTATAAATACTATCTGGTACGCCCGCCCATTGCATCCAGTAGCGTGCTGCTTCGGTGAAACGAGGGTAGGTACTTGTTTCTGGTCTGCCGACATTCCCCATTCCTCCACCTATTTTTATAGCGTCGGCTGTCACCACTTCGCCTGCTTTGTCTGTCTTGTTACTGAGAACGATGCGCTGACTCTTGCCTAAATTCTTGTCGAATACAAACTTTCCAAGATAAATCCAAGTACCGCCACCCATTTGTTGATTCACCTTAAATTCGCTGATTCCTCCCCGATGATAAACGGTATAACGGGCTGCATTGGTGCTTCCTGGCACGGTATGATAGGCTACATAAACAGCGTATTCGCCTGTTTCGTCGATTTGTGGAACCCATTCGGCCGTGCTTTCGGCTCCTTTTTTAATCGAAGTCACCATGCGATAACTGCCCTCTGTAAATGGGTTTTCAAAGTTGGTGTAGGTCTTTCGGAGGTAGGCGAAGCCTTTTCCTGTGCCGTTTTTCCAGTTTTCTTTTCCGTTGTATTCACTATATTTTGCCTTTGGTTGAAAGCGGTTGCCGCCATTGTCCACGATGGCTTCAAAGCTGCTCCAATCCCTTTCGCGCGGAATCAGTACGTTAGCTCCCGCTTGTTCGAGCATGGGAACCAAGAAAGGTAGTACATAACTTTGCGTATATAGGTCTTCAACGGTTTGCAACAAGCGGCATCTTTGCCACTCCCAGCGGTCTAATTTGGCTTCGTAATAACGTCCATGACTTTGCCACATGGCAATATGGCGGTTTGACAGACCGTATTTTGGTCGGTTATGAGTAGTGAGCTCTTGCACCAAAGGGGTATCGCAAGTAGGTGCAAAGACAGCAGGTCTATTTTGAGCATGTATGCCAATGGTAAACAGCATACAACTTATATGTGCAGTAAGTATGGCAATTACTTTCATATTGATGTACCAATGTTTGGGTTTGTTTTATCGTTATTTTCGTCGAATCAACAAGCAAAGTCCTAAGAAGGTAAACAATGCGTTGAAAATAAGTATCTCGTAGCTAAACTGATAGCCATTGAACCATTGCATGGAATGTTTGTCTAATATCAAACACAGCACAGGTGCAGCGATAGCCACCCATGGCACATAGCGGTCGTGTACTTGTTGTTTCATAATGATGCCAAAGGCGAACATGCCTAAGAGGGGGCCGTAGGTGTAGCTGGCAAGGGTGTAGACGGCATCTACCACACTGGTGCTGTTCAGGATGTTGATGGCGATGATGACCACTCCCATCAGGATGGCCATTCCAAGGTGTACACGCTGCCGCAGGCTTTTCACACGCTTCTCGCTCAGCGAGTGCCCACCAAGGATGTCGATTGTGAACGAGGTGGTGAGTGCAGTCAAGGCTGCTCCGGCAGCATTGTAGGCCGATGATGCCAGACCAACGATGAATAAGATGCCGACAATCATAGGGAGATAGGGCCCTGTGGCGATGGCTGGGAACAGTTTGTCGCCTGTTTCTGACATCCCATGCTGTGCTGCGAAGAGGTACAGCAGCACGCCAAGCATTAAGAAAGCGGAAACCACCACAAACTGAAGAATGATGCTGAAAATCATGTTCTTTTGTGATTCCCTGCTGTTGCGACAACTCAAGTTGCGTTGCATCATATCTTGGTCAAGTCCGTTGGTGGCAATCATCGTGAAGATGCCCGCCAAGAATTGTTTGAAAAAAAACTGCTTATCGTTGGGATCATCAAAAAACAACATCTTGCTCATGCTGCTTTGTCCAATCGCATGGAAGGTTCCGCTAAGCGAAAGTCCCATGTCTCGGGCGATGAAGTAAATACAGAGCGCCACCGAAATGATTAAACAACAGGTTTTGATGACATCTGCCCAAATCACCGATTTCACCCCTCCGCGATGGGTGTACAGCCACACGAAGCCCACAGAGATGAAAACATTGACAATGAACGGAATGCCCAGGGGCTCGAAAGCCAGCATCTGTAGGATAAAACACACCAGGAACAGGCGCACCGCCGCTCCCAACATCTTACTGATGAAGAAGAACCAAGCTCCCGTATGATAAGCCTTCAAGCCGAATCGGTTGCTCAGATATTCGTACACCGAGGTGAGCTTCATGCGATAAAACAGTGGGGTGAGCACAAAGGCGATGATGAGTTGGCCGACAATGAATCCCATGACTAATTGCAAATAGCCAAACCCACTCTTGTTCACCATGCCTGGAACCGACACGTATGTCACACCCGAAATGCTGGCACCAATCATGGCAAAGGCAACAACATACCATTTAGATTGTCGACTGCCCGAGAAGAAATCGGAGTTGGCTGTCGTTGATTTTCTAAACGACACGGCGAGTTGTAGGATGAAATAGATGCCTACGGTGATGAGAATGATGATGGCGTTCATGAGGAAAGGATGGTTTTAGTTCATTCGCTTATTCTTGGTAAAGTAGATAGGGCCGCCGTTGTTGCTTAAATTGTTCAACGTCTTTCTGCCACTTAGCTTTGATGGTATCAGCGTTACAGCCACTCATGATCATCTCTCTGATGTAGCCTACGCCTGTTAGCTTTTCAAAGAAAGGCGTGAAGAACTTGCTGCCTATGTTTAGGTTGCGGTATGCGTTGATGACATACGACAGGTCTATTCCTCGCCGCTGTATGAGTGCGGTGTCTGCGTTGCTCAAGTCAACGCCATGGCACGTATTCCCTAATTGCGGCGGATTCTTGGCACCAGCCACGCTTTGCGGCGTGAAACTGTAGCCGTATCCCGTCATGTCAGGATGCCCATACTGCTGAAAAGGCTTTGATGTGCCTCGTCCCAGACTCACATTCGTTCCCTCGAAGAAACATGTGCTTGGGTAGAGATACACCGCCTGCATGTTGGGAAGGTTGGGTGAAGGTGGGATAGGTAGCTCATACCGTGTCTGGTGCGTGTAGTTCTTGCAGGGGATGACGGTGAGCTTGCATTGGCGGTGGTTGCTCAGCCACCCTTCTCCGTTGATCATTCGCGCCAGTTCGCCCAGGGTCATTCCGTGAACGATAGGGATGGGTAGGGCACCCACGCCCGATTTGTACTTCATGTCCAGGATGGGGCCGTCTACATAAAAGCCATTCGGATTGGGACGGTCTAAAACCAGTACCGGTGTCTTTACCTCCGCACAAGCGTCCATCAGTTTGAGCATGGATATATAATAGGTGTAGAACCGCAGTCCTACGTCTTGTATGTCTATCACCAAGATGTCGGCACTTTTGAGAACTTGCAGGCTCGCTTTCCCCTTCTTTCCGTTGTATAACGAATAGATTGGCACGCCAGTTTGCGCGTCCATAGAGTTGGTGACATGCTCACCGGCATCGGCTGTTCCCCTGAATCCGTGCTCGGGCGATATCACGCCAATGACCTTCATTCGGTAGTTCACCATGATATCCAGCAAGTGTTGATTACCCACCATGCCGGTATGGTTGGAGAACAAAACGATTTTCTTACCCTTTAGAAGCGGGAAGTAAAGATGAGTTTGCTCGGCTCCGACAACGACGTGTGATGTTGAGCACCAGCAAGTGGTGCTGAAAGTGCCTAAAAGCAGCAGTAGGGCAATCAGTTTTTTCATGTACTATGTTGATTTTTAGTTATGAGCAAAGATAGGTTATTTTTTTAGAATTAGAAATATAAAATCAGAAATATTCACTATAATTTGTATGATTTAACGCTTGATGTTGTTTGGGAATCGTCCCGAAATGGTTTCAGTGATTTTTCTAACAACAAATGGAAAGATTGAAAAACTCATGAAGTGAACATTTCACAGTATTACCCTTACTCCCTGGTAGTCTTTTATTTGTGACTGAATAACTGCATCACAATGGGTGTTGTCCAGCGAAGAACGAAAAGTCTTGGCATCGTTTTCATGAAGGAGAGCGATGGTGAGGGCAAATTGAAAAAATCTTTGTAACTTTGCGGCTTCATGTAGCAAACTAATTAAAAACGCAATGAATTTGATAGCAGTGAGCGGTTCTGAGCACACAGAATGGGCTTTTGTTGAGCAAGACGAGTTGGTTGACTTGCAAAAAACCGAAGGCCTGAATCCGTATTTTCAAACTCGCAGAGAGATGAGCAGGAGCATTCGGTTGGGTTTGGGCGAAGCCTACTTCAAGCGAAAGTTAGGTCACGTCTATTTTTATGGGGCCGGCTGTAATGGTGAGGATAGGAAGAAAATGGTGGGTCACTCCTTGGTTGCACAGTTTAAGACACCGGTCACAGTAGAGAGCGACTTGCTGGGTGCCACCCGTTCGATGTGCATGGATTCGGCGGGCATCGTGTGTATTCTGGGCACGGGGTCCAACTCATGCTTCTATGATGGTGCTCAAATCGTTAAGAATGTGCGTGCCGGTGGTTATATCCTGGGAGATGAAGGCAGCGCATCGTCTATTGGACGCGCTTTTCTTTCGGATGTATTGAAAGAGTTGGCACCTGCTGACCTGATTTCATCTTTTTATTTTCAGCATCAAACGACAGCCCATGAAGTGATGCGCGCTGTTTATGATAAGCCACTTCCACATTATTATTTATCCTCGATAGCAATCTTTTTGACCGATTACCAACATACGGAATATGTGCGAGATTTGGTGACTGATAATTTTAAGCGATTTTTAACGCGCAATTTGTTCCAGTATGCGTACCATCAATATCCCGTGTATTTTACAGGAAAAACGGCTGTGGCCTTTGCGCCCTTGTTGCGAGCTGTTTGTCGTGAGGCAGGTTTTGAGCCTGAAATGGTTAGCGACCATGTGGTTGAGGGACTGATGAAATATCATGCCACGCATCTCTTTCCCGACCAGTGAACTTGATGCATCATGTTGCTTGGACTATCTATTTGATAACAAAGAAAAGTCACATCTTACGTTCCAACATCGGCATTTTTCTTGACAAACACCTGTTTGTATTTCGCGTATTTGTCAGCAACGCTCCGAATCTTCCAAATATTGAAAATACAGCGCAAAAATGTTAGCTGTTGGTAGGCAGTAAGTTATGAAATTTGATGCTGTTTTTAGCTTCGTTTATTCATTTCATTTCACGTTTAACACATGCTTTTATTCGTTTCATCATCATGCTTTTAAGGTTCTTAATCAATGAGGTTTGCATGGTAAAAGCATGTTTTTAACCAACTTTACTGGGTGCAATTGCTCGGGTGGTTCTTTTTGATTATATCTATAGGGTATGGTTGCTGCATGTTTGCCTATTGTTTTTTTCTATTTCATCGATTTGGAAGTATCTTTTTCTTGTCATTTATTTGGACAAAATGCAACCTGGTTAAGAAGAATTTGGTGTATAAACTTGCTTTCTAAGCCCAATTTTAAACATTATTTATGAATTGGAAATATAAATTAAGCCAAATAAAGTTTGTATTTTCATGTTAAATCACTATATTTGCCGATGAAGTAATTACTATGATAGGATGAGCTTGATATACCACTCTGCCTTTTCTAAGCTATAACCTTATTCAGTGAACAATAACAAAATAGAAATATAATTATTAACTTAAATTTTGGGTCTATGAAAACAAAAAATTATCTATGTGCGATACTTACGGTCGCAGGTAGTGCTTTTGCGTCCCAACCGATGTTGGCATCAGCGAGTGATTTGAACTTGCCTGGTGTGATGATGCAACAGCAAGCCGTTCGTGGTATCGTAGTTGATGCCCATGGCGAACCTATTGTGGGTGCCACGATTGTTGTGGTTGGTAAAACGTCGTCAGGTACGATTACGGATGTAAACGGTCGTTTTACACTTCCTGTAGAGGCTGGTACTCAGCTTCAAATTTCTTACGTAGGGTACAAAACGGTAACGCTTCGAGCAAGTGACAATATGCAAGTAAAGCTTGAGGAAGATGCCGGACAGCTTTCAGAAGTAGTCGTAGTGGGTTATGGTACGCAGAAGAAAGCCAACCTGACGGGTGCTGTGTCCAGTGTAGATCTTGACAAATCGTTGAGCAGTCGTCCTATAGCCGATGTAGGCCGTGGATTGCAAGGAGCAGTTCCAGGTTTGAATATTAGAATACCAACCGGTGAAGTTGGTTCGGATCCTTTGATTAAGATTCGTGGACAAATAGGTTCTATTTTAGGATCGAGTAATCCGCTTATCTTATTGGATAATGTGGAGATTCCGAGTATTCAGATGGTGAATCCTGATGATATTGAGTCGATTTCGGTGTTAAAAGATGCCGCTTCAGCCTCTATTTATGGTTCTAAAGCAGCTTTCGGTGTAGTTTTAATTACGACCAAGAGTGGTGCCAAGCAAGACAAGTTTGAAGTAAATTATTCGAACAACTCCTCTTGGCAAGACCCAGCGAAGAAAATAGAAATGGGAGGAATCGACGGTTTGAGGTACACCCTTGATGCACACAAGAACCGTCAGGGTACAATGCCTGCCGGAGGTTTTTGGCGTGTCAACGATGAGAGTTTTGAAAAGATATTGCAATGGCAGGAAAAATATGGCGGTTCTGTTAAATGGAATGATCCAGTTGTGTATGGTCGTGACTGGATGTTTGACGGTGTAAACAAATACGGATACCGTATTTACGATGGTGTGAAAGCCATGATTCGTCCCTGGGCTCCGACACAATCACATAATCTATCCTTTTCTGGCAAATCAGGTAAAACGTCTTATAACATAGGATTGGGCTATTTAGGACAGAGCGGAATGTCAAGAGCTGCGAAAATTGATGATTTCAAGCGTTACAATGCTTCGATCAGCATCAATTCGGAAATCAACAAATATTTGTCCATCAGAGCAAGTTCTATCTATTCGGATCGCAATAAACGATATCCCGGTGTGGGAACTACAACAGCCGACCCATGGCTTTATTTATATAGATGGAGTGCATTGATGCCAATTGGTGTTACTGAAAATGGTCACAATTTGCGTGAGGCTGCCTATGAAATAGGTGCCTCTAATACCGACAATTTTGAAAATAAGTATTATAACATCAATTTGGGCTTTACCGTTAATTTTACCAAAGATTGGGATCTTAAATTCGATTATACTTACGATCATCAAATGCAGGAGCGCAATTCTTCTGTCATGCAATATGAAGCAGGGCAAACGTGGTACAGCCCTTCAGAATTGTTTGTTGATGGAAAACCTGTATTCGTGGATGAGAACGGCAATGTTTCTCCTGACGGAACGATGAGGGCCTATACGTTTCCTTTGCAGAAATATTTCTCTAACAACACAGCATCCCATGTCAGGGATTATAACCGGTTTGTGAATAGAAATACAGTTAATGCTTATACAACTTATAATTTGTATCTGGATCAGGAGAAAGAACATGCGTTTAAGTTCATGGCTGGTATGAATGCGGTTACAAGTAAGAGCAGATGGATACAAGGACAGAAAAACGATTTGATTGATTTAGAGAATCCTCAGTTTCCATTGGCTACCGGCGATCAATTTATATCAGGCGACCGATTTTGGGAAGGTCAGTTAGGCTTCTTCGGACGTGTTAACTATAATTTTGCAGACAGGTATCTTTTGGAGGGCAACATTCGCCGCGATGGTTCATCAAAGTTCCCCAGTCATTTAAGATGGGAATGGTTCCCTTCGTTCTCTGCAGGATGGGTGTTTAGTAACGAAGCTTTCATGGAATCGATTTCCAAGGTCTTTTCTTTTGGAAAGTTGAGGGCTTCATGGGGTAGCATTGGTGACCAGACAGTTTCTAATACGCTCTACAAATCAATTCTTAGTGATGGAGATTCTAATTGGCTGGGAATTGAAAGCAGCAAGAGAAAGTACTATGGAACACCATCGATCATCGATTATGATATTTCGTGGCAGCGAATTGAAACATTGGATTTCGGTTTAGATTTGCGCTTCTTTAAAAACGAGTTAGGACTAACTTTTGATTGGTTCCAGCGTTATACGAAGGACATGATTATACCTGGCGAAAGTCTTCCCGTGACATTGGGAACCGGTGCTCCGCAGGGTAACTATGGTGACTTGAGAACTAGAGGTTGGGAATTGTCATTAGATTATAGACATCGGTTTGAAAATGGCTTAGGTATTAATATGACAGCCATGATTTCCGATTCTTATACTGACATTACGAAAGGTGCAGATCACTTGATTCCTTGGGAAAATCGTTCAGTCTATAACTCCTATTCTACAGGTAGACGTTATGGTGACATATATGGACTGGTAACGGATCGTTTGTTCCAAAAAGATGATTTTGTTTACGATACGGATGGAAATCTTGTTAAAACAAATGTCATTTATAAAGGTACAATTCGCAAAACCAACCAGCAGTCGACCAAATACCCGGTTTATCAAGTGCACTATGAAAACGGCGATAAGTTGATGTTTGCCCCTGGCGACGTCAAGTTTGTTGATTTGGATCATGATGGTTACATTACTCCAGGTGCTGCAACCAACGGAGATCATGGTGATTTAACGGTTATAGGAAACTCTACACCGCGTTATGAATACAGTTTCAGGTTGGGAATGGATTATAAAGGTTTCGACTTTTCCATCTTTTGCCAAGGCATAGGCAAGCGTAAGATCTGGGGAAGTGGTCAGTTGGCCATTCCAGGATTTTTTGCCAAGGAAGGTGCTATGCCAAAAACATTTGCAACAGAATATTGGACGCCTGAACGCACAGATGCTTTCTATCCAAGAGCTTGGGATTTAGGTGGTTCAAACTCTGGCTTCGGTATGCAAGTTCAAAGCAAATATCTATTGAACATGGCATACCTGAGAATTAAAAACATCAACATGGGATATTCTTTACCTAAGAATTTGCTATCAAGATTATATTTAACCAAAGCGAGAGTATATGTTTCTTTAGAGAATTTCTTCACTTTTGACAAATTAAGAGGTTTGCCAATTGATCCTGAAGCCATCTCTGGATACTCTATGTTTAGCAGTTCATACAATCTATCACGTACGGGAACAGGAACTCCTGTGTTCAAGTCTGTTTCTTGCGGTATTCAATTATCCTTTTAATTAAAGAAATTATGAGACGATATAAATTTTTATTATTCATTATATGTGCTGCAATCTTTACGAGTTGCAACGACATATTGGATCGTCCTTCGATAACTACAGCCGAAGATGATACCTACTGGAACAACGAACAAAAGGTTCGTTTGTATGCCAATTCATTTTACTCGTATTTCTTTGTCGGGTATGGTTTGAAATATTCTGACGTAGCATATACGCCAACAACTTATAATTTTAACGATGATGTTGTCACCCTTTCGACTCAGCCTCAGTTTAATCGTGTAGTTCCTACTTCGTTAGGTAGTACGTCTTTGGGGCTCATGTGGAAAAGTGATTTTGCAGGTCCAACGTGGAACTTCTCCTGGATTCGCAAGTCTAATGTGATGATTGACCGTTTAGAAAGAGATATGGGAAGTGTGCTCAATGCCAATGCATACAATCATTGGATGGGAATAGCTCGCTTCTTCAGAGGGTTAGAATATGCTCGTTTGGTGAATGTATTTGGTGATGTGCCTTATTATAACCATGAAGTCAAGAATACTGATTACGATGCATTGTATAAAGACCGCACACCACGTAATGAAGTGATGGACTCTGTTTACAATGATTTTGTTTATGCCATGCAAAATGTGCGACTGAATGACGGAGAAATGTACGTAAATCGTTATGTTGTAGCTTCGTTTGTGTCAAGATGGGCACTTTTTGAAGGCAGTTGGCAGAAGTATTACTATCACAATGACGAAAGAGCAAGCAAATTTTTCCAACTGGCTATAGAAGCCGGAGACATGGTCATCAATAGCGGAAAGTATGACATCGAACTGGATTTCCGTTCTTTATTCGGATCTACAGATCTCGCTAAGACCAAAGATTGCATACTTTACAGACGATATGATCCCGGTCAGGGCATCACTCATTGTGTTGCCTCGAAATGTAACATGAACTCTCCTACGGATGTAGGACCAAACTTGGATTTAATCAAGTCGTTTATTTGTACAGACGGCAAGGATTACCAGTCTTCTGATGTTAAAAACGCCAAAGATTTCTCTATGGAGAACATGATAAAGACTCGTGACTCGCGCTTTGAAGCTTCGTTCTATGATGCTCCAACACCTCTGTCTAAAAGTTCTTATCTGTATATTACTAAATTTATACCCCGCCAAGCTTTGGATTATCTGAAAACTGGTGGAACTCCGGCAGCAGAGTTTCAGGGGGAAAAGAATGTTACTGCTTACCCTGTGATGAGATATGCTGAAGTTTTGTTGAACTGGATTGAAGCAAAGGCAGAATATGCCACAGTGGGCGGTCCAGCAGTGATGCAAACCGACCTCGACATTTCTATCAATAAGATTCGCAATCGTCCGTTGGCAAAGGAGGCCATTGCAAAAGGTGTGAAGAAAACAGCCCCGATGCAGTTAACCAATCTCAACCAAGATCCGAACAGAGATAAATCGGTTTCGCCGTTGTTGTGGGAAATCCGTCGCGAGCGCAGAATGGAACTTGCATTTGAATATGCTCGTATTATTGATCTTCGTCGTTGGGGAAAACTCAACTACATGGACACAGAGGCCAACGAAGATTTATTGATAGGCACGTGGGTTAACTTCCCCAAGGAAGCAAAAGACCAACTGAAAGCCGCCAATGCCAAGAAAATCCGCGTGGTGAAAGCCAATGGTAAAAAGGTGACGTTTGATGGAACTAACGGTGCAGAGATGGTAGGATTCTTCTATCCATTAGAAAATTTACCACGATTCCCATTCCTGGATCTTCCAAATGTGAATCCGTATCTTGCCCCAATTGGCACCAACCAGATCGTTGATTATAAAAACAAAGGCTATCAGCTGACACAAACTGAAGGCTGGCCTTCAACAGCGAACTAACATTTTTTGTATTTTAATAAAATAAGAAACTATGATGAAATATATTAATAATATAGGACTGATGGTCGTAGCGTTGCTTTGCTGTTATGTTTTTACAGCTTGTGACGAGGACTATCCGGCAAGTACGGTTGATCCTTATGAAACCGAATTGCTTGCCATCAAAATCTTGAATGCCGGACCTGATGGAAACAGAGTGGTCGAAGGAACGATAGATGAAGAAAATAAGATGATTAATTTCCCGAGGCTTGAAGTAGAATCAAACTTTTCTGCTTTGCGGGTAGAAGCAACATTATCACAAGGAGCGCATCTTAAAGATTCTGTATTTGATTTCTCTATGGATGAGGCTGATGCCTATAAAACGCTTATCCTCAGGGTGATGAATCAAAAGCGCTACAAAGATTATTTCATGAAGATAAGAAAGAAGATTCCTGTGTTTGGTGCAGACTTTGATAAGCCTTCTGTTTACAACTTCTCTGGAGACAAAGTTTACGACAGCTATAAATCTTTGTTAACGCGCTGTGCCGACTTTGACGGAGAGCATGTATTGGTAGTCACAAGAAGTGAAACGGGACCTCATTTGCTGAAACTTTCTGACTTGAAGGAAGGAAAAATCAATCCAATTAAATTGGATTTAACAGGTGTGTCAGGTGGAACATTCCCCTACAATACAGGAGCCCTTTCGGGTGGACATATCTATCTTGCTTCACTTTCGGGTGGTCATGCTTCACCACTTAAGATTTACTATTATGAAACTCCTTCCTCAGCACCTGAGCTGATTGCAGATATTAATGTTGGAAGTATCGAGGGTGCCGGCAACCGTCATGGTGACGCGATGACATTGAATCTGGATGAAAGCGGTAACGGATATATTTTCTTCCCAGACAATGGTGCTAAAGAAGTTCTTCGATTTACCGTTAAGAATTTCAAGACTATCAGCGACCCAATGGTTATTCCTCACAAAATGGATGTGACTACCTTTAACAGCATCTATAGAATTGAGAATTCTTCTAACTATCTTTGGGCTGGTATTCGTACTCCGATTATGTTGACTGATGCCAATTTGACCGTTAATTACTCAATGAATAAAGATAACTTCCCAATTGAGTCGATTGCGCCTCGCATCTTTACATTTAACAAATCACGCTATTTGATTACCTGTTCAGCTGGATTGGGCGGTGCAAGTAAAGCAACACCGACATTATCAGTCTACGATATTTCAAAAGGCAGTACTGTCAAGGAAGCGTTAGAGATATTTGACAAGGGCGAGAACCATAATCCGGTATATTCATTTATACTCGGCGGTTCTGGTAACGCTGCTCCTGGTACGCACACAAATTACTATATCGAAAAAGATGCGAATGGTAAGGATGCCAAACTGTATATATTTGCTTCTCGTGCTAATTCTGGATTTGTTATCAGCGAATTCCCAGTAAAGGTAGCTGAGGACGATTAATATATTACGACCAGCTAGAAATGAAAAGAATAAATAGATTTATATTTTTTGCCTTTATTGTGATGTTTCTCTTTTCGTGTAACGAAGAGAGAGACGATCACAACAAGGGCAAAACCCCGCCTCCTACACCTTCAAAACCAACAGCAGAGCAACCTATTGTTCCACGAAAGGAACTGAGAGGTGTATGGATGGCAACGGTTTGGGGACTGGATTGGCCTATGGGGAAATATGATCAGGTTTCTCAGAAAGAATTATACTTGAAATATTTGGACCTTTTTAAGGACAACAATATCAATGCGGTATTCTTCCAAGTAAGAGGAATGGCTGATGCTTACTACACTTCACAATATGAACCATGGAGTAAGAGCATTACCGGACAGGCAGGTGTTGATCCAGGGTATGATATTTTGAGATTCTTAATTGACGAGGCGCATAAGCGAAACATTGCTTTTCATGCATGGATCAATCCTTATCGCATATCGACACGCACAGACAGTGATACATCTTTTCCAAAGTTAGATTCGAAGATTCCTGCAAATCTTGTGAAAGACTATAACAAAATTCGCATTTATAATCCCGCTCTCCCTGCAGCTCAGGATCGTATCGTGAATATTGTCAAGGAACTGATTACCAAATACAACGTTGACGGCGTTCACATGGACGATTATTTCTACCCGTATCTTTCAAGCGGAGAAGGCATGAACGACCAAAACGAATATGCAACGTACGGTCGGACTTTTAATACGATTGAGGAATTTCGTAGAGATAACGTCAATAAGGTTGTGAAAAACCTTCATGACATGATTAAAAATACCAATCCAAACTTGGTGTTTTCCATCGGTCCAGGAGGGAACATTGAGAATAACATGAACTTGATGTTTGCTGATGTTGCAAAATGGTCAAAAGAAGGTTGGGTAGACGTGATTATCCCTCAACTATATTTCCATACAGGTAGTTCAATCTATAATTTTGATAAGGGATTGGCTCGCTGGAGTAATATGATTACAAAGTCTAAATTGGTGATTGGCTATGGAATATATAAGTTTGGAGACAGCAAGCAAGGGTCTGCTTACATGAACTCTTCAGAGCTGACTAAGCAGATGCGTCTTGCGGATGAAAATCCTAAAGTGATGGGTGGGCTCTTTTATAGTGCTAAATATCTCTTTACGAATCCTGTGAACATCATGAGTGCCATCAAGCAGCGCTATAAAGAGCCGGTAGTAATGCCGTACTTGCTGGTTGATAAACCCTCTTTGCCCAATGCACCAAAGAATCTCAAAATAATGAATGACATCCTTCATTGGGATGCTGTTTCGGGTTGCTATTATGCCGTTTATTTGAGTACAGGATCGAAACGAATGGCAAAACTGGTAGCAACGACGAAGGATAACAGTGTAAAACTGTCGCGACCAGGAACCTATTTTGTGACGGCCGTTCATGAAAAAAACAACGCCGAAAGCAAAATCTCTGATCTGATAAAATATGGAAACTAAGCAAGGCCATATTAAATAAGGTGGAATGAATCGAACTGTCTGACATAACTGCTGCATGAACCATTCTGCATTTTGATGTCAACAGCTCGATTGCTTCCATTGAAATCTAATACTAAAAAATAAGAACCAATGGTCGTAAAATGAACAACGTACCATTGATTTTGATCTCTATTGTTTAACTATTATCTGTCTATTATGAAAAGAAAAATGCTACTAATTTGTATCATCTGTCTGCCTATCATCGGGCAAGCGCAGGTGTTGAAGGTTGGATCGATGAAGAAGATCGACCTTCCTAATGGACCTACAAAATCAGTTGTTGGGCTAAGTCCCGTGGGAGATTATATCCTTTTGTCCACAGCCTCTAACAACGGTCTTGTAAAGTTCGATTTAAGTACAGGGAAAACACAGGAATTGACGTCAGGAAAAGGAACAGGATTTAACGTTAAAATTTCCAATGACGGGAAACAAATTCTTTATCCTGAGAGCAGTTATTCCAAGAATAATTTGCGTCGTGTGAGTTTGAACGCTATTGATTTATCTACAGGTAAGACGCAACAGCTTGTGAAACCGTCGCGCAACCTGCAAGGTTATTCAATTGGTGGAGCAACTGTTTCGGTTGTGAAAGACAACAAACAACAGCTAACTCGTCTACAACCCAATGCCATCAAGCGCTTTGAGATGCCTACGTTGTCCATCAAAAATCGTCAATTGCTGATTACTAAAGGCGGAAAGACGCAAGTTTTCTCGCCCAATGGAAAGCAATTCAGCTACATTTGGCCTTCTGTTTCGCCTGATGGAACCAAAGCCCTCTACTATGTTTGTGGCGTTGGTGCCTTTGTTTGCGACATGAATGGTTCAAATCTCAAATCTCTGGGTACACTGCGCGCGCCTCGTTGGTACAACAACGATGTTATAATTGGTATGAACGATCAAGATGATGGTGAATATGTTTATGCCTCTTCAATCGTTGCTAAATCATTAAGCGGGCAAGAACAAGTCTTAACTGATGATTCTGTAATCGCCATGTACCCCTATGCAACGTTGAAAGGCGATAAAATCGTCTTCTCTACTCCTGCTGGTGAGGCATACATGATTGACATAAACATTAACAATTGATAAGGTACAATGCTATGAAGAAATATATTTTACTCACATTATCATTGCTCTTTGCATTCGTTGCCGTTCAAGCAAGAAACGGGGGCAATGATGTTCGTATTTATTTGAATGCGGGGCATGGCAGCTGGGGGCCTAACGACAGGCCAATGGCAACAATTCCGTATCCAGCAAATCCAGAAACTGGTCGTCCAGACACGCTTGGTTTTTATGAGACAAACACCAACTTATGGAAAATCTTGAAGTTGGGCAAAACGGTGGAAAAGATGGGGGTGAAACACGAGAATATTCTTTATTCCAGAACACTCAATGGTCCTTATCCTTATGTGAAAGGTGCACCCGATGAAGAAAAATACAATCGTAATTTGTCGGAAATCTGTGCTGAAGTTGAAGCAAATAATATGGATATGTTTATCTCCATTCACTCGAACGCAGCAGCAGACGGATCACTTACTAACTATCCTTTATTCCTTTATCGTGGACAGGATGGAAAGGGGAACGATTGGTCACCTGGAAGTTATGATATGTGTAAAGCATGTTGGGAGCCGCATTTCGTGAACGACATTGATATATACAGCTATTACAGCAAGACTCAGATGAATATTCGAGGCGACTCTACATTCTATGGAGGAGCTTGGGTTAGTCCCGTGACAGGGAAAAAAGGTTATTTAGGTGTACTTCGTCATGGCGTTCCCGGTTTCTTGCTCGAAGGTTATTTCCATACTTACCAGCCTGCTCGTCACCGTGCCCTCAATCCTGACTATTGTGGACAAGAAGGCATACGCGTAGCACGCGGCGTGTGTGATTATTTTAACCTCACACCTGAAAAAACAGGTTATATCATGGGAACAGTGAAGGACATGCACGAGAAAATCGTTCACCAACTGTTCAACTATGCGCCAAATACAAACGATCAATGGTTGCCACTCAATGGAGCAGAAGTCACCCTTTTGAAAGATGGAAATCAGGTAGGCACTTACAAAGTTGATAATAATTATAACGGAGTTTTTGTTTTCGAAGGACTTGCCCCCGGCGATTATACACTTTCTGTAAAAGCAGATGGTTACAAAGAGCTGACAGAAGAGTATAAAAAAGCAATCAAAGTAGAAGCTAATCAGACGTCTTACGCCAAACTTTTGCTTGAATCAGAAAGCTATGTACCACCTGCAATTGTTTATGAGAACTATCCCGAACCTAATTTACCGAGTTATGTAGGTCTTCCTGGAAAAATAGAGTTCTCCAATTCTTCGAAAGCCTTTGAAGATATTACAGGAAAAATGCAGCGTGCTATTGTCAGAGGTGATTCTACGATTATCCTATCAGATAATAATGGTGAGCCAGTAATTAGTCTGATTAATAACAAGACAAACGAGTTTGTTAAAAAACTCAGCATCAATGGTATTGCAGCTGCCGAACCTGATAATGATGGGTTCAAATCACGTTTGAGCGATATCGCTTTCACAGCTGATGGAAAGCTCGTTGGTGTAAATAGTGAGGAATGCCAGTTTAATGACGGCCAAGTCAGAGAAGGCTCTACCAGAGGAGAAATCTTCGTCTATAAGTGGGACGATTTTGATTCAGATCCTGCCGTATGGGTATCCACCAAATCCTCAGCCAGCTATTATAATGCCATTGTTGGCCGAACGCTGGCCGTCAGCGGTCCGTCTAACGACTGTCATGTATTCATGTCTGCCGCTAATTACTGGGGTGATAAACACATCAAGCGTTTCATCGACTTGAACATTGTTGACAACCAGATTGCAAGTACAGTGTTTACTGAAAAGGACATTAAGTCAACAGCTCCAAGTCCAATTAACAAATTGGCAACAGGATTAGAAGTCCTTCTTCAGGTTTCACCGTTGGCAGACGATCAGTATGTCATTGATGGAACCGAATTCTTGCCTGTTGAGTTCAAGCCTGCTAAAACAGTTAATGTCAATAGTGAAGTACTTGGTCAGCTTTCCGATCAAGATAATTTAGTTGGACAAGCCGCAACTGGTGTTTCTTTCTTTAAGTATGCACATCATTCTTTGATGGTAACTCCATTTATTACGGATGGTAAAGTTGGTGGCTTGCGTCTCTACGATATTACTGAAGGCATCGACAAAGCCAAACTCATTCAAACAAATACTGATTTACCAGAAGCACTTCCTGCAACAACCGATATGGGTACAGGAGCAAGTGTCGATGGAAAAGACATCAATTTGTATCTCATCGTGGGCAATATGATCACCACATTTACTACCAAGGGCATCGAACAGCCTGCCGTTAAACGTATCATGGCTTACGATTTGAAGGGCGAACAGCTGCCTGACAACTCATATAAGTTCACTTTCAATTCAAACGACAATGCACAATCTGCACAACTGGTATTCACAGATTCGGCAACAGGCGAGGAAGTTGGAACTGCCGATATTCCTGATGTTAAACAAGGAAGCAATACCATTACACTAACTGCCGATCAATTGCCAGGGCAATCGGGGCAAAAGCTTAATTGGGCTGTAAGATTAACTGGTTCTGCGGTTGCAAATATCAGTCGTTTAACCCCGAATGATGCATCGATGCAATATCCAAAGACCGTATTTGTGGCTGTTGACAACTCACCTGAATCCGATTATTTCGGTCGCTTCTATGTCAATGCATATTCTATTGGTATGTATGCTTACAATCCTGATTGGACACGTATCAATGAAAATCCTTATATAGGGAAAGAAGCCAAGTGGGGTTCACAGTATCGTTTAGGTGTTGATTCTAAGGGAACTGTCTATATTTCTGATTGGAGTGACGATCATTCCGGCGTATATTTGATGAATCCTGCCGATCTTGAAGGTGAATACACTCAATTCTTTGTTGGTGAACGCAATAGTGACGGTCTAATTATCAATAACGGCGTTAATGTCGGTTCATCATCTCCAGGTTTGTGCGTTTACGGAACCGGAGCTGATACGAAGCTGTTCGTTTCTTTGGAAGACTTTGGAAAGGATGTCGGAGTTTATAATATCGGTAACGAAGATGGTACGATAGCATCAACGTGGGATAAAGCTCCAAGTCAAATTTTCAAGATTGGCAATTACGAGATTAATGGAAACTGTAATCTTGTTGGCGGACTCGACGGTGGTGTTTGGGTAGCTCAGTACCGAGGTACCGGAAATAACGTGAAAGGCGTGCCATCTTTGATTTACGTTAATCATAATGGTGAAATCGTATTCAATTCAGGTACACAAGAATTTGCACCCCTGTTGAATGGTTCTGCTAAAGCGGGATTTGCCGTCAATAAAGATAACTCATTGTTGGTGATCAATGATGGTACAAACGTACTCCAATTCTTTGACATCACATGGAACGACGGAGTACCTACGTTGACCCCTAAATATTCGTATAAGGCTTCACTCACAGGTACTGGCATCCAACAAATGGCATTCGATTATGCTGGCAATTTGGTGATTGGTCATCAGGGCGTATCGATTTTCTCTATACCTACCGAGGAGAATGTAACTACGGTTCCGGCAAAGAAATCGCTTGTTATCAACGCAACAACAGGCATCAACGAAGTAGCAGTTGCACCTCAATTGAAAATCTCCCCGAATCCGACAACCGGACGCATTCATATTGAAACGTCAGAGGCTATTAAGTCTGTACGTGTTTACAGTGTTTCGGGCTCATTGGTTGCCGAAGGCTTCGACGCCGATATGGATTTGAGTCGTCTGCCCAATGGCATCTATATTGTCAAGGTTAACAACTTCAATGGTGTTCGTATCATTAAGCGATAATCGTTGAATAAAGAAAGAATACTTTCAGCCGGTTGATAATCATTGAAAAGTTCAATTGAGCTATCGGGTATCGGCAAAAGTTATTTAAGCATTACAATCTGCAGGCATGTCTAAGGATATGGCCTGCAGATTTTTTTTTCATTGCTTTTATGTATCTATCTATCATTAGCTGCTTTTGTGTGGTGTGGTCGCTTTTACCACCAAGGCCTTTTTGTGACTGAATAACCGCATCACATAGGGTATTGTTCGGCGAAGAACGAAAAGTCTTGGCATCGTTTTCATGAAGGAGAGCGATGGTGAAGGCAAATTGAAAAAATCTTTGTAACTTTGTGACTTCATGTAGCAAACTAAGTAAAAGCACAATGAATTTGATAGCAGTGAGCGGTTCTGATCAAACAGAATGGGCTTTTGTTGAGCAAGGCGAATTGGTTGACTTGCAAAAAACCGAAGGCTTGAATCCGTATTTTCAAACCCGCAGAGAGATGAGTAGGAGCATTCGGTTGGGTTTGGGCGAAGCCTACTTCAAGCGAAAGTTAGGACACGTCTATTTTTATGGGGCCGGCTGTAATGGCGAGGATAGGAAGAGAATGGTGGGGCACTCCTTAGTTGCACAGTTTAAGACACCGGTCACGGTAGAGAGCGACTTGCTGGGTGCCACTCGTTCCATGTGCATGGATTCGGCGGGTATTGTGTGTATTCTGGGTACAGGTTCCAACTCGTGTTTCTATGATGGTGCTCATATTGTTAAAAATGTGCGTGCCGGTGGTTATATCCTGGGAGATGAAGGTAGCGCATCATCTATTGGACGCGCTTTTCTTTCGGATGTATTGAAAGAGTTGGCACCTTCTGACCTGATCTCATCTTTTTATTTTCAGCATCAAACGACAGCCCATGAAGTGATGCGCACTGTTTATGATAAGCCGCTTCCACATTATTATTTATCCTCAATAGCAACCTTTTTGACCGATTATCAACACATGGAATATGTGCGAGATTTGGTGACTGATAATTTTAAACTTTTCTTAACGCGCAATTTGTTCCAGTATGCGTACCATCAATATCCTGTGTATTTTACGGGAAAAACAGCTGTTACCTTTGCGCCTTTGTTGCGAGCAGTTTGTCGTGAGGCGGGTTTCGAACCTGAAATGATTAACGATCATGTGGTTGAGGGACTGATGAAATATCACGCCACGCATCTGTTGACTAACCAGGGAACTTGATGCATCATGTTGCTTGTACTATCTATTTGGTTACGAAGAAAAATCACACTTCACGTTCTCGTATTGAAATTTTTCTTGACAAACGCCTCTTTATATTTCGCATATTTGTTAGCAACGT
>JBNPOM010000033.1:0-32472 GCA_050315175.1 Prevotella sp. SGI.027
AACAATATCTCCTACCTGTAGCAATTTCTGTTGAAATGAGTGCTCAGAGACATAGCGAAGGGGAATATTGACAAATTCATTGTTACTTATGGGTACGATGTCTGCTCCTCTCACGCAAGAAACTGCATGAGGGGCTTCTAAACTTGGAGACTCATTGCCCCAATCTCCTGTTATAAAAACATCAATAATCTCTGATAACTTCATTTTTGCTCCTATTTTACTGCAAAGATACAGTTCCCAAAGCAAAGTGACGAAGAAATCAAAGATAAAATGCCAACTATCAGCCTATATACTTTCGGTGTGCCATTTTTACATTTGCTTGATTTACCATAGCGTAATGTAGGGTAGTATCAATCTTTACATGTCCTAATAGCCGCTGCACCTGTTCAATGGGCATACCTTTATCAATAGCCATAGTAGCTAAGGTGCGACGAAACTTGTGCGGATGCACCTTGTTCAGCCCTGCTTGCTTACCAAGTTGGCGCAAACGTGTTTCTACTCCTCCTATTGTCAGCCTGTTGTGGGGCAAGGACAAAGATACAAACAAAGCAGGATTCTTGTCTGTTCGACTTTCAAGATACCGTTTAAGATGTATTTTTGTTCGAGCATTGAAATAGACTTCTCTTTCCTTGTTGCCCTTGCCAAATACAACGCATTGCCGTTCGTGAAAGTCTATGTCTTCACGGTTCATCTTTACCAATTCGCCTACACGCATACCTGTGGAAGCCAACAAGTCAATCATTGCCAAGTCTCTGATTTCGTGACAGGTATCACGCAATACCTCCATGTGTTCATCGTTTATTACTTCTTTGACAAGGCTTTCAGTACGCACTTTATGAATACGGCGTACAGGGCTTTTAGCGATATAGTCTTCATCCTCCAACCATGCAAAGAAGCTGGAAAATATGCGCCTTAGGTTGTCTATCGTAACTCTACTTGAGCCACGTTCCTCTTGATAGCGAGCAAGATAGGAGCGAATGTCGTTTGTTTCGAGTTCACCTATTCGTTTTTGTTCACTTCTCAACAAGGCTTCTATGGACGATTGGTAGTAGCGTAATGTTTTCTCAGAACATCCTTCTATCTTCTTGGCAGAAATAAAGGATTGTAGTAATTCGCCATTAGCTATTTCCCGTTGTCTTTCTTCGTTTTCCGTTGGCAGCATTACCACTTTTTCAAAGGCTGTTCGCAACACCTCCTGCAATCTAACTTGTTGCTGTGTGTCCACACTATCGGACATCTCGGCAAGAATGTACTCTGTTATTTTTTCTTTCATCTAATTGTTATTTTGGTGATATACCATAATAACAAAAACTTCAGAGAATCCAGAAGGATTAAATCATAATTTAGAGGCGATGGCAAAGCAACTATACGACTACTGGTTCGTGCAGTTCGACTTCCCCGATGAGAACGGCAAGCCATACAAAAGTAGCGGTGGCAAAATGGTGTGGGATAATACTCTAAAGCGTAATATTCCCGAAAAGTGGCATTGTGGGAATCTGTTTGAAATTGCCAAATTTACAAATGGGATAGCTTGTCAGAAGTTTCGGCCCAAGGTAGGAGAAAGGGCGTTGCCAGTTATTAAGATACGCGAAATGCGTGATGGTTTCACCGCTGATACGGAAGTAGTCACTCCTAACATTCCTAATTCAGTAAAGGTATTCAATGGTGACATTCTATTCTCATGGTCGGCTTCATTGGAGGTCATGCTTTGGGCTTTTGGTAATGGTGGACTTAATCAGCACATCTTCAAAGTAACATCTACAAATGACTTTCCAAAGTCATTCTACTACTTCCAACTGCAAAACTATGTTGGTGTATTCAAAAAAATGGCAGAGGCGAGAAAAACAACAATGGGACATATTACTCAAGACCATTTACAACAAAGTGCAATTGCTATCCCTGATGATGTTAGTATCTCTAAATCATTTGAAGAAAAGGTTTATCCAATCTTCGACCAACAAGTCAAACTTCAAGAAGAAATACAGCAATTGACTAAGCAGCGTGACACACTACTGCCTCTGCTGATGAACGGTCAGGCAACGGTAAATTATGATTTAGCGCACGATTGATTTCTATTTTACGGTCAATGTTAGAGAAAAGTTTCCCTATTTGCTTCTGCTCCTCTATTTCGGGTAGAAGAATAGGCATTTCTTCTATTGTTTGGATAGACAATGTATAACGTTGCCCACTTCCACTTGCGCTATTAGCAAAATATTTACGACTCATATTTGAGTGCAAAAAAGCATTGAGATAACAACCGACTACTTTGCTTTCATCAGGTGTAATCAAGGCGCAATGATAGCCTAATACGACATCTTCAAAATCATCAGCTATGTAAGTGGCAATACCAATATCATAACGTGTTTCACTATCTTTTGTCAGTGCAACTTGCCCTTTTTTGAAAAGGAAACGACTAATTTCTTTATTATTGGCTGTAGCCTCCATAAAATTATCATGTTTATCTTTGGTTATAGCCCAATTATAATAGACATCCGTAAAATTACAAAGGCGAACATTAGTTTCACTCTCTTTTGTCTTTTTGTCAACACTACTAATTTCAACTGTGGCAATATCCTTGAGTCTATACTTTTTCATTGTGAATATAGAAGTATTAATGTTCATTATTATATATCTTTATGATATAATCAACAGTTGTTTCTTTGTAAATAGAAGGTACACCTTTGGGTATTTCACCTTTTTGTTCATACAATTCTTCTTGACTCTTATTTCTAAAATTATATATAGAATAATCGGTATTGTCCTTTATATGATTTTCGTTAATAATTCGCCATATGTCGTTTTTATTAATAGAAGCTTTAGCCTTGATTTTATCTGCCAATTCAATTGCTGATAAAGGATATTCTTTTAATCGATTAACTCTTTCTTTCTTAACAACTTCTACGGTATCAATAGGCTGAACTTCTCCAATCAGCTTTAAAGTGGGTGCACCTTCTTTTTCAGAGAAAGTGCCTTCTTTTATCCAATTTATACTTCGTACAAGTTCGTCATCCACCACTAATATTTGAGAGTCGTTTTTAGAGATTGCTCCCTTGTCTAAATCTAATATAGCTGCATTCTGAGGTCCAGATTTTCCAATCTTAGAAACCAAGTCAATCCATTGTTGGTTTTGTCGCTCTATTCTATGATTAATTATGGCTTCAAGCTCTGGATATTGAATCTTTTGAGTTCTACCTCCATATCGGAAATATATTTCTCCGTTCTTGATATCGCCCTCGTCTTTTTTACAAATAATAGGTTTTATCTTTGCTTCTTGTATATAGAACACTCCAAAATATTGACCGTTAATAGAGAAAACCTCATGTTCCCAT
This sequence comes from Prevotella sp. SGI.027, assembly GCA_050315175.1. Classification (GTDB taxonomy): domain Bacteria; phylum Bacteroidota; class Bacteroidia; order Bacteroidales; family Bacteroidaceae; genus Prevotella. The sequence goes on from JBNPOM010000033.1 coordinate 3,330, forward strand.
TGGATATTTCCAGCAAAAAGATCCAACAAAAAACCTGAAATCTTTTCAGGGTCTAACTTATCTATTTGGTCGTAAGACTTTGCACTAAGACCTATCAATTCACGTTTTGGTTTGTCTTTTACACCAAATATAAGCCAGCCTCCTTTGTTATTAGCAAAAGCTGAAAAATCTCGAAAGTACTCTGCAAGACCTGCAAAATTAAATGCTTCCTTAAACTCTAAGGTCTGACTCTCTCGATGATATAAATTGCCATCTACACGTAAACTTAGAAGTTGTTCTACATCTTCTTTCTTTATCATTTTTATAGTAACTTTTTAAGTTCGTCAATACTTGGCAGAGCTTTACGCAGTTTCTCTGGCATTTCTGCGGATGTCTTATAGGTTGCCACTCCCATAGGCTTGTCATATTGACGTACCATGTACTCTGCATAGTTCTTGTTAGCACTTCTGCAAAGTACAATGCCAATCGTCGGATTTTCGTGTGGCTTGCGTATCTTATCGTCGGCAATGGCAAGATAGGCATTGAGTTGCCCAAGATAGGAAGTTTTGAACTCACCTGTTTTCAATTCTATAACGACTAATGCATTTAGTTCTCGATTGAAGAAAACAAGGTCTGGGAAATGTTCCACCCCATATATCTCCATCCTATATTGATTGCCAACAAAGGCAAAGTCGTGCCCGAAGGTCATAATGAACTTCTTAATATTGTGGATAATTTGCTGTTCCACCACACGCTCGTCTATATCCGCTACATCACGTTCTCCTATTTCCTCAATATTGATGAAGTTTAGCAGATACTCATCCTTAAACGCCATAACCGCCTTACGTGCCAAATCTCCTTTACTGATAATGGCTGTAAAGTTGTTGGGTATGTCGGACTGATGGTGGTAGTCGTCGTTAGCCATCGCCTTCTTCAGAGTTTCCACAGACATGTGTTCCTCGGCACAGCGATGGATATAGTACGAACGTTCATCAAACGACTTAACTTTGGCAAGAATACGTGAGTGATGGGTGAATGGAACCTTGAAAAAATCATCTATTGGAAAACCTGCCGAATTTGTGAATTGCAATTCACGAATTGGCAACTGGAAATCTTCGGTATTATCTAAATCGTGAATCGCAATTAACGATTTATCCTTTTCTTCTTCGGCTTCCACTGATGTAGCATCCAATTCTTTCCATTCTTCATAGAAGATACGCATCAGTTTAAGACTATCTGCTGAATATCCTCGCAGTCCTGGCAGTAATTGGCGCAATCGGGTACTTATAGCCTCCAATGCACCGGTCCCCCAAACTCCTTGTCGTGTGTTAGCCGATACATATTTGCCCACACTGAAATAGGTTGCTAACTGAATGCGATTAACATCTTTGGCTGCTTCATACTGTCCTTGCAGAATAGCGTTCTTTATGGTTTCTGCTGCAATTTCGTATGCTTGTGATATATGATGTTGCTCCATAATCTATTTTACTCGTTAAATTTCAAACTATCCAACTGATGCATGATTTCATTTTCAAGTCTGTGGCTTTCGGCAAACTGTTCTGTAAGTGTCTGACGGAAAGAAGCTATGCGAGCCTTGAATTCTTCTTCGGTAATATCCACATAGTCAATCTTAATGTCAAAATATTGACCTGCGGAGAGCGAATAACCTTTTTCCTTAATGTCGTCATACGACACACAAACAGAGAAATCGTCAACGGGTTTGCGCTCACGGAAAGTAGTAACAATTTGCTCTATTTCAAAATCACGCAATCGCTTCTTTTGATTGTTTCCTTCTTTATATTCTTCGCCCAACTTGCTGGCATCGATAAGCACCACCTTTTCTGCTGATGCCGACTTGTCAAAAAACAACACAGAAACGTTAGTGCCTGTGTTGGCAAATACATTGCTTGGCATTGACACGCAACCATAAACCCAATGCTCATCAACAATGCGCGTGAGAATTTTCTTTTCGATACCACTTTTAGCTGTGATAAAACCTGTTGGAATAACAATAGCTCCCTTGCCCGAATCTTTCAAAGAATTGATAACGTGCTGAATAAAACAGGTATAGATAGCCATTGATTCCTTTTTCTTGGCAGGAATTTTAGGAACACCAGCCCAAAAGCGCGCAGGTTGGGCGGCTATCTTTTCGCGTGTACCGGAGAAATCCATCTTAAATGGAGGATTACTCACGACAAAATCAAATTGGCGCAAGCTTTGGCCATCATCGCTCTTATGATAAGGCGAAACAAGGGTATCTCCCTGAATAGCATAGTCTAATGATGAAACAAGCCCATTTAGGAGCAAGTTGAGTTTCAACATTTTGTTGGAACGTTGGGAGATATCTTGTGAGAAGATCGTACAACGGTCTTCTCCTATCTGATGGCTAAGTGCCATAAGGAGTGTTCCTGTTCCAGCCGATGGGTCGTAACATTCTTGACTATGCAAGTTGGTATCATCGCCCACGAGCAAACGTGCCATAATGGTAGCAATAGCATGCGGTGTGTAATATTCTGCATACTTGCCTCCTCCGGCAGTATTATAATCTTTAATGAGGTATTCAAAGATAGAGGCAAAGAAATCGTAATGCCTCTCAAATGCATCCTCAAAAGAGAAATTAACCAATTTATCAACCAATGCACGTGCAAAATCTGCACGATGAGCCGTGTCGGTAACAAAATTTGTCAGGGTTTCAAAGAGTGGTATCTTGGTATTATCGGTGGTCTGAGTAGAGAATATATCAGCGTTCTTTTCGGCAATGTCTGTCATTGTATTGTCGAAGATTGTGTCGAAGTCGCCTTTGCTCTGCTGATTCCAAAGGTTGGAAATAAGATGGTAAGGTTCGAGAACAGGTACGTCAGCACTCAATGAACTTTGCAGCAACATTCGCTCATTATCAGAGAGTGCAGCATACGCCACCTCCCATTTATCTGCTTCTTTGATTTTCTTGGCAATCTCGCTGCGTGCATTCTTCAGTTCGTATCCAAATTTATCGTTAAGAAACTTATATAAGAAAACCTGTGTGATGATTTTATACTCGTTGCCATCATTACCCATGCCATAATTGGCACAGGTAGCTTTCAGCTCGTCAATAAGACGAATGGTTTGTTCTTTAATATCCATTGTTATGAATGACCGTAAGTTGCGTTATACTGATTGAGATATTGCTGGGCTACTCGATCCTTGATGAACTTATAATCGTCCATCTCGGGCTTTATTTGTGGAAACTGGTACAAGCAACCACTAATAAGCGATAGCACTGTGCGTGAGAAATAAGCGTCTTTTTTCAATATATCGCTTTTGTCATACACTTTTGCGTCAATATCTTCTTTGATTATTTTCAAGATAACCATTATTTCCTCGTCCTTGAATGAGAACATCGGTTTTTTATCTTCTAACTCCCTCTTTTTGTTTACTTCGCGTATGCGCTTGTGGACGCGCGCAAACTTTACATCTCCATTATACTTTTTCAAGAGAGCATTGTTCCTTATTTGTATCTCCTGCAAACGCTTCATTACATCATCAAGCGCCTTCGTTTCTTCATTAAATTTTGCCACGGTATCCACAACAAAACCATGTTCTTTAAAACGCTGTGTAAAGGCTTCTCTTAATGTTATAAACTCTGGGTCATCTTGATCGACATTGTTGGTAAAAGCGGTAATGGCACGTTGCCATTTCTCCTTTAATGCCCCTGTGCCCCCAATGATGTGTAATTCTTCCGTCCCAATCTTTGAAAAGTCAAATTCAATATCAAGCATAGCCTCATTGATGAGCAACTTTGTATCATCGCTCATCTTAAAAGCTTCCTTTTGGTTAATGATGTTGATGCGGTGTTGTACTTCAGACAGAAGGTCGGGAAGTTTGGTTAATTCCAACTTGGAGAACTGTTCTCTCATTTCGCTATCACCAAACGTGCGAACGATATTTGCCATATTCTTGGCAGAAACCAGTGCATGCTTCAAGTCGAGCAGTACCGCTTTATCTTCTTGGGTAGAAATTTCTGTGGAGAAATCTTCAGCATTATCGAATGAATAATCGAACAGTACTTGCCTGATTTCTTTCATCTGCTCAAATATTTCTTCTTTGTTTTCTATTACTTGCGCAAAAGTCTCGGTATTATTGCCCTCGCCCGTTTCCTTTACATCATTAAAACGATTTAACTCTTGCAGATAGGCCTCGTTGGTTTCTTCAAAATTGCGTTTGATGTCTGCAAAATCAATGAGGAAGCCATAGCGCATATCCTTGTAGGGGCGATTAACACGTGTTATGGCTTGAAGTAGATTATGGTCTTTGAGCTTGCGACCAAAATAAAGCCGTTTTAAGCGTGGAGCATCAAAACCTGTCAGCAACATATTGAAGACAATGAGAATATCTATGGTCATATTTTTCTTAAAGTCTTTTACTATCTGCTTACGAGTTTCTTTATCCTCATAATCGTGAAGTATCAAACCTGCGTGCAGGTGGATCTTATCGCTAATTTCTTTCTGTATCTTATCAAAGTGGGCGAAAAGTTTTTCAGCCTGACCGCTGGTCTCGCAAATAATCATACCACCCAATGTTTCATCTCCCTGTATCTTACGGAATTTAACCAAGTCATTGATGATATAACGCAGAAGTTCGTCCACATAATTGTCATGCTCTACAATCTCTGCTTTCTTAATATCTTTTTTCTCTACCAGAGTTTCAAGTTTCTCATGTACTTCGGTGAGTTTCTCCCGGTAAGAAGTTTCGATATCTTCACGAATGATTTTAAGCGTATAGCCGTCAGCTATTGATCGGTCATAATAATAAGTGTGCAGATAATTACCAAACACCTTGCAGGAAGCGCGTTCTTCTTTCAGTAGCGGTGTGCCAGTAAGAGCTATCTTAATAGAGTTTTGGTCGGCATCGAACAGATTCGCAAGGAAACAGCCTCCTGGACTATACCCTCTGTGCGCTTCATCAAGAATAAAGATACGTTGCAGATTGGTAGCGTAAGAATTAAGTTCTACCTTTTCATTATCTTTTTCAAAACGCTGGATATTGACAACGGTTATTTCAGCCTTACCACTCGTACCTTGCTGAGCTTGATTGGTACGGAATTGTTCCATCAGCTCCTTTCGGGTGTTGGCAGTAGATATGACCAAGCCTCGTGCTTCAAACTCTTGTGTTGCTTGCTCTAACAAGTCAAGGCGATCTACGATGAAATAAAACCTTGCAACCTTATTTTGTCTTGCAAAATAATCGCTGAGTATGTAGGTAAGATGGAAGGCAAGAGCAGTCTTTCCACTACCTTGCGTATGCCAGACTAACCCCGATTTTACCCCCTCGGAAAGTTTGCGCTCGATAGCCAATGCAGCAAATAACTGTTGGTAGCGCATGATATGCTTCTGGTCGGTTGTTTCAATCTTACCGTCAACTTCACGCTCCATACGAACGTATGCTATACCATACTTTAGGATATAAAGCAAACGTTCAGGGCTACACATTGAAGTCAAGATGCGATTTGTGGGCGTATATGGGCTTAAATTGCTTTGATACTCAGGACTTGTATGTATTACTTGGTTATTGTAATCAGCTAATATTTTCTTTTCCTCTTCGCTATCAGTCTCTAAATATGGGTACTCTGCATGAAAAGGTGCTACTTTCAAGCCCTTATGATTTTCTTCTCTGAAACAGTTGAAAGCAGCAGTTTTTCTTGCTCCTGTGCAATAGAAAGCACCTTCAACAGGTACAATACCACCTAAGGTATCATACTCCATATTATTGGAGAAAATCATTAGTTGGGTAATGTTGATGAACCTGCGAAACTTCTTGTTAGGGAATCGCTCCTTGTTCATTCGCATGCTTTCAGCAACCATTCCACCATGATTGTTAGGTTTCTTTACCTCAACAAAACAAAGTGGAAGTCCATTTACAAATAGGGTTATATCGGGACGGAATTCGTCTTGCCCATTCTTACAGGTAAATTCTGCCGTAAAATGGAAAGTATTATTGTTTGGATGCTCAAAATCTATCAACTGAACAGGGGATACAGCTTTAAGACGTTGATAAAATCCTCGCCCCAAATCATCGTCATTGAGTTCTTTGCGAATATCTTTTAATGTTTGTTCACATTCGCCTATGTGTTCAGGATTGAGTTTTTTGAACTGGCTCTTAAAAACATCTAATAAAATATTTGTATCAGGATCATAGACTGTACCAGCTTCATTTTCATAAATTCTCCCCCAATACTTATATCCTAAACGAGTTAAATGCACCATTGCTGGCATCTGTACTCTGGTTGCTTCATTGAATTTTCCCATAGCACTCTACTTGTTTAATGTCGGTCTCAACAAATCACGGATATCTACTTCCAACGCTTCGGCAACTTTGACAAGATTATCAAGAGAGGGTTGTACTTTATTTGAACACCAGCGTGAAACAGTGTTCTCTGTATGTCCCACTTGGGTAGCCAACCATTTGCCTGACACCTGCTTTTCCGCTAACACGGATTTAATCCGATTTATTGCTTTCATGTGTAGATTTTATTTCATTTATTGTAAAAGATATCAACTACAAACTTAAGAATTTCATACCATAACTCCAAGTAAAAAAGGATTTTATTGAACAACATTGATATTTTCTTGTATCTTGAGTATTTTTCGTTAGTTATAGTGTATCTTTATAACACAAATCAATGTGTGTCTAAGGTCAATGCTATTGGCAGTTAAAGTCAATGCTATTGGCAGTTAAAGTCAATGGGTTTGACAGTCAAAGTCAATGCTTTTGTAAGGGATTCTATATCAGTTAACAAAAGCACCTAAATGAAGAAAGGAAAACGAAAGCAAATTGTCAATATTTTATCAAGTGCGTTTCTATAAATTAGCTTTGTCAGATTGCGAGGCTGTTTTATATAAAAAAGACCGCAAGATGACAAAACGTAAACCGTCCAACATAAATAAAACTTTATGGTGGTAATTCATAGAACCAGCCTGCAACAAATAAAGCGATACCGAACCGTGGCGACTCATTTACGTTGGCTATTTATGGTTTTCACCTAAAAAAAAGTAGTATCTTTGTCATCAACAATCAAAGAAAAGATATGCTTACAGAGAAACAACAACGCACGGCGGCTGCCGAATTTATAAAAAGATGGAAAGGCAGAGGATATGAGAAGGGCGAGAGCCAACTGTTTTGGATTGACTTGCTGACCAATGTCTATGGCATTAGCGATGCAGCCAGCTTCATTTGCTTTGAGCAACAGGCGAGGTTGGACCACACATCGTTCATCGATGCCATGATACCCTCTACGCACGTCATGATAGAGCAGAAGTCGTTGGGCAAGAACTTGCGGCAACCCATCAAGCAGAGCGACGGCAACATGCTCACGCCCTTTCAGCAGGCGCAACGCTACAGTGCCGTGCTGCCTTACTCGGAGCGGCCACGATGGATTGTTACTTGCAACTTTGCCGAGTTTGACGTGTACGACATGGAGAACCCAAAGGGCGAGCCTTCTCGCATAGAACTGAAAGACTTGGAGCGAGAGTACTACCGATTGCAGTTCTTGGTAGAGGTGCGCAGCGTGCATCTCGAGCGCGAACTGCAGGTGTCCATGCAGGCTGGTGAGATAGTGGGGAGGATATACGATGAGCTGATTAAGCAGTACGATGAGACCGACCCCATGGCGCTCCGCTCGCTCAACATCTTGTGCGTGCGCTTGGTGTTTTGTCTGTATGCCGAAGATGCAGGGGTGTTTCCACGCCACGACATGTTTCACGACTACTTGGAGTCGTTTGATGTTCCTTCAATGCGCATGGCGTTGCTGCAACTCTTCGATACCCTCAACACGCCTACCGACAAGCGCAGCAAGTATATACGTCCCGACTTGGCTGCCTTTCCCTATACCAACGGCGGACTGTTTGCCGAAGAGACGGACATTCCGCAGTTCACCCCCGAACTAAGAAACACGCTCTTGAAGCATGCCTCGCTCGACTTTGACTGGAGCCTGATATCGCCTACCATCTTCGGAGGTGTGTTTGAAAGCACGCTCAACCCCGAGACTCGTCGTGCCGGGGGCATGCACTACACCTCGATAGAGAACATACACAAGGTGATAGACCCGCTGTTTATGAACCAACTGTGGCGTGAGTTTGAGGCGTGTAAAGAAATTCCAGACCATAAGAAGCGTGTGGCTGCACTACTTGCATTGCAAGACAAAATGGCTGGGTTGCGCTTTTTCGACCCTGCTTGTGGCTCGGGCAACTTCTTGACGGAAACGTATTTGTCGCTTCGCCGACTGGAAAACGAAATACTCAGCATCGTATATAACCGGATAGAGCGTAGCTTTTTTGAAAATCCCATCAAGGTAAACATCCACCAGTTTTATGGTATCGAGATTAACGACTTTGCCGTTACCGTGGCTACCACCGCCCTTTGGATAAGCGAGGCGCAAATGATAGCCGAGACAGAACGCATCATCAATCACGACATCGACTTCCTACCGCTCAAGTCGTATGCCAACATTCACGAGGGAAACTCGCTCCGCACCGACTGGAACAGCATCTGCAACAAGAGCGAGCTTGATTACATCATCGGCAATCCACCGTTTGTGGGTGCACGACTGATGAGCGAAAGCCAAAAAGAAGATATGCTTGCTATCTTCGGAGCTAAATGGAAAAACGTGGGAAACATCGACTATGTGGGCGCATGGTATAAGCGTGCCGCCGACTATATGCAGGGTACGGAGATACAAGCTGCTTTGGTTTCTACCAATTCCATTTCGCAAGGAGAGCAGGTAGCCAACCTATGGCAGCCTTTGTTTGAACAGGGTGTGCGCATCAACTTTGCACATCGCACTTTTAGGTGGGACAGTGAAGCCTCGCTCAAGGCGCATGTACACGTGGTAGTGGTAGGATTTAGCTATGTTGAGTGGAAGCAAAAGTTGTTGTTCGACAACGGACAGAAACTGCAGGTGAGCAACCTTAACGCCTACCTTTGCGATGCGCCAAATGTTTTCATATATGGTAGAAGTAAGTGTTTGTGTGATGTGCCTGCAATGAGTATTGGCAATCAACCCATTGATGGAGGTAATTATCTATTTACAAAAGAGGAAAAAGAAGAATTTGTTAAACGAGAGCCACTATCAGAAGCATATTTTCACCCATGGTATGGGGCAACAGAATTTATTCAGCAACAACCTCGTTATTGCCTATGGTTGGGCGATTGTTCACCACGAGAGATTAAATCAATGCCGTTATGCTATGAGCGAGTAACGAACGTAAGAAACTTACGTTTAGAAAGTAAAAGGTCAAGCACATTAAAACTTGCTGAAACTCCTACACGCTTTCAAGTAGAGAACATGCCCGAAGGAACCTCTATCATCGTGCCTCGTGTATCATCCGAAAAACGAAAATATGTCCCTATGGGTTTTATTCCGCAAGGAATATTTGCCAGTGACTCTGTTCATCTGATTCCCTCAGCCACGCTTTACCACTTCGGTGTGTTGGAGAGCAACGTGCACATGGCATGGATGCGGGCGGTATGTGGAAGGTTGAAAAGCGACTATCGTTATAGCAAAGACATTGTGTACAACAACTTTCCGTGGCCCGACGCTACCGATGAGCAGCGCACGGAGATTGCACAGGCGGCGCAGCGCATATTGGACGCACGCCAACTGTATCCCGACTCGAGCCTTGCCGACCTGTACGACCCCACGCTGATGCCCCACGAACTGCTGAAAGCCCACCGCGACAACGACCGACTGGTGATGCGCCTTTACGGCTTTCCCACCTCCATGACCGAAACAGAGTGCGTTGCCCAGCTCTTCAAGCTATACCAAAAGAAGTGTAAAGGGTAAAAATACCAATGTTAAAAAGACAAATATGCATTATAATAACACGCCTCAAAGAGACAAAAGCCCCAACTTTACAATCTATCAAATGATGGGCAAAGAGATGCCGTTAATCTTCTGGTAGATGTCCAAGGCATAGACGTCGGTCATGCCGCTGATATAGTCAATCACGGCCATGATGCGCGTTTCGAGGTCAGGATTCTGTATGTCGTACTGGCTGCTGAACCGCCGCATGAGCTGTTGCGAATAGAAACGGTCGGGGTTGACGGCCGCCTCGATGAGGGTCTGCATGAGCGTTTGCATGATTTTATAACCCGCCAGCTCCACATCCAGCACGGGTTTGCTGTGGTAGATGCGCTCGTACGACAGTTCTGCGCATTGCCTGTAAGCCTTGCGCTGTAGCTCACTGATGTGGTCGATGAGCGATCCTTGCAGCGTACCGCCCAGTATCGCCTCCTCGTTTGCCACGAAGGCTTCCACGCATTCGTTAACCAGTTTGCCCACAGCCGAGGCCCGCATGTAGACCACCTTTTCGTTGTTGTCGGTCACGCCCTCGTCTTTGATGCGTTGGCGGATGTGCGCTTGCACCTCTGGGTCAAAGAAATTCATGAGCAAGTGCTCTGTTTCCTCGTACGAAAGAATCTTGAGTTTGTGGGCATCCTCAATGTCCATGATTTCGTAGCAGATGTCATCAGCTGCCTCAACCAGATAAACCAGCGGGTGGCGCGCATACCGTAAGGGCTGGTGTGGCTCAGAGAGTTTGGTGATTTCCAATTCTTCTGCCACCTTGACGTAGGTGTCTTCTTCGGATGAGAAGAAGCCGAACTTGCGGTGACTCCCTGCCAAACTGCTGGCAAATGGATATTTCACGATGCTGGCCAGGGTGGAGTAGGTCATCACGAACCCACCTATTCGCCGACCGTTGAAACGGTGCGTGAGCAGGCGGAAGGCGTTGGCGTTACCTTCGAAGTGGGTGATGTCGTCCCAGAATCGTTCTCCTACATGCTCATGCAAGTAGGTTCCGGCACCCTCGGTGAAGAAGGTTTGGATGGCTTTCTCACCGCTGTGTCCGAACGGAGGGTTGCCCATATCGTGTGCCAGACAGGCCGCACTGACGATGATTCCTATCTGTTCAAACATCGTTCCACGCAGTTCGGGGTGCTTCTCGCACAGTTGTGCAGCTACGTCATTGCCCAGCGACATGCCCACCGAGGCCACTTCCAACGAGTGGGTGAGGCGGTTGTGCACGAAGATGGAACCGGGTAGGGGAAACACTTGCGTCTTGTTCTGCATGCGTCTGAACGGTGCCGAGAAAATAAGGCGGTCGTAGTCGCGTTTAAACTCCGATCGGTCGTCATGACGTTCGGTGTGCTTGAGCTCTTGTCCAAGCCTTTTGTTGGAAATTAATTTTTGCCATTTCATAACGCAAAAGTAGTGGAAATTTGCGTAATTTGGTTCTTTTTAATAGTAATAATGCCACTTTATGGCGATTATTCCTTATTTTTGCACATTATTGAATGGTTATGATACAGATAAAAGTCATTAATAAAGGTCATCAGCAGTTGCCTGCTTATGCCACCAGTCAGAGTGCAGGAATGGATTTGAGAGCTAATCTTGAGGCTCCCATCGTATTGAAGCCGATGGAACGAAAGCTGGTGTCTACAGGTCTTTTCATCGCTCTACCCGAGGGATTCGAGGCTCAGATTCGGCCTCGTAGCGGGTTGGCATTGAAGCATGGCATCACGGTACTCAACACGCCTGGCACCATTGATGCCGACTATCGGGGCGAGGTGATGGTGCTGTTGGTGAATTTCTCGCAGGAAGAATTTGTCATTCGCGACGGTGAGCGCATCGCCCAAATGGTGATAGCACGACACGAACAAGGGCATTTCGTTGAAGTGGAGGTGCTCGATGAGACCGAACGTGGAACGGGAGGCTATGGCCACACGGGTGTGAAATAGGCAAGCGTCAACATGATGAAGCAAAACTTGAAAATTAGTTTGAATCCCATTCTTTGCTGTTTGCTTGTGGGCTGGATGCTGATGAGCATGGCATTGCCAGCTTGGACACAGACATCGGAAGACAAACCGCTGACCGAAGCGGATTTGAAAAAGATGCTGTTTGAGGACAAGCAGTCACAATACCACTATCTCTTCCTTGAGGCTGTCTGTCAATTGAATGCCGGCAAGCTAGACTTGGCGGACAGTTTGTTGCACCAGTGCTTGGCTCTCAATCCACAGGGAGCCGAAGCTTATTATGCTCAGGGACGCTTGCTGGCCCAACAAAAAAAAGATACGCTGGCACTGGAAAAGTTCGAGAAGGCGGCTGCCTTGCGGCCTGAAAATAGTCATTACCAAGAACGGGTGGCGCAATATTACATCGGAACGGGCGCTTTCGACAAGGCCATCGCCGCCTACGAGCGCCTCTACGAAAACAATCATCAGCGCACGGATGTGCTCAGCGTCTTGGGACAGTTGTACAACCAACAGAAAAAATACGATGAGATGCTTTCTGTTTTGGAGCGTATTGAGCAGGCTGAAGGTACGAATGAGGAGCTCACGCTTACGAAAATGAGCGTTTATGAGATGATGGGTGATAAGGACGCAGCGCGCAAAACCTTGCAACAACTGGCCGACAGTCATCCCAATGACGTGAACTACAGGGTGATGTTAGGCAATTGGCTCATGCAGCATGGCGGACAAAAGAAGGCTTATAAACTGTTCACCCTGGCCTTGGAAGAGGAACCCGAGAACGGCTTCGTACTGGCATCGCTATACGATTATCATAACCAGGTGGGCGACAAAGAGAAGGCAGTTGCACTGAGAGACCGCATCTTGATGAGTAAGGACACGGAGGTTCAGACCAAGATGACGATGTTGCAGCAAGTGATTCGGGACAATGAAGACCACAAGGGCGACAGTACCGAGGTGCTCAATCTGTTCAAGCGCATGATGAAAGTTCATCCCAAAGATGCCGACATCGCTTCCTTGGCAGCCGCCTACATGAGTTTGAAGAAGATGCCGCAAGACACGGTGATGGCAGCCTTGCAGCACGTCATTGACATTGCGCCCGACAACTCGCCGGCCCGATTGCAGTTGTTGCGCATGTATCTGCCCGGAAAGAACTGGAAGAAAATCATTGCCCTTTGTGAAGAAGGCGCGCAGTTTACGCCCGATGAGATGGCTTATTATTACTACATGGCTTGGGCACATGTGCAGCAAGACGAGCAACCTAAGGCCATTGATGCCCTCAAACGCGGCGTGAGTACGATTAATGCCAAGAGCGACACCGAACTGGTGAGCGAGTTTTATTCCATGATGGGCGACTTGTTGCACCAGCAAGGCGACCAACAGGGGGCTTTTGCTGCCTACGACAGTTGTCTGCAATGGAAGGATGACAACATTGCCTGCTTGAACAACTATGCTTATTTTCTAAGTGAAGATGGTCAGAATTTAAAGCGGGCAGAGCAAATGAGTTATAAAACGGTAACGGCATCGCCCAACAATGCGACGTATCTGGACACCTACGCATGGATACTGTTCATGCAAGAGCGATACACCGAGGCAAAGTTATACATTGATCAGGCATTGAAGAATGATACCGACTCCGTGCAAAGCGCCGTCATCGTTGAGCATGCCGGGGATATTTATGCCATGAATGGGAACATCGATCAGGCGCTGAAATATTGGCAAGAGGCCTTGAAACTGACCCCCAAAGGTGATCAAGCCCTGATTGAACGGAAGATTAAACAGAAGAAATACATCAAGAAATGAATAAAATACTCCATGGGGCTTTGGCCGTGTGCGCTGTTTTTTTGCTGGCCTCGTGTGCTTCCAAAAAAGCTGTTGTCAAAGAACCCTTGCCAGGTAAAGAACCTCATACGGGTGCAACCTCGCCTGGCATTGCTGAGGATATGCAAGAGCTGGCTTTCGTGCAGCGTGTGTTTGATAATCAGGTCTATGCGCAAAACATCGTTGGGAACATGACGTTTAGTCTTACCCGAGGTGGCAAAAGGATTTCTGCGCCAGGCTCTGTACGCATGCGGAAGGACAAGGTGATTCGTCTGCAAGTGTTCATTCCCTTTTTGGGGACAGAGGTGGGACGGATTGAATTCACCCCCGATGGCGTGCTCATCATAGACCGAATGCATAAAGAGTACGTGCGAGCCGACTATCGTGAGTTGGATTTCTTGCGAGACAATGGACTGACATTCTACAGCTTGCAGGCACTCTTCTGGAATCAGTTGTTGGTTCCCGGGAAGGAAAAGGTCAGTGAATCTGACCTGAAGTCGTTCGACGTGCGTCTGTCGACAGTGGGTGAAACCGTGTCGTTGGTGCTGAAAAAGGGCAGTATGGAATATCGTTGGAATGCCCAAAAGGACAATGGACGCATCCTGTCTACCGTGGTATCCTACCAAAGCAACCAACACGGGAAGTCAACCTTGACCTGGAATTACGACAATTTTAAGGCCGTTGGTGTGAAACAGTTTCCTGCCAAGCAGGTGTTCTCCTTCATGACCACGGCTACCAAGAAACCGCAACAAGGTCAAGTGACCATCGACATGAATGATGTACAGACAGACAGCAATTGGGAAGAGCGTTCCACGGTTTCTAGTCGGTACAAGCAGATGGATGTAAAGACGGTTTTAGGCAAACTTTTTAACAAGTAAATGAAACGTTATTTAATTATACTCCTAGCATTGGCTTTGACGGTTTCGCTGCCGGCACAGAAAAAACGTACGCCTACGAAACAGCGGACAAGGACCACAAAGACCACGACCAAGAAGAAAAAAACAACCAAGAAAAAGTCGACAAAGACAGTTCGATATTCCAATTCATCCATCAAAGGATTGGAAAGTCAGCGCAGTCAGATTCAGAAGAAGATTAAGCAACAGGAAAGAGCGTTGCGTACCAACCAGTCGGATGTGAAGAAAAGGTTGCAAGATTTGATGATTCTCAACACGGCGATTAACGATAGACAGAAAAATATCGACAGCATTGAGGCCGACATCCATCATTTGAATGGGAATATAGATATCATCAAGTCGCAGCTGCAAACGCTGCAAACGCAATTGGCGGAGCGCAAACAAAAGTACATCAAGTCGATGGCCTACATGACGCGCAGCCATACCATTCAGGATAAAATCATGTTTATCTTCTCGGCGAAAAACTTTGCTCAGATGTACCGTCGCTTTCAGTTTGTGCGCGACTATGCTACCTATCAGCGCGCACAGGGTGAAGGCTTGAAAGCCAAGCAGGCGCAGGTGGAAGAAAAACATGTACAACTGCAGAATGCTAAGGGAAGGAAAAGCAATCTGCTCTATCAAGGAAAGAAAGAAAAACAAACCCTCGAAGGACAGCAGGTGGAACAGAAGCAGATGGTTAGCAACCTGCAAAAGCAGCAGAAAACCATTCAAAACGTCATTGCGCAGCAGCGCAAGAAAGATGCTGCCCTCAACGCACAGATTGATAAGTTGATTGCCATCGAGGTGGCCAAGGCCAAGGCTCGTGCAGAAGCTGAGGCCAAACGTAAGGCGGCTATTGCAGAGGCTGCACGCAAAAGGGCTGCCGAACTGGCACGAAAGAAAGCCGAAGCCGAGGCTGCCGCCCGTGAGAACGCCCGCAGAATAGCCGAGGCCAAAGAGCGTGAGGAGCGCTTGAAAGCCGAGGCACGCGCTGCGGCAGCTGCCGCAGAGAAGGCGCAACAGGAGAAATCGGCTGCACAGGCAAAGGCCGCAGCAGAAGCCAGTTCGGCCGCAGAGCAAACCGCTCGAGAGGCTAAAGCTGCCCGTGTGGCTGCCGAGCGCAAGGCTGTCAGTGACGCGGTGCGCAACAGGGAGACCATTGCCAGGGCGCAGAAGCGGGCGGATGAGAGTCTCAAGATGAGTTCGGTAGACCGCATGCTGAGCGGTGGGTTTGAGGCGAATCGCGGACGTTTGCCCATCCCGATTACCGGAGGGTACCGCATCGTGAGTCATTTCGGGCAGTACAATGTGGAGGGATTGAAGAATGTAACGCTTGATAATAAAGGTGTCAATATCCTGGGAAGCCCTGGTTGCAAGGCACGGGCTATTTATGACGGCGAGGTGAGTGCTGTGATGACTTACGCAGGTACGACGGTTGTGATGGTTCGCCATGGCTCGTATATTTCAGTGTATTGCAACTTGGGATCGGTCAACGTTTCTCAAGGACAGAAAGTAAAAACCCGTCAAGTGCTTGGAAGTGTCGGACGAGATAACATTTTGCAGTTCCAATTGCGTAACGGAACAGCCAAACTCAATCCCGAGTCGTGGCTGGGTAGGTAGTCCCGAACGTCTTGTGCGGCAGCATCAATCAGTCGCAATGTAGTGACTTTGTGTGTGGATTGAAGGTCTACCGTGAAGGACGGCTAATCATAAGAAAACATAGAGATGAAGAGAAATCAGATTGCAAGCAGGATAAATAAATTAAGGTGTTAGAACCCGTAAGGCTGTTCATGGGGCAGGAAGAGTCGGGCGGCATCATGCTGGTCATCAGCGTTTTGATGGCTATGGTATTGGCCAATACGGCTCTAGGACCAGGCTATCACGACTTTTTCCAACAGACATTTGGGTTCTTATGGAATGGCGAACCGTATTTTAATTTCACCCTTCACCACTGGATTAATGATGGACTGATGTCCGTGTTCTTCTTCCTGGTGGGGCTGGAACTGAAGCGCGAGTTTATTGCTGGCGAGCTGGCCGACTTACGCAACACGGTATTGCCGATTGGAGCTGCTGTGGGAGGTATGCTGATTCCTGCGGCGATTTATCTTTCGTTCAACGCTGGCACAGAAGAAGCGGTGGGATGGGCCATACCCATGGCAACCGATATTGCTTTTGCCCTGGGTGTGGTTAGCTTGTTAGGCAGTCGCGTGCCATCATCCGTCAGGGTGTTTCTGACAACCTTGGCCATTGTTGACGACCTGGGAGCCGTCATCGTGATCGCCTTGTTCTATACCTCGGAAATCTCCATGTTTAATGTGTTATTGGGGTTGGCTTTTTTGCTATTGATGTTCATCGGCAACAAATTAGGTGTGAAGAGTCTATTCTTCTATGCCCTTTTGGGCATTGCCGGCGTGTGGGTTTGTTTCCTCCTTTCGGGTGTTCATGCCACCATCGCTGCCGTGCTGGCTGCCATGACCATCCCTGCAGATTCGGAGATTGATGAGAATGCATTCCTGCATCGTGTGCGAAAGCTGACCAAACGATTCGACGCGGCCGATTCGAATGACTTTCGGACGCTCGAGAAAGAGCAAGTGGAGATACTGGCTGATATCCAGAAAGACACCACTACAGCCATTCCTCCCCTTCAGTTGATAGAGCATCATCTGAACCCAATCGTGACGTTTATCGTTCTACCCGTCTTTGCTTTTGCCAACGCTGGTGTAAACTTGGTGGACATCGATTGGTCAGCAGTGTTTGCTACGAATATTACCATAGGGGTTGCGCTGGGACTTTTATTGGGAAAACCATTGGGAGTGGTAGGCGTTTCCTGGTTGTTGAATAAGTTTGGTTTTGCAAAAACGCCAGCAGATATGTCAAATCGTCGATTGATGGGCCTGGGCTTCCTGGCATCTATAGGCTTTACGATGTCGATATTCGTCTCAACTCTTGCCTTTCAAACGGAGATGATGCTCACGCAGGCAAAGATTGGTATCTTCATGGCTTCAATCCTTGGTGGAGTCATTGGCTACAAGTTGTTGAAATCATCGAGCAATAAAAATTAAGGGAGTCATTTCTTGGAAAATGAATCAATTTATCGTACCTTTGTGATTACATCATATAAAAAAATCTATCTTATGCAAACAAGACATCACCTTTCCGTACTGATACATGAACAAGCAAAGAAATATGGTTCGCGTGATGCGCTGACCTTTCGTAGCTTTGGCAGTTTGAAGTGGAAAACCGTTTCCTGGAAGCAGTTCTCTTTGCGCGTGAATCAGGTGTCAAATGCGTTGATAGACTTTGGAATGAAACCACAAGAAAAAATCGGTGTGTTTGCACAAAACTGCCTCCAGTATCTGTATACAGATTTTGGTGCGTATGGGGTTCGGGTCGTTTCCATCCCTTTCTATGCAACCTGCAGTGAGCAGCAGATACAATATATGATAAATAATGCACAGATACGCTTCCTCTTTGTTGGTGAGCAAGAGCAGTATAACAAAGCACATCGTATTTTTTCCCTATGTCCTACACTCGAGCGAATCATCATTTTTGATCACAGTGTTCGATTGAGTGCGTACGATACAAATGCTATTTATTTTGAAGACTTTATTAGATTAGGTGAGAATCTGCCACATCAATTGGAGGTAGAAAAGCGATGGGCAGATGCCAATGATGAGGATATTTGCAACATCCTGTATACCAGTGGAACCACAGGAGTAAGCAAGGGCGTGGTATTGACCTACGGTCAGTACGACGCAGCAATGGAAGCAAATGGAAAAAGTGTGCCTGTTGGTGAGCAAGACCGTGTGGTGAGCTTTCTGCCCATTACGCATATTTTTGAACGGGGTTGGTTGTATTTGTGTCTAACGGAAGGTGCCCACGTTATTATTAACACGTATCCCAAAGAAATACAGCAGACCATGCGTGAAGTGAAACCTACCGCTATGTCGGCCGTTCCTCGCTTTTGGGAGAAAGTGTATATAGCGGTGAAAGAGCGCATTGATAGTGCTAATCCCGTACAAAAGAAACTTTTCAACAGAGCATTGGCCGTTGGAAAGAAATATAATATCGACTATTTGAGTAAAGGAAAACGACCTCCTTTTGCCTTGTCTGCAGAATATCAAGTATATCATAAGAGTGTCATGGCATTGGTTCGCAAACAAATTGGTTTGCAGAACCCACACTTCTTTCCAACAGCGGGTGCTTATGTTTCACCGGAAGTCGAAGAGTTTGTTCATTCCATCGGTATCAACATGATGGTTGGTTATGGCCTCACTGAGAGCTTGGCCACCGTTTCCTGTGATCGTCTCGACATGCCATACACGGTTGGCTCGGTAGGCAGACCAATAGATGGCATTCAGATTAAGATAGGAGAGAATAATGAAATCCTGCTCAAAGGACCTACCATCACCAGAGGATATTATGAACTGCCCAATGCGAATGCAGCAGCTTTTGATGAGGATGGGTTCTTCCATACGGGCGATGCAGGCTACATGAAAGACGGAGAGCTGTACTTGACAGAGCGAATCAAGGATCTGTTCAAGACGAGTAACGGAAAATATGTTGCACCACAGATGGTGGAGGCGATGCTCTTGGTAGACAAATATGTGGACCAAGTGGTTGTAATCGCTGACCAAAGAAAGTTTGTTTCGGCATTGATTGTACCAGAGTTCAGGCTCTTGGAAGAATATGCCAGCGATCACGGTATCGCCTATGTGGATAGAGAAGATTTGTGTGAAAACAAACAGATCAAGGACATGATGATGGAACGCATCAAGACCTTGCAACAGTCTTTGGCCCACTATGAGCAAATCAAGCGATTCACTCTTCTTCCTCACCATTTCAATATGGAGCGTGGGGAATTGACGGATACATTGAAAATCAGACGTCCGGCCGTCTATAAAATCTACAAGGACGTCATTGACAGCATGTACGAAGAATAATGACAACAAGCGACCAGTTAAAAGATGTGATGGAGCGTGCTGCAGCCCTTCATCGGTATTTGAACATAGACCAGAAAAAAGTAGAGTTCGAAGAAGAACAACTACGCACACAAGCACCTGATTTTTGGAAAGATCCTAAGCGGGCCCAAGAACAAATGATTAAGGTCAAGGGCATTGAGAAGTGGCTCGTTGGTTATCAGCAGGTGCGTCAGTTGGCTGATGAGTTGGAGTTGGCATTCGATTTCTATCGTGATGACATGATTACGGAAGACGAGTTGGATGCCGACTATGCCAAGGCTGTTGCCGCCATAGAGCATCTGGAAATGAAGAACATGCTTCGTCAAACCGAAGATCCCATGGACTGTGTGATGAAGATTAACTCGGGAGCAGGCGGTACGGAGAGCCAGGATTGGGCACAAATGCTCATGCGTATGTACATGAGATGGGCTGAGGCTCATGATTACAAGTGTACCATCAGTGATATTCAGGACGGTGATGAGGCTGGTATCAAGAGCGTGACGATGAAGATAGAAGGTGGCGAATATGCCTATGGATATTTGAAGAGCGAGAACGGGGTGCATCGCTTGGTGCGCGTTTCTCCATTCAATGCCCAGGGTAAGCGTATGACCAGCTTCGCCAGTGTTTTTGTTTCACCCCTGGTGGACGATACCATTGAGGTGTTTGTTGACCCTGCTCGGGTGTCGTGGGATACCTTCCGGTCGAGTGGTGCAGGTGGACAAAATGTAAATAAGGTAGAGTCTGGCGTTCGTCTTCGCTATCAATACGAAGATCCTGACACGGGAGAGGAAGAAGAAATTCTGATTGAAAACACTGAAACACGTGACCAACCTAAGAACCGAGCCAAGGCCATGCAGCTCTTGAAGAGCCAACTTTACGACCGTGCCATGAAGAAACGGTTGGAGGCGCAGGCTAAAATTGAGGCTGGAAAGAAGAAGATAGAATGGGGAAGTCAAATCCGAAGTTATGTTTTTGACGACCGTCGTGTGAAAGATCACCGCACCAATTATCAGACAACCGATGTAGACGCAGTGATGGATGGTAAGCTGGATGAGTTCATCAAGGCTTACCTGATGGAATTCCCCGTTGCGGATGAGAATGACTAATCAACCTTTAAAATAATACAACTATGAGTGAAAAAAGCAAAATGAATCGAGCTAAGCGCGAGGCGAGACAAGAAAAACAAGCGCGGAATGTTATCAAATGGCTCTCCATTGCATTGCTTGTTTGTGCCATCATTTGGATTATTGTCGCCATGAACGTATAACGGATGAGCGGATTTGAGATAGAACGCAAGTTCCTTGTCAAGAAAGGCGGAGCATTCAAGCGTGCCGCCTTTTCCAGTAGTCACATCCAACAGGGATACATACCTTGCCTTAATGCGACGGTGAGGATTCGTGTTCGTGACGACGAAGCATACCTGACCATCAAGGGAAGATCAACTCATGGCGGAATGACGCGCTATGAGTTTGAGACAAAAATCACGCTCGATGAAGCCTCGCACCTACTACAGCTTTGTCAAGGAGGTACCATCGATAAACGTCGTTATCTCGTTAAAAGTGGCCATCATGTGTTTGAAGTGGATGAATTCTACGGCGATAACGAGGGACTTGTCATGGCCGAGGTGGAATTGAAGTCAGAAAATGAACCTTACGAGAAACCAGACTTCATTGGTCCGGAGGTCACTGGAGATCCGCGTTTCTACAACAAGTACATGCTCACGAATCCCTTTTCCGCTTGGAAAGACACGTTGCCAGAAGAATACCGATAAGCAGTGACAGCACTACACCGATGCTGTCGGCCAGAAAATCCATCCACTCGCCGCTGCGGTTGCCTCCTGTGCAGGTTGCTTGAACGATTTCTATCAGGCCTCCCATGATGATTGGTGCCGCAAATGTGAGGATGAAAAGCTGTTTGTTACTTAGCTTTTGGCGGCTGCGGGCAGTTTCAATCCAAATGCAACAACCCAAAATAGTGTACAAGGCCACGTGCGTCCACTTGTCTATGAGCGTGATACCACTCAGTGGGGGTTCTGGTATTGGAATCAAGCAAACAACCCAAATACCAAGGATAAGTACGGTAGTAAAGGGGTAGCGCTTGATAAATTGTATGATTTGTTGCATAAGAAACCGAACTTTTTTCATGCAAAGATACAATATTTTCAAGATATCAACACCACGATTGTATCAAATCATTTGCCGAATCTGCCATGTCCATCAAAGATTTTTTTTATTTCAACAAGTCCGACCGCAAAGCACTTATCTTTCTGCTCACGGTTGGTATTTGTGCTACAGCCCTGTTTTTCTTGCTCAGTGACGAGGAGAAAACAGCGGCAGGCGGTTCTGATCGTGACACCTTTTTTGTCAAAGAGTCAGGTAGAACATACGATTCCAGCACTCAACCCGTAGAATATTATCGGGTGGAAGGCCGACAAGCCGAACTCTTTCCCTTTGACCCAAACACAGCTGACAGCACAGACCTGTTGCGCTTGGGATTGCAACCGTGGCAGGTGCGCAACATCTACAAATACAGAGCGGCAGGTGGTGTGTATCGCAAGGCTTCCGATTTTTCCCGCTTGTATGGACTAACGCGTAAGCAATATCTTGCCATGGAGCCATACATTCACATCAGTTCTGATTATCTACCTGCGTCAACACTCTCCGCAAATGCAACACCAACACCTGAATTGGCGCGTGACACCGTTCGCTTTCCCATCAAAATCAAATCTACCGAGCATGTCGCTCTCAATGCCGCCGACACGTCCATGTTGAAAAAAGTGCCGGGCATTGGCAGCTATTTCGCCCGCCAAATTGTGAACTACCGAACGCGCTTAGGTGGCTTTTGCAACACCCGACAGCTGTTAGAAATTGAGGATTTCCCCGAAGAAGCATTGACTTATTTTTCTTTACCACCACGCGATGTCAGTCAAATTCATCGTCTGCCCATCAACAAACTATCCATCAGCCAGCTGAAGCGCCACCCCTACATGGGCTATTACCGAGCTCGTGCCATCGCTGACTATCGTCGACTGAAAGGACCTATCCATCGGTTGGAAGACCTGGGCATGTTGAAAGATTTCACACCCGAGGCCATTGAGCGTCTCAAACCCTATGTTTCGTTTGAGGAGTAGTACTTAAAATGTTGGAAACAGATGGCCACCTGTCCAACTTTTTTTATATCTTTGTGGCACAATCATCAAAAGTTTTAGAAATGAATATACAAGAAATACCCATCTTGTTGCTCACAGGTTACCTGGGAAGTGGCAAGACAACGCTGGTCAATCGAATTTTATCCAACACGAAAGGCATCAAGTTTGCCGTCATTGTTAACGACATCGGTGAGGTGAACATCGATGCCAGCCTCATTGAACAGGGTGGGGTGGTTGGACAGAAGGATGACAGTTTGGTGGCCTTGCAAAATGGTTGCATCTGCTGTACCCTGAAACTCGACCTGGTAGAGCAGCTCAACGACATTGTTAGCATGGGCAAATTCGACTACATTGTCATCGAGGCGAGTGGCATTTGTGAGCCTGCTCCCATCGCACAAACCATCTGTGCTTACCCAGAATTGTATCCACAGCTTGCCAAGAACGGCATTGCCAAGCTCGATTCCATCGTGACAGTGGTCGATGCCCTGCGCCTGCGTAACGAGTTTGGCGGTGGAAACGATTTGCTGAAAGAGAATATTGGGGAAGATGATTTGGAACGTTTGGTCATCGAGCAAATTGAGTTTTGCAACACCATCATCATCAACAAGATTGCTGAGGTAACGCCTGAAGAGTTAGCAAAGGTCAAGAAAATCATCCGTGCACTGCAACCCAAGGCAAACATCCTTGAGTGTAATTACGGCGATGTAGACCTCGATTTGATCATTGGTACGGGCCAATTCAATTTTGACGAGGTGGCTACGTCGGCCAGTTGGATAGCAGAATTGGAAGGTGATCATGACGAAGACGAACACCATCACCATCATCATCACGACCATCCCGAGGGCATTGAGAACGAGGAGAGTGGCGAAGCGCTGGAGTATAACATCCAGACTTTCGTCTACTATCGCCGGCCAGCCATGGATTTGGGACTGTTCGATGACTTCGTGGCGCGCCGTTGGCCCAAAAATATCATTCGCTGCAAAGGCATTTGCTATTTCAATGACGAAAAAAATAAATGCTATGTCTTCGAACAAGCCGGCAAGCAAGTGCAGATACGAGATGCCGGTCAGTGGTATGCTACCATGCCGGCCGACCAATTGGAGCAGATGAAGGCACAAACACCGGCTTTGCGTCGCGATTGGGATGACACGTATGGTGACCGCATGCAGAAGTTGGTGTTCATTGGTCAGAACCTCGATCAGGAAGCCATCACCAAGGAATTGGATGCTTGTTTGCGCGACTAATACCGGCAACACTTTGTACTGAAAGCATCTTTCTTTTCGAATTAAATAACATACGCATCAAGAGTTGACACCGCAAATGCCAACTCTTTTTTTTGCCCTTTCTGTCCATCCATCATCAGATTTTTGCTAAAAACTTTGTCTGTTGTATTTTTTTCCAGTACATTTGACGTGCAAATCAATCTATAACAATTACTACTATCAAAAAAATGAAGTCAGATTCACAAATCGCACACGAAACAAAACTACTGCCTATCGCTGAGATAGGCGCGAAAATCAACATTCCTCAAGAGGCTCTTGAGCCTTATGGCAAGTATATAGCCAAGGTTCCATACACGTTCATCGATGAGGAAAAAGTAAAAAAAGCTAATCTCATCATGGTCACTTCCATCACGCCCACCAAGACAGGCAATGGCAAGACAACCGTTAGCGTGGGACTTGCCCTGGGCATGAACCGTCTTGGTAAGAAGGCGGTGGTAGCTCTTCGCGAGCCATCACTTGGTCCTTGCTTCGGCATGAAGGGTGGAGCGGCTGGTGGAGGCTATGCGCAAGTGCTGCCTATGGAGAAAATCAATCTCCATTTTACTGGCGATTTCCATGCCATCACCTCGGCCAACAACATGATATCGGCGTTGCTCGACAACTATTGTTATCAAAACCAAGACCAGGGATTCGCACTCAAAGAGGTGCTTTGGCGGCGAGTGTTGGATGTCAACGACCGTAACCTGCGCAACGTTGTCACAGGCTTGGGACATCGTACCGACGGCATCGTCAATGAGTCGGGCTTTGACATCACGCCTGCCTCTGAAATCATGGCCATCCTCTGCTTGGCCAAAGATGAGGATGATTTACAGCGTCGGGTGGAGAACATCCTCTTGGGTTTCACCTTTGACGACAAGCCTTTCACCGTAAAGGATTTGGGCGTGGCTGGAGCCATTACGGCTCTTTTGCACGATGCCATCCATCCTAATCTGGTACAGACCACCGAGCACACACCGGCATTCATCCACGGAGGCCCGTTTGCCAACATTGCACATGGCTGCAACAGTGTTATGGCCACCAAGATGGGAATGACGTTTGGCGATTATGTCATCACGGAGGCTGGATTCGGTGCCGACCTGGGTGCCGAGAAATTCATTGACATCAAGTGCCGCAAGGCTGGTCTGTCGCCTAAACTTACCGTGCTGGTGGTTACCGCACAGGCACTCAAGTTGCATGGCGGCATTGACGTGACGGAGATTAAGCAGCCGCATCCCGATGGCATTCGTCAAGGATTGGCCAACATGGATAAGCACATTGCCAACATGCAGGCTTTTGGCCAGACCGTTGTGGTGTGCATCAACCGCTTTCCCGACGATACCGATGAAGAACTGGCTCTGGTGCAGGAGCATTGCCAAGAGTTAGGCGTTGGCTGTGCCGTCAATACGGCTTATACCGATGGTGGCAAGGGGGCTGAGGCCTTGGCACAACTGGTTATCGACACCATCAATGAGCATCCGTCTGCCCCATTGAAGATGTTATACAGCGATGACGAGTCCATTGAGGAGAAAGTGCGCAAGGTGGCGCTACGCATTTATGGTGCCGATGACGTTGTTATCAAGCCTGCTGCGAAGAAAAAACTGGCGCATATCGCTGCTTTGGGTTATACTCATTTCCCCGTTTGCATCGCCAAGACGCAGTATTCATTCTCCGAAGACGCCAAGGCATACGGCGTGCCCACCCATTTCAAAATCACCATTCGCGACTTTGTAATCAATGCCGGTGCCGAAATGATTGTGGCCATCGCTGGCAGCATCATGCGTATGCCTGGCTTGCCCAAGAGTCCGCAGGCCGAAAGGTTGTATGTTGAAAATGGCGTGATAGAGGGATTGTCGTAACGGAAGGACAGACAAGAGCCTAGAAAAACAAAAAAAAGACGGCAGGTGAAAATACTCACTTGTCGTCTTTTTTGGTCGGGATGAGGCGACTCGAACGCCCGACCCCTACGTCCCGAACGTAGTGCGCTACCAGCTGCGCTACATCCCGATGCGCTTTCTGTTGTTTGCTGTAAGTAGTAAACCGAAAAGCGTATGCAAAGGTACATCATTTTTTTGCAAACAGCAACAAAAATCAGTGTTTATTTGTTTTCGTCAACACAGGCCCTTCAATGAATGAGCCGTGTGCCAGACCAAGAAAAATGTTGGAATTCAGAATACCACTTGAGTTTTATTACTTAAATTTGCAAACGTTGTTGCAGTTTGAAGTTGAATCTACCAAGTAAGAAAATGGAGTTAAGCACACAGAACATTAACATTTCACATGATATGGTATCGCAGAAGCGTTTCATCAATTTCGATTTACTTAGAGTGGCTGCAATGTTTGGAATTGTGGTGCAACATTACTTCTCTCATGGTTTGTATGAGCATTTTGATATTTCCTCGGGAGGGGCAATGGGGCTTTCTATGTCCTCGTGTAATTTCATGATGTCCGAAATAGTATATGAAATATGCCACATTGCAGTGAATTGTTATGTGATGATTACAGGTTATTTTATGATAACCAAATCTTTTAAGCTGAGTAGGTTGGCAGTATTATGGGTTGAGGTGTTGTTTTATGCTGTGAGTTTGTATGCGGTCTTATGTTGGATGGGGTTTCAAACTTTCCAAGTAAAAGAGCTAATGAATGCAATATTTCCTATCACTTCCATGGAATATTGGTTTATGACCAATTATATGGGCTTACTCATCTTCGCTCCTGTCTTGAACGTCTTTGTTCATCATGTTAGTCAAAGCAAATATTTGTTGACGTTAATAGGCTTGGGAGCAATAAGTTTAACATTATTAGTAAAGTTTCCTTTAGGTGACACTTTTGGTGGAGGTTATGGGTTCTTGTGGTTCATATTTTTGTATTTGGTTGCTGGTTATGTTAGACTATATGCAAAAACGATGAATCGATATGGCAGAAAAGCCATTGTCGCTGCGGTTATTACCTTTACATATCCTGCCTGGATGCACATATTTATTCCTTTATTTCATGGTACTAATATGACGCCTTTTGGTTTTAGCTATAATGGTTTTGTGTTTTTTTTCTCGCTCTATGTTTTTCTTTGGGTTCGAGGTTTAACCATTAAAGAAAATGGTTTCACGCGATGCCTCGTTAAGATAGCTCCTTATACGCTTGCGGTCTATCTGATCAGTGATAATGCGATGGTGCGGAAAATATTATGGCAGAAGATGTTCGTATGGCAAGGAATGCTTGATGATAGTTTGTTTATGTTCAAAATGTTAGCGAGCTGCTTGATTATTTTCACAATATGTATAGGTATCGATTGGTGCAGAAAAAAAATATTTGAATTAGTAGGACTCAATCGCATCGTACGGTTGACATCTGAAAAGATAGAGAGCGTGATAAAACGTGCCGTTGTTTCATTTGCTTCATCATAGTATGAAGACTTTAAACATGTGTGCACTTCTGAATGGTATTGTATGGCGATGTATGAGTTTGTCGCGCATTGTTTACCATTGAAAAAAAAGTAAGAAATTCGCCAATTCGTAATTTTTAGTTTCTTTCGTTGTTGATTTCATCTACTCATGCCCATAAGAGGGCCGTTCCAATAGCATTGACTTTGACCTGTAAACGCAATGGGTTTGGGCACCAATCTCAATGGGTTAGATGCACAAAGTCAATGACATTGCGCCCCCGTGCGCGGCACATTCCGTCCCCATGCGCAGCAAGGTGAAATGGGACACGAGGCCCGGCACTTTCTTCATCAAAATAAGTTGGGATAAAAGAATAGTGAGGACGTGCGGTCGCAACAGTAGGACAGGGAGTGTTTCGGAACGGTGAATCCTTGCACATTCGTGTCCATCCGTTGCAAACGAAAGGTGTTACAATAGGTCGGGAAGCTGGAACAACTTGATGCCGTTGCTGCCTTTGATGAGGATGTAGTACCCCTGTGGTGGCTCTTGCCGCAGGGCTTCCTTCACGGCCTCTATGTCCTTGAACTTGCGAAGCGACGTGGTAGTGCGCCCAAATTCCTCGCCCACGAGCCACACCTTGTCCAGGTAGAGCGTGGCGATGAGGTCCACAATCTTCTGATGTTCAGCCAAACTCACGTCCCCCAGCTCGCGCATGTCGCCCAGGATGGCCATCTTTTTCGGCACGTCCATGCGTTGGAAGTTGGTCAGCGCGGCCTCCATGCTCGTTGGGTTGGCGTTGTAAGCGTCTACGATGAGCTTGTTGTGGGCCGTAATCTGTAGTTGGCTGCGGTTGTTGCTCGGGACATAGCCAGCCAAGGCATGGTTCATTTGTTCGTCGGAAACGCCAAAGTGCGACCCAATGGTGATGGCGGCGAGCATGTTGTCGAGGTTGTATGCGCCGATGAGCTGTGTCTGCACCTCGTGCCACCGTGTGTTCTCGCAGGATGAGGGGGCAGCCGCTGTCTTGCACCATCTAAACTTCAGGTAGGGCGCGCAGCTCACTACCTCGCCGCGGATGCTGATGTCCGAACGGACGGTTTGTGCGTATCCCAGGGTTTTGACGTTGGGGCAGTGGTTGCGGAACATCTCTTTAAGGTACTCGTTGTCTTGGTTGATGAACACGAGGCCCTGCGGTTTGTGCTGCTGCATGTAGTCGTAGAGCTCGGCCTTGGTGCGCATCACGCCCTCAAACGAGCCGAAGCCTTGTAGGTGAGCGCGGCCCACGTTGGTGATGAGGGCATAGTCGGGTTCTGCTACTGTTACCAGTGATTGGATGTCACCGGGATGACTTGCACCCATTTCCACGACGGCTATCTCATGCTCGGGCTTCAAGCGTAAGAGCGTCTTGGGCACGCCAATCTCGTTGTTGAAGTTGCCTTGCGTGTACCACACGTTGAAACGTTCGGCAAGCACCGTTGCCAACAGTTCTTTAGTGGTAGTCTTGCCATTGGTTCCGGTAATGCCAATGATGGGCGTACCCAGTGTGCGGCGATGATAGTTGGCCAATTGT
The DNA here is from genome assembly GCA_050315175.1 of Prevotella sp. SGI.027. GTDB lineage: Bacteria > Bacteroidota > Bacteroidia > Bacteroidales > Bacteroidaceae > Prevotella. The sequence goes on from JBNPOM010000033.1 coordinate 32,122, forward strand.
TTTAGCGTTTGCAGGCAATCGTCTACCAAGATATAGCGTTCGTCTTCTTGTATTTGGTATTCCTTTTGGTCAATCACAGCGTACGCGCATCCCTTTTCCAAGGCACTTTGTGCAAACTCATTTCCATTAAACGAAGTTCCTTTCAAGGCAAAAAACATGCTATCCTTTGGGCAGTCGCGGCTGTCTGTGGTTACCACTGGATGCTTTAAAAACAGTTTGTATAGTTCAGAAATATCCATACCTTCTTTATTATGATTGATCAATGATCAATCTGTTTCAATTGCAAAGGTAATTGAAATCACATAGTTGGCAAAATATTTTTTGAAAGAGTGAAAGTATTTCATTTGCTCT
>JBNPOM010000034.1:0-31706 GCA_050315175.1 Prevotella sp. SGI.027
ATGTAGATATAACTTATTTATTAATGTTAAAGTCAGTTATTTTTATTTTAATGTTTTTTAACGATGTTACTCTCTTGATAAAAATATAAATGTTTAATTTTGCAAGCGATATTAAAGATCTATACAATCTTACCTAATTTAATTGACTATTTTATTTATGTACATGTTATTTAAAAACAAAATTCCACTTGTCATTGCTTTTTTGATGATGACATTTGTGGGTATGTACGCAAACACCTCTCACAGCTCTGCTTTGATTACTTCCCAACAGCAGTCTGCCTGCCAGGGTGTGGTAAACGATGCAAATGGAGAACCCATTATTGGAGCTTCTATCAAAGTAAACGGTACAGGAGTGGGTGCTGTTACCAATTTGGATGGTCATTTTACCCTTGCCAACGTAGCAAAGGGTAGTACTTTAATTATTTCCTATGTAGGTTATAAATCACAAGAAGTAGTGTGGGATGGCAACGAACTGAACGTAACTTTGCACGAAGATTCTGAGATGCTGCAAGACGTTGTAGTCATTGGTTACGGAACACAGAAGAAGGTAAACCTAACAGGTGCCGTATCTGCCGTGACCGCCAAAGATTTAGAAGGTGTTCCTGTAGCCAATACAGCAACCTTGTTGCAAGGTCGTGTGACGGGTTTGAACATTACAAGCAATGGTGCACAGGCTGGTGCCGACAATCCAGAATTCAGAATCCGTGGTATCGGAACTTTTGGAAATAGTAACCCGATGGTACTTATCGATGGTGTAGAGGGTTCGCTGGGACAGATTAGCGATATTCCTGCAGGTGATATTGAAAGTGTCTCTGTACTCAAGGATGCAGCTTCGGCAGCTATCTATGGAGTGCGTGCTGCCAATGGCGTAATCTTAATTACTACCAAAAGAGGAGCTGAAGGACGTGTACAGGTCAATTATAATGGTAGTTACACATTGCAGACACCGGGTATTCTTCCCGAATTTGTGAGTGGCTACGACTGGGCAAAGATGAAGAACGAGGTGGCACCAGGAACTTATTCAGCAGAGGCATTGCAAAAGCTACAGGATGGTAGCGACCCCGACCATTATGCCAACACCAACTGGTTGGATGCCGTAATGCGCAATGCGCCTATGCACCAGCACCACCTGTCAGTAACAGGCGGAAACAAAGATACCAAGTTTATGGCTTCTATTTCATTTGTTGACCAAAAAGGTATCATGATAGAAACAGGTGTAAAACGTATCTCGTTCCGTTCTAACTTGGACACGAAATACAAACGCTTTACCTTCGGACTGAACGTGTCGGGCAACAAGAATGCACTTACAACTCCAGGAATGGATACTACTGGAGATGGTGGTGTGCTTCGCCGAGTTGGTTGGTTTACGCGTCCTACGGTACCATTGATGTATTCCAATGGACATTATGGCTATATCGATGGCTCTATCACAGATGCCGAATTGGTAAAGAATCCTTTGGAGTCAATGCGCTCAGGCTATCGCTTAAACGACTCATGGCGTTTCAATGGCAAAGCGTTTGCTGCAATGGACATCATCGATGGATTACAGTTCCGTACGAGTTTTGCATACGCATTCTATTTGAATGCTACCAAAAGATATTCGCCCGGCAATATGCACAAATATACACCCGAAGGTACGATAGCCAAGCGAGGTGTCCCTACCAATTCGCTTGCCGATTATTATTATCGTGACTATACATGGACTAACGAAAATCTCTTGACATACAATAAGCGGTTTGGAGATCACAGCATTAGTGCCTTGTTGGGTCATTCGCTTATTGGTTATACCACTTATAATACCACGGCTTCTAAACAAGGTTTCCCAACCGACAACATTTATGAGTTGGGTGGTGGAACCAGCACACCTGGTGCAAATGGAAATTCTGGTGCTTTTAGGCTGCAATCGTTCTTTGGACGTATTCAATATAATTATGCCGACCGTTACATGGCAGAGGTAAATGTTCGTCGTGACGGTTCTTCACGAATGCCTTCCACACAGCGTTATGCCACCTTCCCCTCTGTATCATTGGGTTGGGTATTTAGCAGTGAGAAATTCATGTCACAATACGACTGGCTGTTTGGTAAGTTACGTGCATCATGGGGTAAACTGGGTAACCAAGAGATTGGTAGCTACGCCTATGTGGCAACCTTAGGAGCAAAAGGTAATTACTACTTTGATCAAAAGGCAAATGCTCAGGCTGGTATGGTTCAGACATCAATTCCTAATGAGGATATCAAGTGGGAGACTACGAGAAACATCAACCTTGGTGTTGACTTGGGATTCTTCAATAATAAGATTTCTACCAGCTTCGATTGGTTCGATCGAAAGACCTCTGACATCTTGATGCAGTTGGCGATGCCCGGTATCTTCCTCGGCTCGCTCCATGCTCCTTATCAGAATGTAGGTGAGGTGAGAAACCGTGGATGGGAATGGAGTGCAAACTACCAAGATAGCAAAGGCGACTGGAACTGGTTTGCCGGCTTCAATGTTAGCCATGTAAAGAATGAGATTCTTTATATGGGTGGGCTGGAAGAGCGTATCAGTGGACCTACCATCAACCGTATTGGTAATCCTATTGGTGCTTTTTACGCATGGAGAGCTATCGGCATATATCGCACCGAAGCCGACTTGCAAAGAACCAATTCGAAAGGACAGGTTATCAAACAAAATGGAGCAGCACCCAAATTGGGTGATATCATATATGCCGACATCAACGATGATGGCAATGTGAATGACAAGGATCGTGACATCATTGGTAATCCTTTCCCCAAATACACCTATGGATTCAACTTTGGTTTCGGTTGGAAGGGGCTTGACTTTTCTACCTTATGGCAAGGTGTGGGTGGTATCTATCGCTACTCATGGGAAACAACGTCAGATATCCGCGGTAACCTTACCACACGCTTCCTTGACCGCTATTCGGCAGAGAACGTGAACGGTAGCATGCCAGCTTTAGGCAATTCTATCAATGACACAATGTCATCATTCTGGATGGAAAAGTCTGACTACTTGCGTTTAAAGAATCTTGAGTTAGGATATACATTCAAAAATGAATTGCGTGGACTTGGCATCTCAAAGATGCGCATCTATTTTGCTGCTACAAATTTGCTCACTTTCACTCCGTTGAAGAACTGGGATCCTGAGAAGACATCAGGCGACGTGCGCAACCAAATTCATCCCAACTCACAAACATACTCGTTTGGATTAAACATTAATTTCTGATAAAAGGGAGAAATCATGAAGAAAATATATTTAAAGAAAAAACTGTTTCACATATTGCCAGTATGCGGTTTGATACTTACCGCAACAAGCTGCTCTGATGACTTCTTCAATTTGAAGAATCCGAATCAAGTAGAAAATACAAGCTTCTGGAAAACAGAGCAAGATGCCTTGATGGGACTCACAGCCTGTTACGATGCGCTACAGAGCGACAACTTGTATGACGATTATCTGGATGGTGGAGGTTATGGATTCCTGATGCGGGAAACAACCTCAGACAATGGAGAACATTCTTGGGGAACATGGATGTTAGGCTCCACCGTAGCCATGGGTACGTCTGGAACCAATGATGGATGTTTCAGCAGTTATTGGAATGCAAACTACGAACTGATTAAGCGATGCAATTTGCTGATTTCCAACATCGACGAATCTACGATGGGCAAGGAGACGGCTGGTAGATATAAAGCTGAGGCTATTGCATTGAGGGCTTTGGGATATTGTAATCTCGTGTCGTTGTATCGAGATGTGCCTTATTTGGAAAAACCACTCACCTTGAGAGAGGCTGAGGCTCCAGTAGAGAAGAAAGAGGTGATTGCCAAGAAAGTGCTGGATGACCTTGCTGCCAACATTCCTTTCTTGCCAAAGAGGGGCAAAGAGGCAAAAGGGCGTATGTGTCAAGAGGCTGCCTATGCCATTATGGGACGTATGGCATTGTTTACAAAGCATTATGATATAGCCATAGATGCCTACAAGAAAGTCATTGGTGCCTATTCTTTGTTCAAAGCTGGAGACGGAACAGACTATCAGAAAAACTTTGCCGACCTGTTTACCGAAGCCAACGAGAACTGCAATGAAGTTATCTTGGGCGTACACTACAAAGGACCGGGACTTGGCGAAGGACAGACTTTCAGTATCTGTTGGGGAACTCCCATGACAGCCGTTCAGGCTTCTATGAACCTGTGTGATGAGTATTACTGCACAGACGGACTGCCTATTGACAAGTCTCCGCTGTTCAAAGGAAACCTTAAGAAGGGAGGACATAGCAGAGCGAATATCGACTATCCACGTTTTGAGAACCGCGACCCACGCATGAAAGCTACATTGGCTGTGCCAGGCACAGAATGGCAAACTGGTATGATTGTGGGTAGCGACAAGACGAAAAACAATTTCAACAAGTCAACGGTATACATTCGCAAGTGGTTCATACCCAATAAGACCACAAACGAATATGATGGCAGTTTCGACTATTATGTTATTCGCTATGCCGAGGTACTGCTCTCTCTGGCAGAAGCTATGATTGAGAAGGGTGGATATGGTCAGGCTGAAATTACACCTTATATAAATGAGGTGAGAAGCCGAGTAGGTATGCCCGCAGTAGAAAAGGTAGAAGGCAGCGGATTGACCCAAGAGGCTTTGAGAAGTATCGTGCGCCATGAGCGTCGTGTCGAATTAGCTTTTGAAGATTTACGTTTGGCAGACCTCTATAGATGGAACGACTGGGAGAACAGCGTTAAACGTATGTTGAGAGACAAGGAGTGGTACGATGGCACTTGCTATGCTCATGACTATCGTGGACCACAAGATACTGTATGGCCAATACCGCAGAGTGAAATTGATACAAACAAGAAATTGGAGCAGCATGCCGAATGGAAATAAGCCTAAAGGCGTGAGAATCCTTTCGAATGCAGAACATGATAGGCAAATTCGTACCAGCCTATAGATGTGTTCATTTGCATGCAACAATTCTAAAACAACTTGAAAGGCTGGCTGTATAAGCTGGCCTTTCATGTTCTATTTAACAAAGTTAAACCATCATTATTTTTATGAACATGAAACGTAACATCTTTCTTATCACATTGTTTTTTAGTGCTATCACAGCATACGCACAACCTTCGGTCAAAAAGCATTGCTGCCAGTCTGGCAAAGTTCTATTTTATGATTCTTTTGAAACAGATGCAGAACTTCCAGACACAACGGTATGGATGCTTTGCACGCCAGCCAATAATGCGTGGCAGCAGCATTTCCAACATACGAAAGGTTGGGAAAACGTAAGAATAGAGAATGGAGCACTGAAGCTCAAGGCAGATAAGCGGGATGGCGTATATCGCAATGGCGGTGTGCGTACCAAGAAGGGTTTTCCCAATAATACACGTCTGGAAGTATGCGCACGGTTGAACAAATTAGTGAAAGGTGGATTTCCTGCCATTTGGCAAATGCCTGTAGGAGGAATGGAATGGCCCAGAAGCGGTGAAATAGATGTAATGGAGTGGGTACAAGGAACGCCAAAGCAAGTATATCAAACAGTACACACTTTCTTTATCAATGGAGAAGATGGATCGGCAGGAGTGACAAATCCTAATCCCGATACGCACTTTGATGCAACGGCATATCATATTTATGCGGCAGATAGAACAGATAAAGCCATCATATTTTATATTGATGGAAAAGAAACTTTTAGATACGAAAATCAAAATTTGCCAGATGAAGCCACAAAACTACAGTTTCCTTTCAACAAGCTACCTTTTGACATTATCCTGAACTTTTCGCTGGGAGGAACTCTCAATGGCAACAACACATGGGCAGGTCCAATAGTAGATTCTGATTTGCCGGGAGAGCTATGGGTTGATTGGGTAAAAGTTACGTCCCTTGAGCATTAACCATCAATGAACACATTGATTTTCTTTCTCTTGCCATTAAAAACCAATAGACAACAAATCTATGGTAGATAGCACAAACATACCCAAACAGAAGTAGCTGAGCAAGTGTACTTTAAGGTTCGTAGCTTCTTCTCTTTGGGTATGTTTTCGTTATTAGAAATTCCACCTTTTCCATTATTCTGCTTTTGTGTTTGTTAGTCAATGTAGAGTTAAAATTATTTTTCGGGTGATTTACCATGCACATCAAGGATTTGCTGTTGTGGGAGCTTTACATTGAAAAGAGGGCAGGGGGTACCTGTCATGTAGAGGTGTGACTTTGTGAGATTCCAAATAGTAGGGTGGTAATGAATCACGTCATGCCTGCAATCCGTTTGTCTTTTTCATGAAATATTTTTACTATCGTCTTCAAAACTCGCGTATTTGCAACCAACAGGAAGGGTGGGGACAAATACGCAAATTATAGGACGGTTTCATATTTCGTTAAGGCACAATGAGTTACTTCGATGATGCGCTTTTTCGATTCAAAGATGAAACCATTTTTGTGCCAAAAGCATGCTTATTGACGGCCAATATGAATGCCATTATGCAACAAAGTCATATTGGTTGGAAGCCAATATGTTATTTCTAATACGGCAATAGAATGCAAATTGGGAGATATACCATGTTCCGTTGCTGTGAAAAACGGTTTTTCAATGTTTTGAGGTGCATAAAAAACACTTCTCAACCATTGTGTCTTTTCTATGTTGAAACCTGAAAATTTTGAAATAAACGGACAATTAGATGATTGTCTTACCTTTTAAAACAAGTGATTTGCCTTCACAGAATGGACTCCCGAAAGCGTGCTTTCGTCCGTGTAACCTGACCACATGACCTATCAAAAAAAAAAATTGATTGTCTCACGACAACCAATCTTCATTAACCTTAATAATCTAATACCATGAAAAACACAATGCAAAGGTAGTAAAATATTTCATCCGTGCAAGTTTTCTGGTCTATACAGGGCGTTTTTATAACATAAATTATATTTTTAATCTGCCATTTAAACTTCCTTTGCATCCTTCTCGGCTGAATCTTTAACAATACATACTAGATGGATTCTCTTTGAGAGATGCCATTAAGATATAGATGATTACGACCGAGCCGACCCTTAAAATGTTATATCGAAAGTAAGAAACTGTTGATGGCGGTAATGAAAAAAGTAGGAGACAAACCTCCATGATGGGCGTTTATCTCCTACTTGATAGCGTTGATGCGGAACATTGTTGCCGCAGCGAAGTTTATCTTACACTAAACTTATAGGCAACATGACTGAAATATTTTTCACCTGGCTTGAGGTAAGGTGAAGGCCAGTCTTTCTTGTTTGGAGAATCAGGGAATTTCTGTGTTTCCAAACAAACCGAGGCACGCTGTGGGTAGGCGATGCCCTTTTTGCCGATGACACTGCTAGAAAGGAAGTTGCCAGAATAAACCTGTATACCTGGTTCGTTGGTGTACACTTCCATATAGATGCCCGACTCGGGAGAGTACAGGCTGGCAGCCACCTTGGTGTCGTCACCCTTACCGTCCTTATAGGTGTTCAGCACATAGTTGTGATCATACCCTCTGCCATATTTGAGTTGTGTAAAGGTAGTGTCCCCGATGGTTTCATACAGTGCGTGACGCTTGGTGAAGTCCATGGGCGTGCCATAAACTGGTTTAATCTCTCCAGTTGTCATAAAGGTGCTGTCGCAAGGTGTATAGTTGTCGGCATTGACATAAAGAACCATGTTGGTGCCTGCCTTTGACGGATCGCCAGAGAGGTTGAAGTACGAGTGGTTCGTCATGTTGATAACGGTTTCTGCGTCGGTGGTGGCCTCAAACTTCATGTCCAAGGTGTTGTCGCTGGTCACCGTGTAAGTAACTGTTGCTGTCACATTGCCGGGGAAGTTGTTGTCACCATCAGGAGAATGTAGGACGAGCTGAAGCGTTGAATCGTTCAGCTGGTTACCTTCGTATACGGAATATTGCCAACCTGAGGGTCCACCATGCAGACAGTGTCCAAAGTTGTTGCGTGGCAATTGAATCTTCTTTCCTGCAACCGTGATTTGACCTTGATTGATGCGGTTGGCGTAACGACCAATGGCTGCACCGAAATCGCTGGCATTGTTGACCGAATCGGCATACTGTGCAATGTTGTCATATCCCAACACTACATCGGTAGCGACACCAGCTTTGTTGGGTACGCAGATTGACACAACGCGTGCACCAAAGTTAGTAACGCAAACTTCCATGTCATTGTTGTTCTTCAAAACAAACAGCTTGACTGGCTTTTCGTTGAGTGTTGTGTCAAACTTGGCGGGGTCAAGACCGGAAACGGTTAATTTGTTGTTGTTACTGGACGAGCAAGCCGTAAACAGTGCCATGGCAAATGCTGCGCCCACAAATAATCCTTTAGTTAGTTTCATCTTGAATGTATTGGTAATATTTGTTATAAATGAGTAAAAACAAAAAGATACCTGTTATCACAATGTTGATAACAGATATCTTTCTTTGCTGTTAATTAGCATACTTTGTGAGAGCCCTGGCTGATCACTACGTCATAGATTTCTGGTCTCTTGCCGAATTTAGCAAGATATTTTTCAGTGACATCGGCCACGAACTTGTCATGAATGTCATCCTTAACCAGGTTGATGGTGCAGCCACCGAAGCCGCCGCCCATGATACGACTGCCGGTTACGCCGTTCTCTTTGGCAACATCATTGAGGAAATCCAGCTCTTCGCAAGATACCTCATAGTCCTTACTCAGGCCTTCATGTGTCTCGTACATCTTCTTGCCCACCGTTTCATAGTCGCCGGCTTCCAATGCATCACAAACGGCCAGCACACGGTCTTTTTCTCCAAGTACAAAGCGGGCGCGTTTGTAATCTTCCTCACCAACTTCGGCTTTCACCGCTTCTAATTGCTCCCATGTGCAGTCGCGTAGGGTTTCAAATTTCTCGTTGGGGTACTTGGCTGCAATGTGCTTAACGACATTCTCGCAGGATTTGCGACGGTCGTTGTACGGTGAACCCACTAATTCGTGTTTCACGCACGAATTGACGAGCATGAGTTTGTAGCCCTGTGGGTTAAATGGGAAGTATTCAAACTCACGACTACGGCAGTCAAGGCGCATGAGCTTACCCTCCTGTCCGAACACACTGGCAAACTGATCCATGATACCGCAGTTAACGCCTACATACTTGTGCTCTGTAGCTTGTCCTGCCAAAGCCATGTCCCATTTGGACACTTTGTTATCACCGAACAAATCATTCAAGGCAAAGGCGAAACAGCTTTCCAAAGCAGCCGAGGAAGACATGCCGGCACCGAGTGGGACATCGCCAGAGAAAGCGGTGTTGAAGCCTTTTACGTCGACGCCAAGTTTCTTCATTTCTTGCACCATGCCGTAGATATAGCGTGCCCAACTGGTGCGGGGACCTTGAGGATCGTCTACTTTAAACTCTACACGGTCTTTCATATCTATAGCGTAGCACATGACTGTATTGGTGCCATTGGGGCGAACTTCAGCCATGATACCCTTGTCTATTGCGCCAGGAAATACGAATCCACCGTTATAATCTGTATGTTCACCAATCAAATTAATACGACCAGGTGAAAAATAAATATTTCCTGTTTTACCATCAAAGTGCTTGATGAAACGACTTCTTACATGATTTATGTCCTTCATAATTAATAGGGTTTAGGGGTTAATAATCTAAATTATTTTTATCATAAAAAATGCTGAATGTACTTATCTGGGATAAACATTCAGCATTCTTTGTTGCTTATTATTCTACAGGAATGTCTTTGTTCACATTCTTGCACCCTACCAGAGCGTAGTAGAGTAGGTATGCGAGCATGGCAATAACGAGCCAGTAGCTGGCAATGTAATTGTTGAGACTGGTTGCAATTTGGTCTTGGATGAATGGCATCACACCACCACCAACAACCATCATCATAAAGATACCTGAAGCTGCGGCCGTGTATTTACCCAGACCTTCTGTTGCCAGGTTGAAGATGCAGCCCCACATGATAGATGTACAGATACCGCATGAAATGATGAAGAAGCACTTGATGGGTACTTCAGAACCACGGAATGACACGGCAGAACTCTCGGGGAGCACGATGGCGATCAATAAAAGGATGATGGCCAGCGATGTGGTGAAAATCATCTGTGTGCGTGAAGATACCTTACCACTGATGAAACTGCTGACGAAACGGCCAACGAGCATCAACAACCAATAGATGGCTACGATACCACCCGCTACGGCTGCTGCACCAGGGAAGTCAAGTTTGGTGATGTAGAAATTCAATTCAGCTGGAATACCAACTTCAATTCCCACATAGAAGAAAATAGCAATCACGCCGAGGATGAAGTGGCGGAAGTTCCATGGACTGTATTTAGACTTAACGCCTGCGGCGGTTGACTGTGGTTCTGGAATGGCTACAAATGAGATAATCAGGAAGGTAACGGCAAATACGCCCATAGCTACCCAAAGCAAGGGAGTGACGTCAGTCATGCTGGTCTTGTCGGTAACCTGACCAATGAGCACACCAACAAAGAACGGAGTGAGTGTTGCTGCGAGTGAGTTTAATGTTCCTCCAGTTTGGATGAGTTGGTTTCCACGGTTGCCACCTCCGCCAAGAAGGTTCAACATGGGGTTCACCACCGTGTTTAACATACATACACAGAATCCACAAATGAACGCACCTAACAAGTAGACGATGAAGTTGAGCATAACTGGTTGTCCCTGAACGCTAAACATCTCACTGCTTCCGCCAAACGTACTTGATAAATACTGTACGAACAAGCCGATGAAACCTACTGCGATAGCCATCAGAGCGGTTTTCTTGTAACCGTATTTCACAAGCATCTTGCCGGCTGGGATACCCATGAAAAGATAAGCCAAGAAGTTCATTAAGTTGCCAACCATGCCAGCCCAGGAGTAGGTTTTACCCCAAATGTTTCCGAATGGTGCCGCAAGGTTGGTTACGAATGAAATCATAGCAAAGAGGAACATCATTGATATAATCGCAACAATGACGCCATTTTTGTTTGTCTGTTGTTCCATTTTTAGTTGAAAGATTTTTTTATTAGTTGTTTTGGATATTTCTTCCTGGTTTATTTCTGTGTATAAAACTTATAAACAGTCTTTTGCTTATATTCTTGGTTAGGTTTCAATACAACTGATGGGAAATAAGGATGGTTAGGAGAATCGGGGAAATGTTGCGCCTCGAAACAAACGGCACTGCGGCGTGGGAAAGTGGCACCATGTTGCCCTTTATAACCGTCTGCCCAGTTGTCAGTGTACAATTGTACACCTGGTTCGGTGGTATACACTTCCATGATGCGGCCGCTCTTAGGATCTGTTAATCTGGCTGCAAAGCTAAGTTCACCTTCTTCTTTCTTGTTCAAGACGAAGCAATGATCATAGCCGGCACCATTTTTGATTTGTATGTCGTCTGCTTCTATGTCTTGACCGATGGGTTTAGGCTGGCGGAAGTCAAATGGCGTTCCTTCTACAAATCTGATTTCACCAGTGGGAATCGAGGTGTCATCGATTGGAATATAGTAGTCTGCATTGATTTCACAAATCTGTTTTTCTATTGTAGGAGTTGGATTTGCAATGCCCTGCAATGAGAAAAAGCCATGACTGGTGAGGTTGATGATAGTCTTTTTATTGGTTGTCGACATGTATTCTATCGACAGTTCATTGTCATCATTGAATGAATACACAACTGTTGTCCTTAATTCTCCTGAAAAGCCTTCTTCGCCATAAGGGCTTACATATTTAAGAACAAGGGTTTGATCGTCCATCTGAAGGGCATCCCAAACTCTGGCGTTGAATCCTTTGATACCACCATGAAGGCAATTTGGTCCATTGTTGATGGGCAAGTTATATTCCTTGCCATGCAAATGAAATTTCCCTTTTGCAATGCGATTACCGTATCGACCAATCAAAGTTGATAGGTATGGTTCAGGTGAATCAATGACATCCTGGATGTTGTCGTGTCCTTGAATGACGTTGGCTAATTTGCCATCTTTGTCAGGAACCATAATGGCAGCGATGGCACCACCGTAGTTCGTGATTGCAATTTCATTACCAACATGATTCTTGAGAATATACAGGTCTGTTTTTTTCCCGTCAATAGTGGTTTGAAAGTCATTGGGGTTCAAACCACAGAGGTTTTCTGTTTCAGTTGTGTTCGTCATAAAAATAAGCTTTTAGTTACTTGATGCTTTTGCAAAGTAACTGAAAAAAAATGAATATGACAAACATAAGTCATAAAAAAACATTGACTTTTGGTGTTAAATACTATTAAACAGTCATTGTTTTAGAAATGTCAATAAATCGGCTACCACATAACTACTTCCACCGATGAAAATGAAATCATGCATACTTGCGTCATGCATGGCTGCTTGGTATGCGTCGCTCACCGTTGGAAAAGCTTTTCCGTGGAGATGGTTTTCGCGCCCTAATTGTGCGACTTTTTCAACAGGAAAAGCGCGTTGGCATGAAGGTTGTGTCCAATAGTAGTGTGCATTCTGGGGCAACATTTGGATGATTGTTGACAGGTCTTTATCGTTCACCATGCCGAATACGATTCTCATTTGCTCGCAATTTTGTTGTGTCAATTGTTGGCTCAGATAGGTCCATCCGCCAGCATTGTGTCCCGTGTCACAATATGTTGCCGGCGACTTTTGAATGCATTGCCATCTTCCCAGCAGTCCGGTGGTGGTCGAAACCTGTTTGAAGCCTTGACGTACACTGTTGTCTGACAACTTGATAAGGTCGTAGTTCTTCAGCACTTTCACTGCATTCAAGACGGTGTTGGCGTTTTTGTCTTGATAATTTCCCATCAGATCGCCATGAATTTCTCCGAATGACTGTGTTTTGTAGACTCTTTCTTGCAACACATTATTATATTTAGAGGCGATAATCTCATTGTTATCTTCGGCGAAAATAAGGGGAGCGTCGTGTTGTTTTGCAACTTCTTCGAACACGGTTTTTGTCTCTGCTGTTGTCTCACCCACCACCACAGGAATGTGGTTTTTGATGATACCGGCTTTTTCTTTGGCAATTAATGGCAGCGTGTTACCCAAAAATTGCGTATGATCCAGACTGATGTTGGTAATGATGGATAGGATAGGGGTGATGATATTGGTACAATCGAGCCTACCTCCCAGTCCCACTTCTATAACCGCAACATCAACTTTTTGTTCTGCAAAATATGTAAATGCCAATGCAGTAGTCAATTCGAAGAATGAGGGATGAAGGGGTTCAAAGAAACTTCTTTCTTCTTCTACAAATCTAATAACGCGTTCTTGATCGATGCATTTGCCGTTGACGCGTATGCGTTCCCTGAAATCAATGAGGTGAGGAGAGGTGTAAAGTCCTACTTTATACCCTTCTGCTTGCAGAATCGAGGCTAGTGTATGCGAGCATGACCCCTTGCCATTGGTGCCTGCTACATGAATGGTCTTATATTGTCTGTGTGGATGATTAAAATGCTCATCCAATGCCAATGTGTTTGTTAAGCCTTCTTTGTAGGCCGATGCGCCCACATTTTCAAACACAGAGGTTGCGTGGAAAAGGTAATCAATCGTTTCTTCGTATGTCATCTTAAACCAAAAAAATGCAGTTGATGCTAGCCATCAACTGCGAGTTTAACTTAATCAAAATAATTTCTGAACTTCTTGAAGATAGACCGCTTGGTCACGTTGTCGCCTTTGAAATTGTCTTTGTTGCGCAAATTCTCCAGCAAGTTCTTTTCCTCACGACTCAAAGTCTTTGGTACGAAGACGCTGATGTGCACCACCAAGTCACCTTTTCCGCTTCCATATCCTTGCACGGCGGGCAATCCTTTGCCTCTCAGGCGCAATGTCTTCCCGGGTTGTGTACCAGCATCAATCTTAATTCTAACGCGCGTTCCCTCCAGTGTGGGTATCTCCACCTCACCACCAAGGGCCGCTGTTGGGAAGTCGAGCAGCAGGTTGTAAACGATGTCCTGACCATCACGAATGAAAGTGTCGTTTTCCTCTTCTTCGATGTACACCTGGATATTCCCGTTGATACCGTTTCGTTGGCCAGCATTACCCTTGCCCGGTACGTTCACAACCATACCTTCTACCACGCCAGCTGGTATTTTAATCTCAACGATTTCCTCACCTTTTACCACTCCAGTACCATGACACTGGTGACATTTGTCTTTGATGACGGTGCCTTCACCATGACAGGTTGGACATTCTGTTTGTGTTTGCATCATGCCCAGCATGGTTCTTACCGTCTTGACAACAACACCACTTCCGTGACAGGTAGGACAGGTCTCTGACTTACTTCCACTCTCTGCACCGCTACCATGGCAGTGCGTACAGGTGACATCCTTTTTTACTTTGAACTTTTTGGTAACTCCAGTCGCGATTTCTTGTAGCGAGAGTTTCACTTTCAGCCGCAGGTCTGAACCTCTGTATTGAGGTCGTTGCCTACTGCCTTCGCCACCAAATCCACTGAATCCACCAAAGCCTCCGTGCCCGCCAAATACATCACCGAACATAGAGAATATGTCGTCCATGGAGAATCCACCTGTTTCTCCGAATCCTCCAAATCCCCCTGCGCCGGGTGCATTAAAGCCAAACTGATCGTACTGCTGTCTCTTTTGCGGATCGTGCAATACGTCATAGGCCTCGGCTGCTTCCTTGAACTTCTCTTCAGCCTCCTTACTGTCGGGGTTGCGGTCGGGGTGATATTTGATAGCCAGTTTGCGGTAAGCTTTCTTTATTTCGTCTTCTGAAGCGTTCTTGTCAATGCCAAGCACTTCATAGTAATCACGTTTTGCCATTTATTTAATCCTATATATACACTCTTATATACACTATTCGTACTTTACTGGCCTACAGCCACTTTAGCGTGTCTGATAACCTTTTCGTTTAGGGTGTATCCTGTTTGTACGCAGTCAACTACTTTTCCTTTTTTGTCTTCTTCCACACCAGGAACCATGGCAACGGCTTCATGAAAATCCACATCAAAATCTTTGTCCTTTGTCTCGATTTTCTTGACGCCTAAGCCCTCTAATGTGGTTTGAAGTTTCTTGAAAATCAACTCCCAACCCTCTTCCAATGCCTGGATATCCTCTGTGTTTGCTGAATTTGCTGCTGCTCTTTCCATGTCATCAAGGATAGGCAGAATGGCCGAAACCGTTTTTTCGCTACCATTGAAAATCAATTCAGCTTTCTCTTTTTGCGTGCGCTTTTTGTAATTTTCGAACTCTGCAACGGTGCGTAGATATTTGTCTTTCAGTTCATCAAGTTCGGCTTGTGCCTTCTGAAGCGGATTTTCTTTAGTTTCTGAAGTATCTTCTACTTCTTCAGTTTCTTTCTGTTCCTCAGAAACTTCGGCGTTCGCTTCATTGTCTACTGTAGCTTGTGTGTCCACATCACCTTCTTGATTTTTGAGAATGTCCTCTTTCGCTTGGTGCTTCAATTTATTTTTATTGCTCATTTTTCTAATAATTGATAATTCTTCTGTTATATCATAGCAAAAAGCTTGCCAAGTTTGAATCACTTGTCAAGCTGTTTTGTCTTTGTGAGATACTGCTATAAAATGCACGCCGTTCTTTCTCAAGCATTGTACATCTTTTCTTTCAGTTCTTTGATTTGCTCATCGTAGATATACTCGTCGTATTCCATTAGTTTGTCTATAGTGCCATTCGGTGTCAATTCGATGATGCGGTTGGCAACCGTTTGAATGAATTCATGGTCATGACTGGAGAACAGAATGTTACCCTTAAATGACACGAGGTTGTTGTTAAACGCTTGAATGCTCTCCAAATCCAGGTGGTTGGTTGGGGTGTCTAATATCAGGCAGTTGGCATTTTTCAGTTGCATGCGAGCAATCATGCAGCGCATTTTTTCACCACCCGACAGCACGTTGACCTCTTTCAATACTTCCTCGCCAGAGAACAGCATGCGGCCCAAATAGCCTTTCATAACCACCTCGTTGCCCGTCCCAAACTGGCTGAGCCAGTCCACAAGATTCAGCTTTGAGTTGAAATATTCGGCGTTGTCGAGTGGGAGATAGGCGGTGGTGATGGTCACACCCCATTTGTAGGTACCCGCATCAGCCTGTCGATTGCCGTTGATGATTTCGAAGAGCGCTGTCATGGCCTTGGGATTATGGCTCAAGAAAACAATCTTCTCATCTTTTTCTACATTAAAACTGACGTTGTCAAAGAGTACCGTTCCATCGGTGTCGACCGCCTTGAGTCCTTCAACTTCCAAGATTTGATTGCCTGGTTCTCGATCCATTTGGAAGATAATTCCAGGATATTTTCTACTCGATGGACGAATTTCCTCCACATTCAGTCGCTCCAACATCTTCTTACGAGAGGTGGTTTGCTTGCTTTTTGCCACATTGGCAGAGAACCGTCTGATAAACTCTTCCAGCTGCTTGCGCTTCTCTTCAGCTTTCATCTTTTGATTCTGAGCCTGACGCAATGCCAGCTGAGAACTCTCATACCAGAACGAATAGTTGCCAGAGAATACCGTTACTTTACCAAAATCGATGTCAACGGTCTGTGTGCTGACGGCATCCAGAAAGTGACGGTCGTGGCTAACCACCAACACCGTTTGCTCTACATTGCTCAAATACTCTTCCAACCACTGCACCGAGTCAAGGTCCAAGTCGTTGGTAGGCTCGTCAAGCAATAAGTTTTCTGGATTGCCAAACAAGGCTCTTGCCAGCATGACACGCACTTTCTCGTTGTTCGACAGCTCTGCCATCTGCTTGTTGTGCAAGTCTTCTTTGATACCAAGATTCTGCAAGAGTTGGGCTGCATTGCTCTCAGCTTCCCATCCGTTCATTTCTGCGAACTTCAGTTCCAAATCTGCTGCGCGATTCCCATCTTCTTCCGTCATCTCGGCTTTGCCGTAAAGGGCTTCGCGCTCTTTCATGTTGTTCCACAATGGCTCGTGCCCCATCAATACGGTGTCCATCACCTTGAATTCATCATATTTGAAGTGATCTTGTTCGAGTACCGACAAACGCTCACCCGGTCCCAGCTCAACGGTCCCTTTGTTTGGCTCTAATTCGCCGCTGATAGCTTTCAATAATGTTGATTTCCCTGCACCGTTGGCACCTATAATCCCATAGATGTTTCCGCGCGTGAATTTGATGTTGACGTCCTTGTAGAGCACTCTCTTGCCGAATTGGATGGCAAGATTTGAAACTGTTATCATGTTCTTTACCTTAACTATTTATGATTTGGGTGCAAAGGTAATCATTTTTATCTACAATTTTGGTGCAACTGGCTGATAAATTGCATCAGCCAGTCGTTGCTATTCTGCCAACTTGTATGGGGTCTTAACAGCTGCATGAGCGGCTTTTTGTGCCGTCAAAGCATCTTTGGCCGTTACTTTTGCGGGGCGAAACTTCTTACCTACACAGCTTTTCCCCGTCAGTGCTTCTGCCCATGTACATGCGGCGATGTAGCGACCTATGCCCAAATCCAAGTGAAAGCCGTCGCGGTTAAGGTGATCGCCAAGATAGGTGGCGCGAGCGTTTTGCACAGCCGTACCAGAAGGAATGACGAAATGGATGTCAGGATGATGCTCCATGTTTTGACGAACGGCATCCCGAATGGCGTTGTACATGGTCATTTGGTCATTGTTATAGCTCTTGAATCCTCCGTGTTTTGAATATTGAGGATAGGCCCACGTCATGTGAAAACCTATGCGCGGGTTCTTGTTCGTCGCAATGGCCTTGACGTATCGGAGAAGGCTTGTCTGAAAAGGTTCGTAGGTGCGATACAAACCAGCGTCCTGACTTACTTGCTGAAAGGTGATGATATCCCACTCTTCATCAATAACGATGGAGGTAAGCGTGCGCTTCTCAGATGTTGTCTTTTTGCCTTTTACAATCTTCCTGTAGCTGAAAGCCGGCTCTTGGTTCACCACTACTTTCCAGTGCGATTCAAGCCCTTGTCCGCCTCGGTAGGCATTTCCGATAATCAGTTGGTCGCCGTTCTCGGCACAAAGTTCGTAAAGATACTGTTCAACGGCGTCTTCAGAAAAACTGTTTCCTATGGCCAACACTCTAATGGTTTTTGCTGACAGGCTTACCGAAATCAGCAACAACAAAGTTAACAATGCATGTTTCATGTTTGTAATTTGATAGATAATTGATATTTCACTTTTATTATTGACAATCGCCGGGTGCAGTCACTATCGTCAGCTCACGACCTTGTTGAAGGGCTGCATCTTGAATAAACCATCCTTTCAATCGTTTACCGCCATATTCAATGCGCTTGATTTTATTGCCTTTGCCCTGCTTGCGTATGGTGAACGTCTTGCCGTTGTTTAATGTAAATTTCACTCGGTCGAACAACGGAACGGTTACAATGTATTCGGGGTCGGCTGGCGATAGGGTGTAGAGGCCCATTGCATTGAAGACAAACCAGGAGGACATTTCCCCCGCATCATCCATGCCGGCCAAGGCCAAACGGTCTTCACCCATATCGTAATAGTGGTTCATGATGCTGTCTAAAACACACTGAGCCTTGTCTTGGCGTCCCACAAAATAGTACATGTAGGGTATGCTGTGCCCAGGTTGGTTGCCATGACAATAGTTACCGATGAAGCCAGTAAGATTCTCAACTTCGTATCCCCGCCATGGTTCCGAAAACATCTTGTCCAACTTCTTTTCTATTGTTTTCTTGTTAGGATACAAACGGATGATGCCCGGTATGTCGTGGGGTGCGAAAAACAGGTTGTTCCATGCATTGGATTCACGGTACATGTACGCAAAGTATGGATAATAAGGGTCAAACTCCTTGATAAATGAGCCGTCGGCAATCCTTCCTCTAAAGAACCCTGTGGATGGGTCGAATACATTCTTGTAATTTTGTGAATGCTTCATCAGCAGTTTGTAGTTCTTGGTGTCACCCAGTATTTTAGCCACCTGCGCCGTTGCATAGTCATCGTACGCATATTCCAAGGTCTTGGTGACGGCCGCCTTGTATTCGTCGTAATAAGGAACGTGAGTTGTGTCCTTCTCTGCAATCCATCCTTGTTTGAGGTATTCATCCAGATAAGGTCTTCCACCTTTGCCTGGCACCGTGGCGTTTTTCAAGATAAGCTGATAGGCACGGTTGAGGTCAAATCCGCGTAAGCCCCGTCGATAACTACCGGCTACAAAGGTCGAGGCGTGGTCACCATGGAAGAAAGTGGGCATGTAACCGTTGCGCTTCTCGCCTTCGTCAATGAGCGAACGCAAGATGTCGATGGTAATCTGCGGCTCTATCAGTCCAATCAACACCAGCTTGTTGCGATAATCGTCCCAAAACGAAGGGTTGGTGTAGTAGTGAAATCCATTGTTTACCGTGTTTCCCCGTGCATCTGTATAGTCTTTGTTCACGTCGCTTCTGAGGCAAGGCCATAAGCATGAGCGGTACAGACAGGAGTAGAACAATTGCTTTTGCCGCTTCGTACCGCCTGTCACCTGAATCTTGTTGAGCAGCGCCTCCCAGGTCTGGTCGGCCTCATTTCTCACTTGCGCGAAATCTTTTTGTCGCATTTCGGCTTCCAAATTGGCTTTGGCACCTGCTACGCTTACAAACGAGAAGCCTATTTTGAGCTCCAACGGCTGCTGGGTGGTCGAATTCTTAAAGTCAACTACCGAAACGGTGTGGTTTCTTCCCTGCAGCTGTCCGATGTGGTCGACTGCATAATTGGATATGGCATAGAAATATATTTTGCCATCCGCATGCTGATAGCCAGAGAACGAATGCTCACCCACCTTTTCGATTGCCCACTTGCGAACGTGGTTATTGGTGCGCGTCATGTCGGCAATCAGCCGCTTGCGGTCTCCCGGCTTGAACGTGTATTTGTGGTAGCCGCATCGTAGGGTAGAGGTCAATTCAGCATTGATTCCATAACGTTCGAGGTACACTTGATAGTAGCCTGGGTGGGCGCTCTCGTTGTGGTGTGAGAAGGGTGATGCAAAGTCGTCGGCGTTCACCCGTTCTGCATTCGTGGGCAATAGGGGCAGATGCAGCAAATTCCAGTGGCCTTTACAGGTGTGTGCAAATCCATAAATCTGTTTGTCTTCATACTGATAACCGGCTCCACTTCGATACATGGTTACCGGTGTGAGTTGTACCATGGCATGTGGCAAAGACGAACCAGGGAAAGTTTCGCCGCCCCATGTGCGGGTTTCTCGTTTCCTCTCGTATTGAAGATCTTGTTGGGTCCATAGGGTGGCCGTGCCCAAAAAAGGGTTTACATATTGCGTGAGATTCTCTGTGGCCCAAGCGTGGTAGGTGAAGAAAACAAGCAGCACGGAGAGCATTGCAGATCTTTTCATGAGCATATCGTTAAGTTAGAGTTTAGTTAGGGCGGGCAGGCCACATTGACTGAAAAATACAGCGGCCCATCCATTAGCAGAAGCAAAGGTACAATTTTATTTTTTGAAAAAGAACACGATAGCTTGAAAAAACGAAAATGATACATGTACATCATAAGCCAGCACTGAATAGGGTTCGATTTGGCCACGAAAAATACAGTTGCTACTGAATGACGGTTATTGCCTCTTTTTAGCATAAATAATTCATCAAATAGGGTAGTGATAGTCATCAAATTATGCTGTCTTTTCAAAAGCATGGAGTTTGCACGCTAAAGACAATGAGTTTGGACGGTAAAGTCATTGACTTTAAGATGCAAAGTCATTGACTTTAAAGAGCCACTTTAAGTCTTGATTATGAATCTCCGTATATAAAGGGATTACGAATAGGGATAATTGTATAACTTTATGATTTTCAGAAGCTAAAGATTATCACTCCAAATTTCGGAAGACCCTAAAGTTTATGCTGATAACCAACTTGATTAGCCGATATACGAAGCTCTGCAAAGCGGCATTTAGTGCCGGAGGTGGGGCTAAGTTAAACAAAAGTATTCAAACAAACGTCATGGAAATGCTTTTTCTTTTGATGGTCATCCCAAGGAAGTGCAATTTCACGCAGATGGGACGCTATGGCAAACGTGGCGAGCAAAGCTATCGGCAGACTGCAGAGCGCAGCGTGGACTGGCTTGAGATGAATATGTGGCTGAGTGCTTTCGCCTTTAAAAAAGGCAAGGGTCGCAATGCCATCGTCATCGATCCAAGCTTCATCAAGAAGTCCGGGAAGCATACTCCCTACGTTGGTACGTTTTGGTCTGGCTGTGCAGGTGCTGTAAAGCATGGACTTGAGCTACTCGGTATCGGGGTGATAGACGTGGACTTGCATGAGTGCATGATGCTCAAGGCGGTGCAGACCACATTGGAGAAAAATGACCGGAAAGACGAGATGAGCCTCTACGACCGGTATGCCAAGGTGTTGGAGGACGACAAGGTAAGGCTGCAGCGTATTTGCAAGGTGCTTGTCGCCGACTCAGCCTTCTCCAAAAGACCTTTCATCGACAAGATGCTTGAGATGGGTTTCCATGTTGTGAGCCGCTTGCGTCATGACGCAGCCTTGTTCTACACATGGGACGGGGAATCCACGGGAAAGCCTGGCCGTCCCCGCGTCAAAGGTGATAAGATTGACGTGAGGAATATCGACATGTCCAAAGTCGAAATGCTTGAGCTGGAGGATACCTCAGGCAAGGCTTATGCGCTCAAGGCATGGTGTAAGTCCTTGCACAGAGTCGTGTCGCTCGTCATCCACGAGTTGCCCAACGGTGTCCGGCGTCTGTACTTCTCTACGGATGAGAACATGAGTGGACGCGATGTTATGGAATATTACACCACACGTTTCCAAGAGGAGTTTTGCTTTCGCGATGCCAAGCAGTTCCTTGGTCTTACTGATTGCCAGGCACGCGACAAGAGAAAACTTGACTTTGCCTTCAACTCATCATTCACTGCACTCAACGTGGCTAAAATCATGTGCAAGGAACTTGGTACGTCCATCGGCCGCCTTAAAGCGCAAATGGGCAATGCCTACTATGCCCAACGAATTATTGACGTGTTCGAGAGGAACCCGAACGCGCCATTAAATAAAGAAACTGTAAATGAGATATTTAGTTTCGCTGCTGACGCAGCATAAAAAAAATAACGGACTATTGTACGAAAGAACAAAGAAAAATCCTCAAGTATAAGGCTATCGAACAGATTCCTACACTTCATCTTTACATCCAGTCAGCGGCGTATAGGCAGCAAGTGATTGTCCATGTTTCCACCCTTGTGGGGATCGTATTTGATTCCAGGCAGAGCTTTAGTGCCTTGCTTGTTGGTAATGACAAACGTAAACATCCATTTGTCAAGTCTAATGCCGTCTGCATCAGTGTTGGGTAACACCATCACCACCTTATTCCATCCCTTGTGCAGTTGCAAAATAAGCGGTGGTCTGGCGGTTAGGTTTTCGTTGCCCATGGGTGTTTCGTTAGCTACACGTTTCCCAGCATGTGTCCAAAGTGGTGGTAGTAATTCTTTGTCGTTCCAGTATATCACCGACCCTTTTCTATCCCACTTTCCATCTTCGGGTGCTACGTCTTGTTCTGATCTGCTGTTGTTTTGCAACTCTACCAAAGCTCCTGCTGTTTGTCTTTTTGGCGAGTACACATACGTCCATACATAAGCTGTGTCGTTGGAGTTTTTATCGTCGTATATGGCTGGTACTATTCTTCGCCAAGTGTGGTTCAAGTAGATACCCGCCCCTGTTACCACTTGCTCATCAATGGGTTGATTATCCGACAACTTGCTTGCTATTGCCCAGCGCACATTGGTTTGCCGCACATAGGGAATGGGCTCGTTCCTCAGACAGTGGTGTTTATGAAAGAGAAACCGCATCTCCCAATCGCTAAAGTCTTCCAGCTCGTCTCCAGTGTTGGGCAGCATTGTTCCGCCTTGTTCTATGTATTGCTTGCCTCCGCCCTGCCATGCCCTTGATGCCGATGCAATGACACTGGCGTAAAAATTATTATATTTCAAGATATTGCGCTCGCCTTCTATCTTGTGGTCATTCCATGTGGCACAAATCTCGCCAGCCACTTCTGGCGACCCTTTTTGCTGATAGTAAATATTACTTTTGTAAATGCCAACGATGTCGGCAAATACATCGAAGTGGTTGATGTAGTTGTACCGACAGTCAATATTCGGGATGTTTGCAACCAGTCTTCCTGCGGTACTCCACAGTTGAACCATGTCGGCTTGTGCAAATCCTGCTTGATTGGGTACCCATACAACGGCTTTCTTACCAAGTTTTCTTACCCAGTTGGTCATCGTCTGCAAAAAGTTTGGGTAGGTTATAGGTTGCTCGTCGCCACCTATATGAATATATGGAGCATGCGGAAAGCATTCTACGAGTTCTTTTAAGATGATTTTCAGTTCAGCCATCCCTTGGTCAGTTTGCATACTGTGTCCCATGGCTCGTATAAAGGCCTCACTGTGTCCAGGCATATCAATCTCTGGAATGACTTTCACACCGTAGCGCAACGCATAACTTTCTAAGTCGCGACACTGCTGTTGCGTGTAATATTGTCCAGGAAAGCGAGTCATAGCACTGCTTGCAGTGAGTTGTGGAAAAGCCTTTACCTCAAATCTCCAAGCTTGGTTCTCCGTTAGATGCCAATGGAAAGTGTTCACCTTGAAATGGGCGAGCAGCCTTATTTGTTTCTTCAGCTCGTCAATAGAGATGAACGATCTTCCCACGTCGTGCATGAATCCCCGTAGTTTGAAAGCAGGATAGTCGATAATATCAACCGCCTCGAGCCATGGTGTGGAGCCATAGCCCTCTGCCAGCATCTCGAGAGTCTGTGTTGCACGGATGACTCCGACAGGCGACACCGCCATTATTTCTATGGTGTTGGGGTGTATGGTCAGCCTGTACGCCTCGTTTTCATATCCCGCAAGGTGGTAGTCTTCGGTGGCTTTTATGTGGTCTGTCAGGTTCACCACCACTTTCGCACGGGCGTTTGGCGAGATGGTGCATCCATGTTCAGTGAAGAATTCTTTTAGGATGAGGGTATTTGAACTGTCGGCTATCTGTATGGCACGTGATAGCCTGAACCCTTTGGTATTAAGTTTTTTCGCAAACTTGGCACGAGGCAAAAGGTCTGTGAGCTTGGCATCCATTGTATTGGATGCAATGACGCATGTAAGCAATAATAGAATGAAACGTTTCATCGGTACCTTTCTTTAATTCTAATGTAAACATTCGAAAATGAGAGAGCTAATCAACTTAATTTTTCTTATGACATTTGTTTGGGTAGCTGATTGTCAGTATACTTTACATTAAACTATACATCAAGTAAATGACAGCAGAACCACTCTATCAATATACGGAAATCTGCAGAAATGCTATCAAAAGCTCTTCTGCAAAATTAGGCAAAACTTTTGAGAATCTATTCTTGAAAATAATCTTATTGAACGTGGCGATATAAAGAAAGATAAAGTTCACTCAAATGGAGCGGTACGATAGCATTGCCAGACACAACACAAGAATCAACTGGACTTCTCCTACAACATCTTATTCGCTTCACAGAATGTCGCAAAGAGGATGATGAATAATGAGCTACAGTATTCCATGGTTACTTTCAAAGAAATCATGGCAAGCACATACATCGCAAAATTATTTTTCGACAAATGTCTGAGCGTACCGAACCGAAAGTTAATTGGTCATACTATCAAAGAACTCTTCGACTGGCAGAGGAAAGCTGTGTAGCCATTATCTCAAATCAAACTCGTACTTCTCGCCCTCTTTTCCCTTGCTGATGATTGACGGGTATTACTTCGTTTTAGAGTAAATATTCCAAGAAATAAGGTGTTGACAGTCATCGCATTATGCTGTCTTTTCAAAGTCATGGAGTTTACACGCCAAAGTCATGAGGTTTAGACGCTAAAGTCATTGACTATGAGGTATAAAGTCAATGACTTTAAAGCGGAACTTTAATATCATGGAGATTCCTCTCTGGGCGGATGCCGTAATCGTACCGCTTTCGCCAGATGAGGAAGGTTTGAAGTTGTTCTTGCATTTTGAGAAAAATTGCTGCGGCGGTCGATAATTTTTATTAACTTTGCCTTAAAATACAACGAGTTGAACTAAACGATGGTGCGAACTATTTTCCAGATTCTCTTCATTTCATTCATGGTGTTTTTCCCCTTCCATGGATTTTCCCAAGTTAATCTGAGTGTAGAAAAGCTGACGATAGACCAATCGCTACAGCGCCTGGCGAAACGCCTGTTACAAAACAAGCAGGGCAGTATTGTGGCCATCGAGCCAGCTACGGGGCGAGTGCTGGCACTGGTTAGTAACGACAAATTGGACGATGGCGTCAATCGTGCCATTTCAACATCTTATTCACCTGGATCCACACTCAAGGTGGCTCAGGCATTGTTCATGCTGTCAGAAGGAGCCATAGACACGAAGAAGACGTATGCTTGTCACCATGGTTTCTCGTTCAATGGCATTCGTATTGGCTGTCATCCACATCGTTCGCCGCTGTCGATGATTCAAGCCATTGGACAATCGTGCAACGCGTTTTTTTGCAAATCGTTCCAAGAAACAATCGACAACCGCCAGCTGTATGCTACACCCTCTGCCGCCATCAATCGGTGGGCCGACTACATGCACAGCATGGGGCTGGGCGTGCCGCTTGGCATTGATTTGGAAAATGAAGACCGTGGATTGATTCCTGATTCGGCTTATCTGCAAAACCTGCACAAGAAATGGAACGGAACGACCATTATGTGGGTAGGAATGGGGCAGGGGGAAGTAAAAACCACGCCTTTACAACTCTGCAATTTGGCCGCACTGGTTGGTAATCGCGGTTATTACATCACTCCCCATATACACGAAAACGCCTCCGGACATGCCGTTGACACCACCCGACATCACTGTATGGCCACGCCCGAGGCTATTGACGTTGTTATCAAAGGCATGCGATCAGCCGTCAAAGGGGGCACGGCACATGCCATCAACACTCATCAATATGAGATATGTGGCAAGACCGGAACCGCTGAAAACAAGGGGGATGACCATTCTACCTTCATGGGTTTCGCCCCAAAAGATTTGCCTCGTATCGCCGTGAGCGTATATGTTGAGAATGGTGGTTTCGGTGCTGATTTGGCTGCACCAATGGCATCTCTCATCATCGAGCAATACCTCAATGGCCGACTGTCGGAGAAGTCGGCCCAAAAGGCTGAGAGGTGGGCGAAAAAGAAAGTGAAAATCACCCCGATAGAAATTCCCATTACACTTGATGATATGTGATGGTGGTCATGAAAAAAGAAGGGTTGAAGTTATGTTCTTCTTCACCTATGTTCCTCACAATCCCGAGAGTTCAATATGCCCCGCATTATAAAGTGTAAAGCCAATATTGTGACGACCTTGTTATTTTTCTAATGAAAATCTTTGCAATTTAGAGAATATTTTACTATCATTGCAGGTACTTACTGTAATTAAAGTTTGCCTATGAAAAGAATCTTTATTTGAATATACTTTTTACCTGGTAAACTAACCATGGATTTTTACCAGCATAATTACTTGATTTGTACATTCATATTCTCTCGATACCCTAAGCAACCAAGAATTCTTGCTAATCATTTTCCAACTAATTTATAATCTAATACTATCAGCTATGAAGAGAATTTACATGAACCTAACATTTTTATGTCTCCCACTTCTTACGATGGCGCAATCCAGAATTGCCTATGCCTATGATGCCTCAGGCAACCGTATCAAGCGGGAAATTATCATGCAACCCCCGAAAGCGAAGCAGCAAACCTTTGAAACGGAAGGACAGGTTTTCTCTGACATGCTTCAAGAACACGATGTCAAGATATATCCCAATCCTACAGACGGCATCTTGAAAGTCAGTATTTCTGGAATAAAGAATACGGACAAATGCTCCTTGGCCATATATACCATGCGAGGGGATAGAGTCATGTTGGATGATAGGCAACAATATAATTTTGATGTCAACATCAGCAATCAGCCTGCCGGCACCTACTTGCTTAGAATTACTATCAACAACCAATCGACTACCTGGAAAATTATTAAGAAATAATGAAAACACACTTGAAAGTTTTTTTCTTTGCCTTCTGTCGCTTTGTTTGACGACCTGTATACAAGCCGCGGTCACATCTGGTTTCAGTGTCAGTCGGGATACGATTCTGCGTGACAGCCTTCATGGCATAGGCACTGGTATAAATGCGGTATCAGCAGAAAACATGTCTGCACAGCCATCGAAGCACGTCCAGCTCGCCCCGGGGAGGAGACCAGATTTTGATACGATGGTAGTTGATTCAGCGAGAATAGTTGAACCTATAGAGCCCGACCCTATATTGGATCCTGATCCCAGTTATTCTGTCGGAACCCTTGGTGGAAGCTTTTCAGTCGGTCGCTCTGGAGCTGCAACCTACAATTTGCAATTTGAAGTTCCTCATGGTGGCACACTGACACCGCAAATTGGGTTATCATACAATAGTCAATTAAATGGATACGGACTGGCAGGGTATGGATTCAGCATCACGGGAATCTCCGCCATCACCCGAGGTGGATACGATTTGTTCCATGACGGATGGCAGGGTGGAGTTACCTATACGGCGGTGGATAACCTGTTACTTGACGGCAAGCGCCTGATACTCCAATCGGGTACTTCAGGACAAGACGGAGCTACCTATACAGTAGAGGGCGACCCATTTACAAAAGTGGTTGTACATGGGAACTATAGCACCAGCGAGTCTACTACATGGTTTGAAGTGACTACCAACACGGGCATGACCTATCAATACGGAAACTCAGCCAGTTCAAAAGTGACATATAGAAACAAAAGCGGTTATGCACGCATTGCCTCATGGTATGTCAACAAGGCAACTGACAAATACGCCAACTACATAACTTATGAGTACGCAATCAGCAATCTTAGCATCAGACCCATAACCATCACTTACGGCACCAACTCAACAAAGAGCCGTGGGATAGTCAATCGGGTGAATTTCACCTATCGGGGACTCGGAGAAAATGCCAGACCGTTTACCATCGAAGACCAGCAGGGAATGACAGACATGTGTCTTTCTGCCATTACAACAACATGTAACAACACCATATACCGAAAATATACATTTAGTTATGCTGATAATTCTGATTACACCGATAAGAAATGGACTCGCCTGGTGAGAATTGAGGAGCAAAATGGCGAGGGCAAAAAACTTTCTCCCATACATTTGATCTGGGAAAGCCTACCTTACTTTAATGTCCAATCAACCCAATTGGATGTTCCGACAAAAGATGGTAGCAGTTTAGTAGAAGAGACTAGCAAAATGTTCTTGTCGGCAGACTTGAATGGTGATGGTGTCAGTGACATCGTGAGGATATCTCCCGTGAAGGTGACAGCTTCCGTTTCGCCTGATGGTGGTAAATGGAAGTACTATACATATGTTTATGTAAGCAGAAGCAATCTTTCATCTACGGGCAACGTTACCTACGATTCGCCAATGGTATACACGCTGCCATCCGGAATATCCTTTGATGTCATCAAGTCCATGTTTGGCGGAGCATCAGTCATGGACTTTGACGGGGATGGATACAATGACCTCGTTTTTCCTTTTCAGAATGCGGCAACCGGTTATTGGAACCAGGTTGTTTTCTACCTGGTCATGGGAAGCGACGTGGTGGCTGGAAGAGCAGGAGGTACACGCGCATTCGCCGTGAACCTCTTGTCCACGGATAAGGCTCCTTTGTTTGCCACTTTTGATGTTAACGGAGACGGCAAGGATGATGTGGTGTGTGTGGAGCAACGCAAAAAGGACAATTACTATCCATGTACCATCGTACAATTTGCCGGCGGGACGACGCTTAACCGTACCGATGTGAGACTTACCCTGCCACAGGGGATAAACAAAGATATAGGAAAAGTCTTTGTGAGTGACTTCAACAATGACGGTCTGCCAGACTTGATTCTGCTGTATGATGGTGGCTATAAAATTTATTTCAACAACGGAGGGAACAACATCAAGTCAAGATTTATGGAAAGCAACACGAAGTCGGGTACAGACTTTGGTGATTATTGGAGAGTGCAGCAGGGGGATTTCGATGGTGATGGCTTGTTGGACTTCGTTTACAATAAAAGCAAAGAATCTTGTCTTTGGATCGCACGCAACAATGGAGACGGAACGTTCTCATCCGTTCAGACTCAGAATATTGGTGTGGCCGATTGCTTCAGCTATTTTGATGATGGACGTTTCTCCATATCCGTCTTGGATGTCGACCACGACGGACGCTCTGACGTAGTGGTTTCGAAGGCCGGCTACAAGCATGGATCTTTCCCCGCATACAAGACCAAATTTGTAGATACGCAAGTGAGATGGCTGCTTTCTACCGGCTCCAATCTTCGGTTGGTTAATTCTTATGTAACAAACAGAGAAGATGACGCAACTGAGAATTTCATCTTGATAGGTGACTTTGATGGAGATGGATATGCTGAACTCGCCAACTACGGAGGCTTGTTGAACCAAGGAGGCAATACTCCCCGGCAGACGTTCCAGTTCTACAAGTCGGGTCATGATTTGACGCAAGTTGGTAAAATTACAAGAATAGTCGACAGCATGGGCAACGACAGTTACATTCAATATGCCAATGCTACCAGCCCTGCGGTCTATGGGAAGAGCATCAAAAGCACATATCCGGTCAACACCTATACCTTGCCATTATCTGTCGTGGAAAAGGTGACGAGCGACAACGGTTCGGTAGGCAGCCAGGTGAACAAGTATTTCTACGAAGACCTTCGACTGCATGTTGCAGGCAGGGGAATGCTTGGCTTCAATACGGTAACCAAGGAAAACACAACTTTAGGCACAAAAGAGACAAGCAGCGTCACCCAATGGGACGAAAGTCTCTGGCTCCCAACGGAAATCAAGACCACAACCTCGATTGGGAACAACACGAGTACGGATGTTACTACTTATTCAGTATCAACGACAGGGAAGAATTACTTTGCCTATGTGTCCAAGAAGAATACAACCGACTTGGATGGTAACGAGGTTAAAACCATTTCCAACTATGACGTGTCTAAGGGTGTTCTTACAGATGAGACCGTAATGAATGACGGGAACAACATGTACAAGAAAGTATCATATTCTGGCTATCAGAACAAGGCTGGCGTATGGCTTCCCACCACACTGACCATGTCACAGAAGCATGCGGATGATCCTACCCCCTATACAACGGTTACAACCTATGGTTATGATGACAGGGGAAACGTGTTGTACTCAACCGTGAACAGCGGAACCAGCATGGCACTCAAGACAACATCAACATACGATGTGTATGGCAATGTCCTGTCATCGGTTACAACCGGCAATGGAGTGAAACCCATCATAAAGTTCAATGATTATGATTTATCTGGCCGTTTCGTCATTAAAAGTTTTACCAACCCAGCTTCTGCTGTGAATACCTTTACTTATGACTTGTGGGGCAATGTACTGACAGAGAGCGACGCTACAGAACCTTCCTACATACTGACGACCAGATATACTTATGATGGATGGGGAAAGAGACTGACTGCTATGTTGGCTGACGGCACACAGACAACCTATGAAACAGGTTGGGGAACTACCGACAGTAAGAAATATTATACAAAAGAAACCACTACGGGCAAGCCTTCTGTAACAACATGGTATGACAAGGGTGGATACGAGGTCTTGCAGGAGTCGTTTGGTACAAAGGGCATGCCCGTATCAAAAGCCACAATTTATAATGACAAGGGACAGGTCTCGCAGGTGGAGAATAAAACGGGAAAATTAACTGTCACACAAAATCTCACCTATGATGAACGTGGAAGAGTTGTCACGGATGTATTAAGTTCTGGCAAGTCTGTGTCATATTCATACGGGAACCGTTCGGTCACAACGACCATTGCAGGTCGTAGCTATACCAAGACTACAGATGCATGGGGAAATGTAGTCAAGTCGACCGATCCTATCAGCGAAGTTGAATACCAGTATTCTTCTATAGGAAAGCCAAGTGGTGTAAAGACACAGGGCTCTACCGTGTCTATGACCTACGACGCTGCCGGCAATCAGTTGTCCCTCTCCGACCCAGATGCGGGGACATCACATTATACCTATGCAGCCGACGGCACCCTGCTGACGCAGACAGATGGAAGAGGTATCAAGACCATCAACAGTTATGATGAACTTGGGCGTTTGGCATCTACCCAAATCGGACAAAAACACATCAGTTATACCTATGGTATTACTGGCAATGAGAAGTTGAGGTTGGTAAAACAGGCCGTGGACAACAACTCTGTTGAATATACCCATGACAAATTTGGACGTGTCATTAGAGAGAAGCGAACTGTGGATGGTCATGGCTCCTATGGTTTCTCGTATTCCTACAACGGCAACAACCAGCTTGCCAAGACCACATACCCCGGTGGGTTGGAAGTATCATACCTTTATGACGATTATGGTTTCAAGGCACAGTCAGCCATAGGCGACAAGGTTATCTATAAGGTCGAAAGTGCTGACGGCCTTGTAAGCAGTACATCGTTTATGGGAAAACTCACTGCCATGCAGATCCGTGACGAGCGGGGATATGAAAGCAATGTGAAGATCATGCGCGGTACGAGCATCCTGGAGAGCTTCGATGAAACCTACGACGGTGCCACCGACAACCTGTTGTCACGCAGGAGAAACAACAACCTACAGGAAACCTTCGGCTACGACAATCTCGACAGGCTTGTTTCCGTGAAAAGCGGGGCGGATGAAACCATGAAGATAAGCTATGCACCCAACGGCAACATCCTCTTCAAGACGGGGGTGGGCAACTTTTCTTACGATGAA
>JBNPOM010000035.1:0-31474 GCA_050315175.1 Prevotella sp. SGI.027
GCAACCGGTTTCCAATGATGTAAGCGGCTGCCATGAGGCAGCCGCTTGTTTGTTTTCTACAAGTGATTACTCTGAAAAGTCAAGGATGTTCTTGCGATTTGCTTCGATACGCTCGTACTCTTCTTTCGAGCCTACAATGAGTTTCTCCCACTGGCGAAGTCCTGTTCCGGCAGGAATCAGGTGGCCGCAAATCACGTTCTCCTTCATTCCCTCCAGACGGTCTACCTTCGCACGGATGGCAGCCTCGTTGAGAACCTTTGTCGTTTCCTGGAACGAAGCAGCACTCATGAAGCTCTTGGTTTGCAAAGCCGCACGGGTGATACCCTGAAGTATCTGACTGGACGTAGCTGGAACCGCATCACGAACCTCTACAGGTCGCAAATCACGACGTTTCAAGGCCGAATTCTCATCACGGAGCTTACGCGCTGTCACAATCTGTCCTACTTTCAACACCTCGCTGTCACCAGCTTTGGTAACAACCTTCTTACCCCAGATACGATCGTTCTCCTCTGCAAAGTCGAGCTTGTCTACCAGTTCTTGCTCCAAGAATGTAGTATCACCCGGCTCGTTGATTTGAACCTTACGCATCATCTGGCGAACAATGATTTCGAAGTGCTTGTCATTGATTTTCACACCTTGCAAACGGTACACGTCTTGTACCTCGTTCACGATGTACTCTTGTACGGCGGTAGGGCCTTTGATGGCCAAAATGTCATCGGGTGTGATGACACCATCTGACAACGGCGTACCAGCACGAACGGCATCGTGTTCCTGAACAAGAATCTGCTTGCTCAATGAAACAAGGTACTTCTTTTGCTCACCAGTTCTTGAAGTGACGATGATCTCTCGGTTGCCTCGCTTCACTTTACCCATGGTTACCTCTCCATCGATTTCAGAAACCACAGCGGGGTTGGATGGGTTACGAGCTTCAAACAACTCGGTAACACGCGGTAGACCACCAGTGATATCACCTGCACCACCAACGGCACGCGGTATCTTCACCAAGGTTTGACCCGACTTGATGGTTGCCCCGTCATCAACGACTACGTGTCCACCTACAGGGAAGTTATAGGTACCCAACACTTCTCCATTTTTACCGATGATGTCACAGGTAGGCACCAATGACTTATCCTTAGAGTCGCTAATAATCTTTTCTGTGAGACCCGTTGTTTCGTCAGTTTCAGCATGGTACGTTTTACCAGCGACAACGCCATTAAACTTCAAGGTACCAGAATATTCTGAAACAATCAATGCGTTGAAAGGATCCCACTTAGCAATGAGGCTACCTTTTTTTACCTTTTCACCATGTTTGTAATAAAGTGAGCTGCCATAGGGTACATTCAGCGTACTCAACACGATGTCGGTGTTGGGATCGATGAAACGGATTTCAGCCAAACGGCTCACCACTTTCATACATTCAACGTCTTTCTCGCCATCACTCTCAACGAATGGTACGGTACGCAGTTCTTCAAACTCAATCTTGCAGTCGTTCTTTGCCATGATGCTGGCATTGGCAGCCGCATTACCAGCAACACCACCAGCGTGGAAGGTACGAAGGGTAAGCTGTGTACCTGGTTCACCAATAGCTTGAGCCGCGATAACACCAACGGCCTCACCCTTTTGAACCATGCGGGCTGTAGCGAGGTTACGTCCATAACATTTCTTGCAGACACCATGCTTGCTCTCACAGGTGAGCACCGAACGAATTTCAACACTCTCAATCGGTGATTCATCAATCTGACGGGCTTTATCCTCTGTGATTTCCTCACCAGCCGCTACAATCAGTTCGCCTGTTGTCGGGTGAATGATGTCATGAACAGAAACACGTCCCAAGATACGTTCGTAAAGCGTCGAAATAATCTCATCACCACTCTTCAGTGCCGTGCAGACCAGTCCACGCAAAGTACCACAATCATCTTCGGTGATGATGACATCGTGGGAAACGTCTACCAAACGACGCGTTAAATACCCGGCGTCGGCTGTCTTCATAGCCGTATCGGCAAGACCCTTACGGGCACCGTGCGAGGAGATAAAGTACTCGAGCACAGACATACCTTCCTTGAAGTTGGAAAGAATAGGATTCTCGATAATCTGTTGTCCTTCGGCTCCGGTTTTCTGCGGTTTGGCCATCAATCCACGCATACCAGAGAGCTGCTTAATCTGATCCTTAGAACCACGGGCTCCGGAATCGAGCATCATGTACACGGCATTGAATCCTTGGTCGTTCTCGGTCATCTCCTTCATGAGGATGTCACCCAGCTCATTGTTGACATGCGTCCAGGCATCAATGACCTGATTGTAACGTTCGGTATCGGTGATGAATCCCATCTCGTAGTTGGACTTGATTTGATTTACCTCGTCCTGACCTTTCTTCACGATGCCTTCCTTCTCTTCAGGAATGATGATATCATCCAAGTTGAAGGATAGACCTGCCAAGTAAGCCATTCGATAACCCAAATTCTTGATTCCATCCAAGAACTCACATGCGCGAGCCATACCTACGACCTTGATAACATCCGAAATGATACCACGCAGGGTTTTCTTAGAAATGATGTCATTGAAATAGCCCACTTCATCCGGAATGATTCCATTGACGATGACGCGACCTACGGATGTGTCGACCATGCGGTTTTCCAACTGTCCGCTGACCAGATCTTTGACAATTACTTTCACAGGGGCATGTAAGTCGCATCGTCCTTCGTTATAGGCGATAATGGCTTCTTCAGGACCATAGAAAGTAAGGCCAGAGCCTTTGGCTCCCGGACGAAGCTTCGTTACATAGTACAAACCGAGCACCATGTCCTGAGAAGGAACGGTGATAGGAGCACCATTGGCTGGGTTCAAGATATTGTGGCTCTGGAGCATCAAGATCTGTGCTTCAAGAACGGCCTCATTACTCAAAGGAAGGTGAACGGCCATCTGGTCACCGTCAAAGTCGGCATTGAAGGCGGTACAAGCCAAAGGATGCAACTGAATAGCCTTGCCCTCAATCAACTTAGGCTGGAAAGCCTGGATACCCAATCGGTGAAGCGTAGGAGCACGGTTCAAAAGCACCGGATGACCCTTCATCACGTTTTCCAAGATGTCCCAAATGACAGGCTCACGACGGTCGACTATCTTCTTGGCACTCTTCACCGTCTTGACGATACCGCGTTCGATCAGTTTGCGGATGATGAAGGGCTTGTATAGCTCGGCAGCCATCAACTTAGGCAAGCCGCACTCTCCCATCTTCAATTCAGGTCCAACAACAATTACCGAACGAGCTGAATAGTCAACACGTTTACCCAAGAGGTTCTGACGGAAACGTCCTGCCTTACCTTTCAGAGAGTCAGACAATGACTTCAATGGACGATTGCTCTCGCTCTTCACCGCACTGCTCTTGCGTGAGTTGTCGAACAACGAGTCGACTGCTTCCTGGAGCATACGCTTCTCATTACGTAGAATAACCTCAGGAGCTTTGATTTCCATCAAGCGTTTCAGACGATTGTTACGAATAATGACGCGACGGTAGAGATCATTCAAGTCGGATGTAGCGAAGCGGCCTCCATCCAATGGGACAAGCGGACGCAACTCGGGAGGAATCACCGGAACTATCTTTAAGATCATCCACTCGGGGCGATTGATATCCGTACTGCTACGGAAGGCTTCAACAACCTGCAAACGCTTCAAGGCCTCTGTCTTGCGCTGTTGGCTCGAGTCGTTGTTGGCACGGTCGCGCAACTCGTAAGAGATAGAATCCAAATCCAAATTGGCCAGCAAATCATAGACTGCTTCAGCACCCATCTTGGCAATAAACTTATTGGGATCCGTGTCCTCCAAGCGATCATTGTTTGGATCCAGTTGATTGTCGATGATATCGAGATATTCATCTTCCGTCAGTAAATCCATGACATGTGATCCATTGACTTCGGCTCCATCAGCATCTTTACGTCCCTCCATGAGTCCTGGTTTGATCACTACATATTTTTCGTAGTAAATCACCGAATCAAGCTTCTTGGTTGGCATCCCCAACAAGTAACCAATCTTGTTGGGCAAGGAGCGGAAGTACCATATATGCGCTACAGGCACCACCAATTCAATATGTCCGGAACGCTCACGACGCACTTTCTTTTCTGTGACCTCAACGCCACAACGGTCGCAGACAATTCCCTTGTAACGAATACGCTTGTACTTGCCACAAGCGCACTCGTAGTCTTTTGTAGGACCAAAGATGCGTTCACAGAACAAGCCATCCCGTTCGGGCTTGTACGTACGGTAATTGATGGTTTCTGGTTTAGTCACCTCACCGTATGAATTCTCCAGAATCTCTTCAGGAGAAGCCAAGCTGATGGTTATCTTCGTAAAATTATTTTTTACTTTTATATCTTTCTTAAAAGCCATGTTCTTTATCTTTATTGTGTGAAAACAATCTATTCATTACTAATCGAGTTTCACGCTCAATCCGAGTCCACGCAATTCATGGAGAAGCACATTCAACGATTCTGGAATACCAGGTGTTGGCATGGAATCGCCCTTGACGATGGCCTCGTACGCCTTGCTGCGCCCAACGGTGTCATCTGACTTGATGGTGAGAATCTCTTGTAACACATGACTGGCTCCGAAAGCTTCAAGAGCCCACACCTCCATCTCACCAAAACGTTGTCCACCAAACTGTGCTTTACCACCAAGTGGCTGTTGGGTAATCAAAGAGTAAGGACCTATAGAGCGTGCGTGCATTTTATCCTCAACCATGTGTCCTAACTTCAAGAAATAGGTGATACCCACCGTTGCAGGCTGGTCAAACTTCTTTCCTGTTTCTCCATCATACAGATGGGTAGAACACAAGTGAGGCAATCCGGCTTTGTCTGTCCATTCTGATAAATCATCCAATTTAGCACCATCGAAAATAGGTGTAGCAAACTTAACACCCAGCTTGCGACCAGCAGCACCAAGGATAGCTTCGAATATCTGTCCCAAGTTCATACGAGAAGGCACGCCCAATGGGTTCAATACCAAGTCAACCGGACGACCGTCTTCCAAGAAAGGCATATCCTCCACACGTACAATCTTAGACACGATACCCTTGTTACCATGGCGTCCTGCGAGTTTATCACCCACACTAATCTTACGTTTCTTAGCGATGTATACCTTTGCCATCTGCAAAACGCCTGTTGGGAGTTCGTCACCGATAGAGATGGCAAACTTACGACGCTTCAATTCAGCATCAAGCAACTTGTATTTTCGGATATAGTTAAGTATCAACGTCTGGATGAGACCATTGGTATGCTCATCATCCGTCCAGTCGTTTGACTGAATTCCGTCATACTCTAAGTTTTTCAAAGCGGCAGCAGTAAAATTGCTTCCCTTTGTAATAATCTCGGCACCCGTATAATCTTTCACACCTTGTGACTTTTTACTCTCAGTCAAGGTCAACAGCTTGTCTACCAGGATATCCTTCAAGTCTGTGTTTTTGGCCTCGTACTCTTCATCGATCTTCGCAAGAATCAGTTTATCATGCTTCTTGGTCTCACGTGTCTTGATGGCACGCGTAAAGAGTTTTTTGTCAATCACGACACCACTCAAGGATGGGTTGGCCTTCAAAGAGGAATCCTTCACGTCCCCCGCTTTGTCACCAAAGATGGCACGAAGCAACTTCTCTTCTGGAGAAGGATCGCTCTCGCCCTTTGGAGAAATCTTACCAATTAATATATCACCTGGCTCTACACGTGCACCTACTCTGATGACACCATTCTCATCAAGATCCTTGGTTGCCTCTTCACTGACATTGGGGATGTCGTTGGTGAACTCTTCCATGCCTCGTTTTGTTTCGCGGACATCAAGAGAATACTCATCAACGTGGACAGAAGTCAACACGTCATCACGAACGACACGTTCTGAAATAACCACAGCATCCTCATAGTTGTATCCCTTCCATGGCATGTAAGCCACCAACATATTACGACCGAGCGCCAACTCACCATTTTCAGTTGCGTAGCCCTCAGTTAAGATGTCGCCATCCTTCACACGTTGACCTTTCACACAAATAGGGCGCAAGTCAATGGTCATGTTTTGATTGGTACGACGGAACTTGGGAATACGATATTCCTTCAAGGCTGGTTCGAAACTTACGAACTCTTCTTCCTCAGTACGGTCGTATAAAATACGAATGGTCGTGGCGTCAACATATTCAATCACGCCATCACCTTCAGCAGTGATCATCGTACGAGAGTTTTCACACACCTGTTTCTCAAGTCCTGTTCCTACGATAGGTGCATCATTGTGAAGCAAGGGTACGGCCTGACGCATCATGTTACATCCCATCAATGCGCGGTGACCATCGTCATGTTCCAAGAAAGGAATCAACGCAGCAGAGACAGAAGCAATCTGCTGTGGAGAAACATCCATCAAGGCAACCTCATCGGGATCTACAACTGGGTAGTCGGCATCCTGGCGGCATTTCACATAGTCACGAATGAATGAACCATCTTTACGCAACGGAGCATTTCCCTGTCCAACAGGCAAATCTTCCTCTTCCTCGGCAGTCATGAACACAATATGATCATTGTTCATGTCTACTTTAGCATCCTTCACCTTTCGATAAGGGGTAACAATGAAGCCCATGTCGTTAATCTTTGCGTACACGCAAAGTGAAGAAATCAAACCAATATTTGGTCCTTCAGGACTTTCAATAGGACACAAACGGCCATAGTGAGTGTAGTGCACGTCACGCACCTCAAAACCTGCACGTTCACGTGAAAGTCCGCCAGGGCCTAACGCTGACAAACGACGCTTGTGAGTGACCTCCGCCAATGGATTGGTCTGATCCATGAACTGTGACAGTGGGTTGGTTCCAAAGAACGAGTTGATCACACTTGTGATGGTCTTGGCATTGATCAAATCCGTGGGTGTGAAAACCTCATTATCACGCACGTTCATGCGTTCACGAATGGTCCTGCTCATGCGAGCCAAGCCAATAGAGAACTGATTAGACAACTGCTCACCAACTGTACGCACGCGTCGGTTAGACAAATGGTCAATGTCATCCACCGTTGCATTGGAGTTGACCAACTGAATCAAATATTTGATAATCTCGATAATATCATCTTTGGTCAGCACACGGATATCCATGTCGGTATCCAGGCCCAATTTTTTATTGATACGATAGCGGCCCACTTCTCCCAAATCATAACGCTTGTCAGAGAAGAACAAGTTGTTAAATACCTCTTTGGCACTGGCGTCATCTGCTGGATCAGCATTACGCAGCTGACGATAAATGTAGGTAACTGCCTCTTTTTCAGAGTTGGATGGATCCTTCGACAGCGTGTTAAAGATGATGGCAAATTTGTTAGCCAACTCAGAATCCTTATGCAACAAAAGGGTCGAAGCTCCACTATCCAAGATGTCTTGTACATTCTCAGCAGTGATTTCAGTTTCGCGTTCCATGATAACCTCATTGCGCTCGATAGAAACTACTTCACCCGTATCCTCATCCACAAAGTCTTCATTCCAACTTTTTAGAACTCGTGCAGCCAGTCGTCGACCAACAGCTGCCTTCATGTTCTTCTTATTCACCTTTATTTCTTCGGCAAGATCGAAGATTTGGAGTATATCTTTATCTGATTGGTAACCTATGGCACGCAACAATGTTGTAACGGGCAGTTTCTTCTTCCGATCAATGTAGGCATACATCACATTATTGATGTCAGTAGCAAACTCAATCCACGAACCCTTGAACGGAATGATTCGAGCTGAGTACAACATCGTACCATTGGCATGCACACCTTGACCGAAGAACACACCTGGTGAGCGGTGCAGCTGAGATACAACAACGCGCTCGGCGCCATTGATAACGAAGGTACCGTTATCCGTCATATAAGGAATGGTGCCCAGGAAGACATCCTGTATAAAGGTACCAAAATCTTCATGATCAGGATCAGTACAATAAAGTTTCATCTTTGCCTTCAAAGGCACACTATAAGTCAAGCCACGCTCAAGACATTCGTCAATGGAATATCTTGGTGGATCGATATAGTAATCCAAGAACTCAAGAACGAAATTATTACGCGTATCGGTGATAGGGAAGTTCTCTGCGAACACCTTATACAAACCGTCATTCTTGCGTTCCTCAGGTGGTGTTTCCAACTGTAAGAAATCCTTGAAGGACTTTAATTGCACGTCGAGGAAATCCGGAAATGGAACCGGATTATGCACGCTTGCAAAATTAATTCTGTTATCAATGATTTTTGTAGCCATATATTTTATGATTGGGAAAGCTTTCCCGTGAGCCAATTAGGATTTTGTCATCTTAAGACACAAAATGGTTAGGACATGCTTACTGAGCAAATCCTAACCACATTCGTAATAAAAGTAATTGGCACCGTATAACCTCTAAGGCTATACAGTACCAAATATTTAAGCTTACTTGAGTTCTGCCTTAGCACCGGCTGCTTCGATAGCCTTCTTCAAGTTCTCAGCTTCGTCCTTAGACAAGCCTTCTTTGATGGTAGCAGGAGCGCCGTCTACCAAGTCCTTTGCTTCCTTCAAGCCAAGGCCACAAGCTTCCTTCACAGCCTTTACAACCTGAAGCTTAGTAGCGCCAACCTCTGTCAAGACAACATCAAAAGATGTCTTCTCTTCAGCTGCATCGGCTGCACCAGCAGCAGGACCTGCAGCTACAGCTACAGCTGCAGCAGCGGGCTCAATACCATACTCGTCCTTGAGGACTGTTGCCAACTCATTAACTTCCTTAACTGTCAAATTTACCAATTCTTCAGCAATAGCTTTTATATCTGCCATTTTATTCTAAAAATTTAATTTATTTTTTATCTAATTATTTACTGTTGATGTCATCCATGAATGAGCATCGTTGATTATTCAGGACGCTCGCCTAATGTCTTCAGCACGCCATGAATGGTGTTTGCACCCGATTGGAGAGCAGAAACAACGTTCTTTGCGGGCGATTGCAGCAATGCCACAATCTCTGCGATAACTTCGTTCTTGCTCTTGAGAGCAGCCAGCTCAGCTAATTTATCAGCACCTACATAGATACTTTCTTCAGCATAAGCAGCTTTGAGGGCAGGAATTCCTTCCTTTTGATATTCCTTCAGTAGTTTAGCAGGCACATTGGCTGTCTGTGTGAACATCACAGCGGTGCTGCCTTTCAAACTATCGTACAAAGGTTCATAGTCAACATCAGATGCGTCGAAAGCTTTCCGCAGAAGCGTATTCTTCACAACAACCATCTTGATCTCGTTCTTGAAGCATTTGCGACGAAGTGCACTGGTAGCTCCAGCATTCAATCCTGTAAGGTCTACAAGATAGAAATGTGGAAACTCCTTAAGCTTCTCACCTAGTTCAACGATTATAGTATCTTTTACTTCCTTTTTCATTTTACAAAACTTTTAGAGTTATTCAACTGATTTAGGATCAATCTTGATACCCTTACTCATAGTGCTGGAAATAAAGATACTCTTGATGTACGTACCTTTTGCAGCAGTCGGTTTCAATTTGATAACCGTAGAGATAAACTCTTTTGCATTGCCATAGATTTGCTCAGCTGACATGCTCACTTTGCCTATGGAGGTATGTATAATACCAGCCTTGTCAACTTTAAAGTCTATCTTACCCTTCTTGATTTCTGAAACTGCCTTAGCAACATCCATCGTTACCGTACCACTTTTAGGGTTTGGCATCAAGCCACGAGGTCCGAGCACGCGACCCAAAGGACCTACTTTTCCCATGCATGATGGCATTGTAATGATTACATCTACATCTGTCCATCCACCTTTGATCTTTTCGATATACTCATCCAGACCAACATAGTCGGCACCTGCTTCCTTGGCAGCTGCTTCCTGATCAGGAGTACAGAGGCAGAGAACACGAGTAACCTTACCAGTTCCGTGTGGAAGTGTAACAACACCTCGCACCATCTGGTTAGCCTTTCGTGGGTCTACGCCTAAGCGAACATCAATATCCAGAGATGCATCAAACTTGGTGGTGGTAATTTCCTTCACCAATTCTGAAGCCTCTTTCAATGTGTATGACTTCCCTGCTTCAACCTTCTCAGCTACTGATTTCTGATTTTTTGTCAGTTTACTCATTTCTAATTGAAGTTTTAATTATTTCCAGGGAATTCCCCTTTTACAGTAATACCCATACTACGTGCAGTACCTGCAACAAGTCTCATTGCACTCTCAACGGTAAAGCAGTTCAAATCAGCCATCTTATCTTCAGCGATAGTACGTACTTGGTCCCAAGTAACGGAAGCTACCTTCTGGCGATTAGGCTGAGCTGAGGCCGTCTTTAATTTTGCCATCTCCTTGAGCTGTACAGCTGCAGGAGGAGTTTTGAGAACAAAATCGAATGACTTGTCAGTATAGTAAGTGATAATAACAGGAATAACTTTCCCTGCCTTATCCTGGGTTCTGGCGTTGAACTCCTTGCAGAATCCCATGATATTGATACCCTTAGAACCCAAAGCAGGTCCTACTGGTGGAGAAGGATTTGCAGCACCACCTTTAATCTGTAATTTGATTAATCCAGCTACTTCTTTAGCCATTTTTGTTAATATTTAATTTAATATATACGAAAGATAACCTAACGCCCGTAACTGCGTTAAGCCTCTTTTTCAACTTGCATAAAACTTAGTTCCAGCGGAGTTTTACGTCCAAAAATCTTGACCAAGACCTTCAGTTTATGTTTCTCGGCATTCACCTCTTCGATGACGCCACTGAATCCACTAAAAGGTCCATCGGTTACCTTGACAACCTCATCAACCTCATAAGGAACTTCAATCCCGTTCATTATTTCGGTCTCTTCGGCTTCGCCAAGCATACGATTGATTTCAGACTGGGAAACAGGCG
Organism: Prevotella sp. SGI.027; assembly: GCA_050315175.1. Classification (GTDB taxonomy): domain Bacteria; phylum Bacteroidota; class Bacteroidia; order Bacteroidales; family Bacteroidaceae; genus Prevotella. The sequence continues at coordinate 10,842 of JBNPOM010000035.1, forward strand.
ATGGATTATCCAAACCTCCTAGGAAACCCAAGCAATTGGGCATGAAACGCAAAGTATGCGCCACATCACCCACGAGGGAAGCTTCAACAAAAATGTATCCCGGGAGACTGATCTTCTCCTTTTCAACTCTCTTGCCATTACGCAAGGTTGCATGTTTCTCCATCGGTATCAAAACCTGAGAAACATGCTGTTGTAACAACGTGTTGTGTTTGATTTCAGCCTCGATGTATTCTTTCAACTTGGCTTCTTTTCCACTTACAGCACGCAGTACATACCAATTTTTTTTTGTTTCTGCCATATCCTAATGATTTAACCTGGATAAACAATGCCCATCAAGTGCTGGAAGCACCAGTCCATACAGAACACAATCAGTGCAATGACTAGGGAAGCAGATAATACAACCACTGCACTGTGAGTTAATTCCCGGCTTGTAGGCCAAGTAGTTTTATGCGCAAGTTCATCATAGCAAGCTTTGCAGTAATTTACTACATTCTTGAAAAAACTTTCAATCTTCTTAAACATATGATTTTCTTTTTAGCACGGGTTGAAAGACTCGAACTCTCGACACCTGGTTTTGGAGACCAGCGCTCTACCAACTGAGCTAAACCCGTAAAAGAAGTCCCCGCAACCGCATTGCGGGAACTTTGTATGATAAACGAGAAGAGGTATGCCTTACTCGCTTGTGGTCAATTTACTTTACGTCGTCAAGTATCTGTGTGATCTGGCCAGAACCTACGGTACGACCACCCTCACGGATAGCGAAACGAAGACCTTCGTTCAACGCAACCTTGTAAATCAAGGTAACCTCAATCTCTACGTTGTCGCCAGGCATTACCATCTCTACGCCTTCTGGCAGAGTGATTTCACCTGTACAGTCCATTGTACGGAGATAGAACTGAGGACGATACTTATTTCCGAATGGAGTATGACGTCCACCCTCTTCCTTCTTCAATACATAGATGGAAGCCTTGAAGTGATCGTGAGGAGTGATGGCACCTGGGTGTACAACAACCATACCACGTTTTACCTCGTCCTTATCGATACCGCGGAGCAGAAGTCCTACGTTATCACCTGCTTCACCTTCAGAAAGAATCTTACGGAACATTTCAACGCCTGTTACAACAGACTTCTTGTCCTCACCAAGACCGAGCAACTGAATCTCGTCGCCAACCTTTACCTTACCAGTCTCAATACGTCCTGTTACAACGGTACCACGACCTGTGATAGAGAACACATCCTCTACTGGCATCAAGAAAGGTTTGTCAAGGTCACGCTCTGGCTCTTGAATCCACTCGTCAACAGTGTCCATCAACGTCATCACGCTGTCAACCCACTTGTCAACACCATTCAATGCTCCCAGTGCAGATCCACGAATGATTGGAGTATCCTCTTCGAAATCGTATTGCTCGAGAAGTTCGCGCAACTCCATTTCAACGAGCTCCAGCATCTCTTCGTCCTCTACCAAGTCACACTTGTTCATGAACACAACCAAACGAGGAACGTTTACCTGACGAGCCAAAAGCACGTGCTCACGTGTCTGTGGCATAGGACCATCAGTAGCGGCAACTACAAGGATAGAACCATCCATCTGGGCAGCACCAGTAACCATGTTCTTTACATAGTCTGCGTGTCCCGGACAGTCTACGTGTGCATAGTGACGCTTAGCTGTTTCATACTCAATGTGAGAAGAGTTAATGGTGATACCACGCTCTTTCTCCTCAGGGGCATTATCAATTTGGTCAAACGACTTAACATCCCCACCACCAAAGCCCTTATCATGAAGAGTCTTAGAGATGGCAGCCGTCAAAGTAGTCTTACCGTGGTCAACGTGACCAATTGTACCAATGTTTACGTGCGGTTTGGTACGCTTGAATTCTTCTTTAGCCATAGCTTTTCTTTTTTATTTATATAAATGAATAGTCAAAGTTTTATCTTTTTTTCTACAAAGGATCTATAAAATAGAACCGAAGTAGAGCTGTAACTGAGAGTTGAACTCAGGACCTCTTCCTTACCAAGGAAGTGCTCTACCACTGAGCTATTACAGCAGTGAGAGCGGAAAACGGGGCTCAAACCCGCGACCCCCAGCTTGGAAGGCTAGTGCTCTATCAACTGAGCTATTTCCGCAAAAACTTCTACTGAAGTGGGTAGTGATGGATTCGAACCACCGAAGTCGAAAGACAGCAGATTTACAGTCTGCCCCATTTGGCCACTCTGGTAACTACCCCTTTTGTTTTTACAACTCGCACTTCCTTTCGTTGGAGAGCCTCTTGTCGGATTCGAACCAACGACCCCGAGATTACAAATCACGTGCTCTGGCCAACTGAGCTAAAGAGGCGATTCTATGCAGCCGTCAAACCACTCGTTTAATACGTGTTGTAAAACGGCTGCAAAGATAGGGATTATTTTTTTAATCGCCAAAGCTTTTTTGATTTTTTTTAATGTCCCCGCATTTTTTCCTTGTATTTGGAAATCTGAACCCGCATCGCGTCTACACAGAGGTCAATGCCCTCTTCAAACGTATCACAAGTTTTTTCAACAAACAGCGTACTGCCAGGAACGGCTACCGTTAATGCTGTATGCTTATTCAATGCGGTTGCTGGCTTTATTAATTTCAGTTGCACCTCTACTTTCCGAATATCTTCCAATGTTTTTTCTAACTTGCCTACTTTTTTTTCTATAAAGGCTTCCAATTTCTCGGTAGTGTCAAAATGAATTGACTGAATCTTAATTTCCATAATACCTCCTGTTATTTTTAAAAAGGTTAAGCTCTGGGATGAGCCTTCTCATAGACTTTCTTCAACTGTTCAAACGTGGTATGCGTATAGATTTCGGTTGTCTCCAGACTTTCATGTCCTAGCAACTTTTGCACGTTCTCAAGTCCTGCACCATTGTTGAGCATCGTGGTTGCAAAGGTGTGTCTAAGCACGTGCGGTGTACGTTTCTTCAACGTGCTAACCAGTGACAGATGCTTCTTCACAAGATACCTAACTTGGTTATGGTTCATCCGCACACCGTTTCTGCTCAAAAAGAAGGCCTTCGACTTTCGCACGATTTGTTCGTTACGCTGATTCAAATACTCCTGAAGAACTTGATACAATTCATCACCGAATGGAACCAGTCGCTGTTTATTCCTTTTTCCCAGGACTTTAAACTGCCGGCTGACAAAGTCTACTGAAACATCATCCAACCCTATCAGTTCCGCCAACCGCATGCCAGTTTCATAAAAAGTAATAATAATGGTACGCGCGAGCGCATCTTGATAGCTGGTATCCCATGTGCTGGCATCCAGCAGCTCATCCATTTCTGATTCTTTCAAAAACTGCGGTAAGGGTTTACCCATCTTGGGACGTTCGATACGCAGGGTGGGATTGACCTGAACCAAGCCTCGAGAAAGGGAATAGCGATAGAGGGAACGCAATGCACTCAATCTTCTGCAAATTGAAGTGGCACTGTTCCCACGATCCATCATATCCTCCATCCAACCGCGGATGATATCCGAGTCTACCGACTCCCATGTGATTTGATCCCCTAAGCCTTGAAAATAGCGTTCAAAGGCCCTCAGGTCATCGCCGTAGCTTTTAGCTGTAAGCTCTGATCGATTTTTCTCAAATCTCAGGTAGTTCAAAAACTCTTCTATCATGACGCCTTCCGTTGAAGTATTGCTTCTGAAGCTTCATTCTCTCGAAAGAATGCATGTCCTCTCACAGAGAGCAGCAACAGATTTTGCAACGAAAATAAGGAAATTAATTTAAACTACCAAATTTTTTAGAAGATTTTACTCTTCTGCGTCGCGTAACTTCTGTATGTAGATGGCACGTTCCATCTTCAGGCGCTTCAAAACCGACGGCTTGTTGTACTGCTGACGAGCACGCAACTCTTTAGACACACCGGTTTTATCGAATTTTCTCTTGAATTTTTTAAGAGCCCTTTCGATGTTTTCGCCATCTTTTACTGGTACGATAATCATGTTGTTCTTTTTAATTGTTTATAGTTTATTATGTTGCATGATGACATCACGCCACCAAATGCGGGTGCAAAATTACGACTTATTTATCAAACAGCAAAGTTTTTAGATTACATTTTAATTTTTACGTCAAGCTCATAAGTTTAATGTAGAGGTTACCGATTATGTCATGGCAAACATAAAAACATAAAAAAAGCTGGAGAAATACTCAGTATTGCTTCTCCAGCTCTTTTTTTTAACTTACAGCTTAATCGGTGATGACCAGCTTTCTACCCGTCTTGTCGATACTATCTTTCTTAACGACGATGTAAACACCTGGTGCCAATCCTAACTTGCGGAATGTTCTTTCATTTGACAGACTGACATCTTTCACAAAAGCCCCTGTGAGGTCATAGATGTGGAAATCTCCTGTCAATGTTTCGCTCTGGAGGTCGATACCAGTCTTGATGTCTTCAAACATAGTAGCCTTGGTATTCATCAGCACAAATCTGTTCTGATTCATACTCTTGACATCTGTCGCGAACGAATAAGTGAGCGTGTCGGCATCAAAAGGAGTGATAATCCTTGATTGATAGTCTACCAATTTAAGATTTTCATATTGTTCAAGTCCCTTTTTGGTTGCCTTGATGCAATATGTGCCTGGTTCGGAAACTCTCACCGTGATGTTTGCCTTAGTAATATCGTTAGTCGTATTGACTTGCCAAATGCCATCTTTCGTTGTAGAATAAATAGCTGTCGGCATCATTTCGCCGCCGAGCTTGCTACCATCCCAACCATTGTCAAATCCTTCAGTTGCATTTTCTGATTCGCAAAGCCACATTTGGTCGCCAGCTTTCTCACCCAGAAGAACAAGCTTGACAAATCCAGTAGGTTGATTTTTTTCCATCTCGTATGCCTTAGCTCTTTGTGGAAGTGATGCTGTTGTCATAACATTTCCGCTATAACTCAATTTCACCTCTGTAGGAGTGGTGCTGTAAACTGTCTTCTCTTTCGTATATTTGAGGAGGAAGCCCTGCATAGAAGGAATTTCATTCATGTCAAGTATTGCTGCTATATCGAGTGGAACAGCCGTGTAGGTGCCAGCACCGGTTGCATTGCTATTGCTTAGCGTAGCAGTCCAGTCTTTTCCACTTCCTGTATTATAGAGATAAACCGTTTTTTCCAAGTCGTCTGGCATTGTAATCGAACTGATTTTGATTGGCGCGGTGAACGAATTGCCAAACAAATTCTGTCCTAATCCCCATCTAACGAACGACTCTTCGCCAGTTGCTCCATCCACCTTGGCAGCCTCGCGGGTGAGTTTCAATGTAACATCGTTATAATTGAGATAGCCTCGCAGTGGCATTATTCTCGGTTCGTCAAGACGGATGGAATATGCCTTGAACGCATGCATCGTTTCACCTTTTGCTACGTTTCTAAACTTATGGTAAAACTCTTTTTCAGCATTGTGCGCCTCATCATAAACATAGAGTCTTGCCTTTGGGAATTGTGCTGCCGACATTTCTGCAAACGGTATTCCGAAGAATTGGTCGGTCGAATTGATGTGGAATGTTCTTCCGAACGTCGGCGAACCAGTGAGGTTGTCCGTCCAAGTCTCCTTTACAGCCTTGGTATGTACGTTCATCTGAACTTCTGCATAAATCTTGTCTTTCTCTACTCCTTGATAGCGTGCGACAAATGTTCCGTTGGCCTTACCATTAGAGCCTGCTTCTATTTTCAGGCGCACGGGGGCATATTTACCGCTATTATCTTTCTGATGTTCAAATCCCACAGTTGAGGTTTTTACATATAAAGCGGAGCCTTGAGGAATAACCATGGCCTTTTGGCTTTCATTAACGAGATTTGTTGCAGTGAAATTCAACGGCAGTCTTGCTGTGCCGGTCAGTCGGCAATCGTTCACCGCTGCATGGCCGTTGTTGTTTTCCTCGGTTGCAAAAACAATGTCTTCCCCTTCAGTAGGTACTTTGTTAGCTGTCCAGTTAGACGCAACGCTGAAGTTGTCACCATTGTTCTCATCGGTGCTTCCCATCCAGTAGTTCTTTTGTTCATTGCGAGTAACAACGAATTTTACCAATCTTGTTCCTCCCGAAGAACCAGAACATGAGGTGTTGCCGGTAAACTGAGTCCGGATTTCATAAGTATATGTTCCTGGCTCCGTGAAAGTAACGTAGATATTATTACCTTTTTGTTTTAATTCGTTCTTTTCACCCGTGACATCATACCATTCAACGTCGTAAATATGGTTTGAAACGGGGAGAGAAACTTGCAATGGCTTCATACCATCAGTAATGTCTATATAGACATTATCTTTCACCTCATAACCTTTAGGAGTTTTCACAATGACTTGAGGAAGGTCAGCCGTCGTCAGGTCAACAACCTTTTTCATGTTGCAACTGCCTTCAGATCCATAAACAATTTTAACAGCGTAGATGCCTTTTGCAAGATCATTCCACACCACATTTGCTTGTTCTGTAGAATTCGCTTTGTAAGTTTTGATGGCAGATCCTTGCGGATTTCCGCTTGCATCTGCTTTATAAAGTTCATACGTTGCCGGCATGGTAACTGTCTTTCCGCTTTGTAAGGAAACAGAAATATTACCTTTCTTCGCAGTAACATCACAAGAAGCTCCAGTCACGTCAAAAGCATTCACCTCGTTTGGCTTAAAGACAAACTTGTATGATTTTGCCCAATAAGGGTCAGGCTGATCCACAGGCTTCCAAGAAGCGGTGCCATCATTCTTATGGATGTTCATGACCTCATTAATAGCATATGTGCGTTTTTCTTTTGCAATTGCCGAATAAACCTCTTCGTCTCCAGGAGACCATATATCGGCACCGCTAGAAATATAGGGATAATAACTGATGCCGAAATAGACGTCGTCTTTCAAATCACTCGGTTTTTTAGAACTGTAAGTCCAATCGTCGGAAGTAGAGCTTTTAACTTTTTGGGTAACATATCCATACTGCAAAGTTGATCTGGAAAACAAAACCTTGTCCCCAGTAGTCCCAAAGTCAAAATTCACCTTGTTGCTTTCGTTATCACAACTGTATTCAACCAAAACTCCCTCGCCATATCCTTGGTCTCTTCTCGGCTTATAAGTCATCAAGTTGTCGGCTTCAATTGTGATCCTTGTGTCGCTTGTTCTTCCGCATTGGTCTTTTAGCGTAAACACATAATCACCGGCCGGCAAATCTCCAATATTGTAGTGGCTGTTTTGCTTGGTGAAGTCTATCGTCTGCGGGAAGTTAATTGTTTTTTGATATTCGTGGTCGTCACCAAAATCAGTGATCATAAAGTTCTTCTTGCCATCAGGCCTATTTACAATCACTTGGAAAGGACCTTCCAAGTTGATAGTAGAGAAAACGACGCCGGCTGTGTTGCCGTGTATACCCAAACTCTTTCTTTGAAATGTCCTGTAGAGCGGTTTTGACGCATAATAAGCCATATCCGGCTTGGGATCACTCATAATAAATTCGCGTTCAAAATCTGTTAGCGGGTTACCTGTGGAATAAACCATCTTGTACACACCAGGCCCAGGTAAATAGAATGTGAATCTTTTTTCGATATCAAATTGTTCTGTCCACATGGGGACCTCCATCAAAGGCTCAGAAGGCCAGGTACGGTCGGCGTTTCGCTTATAGATTTTTGCATTGCGATGCTCCTCGTCCATAAAATAATAAACACGCTGACCACCTATAGACTTCCATCCTTCAAAACTATAAGACACTTTATAAGATGTATCTTTCCATCCACAATCATCTGTCGGTGTTCCATACGTCCATGCTCCGAACCACAACATATCCCTCACAGTAGTGTCCCAAATACTGAAATAATCTGTTTGCTCTCCTTCACAAAGCTGCGTATACTTAATTGGATAACTCCCATTCTTGTTGAATTTTAAGTATTCTTTGCCAAAGGGGATTTTAAAGAAATAACGATAATACCGGCTCGAAAATTTAGTGGTATAAGCGGGGGCATATTCCAATGGATACCAATTTCCATCATCACCTTTAATTTTAACAGTTTCGACCAACTTATCCAATGCTTCCTTTAAGCCTTTCTCGTCCTTACAAAATATCTTAAAAGACTTATAGTAGTCGAATGTGTCCTTCCCCGTGCGCTTGACAAAATACCAGGTTCCATCTGAATAAAATTCAGGAGAAACAGAACTGATAGGATCGATGGAAGCAGAGGCTTTCCTGCTCTTTACATCGGTCACCTCAACAGTCACTTCGTCGCCGTCTGCTAAATTATCAATAACCCAACCCCTATCGGAGGTGCCATCTTTGGTTCTGATGTCGCTTCCTCCTCTATCATGAGTAATGGTTGCTTTATAACTAAACGGTTTTGCACCTCCGGCCAACTCAACATTTACATATCCCCGAGAGCCGCATGTCACATTCTTTTTTGTCAAGGTTAATTTCGGTGCCGGCGGTTCCGGTAATTCCACCACCTGAATGTCATGCAAATGAGTGTGTTCGCTGCCATCTGTTTGTTGGAAATACACCTTATAGTCGCCTGCCTTGACGTTGTTCCATGTGATTTCCCAAACGTTGGGATTTGTGGATTTTTGTGTGAGCACATTGTCCAACAACTGTGTGGTTTCACCCATCACCAGTTTGTTTTCATCCGACGCCAAACGTAATTGCGCCTGTCCGTTGGGAGCTTCGTTGTCTTTGAGCGTAACGGTCAGCGTGATGCTGCTGACTTTTTCGCCTCCCACATCCACTTTCGACACCTTACTGTTTGAAGGAGTCACGTCCACATATTCAAAAGCCGACATGGGCAAACAGAAACCCAAAAGCATGAAGATTGTAGATGCGGTTATGTATAAAAACTGCTTCATCTTTGTCATAAAATTAAATCGGAGTAAAAAACAAACCGACGTGTTTATGTTTTTGTTATGGAGAAATAAATTATTATTTTTACTGCTTGTACATAGTGGTCTCCTCCGCTACCTACACAGCACTAACAGATTAAACCGAAAACCTGCTTAGGGTTAGGGCCATTGCCAACTTTGGGAATCTTCATCCCAAACCATTCCTTCTTCATAATCATCGCCTTGCACCTCTGCATCGTTCTGCGAACCAATATTCGGACCAACAATTTGCAAAGGAAGCAATACGATAGATGGTGTTAAATACTTCTTATTGTTCATCTCATTTGCTTTTTAGGGGATATGCCAAACAGGCACACCCCCTCACATTTATATATATCGGTGCAAAGGTAATAAGATTTTTTTAACAAAAAAAAAAATCATATTTTTTAACTTCTAGTTCAAAACGAATCTTTCATGGAAGCCATTAACAAAGAAACTGTCAAAGATAACAAGATGTAACAGGTATGGTTGAACGATTGCGGCATGATGAACCTACATACGAATTTACTTGACAACAAGCGTCTGTATCCTTGGCGTATTTGCAAACTCACTTGGTCGTGGTTGCAAATACGGCAAATATGAGCGATTTTTATAAAGTGTTGTCACACAAAATATTAGAATTTACCACCGTAAAAAAGTGCCTGTTTCTCGACCATTTTACGCCTAAAAGCATGCTTTAAAGACGGTTATTTGCATGCTTTTGCGGTTCAAGCGCATGCTAGTTGACCGACAAAGTGATGCTTTTAATAGAGTAAACTCATAGGGTTTGCGAAAAAAGCCGATGAATCCTTCAAAACAAAAGCAAATTTACACCTACTTTGCCTATTATTTTTTTCCAGATTGAAAGTTTGGGAGAGCCGTTTTAAGGGCCTTTTTAGATAAAAAAATTAACAATACTTGTTTGTCATCAGTTGAGGACTTGGTTCAATATGTTCCGCAACAGGGACACAAAAATTGATCTAAAAATACGGCGGAACATGATGAACCAAGCTTCTATCAGTAAAAGAATAGTGTGTCAAAACGAAGATACTCCTTTTTGACACACCTCCCCACACTCCAACAGAAGCGCTCACTTGATTGGAGTGTGACCAAATAAAATGGACTCAGGTTGCCTCCCTATTTCAATGAGAAGACCACCTGAACATCTGTGCTGATTTCGTTTTGGCCAGTTGGAACTGTCGCCATGTCGTTTGCGCTGTACTCAGCTTTTGCACGATTACTCAACAAGGCAGACGAGACGTCACCTCCGTTGTTTTCTACAATGGTAACCACCTTGCCCAACTTCCTGCCACATAATGCCGCATACTGTTCGGCCTTTTCATGCGCTTTGCGATAAGCCAGCTCGCGACTTTTCTTGAACAAATCTGTTTTCTGGTCGATGTCAAAGCTGATGTCATTGATTTCCACGTTGCTGATGGCAGCCAACTTATCCAACAACGCAGATAGGCGTCCTTCATCTTTGACTATATTCCTGACAGTAATTTCGACGTTTTGCTGTGCGCTCTGTCCCAAGCGTACACGCCGACCGTTTCTGTACTCATAATCAGCTTCATAACTGAGGGCGGTTGTCTTCAGGTTTTTAGCGTCTATTTTCTCCTCCTGCAAGATTTTGGTTATTGCTTTCAGTGTCTGATCGGCCAACTTCTTTGCCTCTTGAGTGGTAGCCGCCGTATGGGCGAAGCTGACATTGATTTGCGCCATGTCGGGCTGCGCCTTTACGGTTCCCGTCCCCATGACGGCAACTGTATTTTGCTTTTCCCCAGAACTGGTGCTACATGAAACCAGTGAGAGGCCCATCAGGGCCATACCCACGGCGTACATTGTAATTTGTTTCATCTCGTTTTCGCATTTTAAGGTTTATACTATAGGTGCATGCTTTTCACTTCCTCGGTAAAAAGCAGTGCGGTGTTAATCAGTGCCAAGTGTGAGTAAGCCTGCGGAAAATTGCCAAGTTGCTCTTTGGTTTCAAAATCCAAATCCTCGCTGAACAGCCCAAGATGGTTCGAATAAGTGAGCAACTCGTCGAACAAGCTGCGTGCCTCTTCCTTCTCACCTGTAACGAACAAAGCCCGAATCAGCCAAAATGTGCAGATGGTAAAGGCCGACTTGGGCTGTCCGAAATCGTCTTCCACGTTGTATCGATACATCAAGCCGTTGTGGAAGAGTGCCTTCTTGATGGCTTTTACCGTTTTATGGAAATAGATGTCGTCAGCATCGATAAAGCCATAATGCTCCATGAGCAGCAATGAAGAGTCGAGCGAGGTACTGCCATAGGTTTGTGTAAAGCTCTGCAACTGCTCATTCCAACCGTTCTTCCACACGTCATCTTTCACCTTATCGGCCTCTTCACGCCAGCGTTTTGCGTAGTCGTACTTCTCCAAGAGCGAGGCAATTCGCACTCCACGGTCTAATGCCACCCAGCACATTACCTTTGAAGAAACAAAGTGCTGAGCCTCACCACGAATCTCCCAAATGCCCTTATCGGGTTTGCGCCAGTCGTCTATGACGGTTCGCATGATGTTTTTCACCATGTCCCAGAGATTCTCCACATCGTCCAATGAACCGGGAATCAGACTGAAATACTGGTAAATCAGATTCATGAGGTAGCCGAAAGAGTCGTTTTGCTTCTGATGATAGGCTGCGTTACCGATTCGAACGGGCTTTGAATTGAGGTATCCGGAGAAGTGGTCCAGATGTTCTTCTACCAAGTCGCGCTCTCCCCTGATGCCATACATGATTTGGAAACCGTTATGATTGCCCACGAAGGTAGACTCCACGAACCGCATGAAGCGCTTTGCGGCACGGGTATGTCCCAGGTTGATGTGCGTCTCAATGGTCATCGATGCGTCCCTCAGCCAACAAAAGCGGTAATCCCAATTACGCACCTCTCCAGGTGTTTCAGGCAGACTGGTGGTCAAAGCGGCCAACACTGCACCGTTGTAAAAGGACAAAAGTTTTAAGGTTAGGAAGCTTCGCTCAATGACATCGTTGTAGTGGGTGAACTTCTTTGTCATGTTCGACCAGTTCAACCAATAGACCAACGTACGACAATAATCCATCTTCTCTCGTTCAAGATCAATCTTAACCACCTTCTCATTGGATGCCAACAAGAAGAATTCATCTTTCTCAAGTTCGAAGACAACTCCATCCAAGACATCCTGCAACGGGAGGGAAGAATACAGATACTGTCGGTCTTTGCTGTTGGATGACGACATCGATTCGATATATTGCTCCGTCATGTTATAGATAGTCTTGCCACGGGCATAATCAGGACGGGGCTGATAGTTGACAGCAAACTTTGGATGTCCGCTGAGCAGTCGGATATACCGGTACACCTCAGCCGGGTTGTAGTTTTCATCACTATGATCCTTTCGGTAACAAGGCATGAAATCAACGACAGCGAAAGCCCCTTCATCCGAGGTGAATGTCGTCGACAATATATTGGTATGCGGTATATAGGCCTGTGTCACTTCGTACTCTTCTCCTACTTCGAAGCCAAAAGACCCTCCCTTTTCTCGATCCAACAAAGATGCAAAGACCGAAGGAGAGTCGAAATTAGGCATACAAAGCCAGTCAATGGAGGCACGGTCAGAGACCAATGCCGCCGTACAACTGTTGCCTATCACGCCGTAGTTTAATTTCATATTTTGATTGGTTGTCAGTTTGTTTTAGATGATGTTTCGACAGTCAAATTAGTTTTAAACCAAACATTGACTGCTTTTTATAGATGAGTTGATTAAAGTCTTGTTTTGCACAAGCCTCCTGTTCACGACAGAAGATTGTTCAAGAAAGGCAGTACATCTTTCTGTCCCAACAGATTATAACGGGCATCATCACAAGCATAACCCACCTTGATGGTCACCGCTTTTTCTGGCAAAGCCCTGAACATGTCCTCATCGGTCACGTCATCACCAATGGCTAAGATAAAATCATAAGAACGTTGATTCAAGATACGTTGTACTTCCGAACCTTTCGAATATTCGGTAGGCTTTACCTCCACAATCTTGTTGCCTCGCATAATCTGGAGGTTGTTTTGAGAGCATATAGGTATCAAGGCATGCATCAACTGTTGCGCCCTGAACATTCCTATCCAGTTGTCCACCTTACGATAATGCCATGCCACGGCCGTTGCTTTGACCTCCAAACGCGAGTTAGGTGTTTTGTCCTCAAATTCTCGAAGGATGTTCATGAGCCGTTCGTCCCATGCCTGTGGCTCCACATTCTCGTGCCACACGCCGTTTTCCTTATAGAACGCGCCATGCTCGGCCGCAAACGACAGCGGCAAGTCGCCCAACCACTTATCAAGTGTACGGTGATCACGACCACTGTTGATGACCACCGTATTGCGTTCGTCATCACACAGCTTCCGCAACATGTTCTTCACCTCGGTGGTGGGAGATGCTTTTTCAGGATCTCTACGGAAAGCAGCCAACGTACCGTCATAGTCCAACATGATGAGTCTATGTTTGCTGGCATTGTACTTTTGCTTGATGTCCGAGAATACTTTCTTAGAGATATATTTCTTCATGAGCGTTTCATTGCGCTCAATGACCTCTTTCCACTCGTCTACAAAGTCGCCTGCCCATTTCTTAACGGTCTGCTTACCAACAATGTCTTGCATGTTCTGCAATCGTTCTTTCTGCTCCTCTTCTGGCATTTCCAACGCCTCGCAGATGGCCATGCTAATCTGGTCGGTATCATTTGGGTTGATTTGGATGGCATCTGAAAGTTCCGAAGACGCACCGGCCATCTCGCTCAATATCAATACACCAAGGTCATTGTCTTTCGTTGCGACATACTCCTTAGCCACCAAATTCATACCATCACGCAGCGGAGTGACCAAAGCAACATCAGCCAACTTGTACATCGCCACCAAATCTTCGAAAGGAAAAGCGTGATAATAATAACATACCGGCGTCCAACCGATGCCTGCATATTTGCCATTGATGGCACCAATGCGCTCATCGATGCGCCGTTTCATCTCAGCATAACTGCTCACTTTGTCGCGCGAGGGCACAATAATCATGGCCAGCGTCACCTTATTTTGATACTCAGGATGCTTTTCCAAGAACGTTTCAAAACCCACCAGTCGATGCAAGATGCCCTTGCTGTAATCTAATCGGTCTACGGATAAAATGATTTTGTGTTTACCAAACTGACTCTTCATACGTTTCATGGCATCCTTCACGGGTCTCTTCTTTGGAGCATCATGATACAACTCGTAGTTGATTCCCATGGGTAAGGCATCCACATGCACAGCACGTCCGTCTACCATGACCTCGTTTAACTTGAACTCAAGATGCAAGGTACGCTCCACAGCACTGATGAAATGTCGCATATAGTCATGGGTGTGGAAAGCAATGAAGTCGGCACCCAGCAGTCCTCTCAACAAGTTACGACGCTCGGGCAGCACCCTAAACAACTCGTACGAGGGGAACGGAATATGATGAAAATAGCCTATCTTCAACGATGTCTTCCCATCACGCAACATCCCAGGCAACAACATCAGCTGGTAATCCTGCACCCATATCATGCTATCGTCATCAATATGTTTGAGCACCTCCTTGCAGAACAGCCTGTTCACGTCTTGATAAGCCTGCCAAAAGCCTCTACGATATTTGGAGAACTCGTAGAAATAGTGGCACAAGGGCCAGATGGTACTGTTGCTGTAGCCCTCATAATAATTATTGTATTGGGTTGCACTCAAGAACACTGGGTGATAATTGAGTTGCTCCAACTCCTCCTTGATTTTCCTTTCATCGGCCTTCCGCTTCAAACAAACGCCCGGCCATCCTATCCAATGCTGCTCATAGGAGGTTTGCAATGAGTTCAAACCCGTTGCCAAGCCGCCTTCACTACGTTCAAATTCAAAATGTCCTTCACTGATTTCCTTTGCCTTCACGGGCAAACGATTCGATACAATAAATAATTTTTTCCGCTTCATATTCCTCTGTTTTAGACGCCTAAAACATGAGTAGCAACAACAGCTACCTACATTTCACTCTTTAGGCTGTTATGCAAATATACGAAAAATATGGCAAAAAGTCGAATGGTTGTGCAAGAAACTGGCATCTTAGATGTATCACACACCCACTAAACGAACGACATGCTGGGTAAGAATTATCTTGACAAACACCGCTGAAATACTCGCTTATTTGCGAGCGACAGGCAAGTTGGCTGCAAATATTGAAAATATGACTATATTGATAGTCAACGGTTTACGAAAAACGGGCGTAAAAACAGGGGTGAAAAGACATGCTTTTGGGCTTATAGAGCCATGGGTTGAGACAGGAAAGGCATCGAGTTTGAGGGCCAAACCCAATGCCTTTCGCAGTCGAAAGCATGGCTATTGTCGAAAAACGATGCCGGAAAGAAGAAAACAGCTCATATTTTGAGCCAAAACAGGGCTTGTTTTTTCTAGAATCAACTTTCTGACATACCCTTTTTTAGGGAATCAAAATTGACAAAAGAGAGGTGTTTCTGCGGGCTTCAGATTGCTTGCGTTGCCTTGGCCAGCCACTCGTTCTCCTCATCCGAGAGATGGGCTGAGAGTTGCCGGTACACCTCGGCATGATAGGCGTTGAGCCATGCCTTTTCCTCCTCGAGCAACATGTCCATGAGGATGGGCGTGGTGTCGATGGGTGCCAGCGTAAGCGATTCGAATTGCAGGAAGCTGCCGAACTGGGTTTCTTTGTAAGGGGTGACGAGCAGTGTGTTCTCTATTCGCACACCAAACTTGCCCTCCATGTAGATGCCTGGCTCATCGGTAACGGTCATGCCGGCGAGCAAGGGCGCCGGTCGCCACTCCATACGAATCTGGTGAGGACCCTCATGCACGTTGAGATAGCTGCCCACGCCATGCCCGGTGCCGTGCATGAAGTTCATTCCCTCGCGCCACATGGGCTGTCGTGCCAATGCGTCGAGCTGTGAGCCACACGCCCCCGACGGGAATTTGCACAGCTCCAGTTGGATGTGTCCCCGCAGCACCAGCGTGTACACGCGGCGCTGTTCGTCGGTCAGCTCACCCAAGGCGATGGTCCGGGTGATGTCGGTGGTGCCGTCCTGGTACTGCCCGCCACTGTCTATCAGCACTAGTCCCCGCGGCTCTATGGGTGCATCGGTAGCGGGTGTGGCCTCATAATGCACGATGGCGCCATGCTCCTCGTAGCCCACGATGGTGTCGAAGGACACGCCCCTGAACAGGTCTTGCTCGGAACGGAAGCCGGTTAACTTCTCATCGAGCGACATCTCAGTCTGTCCACCAGCCTCAACGGCAGGTTTGAGCCACCGCAGAAATTTGACCATCGCTACCCCATCACGCACCATGGCGGCACGGAAGCCGGCAATTTCGGCTTGGTTTTTCACTGCTTTCAACAGGGGGATGGGACTGGTAAGAGGAAGAATTTTGGGGCCGCTCACCCGCTCAAAAAGGTCATGATTGATCTGCTGCGGATCCAATGCGATGTTGTATTCGCCATAACCAGCCAGTACATCCTTCACCTGGTCATAGCGGCTCACCTCCACACCCTCACCTTTCAGGTACGCTTTCACGTTGGGCGTGAGCTTGTCGGGGTCGATGCATAGGGTGGCTTTGGTAGTACTAATCAGCAGGTAGGCCACAAACACGGGGTTGCAATGCACGTCGGTGCCGCGCAGGTTCAAAGTCCAGGCAATGTCGTCGAGGGCAGAAACCAGGGTACCATCGGCATGTTGTTGGCGCAATGCCTGACGAATGCGGGTCAGCTTGTCAGCGGTTCGCTCGCCTGCATATCGCAGGGGCTGAATCTGCACCGCATCTTTCGGGATGCTGGGACGGTCTTTCCAGATGATTGCCAGTGGGTCCAGGTTGGTCCGAACGGTGATGCCGCCCCGCTCGCGCATGTCCTGTATCATCTGCATGACAAATTGGTGTGCGTTCACCTGACCGTCCATACCGATTTCGGTACTGTCGCTTTGCTGGAGTTCGGCACCCAGCCAGTCGGCTATGGCAGGCGTCTCGGGCAAGCCCTGCTTCATCAATTGAAACTCCGTTCCATCCAGTTGGTTGGCCGCAGCGATGAAGTAGCGCGAGTCGGTCCATAGCGCAGCATGCGTCATCGTGACGACTGCCACGCCGGCCGAGCCATCAAAACCCGATATCCACTCGCGCCCTTTCCAATGGTCGGGCACATACTCGCTGTTATGGGGATCGGTACTTGGAAAGATAAACGCGGCCAGTCGCTCACGTTTCATCACCTCTCGCAACGCTGAAAGTCGGTCTGCAATCACTGTGTTCATAGTCATTCTGTTTTGTTTATTCTATCGCAAAGATAGTTTTTTGCAGGCACAGCGACAAATAAAATTCTTCAAATTGTCACGCAGGGATGACAAACAAAGCCGGTTTTAGAATAAATAACAATTTAAAAAGCAACTAAAGGCCAGTATGTCCCTAATATTTACTAACTTTGTAGTCACAAGCATTAGGATATATACAGTAACATTTATAAATATTCAAATTAAATTATGGCATTTTTGACAAACGAAAAATTGACCATCGTCGGCGCAGCCGGAATGATTGGTTCCAACATGGTTCAGACAGCATTGTCTATGGGTCTTACAAACAACATCTGTCTTTACGACGTATTCTCGCCAGAGGGCGTGGCTGAGGAGATGCGCCAGAGTGGCTTCGATTCAGTAAACATCGTTGCGACAACAGACGTTAAAGAGGCTTTCACCGATGCCAAATACATCATCTCTTCAGGTGGTGCACCCCGCAAGGCAGGCATGACACGCGAGGATTTGCTTAAAGGTAACTGCGAGATTGCAGAGGGTTTGGGCAAGGACATCAAGAAGTACTGCCCCGATGTGAAGCATGTTGTGATTATCTTCAACCCAGCTGACCTCACTGGTTTGGTAACGCTTCTTTATTCAGGTTTGAAACCTTCACAGGTTACAACTTTGGCTGCACTTGACTCTACCCGCCTGCAGAGCGCACTGGCAAAGAAGTTCAACGTGATGCAGACAGAGGTGAAGGGAGCCGCTACCTATGGTGGACACGGCGAGCAGATGGCCGTTTATGGCAGTCATGTTACCATTTCGGGCAAACCCCTGACAGAGATTATCGGCACACCTGAGTTCACCAACGAGGAGTGGGAGCAGATGAAGAAGGACGTGACCAAGGGTGGTGCCAAGATTATTGAGCTTCGTGGACGCTCTTCTTTCCAGAGTCCAGCCTACCTTTCGGTAGAGATGATTCGCTCGGTGATGGGGGGTGAGCCGTTCCGTTTCCCCGTCGGCACCTATGTAAGCACTGACAAGTATGACCATATCATGATGGCCATGAAGACAACGCTCGACAAGACGGGTGCACACTATGAGGTTCCACAGGGCACAGCCGAGGAGAACGCCAAGCTGGATGCCAGCTACGAGCACTTGTGCAAGATGCGCGACGAGTTGGTAACACTGAACATCGTTCCGGCTATCTCAGAATGGTCGAGCATCAACCCGAATCTCTAAACGCTGTCGCCAGAACAGACTGACAAACGCTTATCACAGAAGGATGCAGCCCAGAAGATGCTGCATCCTTCTTTTTATTTGTACCTCGCCCGACGGACACGCACGGGAAGAAAACGAAAGGTGTACTTGGGCTATTCGGCTTATTATTAGTACCTTTGCACTTGAAACTAAACATGATAAATGAAAATGGAATTGATAAAAGGTAAAAAGTTTGGAGGAGAACGGCCGCTCTTCGGCATTCACGACACACGACTGGAGGATGTTACGATTACAGAGGGCGAGTCGGGAATTAAGAAATGCTACAATATAGAGGCCGACCACTGTCGGTTTATCGGCAAATATCCATGGTGGCATGTGGATCACTCGGTGATTACCAACTGCTATTTTGAGACCGGATCGCGCTCGGCGATATGGTATTCCAACGATATGGTGATGAGCGACACCATCATTGACGCACCCAAATTGTTTCGTGAAATGAACAGACTGAAGCTGGTGAACGTGCAGATCAACGATGCTGACGAAACTTTCTGGAAGGTAGATCACCTTACCCTGCGCAACGTGAGGCTGCACGATGGCACCTATCCGTTCATGTTCTGCAACCATGTGGATGTGGATGGACTGGAAAGCGACAGCAAATACGTGTTCCAGTATGTGAAGGACGCCGTGATACGCAACGCCAAAATCACCACCAAGGACTCGTTCTGGGAAACGGAGAACGTCACGGTGTACGATTCGGAGCTGAACGGAGAGTTCCTCGGATGGCACTCCAAGAACCTCAAATTAGTGAATTGTCACATCACGGGCGAACAGCCATTGTGCTATTGTCAAGACCTCGTCTTGGAAAACTGTACGTTTGGGGCAGATTGTGACCGCATGTTTGAGGAGTCGACCCTCGTGGCCGACATCCGCGGGGCGGTGACTAACATCAAGAATCCCACATCGGGACGCATCGTAGCCGACGCTATCGGATCGGTGACCATCGACGAACATGTGCTGCAACCCAACAACTGCGAGATTATTGTACGCAACAAACCATCAAATAACAAATAAAGATGAAATACGATTTTGACGAGATTGTGAATCGCCGCGGCACCAACTCGGTGAAATGGGACGAGGCGAAAGAAGAAGGTGTCATCCCCATGTGGGTGGCCGACATGGACTTCAAGGCTGCACCCTGCATCCTTGAAGCACTGAAAAAGCGTGTAGAGCATGGCGTGTTTGGTTATACCATCGTGCCTGACAGCTATTACGAGAGTATCATTTCGTGGTTTGAAAGGCGCCACCAATGGCACATCGAGCGCGACTGGATCATCTATACATCCGGCGTGGTGCCAGCCATTTCGGCCATCATCAAGGCACTAACGGAGCCTGGAGACAAGGTACTGGTGCAGACACCGGTGTACAATTGCTTCTTCTCATCCATCCGTAACAATGGTTGCACCACCGCTGAAAATGCACTGGTACGCAAAGGTAACTCGTATGAAATCGACTATGACGACTTTGAGAGACAGGCAGCAGATGAGAAAACAAAAGTGTTCTTGCTCTGCAACCCGCACAACCCAGCCGGACGAGTGTGGAAACCAGAAGAGCTGAGCCGCATGAACGACATCTGTCTCAAACATGGTGTGAAGGTAATTGCCGACGAAATTCATTGCGAACTCGTCATGCCAGGTCATGAGTTCACGCCCTTTGCCGCCGTTTCCAAAGCGTGTCAGGACAATTGCATCACAACCAATTCGCCCACGAAATCGTTCAATATTGCTGGATTACAGATTGCCAACATCATCACCAACAATGCAGAAGACCGACAAAAGATTGACCGTGCCATCAATATCAATGAGGTGTGCGACGTGAATCCGTTCGGCGTCATCGCCCTGCAGGCAGCCTACAACGAGGGCGAGGATTGGATTGATCAACTCAATGTCTATCTCTGGGAGAACTACCAGGCACTGAAAACATTCTTCAAGGACAACCTCCCCCAACTCGAGGTCATCGACTTGGAAGGAACATACCTTGTCTGGGTGAATGTTCGGGCAACGGGCATGACTGGCAATGAACTGACCGACAAATTGCTGAAAGAAGGGAAAGTCTTTGTGAATCGCGGCACCATGTACGGCGAAACCACAGGCGAGGATTACATTCGCATCAACATTGCCATGCCGCGCAGCCTCATGCTTGAAGGATTGAAACGCATGAAGAGCGTGATAGACAAGATTGTTTGAGATGATGAATCGTTGAAATAAAACGACAATGAAAAGACCTAAAAGGTAGGGTGTTCAAAATCGCTTTAAAATT
>JBNPOM010000036.1:0-30178 GCA_050315175.1 Prevotella sp. SGI.027
ATATAGTTTACAAGTATGACAAAATAATAAAAATAATGACAAAGACACGCTTTTCTGCATTTTTATTAGTAAATTTGCATATAGAATGTTTCACTAAAAAATTAAAGAATATGATTTCAAACACATTGCAAGAAGCTTTCAACAAGCAGATTGTTGAAGAGATTTTTTCAGCTAATTTATATCTTTCCATGTCTTTCTACTTAGAGAAAGAGGGTTTTGACGGCTTTTCAACTTGGATGAAAAGACAGTCGGAAGAGGAAATGGATCATGCTTACCAGATGGCAAGCTACATTATTAAGCGCGGCGGTGAGGCCATCATCAACCAGATTCCCGCTGTGAAGCAGACATGGACCAGCCCGCTGGATGCCTTCGAGGATGCTTACAAGCACGAGTGCCACATTAGCCACCTGATTGACAACTTGCTCGACAAGGCTGTAAAAGAGAATGATAATGCTACCCAGGATTTCCTCTGGCAGTTTGTACGTGAGCAGGTAGAGGAAGAGGCTACCGCCAGCGGTATTGTAGACCGTATCAAGCGTATGGGCGACACGGCTATCTTCAACCTTGACCAGCAGTACGGCTCACGTGTGAAGTAGACCCTACACATGTAATGTAAAACAGAAGAGATTATCAGTCCTGTGGAGGGAAGATAATCTCTTTTTCCGTCACTAAGCTGTGGCTCCGCAAGCCACACCAACAGCACGAAAACAGGAATCTCCAACGAATGAAGAGAGAGAACGATATGGGGAGCAGCCCTTTCACACTGGCCTTGCTGCGCTGGTTCAGCGAGAACGGGCGTAGCATGCCATGGCGCGAGACAACCGACCCATACGCCATCTGGATTAGTGAGGTGATTTTGCAGCAGACGCGCATACAGCAAGGCTGGGCCTACTGGGAGCGTTTCATGGCTCGTTTCCCGAAAGTGGAAGATTTGGCAGCGGCTTCTGAGGACGAGGTGCTGCGGTTATGGCAGGGACTGGGCTACTACAGCAGGGCGCGAAACCTGCACCATGCAGCCAAACAAGTGGTGGAGCTGGGTCATTTTCCCAACACGATGGATGGGCTGAAGGCTCTGAAAGGCGTGGGCGACTATACGGCCGCGGCCATTGGATCGATAGCTTTCGGACTGCCGGTGGCGGTAGTTGACGGAAACGTGTATCGGGTGTTGGCACGTCATTACGGCATCTCAACCCCCATTAACACCACCGAAGGAAAGAAAAAATTTGCCGCTTTGGCAGAATCGTTGTTGCCCGCAGCTGAGCCATCGGCCTACAACCAGGCCATCATGGACTTCGGAGCGATACAGTGTACACCCACATCGCCTCGCTGCTTGCTATGTCCTTTGACGGAAACCTGCGCGGCTTTGCGGACTGGTAAGGTTGAGGAACTGCCCGTCAAACTGAAGACTTTGAAGATTAAGACGCGCCAATTGGTATATGTGTACGTGCGCTGGCAAGGAAAAACAGCCATTCATCGCCGAGCGGCCGGTGACATTTGGCAGGGCTTGTGGGAACCGTTGTTATATGAAAACGAAGAACTGCCCGACTTCCCGGGACAGCTTTTGCTGCTGAAAAAAGGTATAAAGCACGTTCTGACACATCGCATCTTGCAGGCTGACTTTTACCTATTGGAAGCCGATGAACAACCAGTATTGCCGGATGATTACATCTGGGTAGAAGAAAGTGAGCTGGACCAATATGCCTTGCCACGCCTCATTGAACTGCTATTGGAATCTCTTCCAGACAGCAATACGTAATCATGGAGCCGCAACAGCAGTATCCATCTTGATTTCTTCAACCTGCTTAACAAGTTTCGTACTGTCTTTCCCCAACACAAAAACAATGCGAACCACGCGCCCATAGTCTGCACTACCTGTCACCTTCACTGGGCGCTTCTTGCCAAAGAGCATGGTGTCGCGATGCGAAGGGTATGAGATGAGTTGTAGTTTATCACGGCTTGAGCCTTCACCGATGATGAAGATGTCCACACTGTCTTTTGCTTTCGACATTTTTTCTTTTTGCTGTTGTTTCAAGACAGCCGTGTCAATTGGTTCAAAGACTTCGGCTGCAACCGTGTCGCCCAACTCTTGTGAAGGCGCAAACTTGCAAGAAGAGGAGAATCCTAAGATGAATAGGAAGATGGGAAAAAAGAGTAATAGTTTTTTCATTTGTTAAGAAGGTGCAGGATAGAACATTTGTCAGCATCCGCAAACAAGAACAAACGCAAAGATAAAAAATAAATCCCGGATTCTCCATCGAATCCGGGATTTTGTTGAATACATAACCAAGTCGGTTATTGCTTTGTATAAGTTCGCTTAACAAATGGGGCTTTTTGAATGTATCGAGCACACTGTCTGACACCTTCCATAATGTCCATTCCGCCCTCTGTGCCTTCCATTTCGACAACGAAATCTTGCAAACCGGCCTTGTCTGCGTATTTAAAGATACCGTCAAAGCCTACCATGCCACTCTCTCCGAGCACATACTTGTCTTTGATGTGGAGCATCTTAAAACGTCCAGGATGTTTTCGAAACCACTCAGTAGGACTTTGCTGCGCCATCATTGCCCAATACACGTCCATTTGGAAGAACACATATTCGGGGTTGGTGTGGCTCACAAAGTACTCGTACCAGTCCTTCCCTTCCACCTTAGCGAACTCGTGTGAATGGCTGTGATAGCCATAAAGAAGTCCTGCCGCTCTACACTTTTTGCCAATTTCGTTGTGATAATCACAAAGTGTCTGGGCATCTTTGAGTGTTTTTGGAACAGATGCCGAAGGTGTTACGATATACTTCATGCCCGCAGCCTTGTGCGCTTTGATTGCTTCATCCCACCACTTCAACGCTGCAGTGAAGTCATGATTCTTCGATTCTTGGTCACTCAATGCACGAGTCGCATGTGAAGAAATGGGCTTGAGTCCTGCTGCCTCAACATCTCTGCGATATTGTTCGGGAGACACACCATAGAACTTTCCATCACCATAGTGAGCTGCTTCGACACCTGTATAACCCATAGCCTTAAGACGTTTGAACACGTCAACATGGTTTTTGGCATACTTATCGGCGTCACCGAGCACCTCACGAATGGAATAAAGCTGTAGAGCCATTTCTTTCTGAGGCAACACTCGACGCTGCATTCTGCCGCGTCGTTGTGCGAAAGCGGCCGTACTGCCAAGCAGCATCAAAGCAATGAGCGATAAAACTAACTTGTTTTTCATGTAGCTCTTGGTTTAGTCTGTAATCTTAATGCGTACATTACGATACCAAACATCGTCTCCGTGGTCTTGGAAGCCGATATATCCTTCATGCTTGTCACCACCCATATTCTTGAGTAACTTGTAAGCAATGGGGAATTCACCATCCTCTTTGAACTTGCTGTTCTTCAGCATTTCGTTCCATTTTGGTGTCCACAAGTGGTATTCCACTACGTTTTCGCCATTCTGAGCGTGGATAACAGTACCCTTGAAGACGGTGATTTTACCCTTGTTCCACTCACCAAATGGTTTTGCATTCTGTGGTTTCGCAGGAATCATGTCGTACAAGGAAGCCGACTGACGGTTGCCATCAACACCAAGTTTGGCATCTTCGTGGTTGGCATTGTCAAGTACTTGATATTCTGAAGCAGACTGCCAGATAGGAAGATATTCGTCCTTGCCATCAACATTCGTCGTAACTTCTTGTGCCAAATAGAACACACCAGAGTTGCCTCCCTTTGATATTTTGTATTCAAACTCAAATTCGAAGTTCTTGAACTTATGAGCGAAGATTAAGTCACCTCCGCCCTCCATCTGTGCTTCACCTGTGCCTGATCCCACCAAGTGGATAGCTCCGTCTTCTACATTCCAGCTTTTAGGAGCTGCATCCTTGCCGTATCCGCGCCATCCATTCAAAGTTTTGCCATCAAACAACGTGATGAAGCCATCCTTGTCTACTGGAAATTTGCTCAAATCTACGTTCTGCTTGTCAGCTACTTTAAAATCTAAAGCACCGGCAGCGACTGCTGTGGAGTCGGCTTTGCCACAGCATTGCTTACATTCACAATTACACTTTTTATTATTGCCGCAAGATATGAATAGCAAAGAAGCTATTGCTAAGGTTGATAATGTGTATTTCATCATTTTGTATTTTAATTGGTTACTATAATTCTTTCACACGAATGTTACGGAACCAAACATCGTTTCCGTGGTCTTGCACGCCAATCAATCCCTCACGGTTAGCACCTCCACAGTCGTTGAGGAACCGGAACGCAATGGGCCATGCTTTTTCACTGAACTTGCTCTTCTGCAAGAGTTCAGTCCATTCGGGTGTCCACAACTTATATTGCAGCACCTGAACGCCGTTTTGGAAATGTGTAACAGTACCGTTAAAAACGCGTATTTTTACATGGTTCCACTGTCCGTAAGGTTTTGCATTCTGAGGTTTAGCAGGAATCATGTCGTAAAGCGATGAAGATTTACGATTGCCGTTAACGCCCAATTTTGCGTCTGGATGGTTCTCATTATCGAGAACCTGGCACTCGGGACAGGAGATATAGATAGGTTGCAACTCACCCTTCTCATTGACAGTTTCTTGTGCCAAGTAGAAAATTCCAGAGTTAGCACCCTTTCCAACCTTCCATTCCATGTCCAATTCAAAGTTCTTGAACTTGTGCGCAAACACCAAGTCGCCACCTTCTTTGCCCTTAGATTCTGCACTCTCGTTGCCGATAAAGTGAATGGCTCCATTATCTACGACCCAGCGTGAAGGTACGTATGTCTTGCCATAGCCACGCCAACCCCTCAACGTTTTGCCGTCAAAGATGTTGATAAAGCCTTTTTTGTCGACCTTGAAAGTATGCTTTTCCCACTTCTCGGGGCCTTGAAAGCCTTGCGAGAAATACAATGTAACCGCTCCTTTGTTGACATAGTTTGATTTTGGTGTTGCCGCCGAAGCGTTCAACACCAAAAAGCACCATGCAACAGTAAATAACAAATGTTTCATGTTTGATCTTCTTTCTTTTATACGTTAGGTATTTCAGGAAGTTTCCAACCCTGGCGATATACTGGTTTGATGAGGCGTGCAGCCCATTCATTAGCATTAACTGGGTTGGTGTATGTACGGTCGAATGTTGGATGACCGTCATGAATTTCAAACTTATCCTCAATGACACTACGCAAAGTTGCATTTGCCGGGATGTTGGTGAAGCGCATGTTCCTTGCGTCATACTTCAGCCACTGGCCAAGGTCTTGCAGACGAACAGCAGCACAACCCAAGACAATCGCCTCGTTCATAGGAGCTGCGAACTTGAAATCTGACTCGCTCGGAATACGGTTTTCTGGACTTTCTTTACAAGCCCTGATCCAGTCTTGCTGGTGATTATCGTTCTTAACGATACGGTTTAGTTCGGGTACAACCGGCTTTCTGCCAGACAACAAGTAAGGCTCATAGCCGTAACACTCGGCAACCATTGTATCTTTTGAACCGTAGAAGATACAGCAACCGTCAGTCTTTAGCTTCTTACCTTGAGGCATTCCATCTGGATATTGTGGGATAAGGCCACCATCATACCATGCCAACTCAACCTCTGGGAGAGACAATTTAGGCATGTTGTCACGAGCAGCAAAGCGATAAGTAATCTTTTCGGCAGACGGACAAGAGTCGGTCATCAACATGGTTGAGCTGCCAATCAATTCAGAAGGTGCGCCAAGGTTCAACCCCTTGAAGGCAACCTGCAGGATATGGTTAGCCATATCACCTAACGCACCTGATCCAAAGTCCCACCATCCACGGAAGTTCCATGGTGTATAGGCTGCATTGAAATCGCGGTATTTTGCCGGACCGATAAAGGCATCCCAGTTCATCGTCGAAGGAATAGCCATCTTCTCTGTAGGAGTTGGCATGCCTTGTGGCCAGATAGGACGGTTTGTAAAGGCCTCAATGCGCCTTACCTCACCAATTTCACCGTTCCAAAGCCAATTCAATGCCTGACGGGCACCACTACTGGAAGCACCTTGGTTACCCATCTGAGTTGCCACCTTATATTTCTTTGCGAGCGCAGCCAGTAAGCGCGATTCGTAAGGATAGAGTGTCATTGGCTTCTCTACATACACGTGTTTGCCTGCTATAATGGCATCGGCGCAAATAATGGCGTGCGTATGGTCGGCCGTTGCACACATCACAGCATCTGCACTTTTAAGCATTTCGTCGAACATCTTACGATAATCGTTATAGCGCTTTGCCTTTGGATACTTGTCAAAGACATGCTTAGCATACTTCCAGTCGACATCACAAAGACCAATGATGTTCTCTGTTTCCATTGCACTGAGGTCAGCGGCACCACGTCCGCCGATACCTACACCAAGAATATTCAGTTTGTCACTTGGTGATTTCTTACCGCGGGCCTTACCCAACACCGTGTTAGGTACGATGTTAGGAGCCACGATCATTCCTGCCAATGCGGCGCTTCCTCTCTTGAGAAAGTCTCTTCTTGAAATGTCTGCCATAATTGTTTGGTTGGTTAATATAAATATAAAATTTAAGTTGGTTAAACTTCTGAGTTATTAGGTAACAGTCCATACCCATCGGTCATGTGCCTTCTACGGTATCTAATTTGTTCCAATGTCTTCAGATTTCCGATGGCTGGAAGGTCGTGCTTGGCTGCATCGTCCAGACAGTCCCAAGCGAATTTAGATGCGATAGCCGAATCTTTGAAGGTGGGTAGATGTGAATCACGCACCCCTGTTTCTATCGAGTTGGCCATGCGCTCAATGAGCAAGTCTAAGTTCTTGCCACCGAAAGGTTTTTCAATATGCAGTGTTTCGTTCACCCCTCGCACGTCAACAACTGCCGTTTGGAAGTCGTGCGTCATGTGAGCAATACCTTTGGTTCCGATAATGTCTATATAAGAGTTGTGTGTTTGATCCTTCGAAAGCTGTCCGTAGACAAAACCTTGCGTGATGTCAAACACGATACCGTTCTCAAAAGTGCCATGCACCTGCAACCACCACGGGTCTTTGTAATTCCACATACGAATGCCCTGGGCGTGATAGGTCTTAAATTCGCTGTCGGCATACCACCGCGCTACATCCACATAATGCATACCACAGTCGTGAAAGCACGGTCCTTCCGACTCATGTCCCTCGCCCGGAGCCAAGCCCGGCGTCATGTGACATATTCGCAGAATGGCCAATTCACCAATCTCTCCGCTGGCCACGATATCCTTCAACTCACTGTGATACCACGAATTACGCAGATACATATTCACCGTACAGATGCCTTCGTAGTTTTCAGTCATCTGCACACAGGCAGCTTCTGCTTCTACAGTGTCAGCGATAGGTTTCTCTGCTATGATATGTTTTCCCTTGGCGACAGCTAAGGCAATGCGATTTCTACGATCACTCGCAAATGCGCTTAATACGACGAGTTGTACGTCAGGGTCATTGAAAGCCACATCGCTATTGGTGATAACTTTTGAGCTTGGGGATAATTCACGCGCCAATTTACAGCAGCTTTCATTAATATCACATATATAAACTACGTCATATCGGGTGCTGTTCTGAAACTCCTGAAGGTAAAACCTTCCCATTCGACCGAACCCGATAATCGCAACTTTTATTTTCATCCGAAAAAATTACCTAAAGAATTTTGAGTTATTAAAAATTTAACTGTTTGCAAATATAGCTAAAAATAACAGGAAAAGGCAGTGTTTCTGTGAAAAAATAGTTAATATTTGCTATAGCACAAAGCAAGGAAAGCAACAAACAATCACAGCTATCCCCCTGTGAGTAGCTCGATACGATTAGCTGCGACTTTGTTCTTTTGGGTGATATTTTCACAATCGCACCTATATAATTCATTTTTAATATTTATCTTTGTCCAGCGAAAAAACATGCATGATGATGCAAACGCAGAGGATTGCCGTACCATGCATGCCTACTCAACACAACAGACCCATGAAGATAGTCAAACCAAAAAAGAACTTAGGACAGCACTTCCTGACCGATTTGAGCATTGCCAAGCGCATAGCCGACACCGTTGACGCATGCCCAGACATCCCCATCTTGGAGATAGGTCCCGGCATGGGCGTGCTGACACAATATCTGGTGGAGAAACCACGGGAAGTAAAAGCGGTAGAAATAGACCGCGAGTCGGTAGCATATCTCAGGGAGAACTATCCCAAACTGCGTGACAACATCATCGGACAGGATTTCTTGCGCATGGATCTTCATCAGGTGTTCGATGGCCAGCAGTTTGTCTTAACGGGCAACTATCCGTATGACATTTCCTCGCAAATCTTCTTCAAGATGCTCGATTATAAAGACCTCATCCCCTGTTGCACCGGCATGATACAGCGCGAAGTGGCACTACGCATCGCTTCTGAGCCTGGCAACAAGGCGTATGGCATCCTGTCGGTCTTGATACAAGCTTGGTATCATGTGGAATATCTGTTCACGGTAGACGAACACGTATTCAACCCACCACCCAAAGTAAAGAGTGCAGTCATACGCATGACACGCAACAAGGTGCGCAATCTGGGCTGCGACGAGATGTTCTTCAAACGAGTTGTCAAAACAGTTTTCAACCAGCGACGCAAGATGTTGCGGGTTAGCCTGCGACAGCTGTTCCCAGGTGAGGGTGCGTCCGCCGAATTCTATGCGGGAGAGCTGATGACCAAACGCCCCGAACAGTTATCCGTGGCACAGTTTGTTGCGCTGACAAACCAAGTGGAAGCCGAGCTGAAGCGCCTCCATCAGCAAGAATCATGATGAGCCAAAAAGCCTTAAAACAGGGATAAAATACCACTCTACAGATTGAAGAAAACCAACGACAACACACCTCCCCCGCCCCATGACGTAAAACAATTTCAAGCAAACAGTTGTTTATTTCCCCGTAAATCCGTATTTTTGTACAATACTAATTCTAATGCAAGAATAAAATATGATTGACGTAAAATCTACATTACAAAGCGCCGAAGAGCGCATGCAGATGGCTACCATGTTTTTAGAAGAACAATTGAACCGCATTCGTGCGGGACGTGCAAATGTAGCTATCCTGGACGGAGTGATGGTCAGTTCGTACGGATCCATGGTTCCTCTCAACCAAGTTGCCAACGTTTCTGTACCCGACGCACGCACCATCGCCATCAAACCGTGGGACAGAAAGGCCATACGGGACATCGAAAAGGCCATCATGGATTCTGATGTAGGCATCACACCAGAGAACAATGGCGAGATTATCCGCCTGGGCATTCCCCAACCTACCGAGGAGCGTCGTCGTGAACTGGTAAAACAGTGTAATAAGATTGGCGAAAAATCGAAGATAGAAGTGCGCAACGTGCGCTCTGAAATCAAAGACAAACTCAAGAAAGCCGTTAAAGACGGATTGTCTGAAGATGCAGGAAAGGACGCCGAGAACGAGTTGCAAAAGATTCACGACAAGTTCATCAAGCAGGTAGACAGTCTGCTGGAAGACAAGACCAAAGAAATCATGACGGTGTAGGGAATTTGAGCTGATGAGTTTGTAAGTTCATGAGTTTATGAGTTTGTAAGTTTGTGAGTTTATGAGTTTGTAAGTTGATCAGTTTATTGAATCACGAACTACTCATCCCTTAAAAAGCCCACTCTTTTGTGAAGAATGATCAAGGTGAAAGTCACAAGACTATCCATCCGCATAAAAGTCTATCCACTCCCCTCTCTTTTGGAGAGGGGCTGGGGGTGAGGCTTTAAATTCCATCCATCCATGCACGGACTCGTTATTAAGAATACAGGAAGCTGGTATACCGTCAAGACCGATGACGGACGTATCGTAGAAAGCAAGGTGAAGGGTAACTTTCGATTGAAAGGTATCCGGAGCACCAGTCCTGTGGTTGTGGGCGACTATGTTGACATCATCATGAACCCCGAGGGAACGGCACTAATCAGTGCCATAGACGACCGCAAGAACTACATCATACGCAAAGCGTCTAATCTCTCCAAGCAAAGCCAAATCATCGCAGCCAACCTCGACCAGGCTCTCCTCATCATCACCATCAAACAACCAGAAACCTCCACTACTTTCATTGACCGATTCCTCGCCGGAGCTGAAGCCTATCGGGTACCCGTGGTCTTGGTGTTCAACAAGACCGATCTACTTGACGATGACGAACGCCGCTACCAACAACAAATGGTGACACTGTACGAAACCATCGGCTATCCGTGTATCGAGATATCGGCCGAAACGGGCATGGGCATCGACCAACTGCAAACACTCCTAAAACAAAAGGTTACGCTGGTCAGCGGAAACAGCGGCGTTGGCAAGTCAACGCTCATCAACGCCATCATCCCACACGCCGACCAACGTACAGCCGAAATCAGCAACGCGCACGGCACAGGCATGCACACCACCACTTTCAGTGAGATGATAGAACTGGCTGAGGGTGGTTACCTGATTGACACACCGGGCATCAAAGGCTTCGGAACCTTTGACATCGAGCGAGAAGAACTGACAAGCTATTTCAAGGAAATCTTCGAATTTTCCAAAGATTGCAAATTCAACAATTGCACACACACCCATGAACCTAGCTGTGCGGTGATACAAGCTGTTGAAAATCATTATATCTCCGACAGCCGCTATCAGAGTTATCTCAACATGTTGGAAGATAAAGATGACAGCAAATATCGCGCGGCCTATTAGCATAGAGCCATCAGGACAAAATCCTCACACACGACCCTATAGACCGAATGGCACTCGCATGGAGTGCCATCCTATCTACACAAGAAAAGCAAAACAAGCTGCTTTATTCGTACATTCTTTTTATGTAATCACATTTTGTCCAATGAAGTAACAACTTCAGGAAACAAATGACAAACTATATTACGCCCCTAATTCTGTCGTCAAAGGCTGAAAGGGCGGCTTTGGCGCCTTCGCCCATGGCTATCATGATTTGTTTATAAGGTACGTTGGTCACATCTCCAGCGGCATAAACACCAGATACGGACGTCCTACAATAGTTGTCCACCTCTATCTCGTGGCGTTGATTTAACGGAACTGCCTCACGGAAGGGGTCGGCATTGGCAGCCAATCCTATCTGTACAAAGATGCCGTCTACCGCTATGTCACGTTCTTCATCGTTGTTGCGATTCTTCACACGAATGGCTGTTACTTTCTGTCCGTCGCCCACGATAGCCGTAGTTTGTGCCATGGTGTATATTTCTACGTTTTCCAAGCTCTTCGCTTTTTCTTGTAAAACGGTATCAGCTCGTAGGCTCTCGCCAAATTCAAGTACGGTTACCTTTTTGCAGATGCCCGCCAAATCGATAGCCGCTTCTACGCCAGAATTACCTCCTCCGACCACTGCTACATGCTTGTTCTTATAGAAAGGACCGTCGCAGTGGGGACAGAAGTGTACGCCATGCCCCATATACTTAGCCTCGTCTTGTACGTTGAGCTTTCTCCAGCTTGCGCCAGTGGCAATGATGACCGCAGGTGAGATAAATATTTCACCGCCTTTTACGTGTACCTTTTTTAGTTTTTCGTCGAAAAACGCCTTGTCAACCTTTCTGTTGTCAAACACATCAATAGGGTATTCCTTGAGGTGGGTAAGGAGGTTGTCAGCCATCTTCGCTCCAGTTGTCTTGGGAACAGAGATGAAGTTTTCGATGCCAACCGTATCTTTCATCTGTCCACCAATGTTGTTTGCAATGATAGCTACATGCAAACCCTTGCGTGCAGAATAAATAGCAGCCGACGCTCCAGCAGGACCACCTCCCACAACTACAACATCGTAACGGCGTTCCACCGGCTCTTCGTTCTCATCTTCTTCGCTACCAATCATGTCTTCTAATTTGGTGAGCAGCTCTCCCAAGCTGCCCCGTCCAATGTGCAGCAACTCTCCGTTGGCATATACCGTTGGCACAGCTTGAATATTCAAGCTGTCCACCTCGTCTTGAAACAAGGCGCCATCTATCATTTCGTGCGTAATTTTTGAACTGATTAGCGCCATGACGTTCAACGCCTGTACAATGTCGGGGCAGTTGGTGCAGGTTAGCGAGACGTATGTTTGCAGTTTGATGTTCCCTTTGAGACGCTGAATGCGCTTGCAAATCGCATCATCGGGCAGGTTCTTGCCTTTGCCATCGGCATTCAAGACAGCCAAAAGAAGTGACGTGAACTCATGACCGTTGGGTATGCCACGAAACATAACGCCTGTTTCTTCATTGTCTTTTAGTAATGAGAACTGTATTGTCATGTCATCGGCCTCCACAAATTGTGCCTTAAAAAGCTGGGATGTTGAGACAAAGTCGTTGATGAATTCTTTTAGTTCTGCGGCTTTTTCATGTTGCGGATGCGCCGTTACTTTGAAGGTATATTGATGGGTTAAGTCTTTAAAGACATCTTTAACCTGTTGTAGGATGGTTGTATCTAACATTGTGCTATAAATTGTTTATATATGGGTAATTTTTCATTATGTTTCTAAAAGGAATGCAAAAGGAATAAAAAAAGGCAGCTTGAGAAAGCAACGACGATACTTAGTTCGTAGATGTTTTCTCTTAGCTACCTTTCAAGTTGGGTTCTTAATCCTTTTTACAGCTTTCCTACCAAATCAATACTTGGTTTCAAAGTCTCTTCGCCCTGCTTCCACTTAGCTGGACAAACTTCACCTGGGTGAGATTCTACGAACTGTGCTGCTGATACCTTACGTACCAACTCGTCGGCGTTGCGACCAATACTGTTGTCTTGAATCTCTGCAATCTTAATCTTGCCCTCTGGATCTACCAAGAATGTACCGCGATAAGCTACACCTTCGTCTGCTTTGTAAACGCCAAAGCCTTTTGCCAACACTGCCAATGGGTCGGCAAGCATGGTGTAGTTAATCTTCTTGATGCTGTCAGATGTGTCGTACCATGCTTTGTGTACAAAGTGGGTATCGCAGCTAACAGAGAACACCTCTACGCCCATCTTCTTTAATTCTTCGTACTTGCCTGCCAAGTCAACCAACTCTGTAGGACATACAAAAGTGAAGTCGGCTGGGTAGAAGAAGAAGATGGCCCATTTGCCCTGGATATCTTCGTTTGAAACTGTCTTAAACTCTCCTTTTTGGAATGCCTGAACCTTAAACTCAGGTACTTGTGCATTGATAATTGTTTCCATCTTTATTCTATTTATTTAATGTTATACAATGAATGAATAACTCATCGCTTGTAATTATTACAAAGTTAATCATAAAATGATAAAAACAAGAAACTTCTAACGACAAAAATGCAAATAATAACCATAATTATAGTTTCTTCTTCAATCTTAACAGATTTATAGCTACAGTCCTCCTTTTTTAGTTGCTCCCAGCATATAAGATCGGCAATCTGCCACATCGTCGAAAGTCGCAACATCCTTGCCCAAGCCATCAAAACAACCAACATCAGCAACGCACACGACACAGACATGCACACCGCCGCTTTCAGTGAGATGACAGGACTGACAAAGGATGATTACCAGACCGTGCATGAATAATTGTGAATTTGGTATACGGATGGGATAGTACACCCCGCACCAGGAAACGTGGTAAAAAGTGTATAGCATCTAATGAACTACGAAATATTTTGACAAGCCTCCTGAATACTCGCGTATTTGCAAACAACGGAAGGAGAGATTGAAAAAACGCGAATTTTGGGCGTTTTTCGCATCTCGTTATCATAGAAGAGATTACAGATTCTCGTCAGTTATAATTCTTCAATAGCATTGCCTTTCTTTATCAAAAGCATGCTGTTTGTTCCTCAATCTCAATGCTTTTGCGATGTAATTGCATGCAAATATGGGAGACAAATCATATAAATAGCACACTAAAAAGCATGAAATGGGCTCATTTTTTGCTTGTTTTTTGCTTTTCGACACTTCAAAACAAGCTGACAAGCACTATATTTTTTCTATTTCACCACTTGTAAATTTTGAAATAAATCAACAATCGCGCAAATCTTACACTCATTATTCCATTCTACACCAACTGCGAATGGCTTTCATACCCCTATCGAATAACTCACACATTGATGCCCATTAGACTTTCATAATAGCATAAACTTTCATATTCACATTTATCTATTTATATAATTGTCATATTAATCACAAATCAAAACTTTTTCGTGCAAAATGACATGTTTTATAAAAATAAGCATTACATTTGCAAACATTCAAGAGGCACAAATTTATGATCATGCCTCATAATACATCATTCTTAATCATCAAAAAGTACATTAGTATGAAAAAATCATTTACCTATTTTTTGTCAAGCCTGGCTGCCTTGATTGCGACAGTAGGCGTGTACGCCCAGATAAACGGCACAGGTTCGGGCGAAACTGACGACAAGACGGTTTACCAAGAAACGTTCGACACGCAAGAAGCCTTCGACACTTTCACCATCATCGACGCCAACAACGACAAAGTTACGTGGAGATACAACAAAAGCGAAAAACATGCAGAATGTTATTACGCCTCAAAAGGGACGAGCGACGACTGGCTCATTACGCCCGAAATCGCGCTGAAAGCTGGAAAAGTGTATGAGGTGTCGTTTGACACATGGGCCAGCGGATCCTATTATACCGAGAAGTTGAGTGTATGGTATGGTCAGGACAAAGAGCCAAGCAAGTATAACGTCCTGCTTCCCACTCTCGACATTAAGTACGGTGTTGCCTCGCTTTCCAACACAATCACTATCAAGGCCGACGGCAACTACCGAATAGCGTTCCACGATGAGAGCCCAGCCAACCAATACGCCCTCAACCTGGACAACATCATGGTCAAGGAAATTGCCTCAGCAAGTGCACCTGCTGCCGTCACCTTCATGACTGCCACACCGGGTGACAAGGGTGAGCTGAAGGCCACCGTGTCGTTCACTTCGCCAGGAAAGACCATTGACGGAAACGCCATCTCATCACTCACTAAAATTGACGTGCAGCGTGATAACAAAGTGATTCACACGTTTGAAAACCCAGCTGTCAACCAGTCGATGTCCTATACCGACGAGCAAGCTCCCAATGGCAATCACACCTATTCGGTCGTGGCATACAACGAAGCAGGAGCTGGCCTGTCCGTTTCCTCGGAGATTTATATTGGAGAAGACACCCCAGGTGCCGTGAGCAACGTAAAACTTGTAGATAATGGCAGTACGTACACCTTGTCATGGACAGCACCAACCAAGGGAGCAACGGGACGATATTATAGTGGTACCAACCTGAAGTACAACATCTACATCCCTCAGGGCGGTTCCAGTTCGAAGCTATACAAAGCCAACGTGGATGGCACTTCCATCACCATCCCCAGCATTGGTGGAGAACAAGATTTGATGAGATACCAAGTTTCTGCCGTCAATATAGGTGGTGAAGGTGAGAAAACCAACTCAAACGTCATCGTGGTTGGTGATGTTTACGACTTGCCTATTGCCGAATCGTTTGACGACGGCAAGACCAATACCAAGCATTATTGGTGGAGAGACTCAAAAAGTCAGAGCTACTGGCTGTTGAGCAGCCATGGGTATATTCTTTGGACACCAGACAACGAATACGACGAGGCATGGTGGAACTCAGGCAAGATCTCACTGAACAACTCGGCAAAACCAAAACTTACATTCAAATATAACATCCTTGCTAAATCGAGAACCGCTATACAAGTAGAGGCACTGAAACCCAACTTAGAAACAGTAAAATTGGGTTATGTGGATGGTTTCACGAGTGGAAAGAACGGTTGGCAGAGCTATCGTATTGATTTGTCACCAGTGAAAAACGAAAGATATGTGATCATCAAGTTCCATGGTGTTGCCGACGATACGGAATACATCGGTCTTGACGACATCAACATTGCTGACGACACCGAAAACAACCTTGCCGTAAAAGTTACAGCCCCGGCTCTTGGTACAACAGGCCTGCCGCTGCAAGTACAGGTGATTGTAAACAACACCGGCTCAAAAGCTGCCTCAAACTTCACCATACACCTCTATCAGAATGGGGAGGCGGTTGCCGACAGCACCGTTACCGAATCTATCGCATCGCTGGAATCACACAGTTATCTCCTGTCATTCGTCCCACAGGTGGGGACAGAAAGTGCCGAGATATATGCTGTGATTGATTATGCGGCCGACGAATACTTGGAGAATAATACTTCGAAAAAAGTCATTGTCCCCTTGCAACAGCCAACCATGAAACCGGCCACCAACCTGACTGTCAGTACTACAGGTGA
Organism: Prevotella sp. SGI.027; assembly: GCA_050315175.1. GTDB lineage: Bacteria > Bacteroidota > Bacteroidia > Bacteroidales > Bacteroidaceae > Prevotella. The sequence goes on from JBNPOM010000036.1 coordinate 16,178, forward strand.
TAACAGTACAACCATTAGCTGGACAGCTCCTACCCACAGTCAAACGGTTGTAACCGATGACTTTGAGGGTTACAAGCCTTTCTATCTCTTGAAAGAGGGGCCCTACTTGCTGGCCAATTATAAAATTGGACCATGGACCCTGCTCGATGGCGACCAAGAATACTCGATTGCCCTGCCTGGATATAATTTTGAGAATATGGAAGAATGCTTTGCCTACATGGTATTCAATCCGTCAAAGGTGACTACCTTAGACAAAAAGAAGACTGATCTCGATAAGTTGGAAACGTTCAGGGCGCATTCAGGGTCACAATTCTTGACTTCATTCTCCATGAACGAGGACATGGCTATGTACTCTAAAAAGAGCAACGACTGGCTCATTTCACCGTTGCTGACAGGTGACAAGCAGACTATTAAGTTCTGGGCGAATTCACTGATGAGTGGTACGAATGGAGAAGCCAAGTACGAAGTACTGTATTCAAAGACGGACACGCTGGCAGAAAGCTTCATCGTGATTCAACCAGAGAAGAGTGCACCGGCCAACAATTGGACGGAAAACAAGGTTGAACTACCAGATGGCGCCAAGTATTTTGCTATTCATTGCACCACACCCATCAGCTCACTACAGATCTTTATGCTTGACGACATCACCTATACCATAGGTGACGGAGAAGTCAAGGGGTACAATGTGTACCGCGACGGCAAAAAGATTGCCAGGGTGGATGCCAACACCACATCATTCAACGATGAAATTTCAGGTCTACATCAATATCAGGTGACGGTAGTTTACAACAGCGGAGAATCTGTCTATTCGAACAGTGTTACAACTGGAATAGAACGCATGACGGATGAGAAAGACTTGCAAGAAAAAGGTGTATACAATCTCAATGGACAAAAACTCCCAGTAAAGCAAAGAGGTGTAAATATCATCAAGATGAGTGATGGCTCAACACGAAAGGTAGTGATTCCATAAAGGTCGGCATGTTCGACCTGCAACAGTCTTTGTCAGAATGACGCTCATCCAGTTTCAGTCCTAACAAAGACCTTGCAAATAACATGAAAAGAAGAGGATTGGCCATGGTCGGCTTGTCCTCTTTTTTAATGAGCTTGCCAACCAGAGAGCAAGGCCTATCCATCCACTAATACGGCTCATAGGAATGTTTGAATAGGTCATGCGATGTTTTGGTGTGTGATAAATCACACTCGGCATCACGTATAGTTCATCTTTCAGACTTGATTCCTTCATCAGTTAGGGTGTGATTCATCACGCCCGAAGTCAATCCTTGGAGCAGAACGCTGGTGCAATAACAGGAACTCAGATACCCAATCTGTGCGACGAATTCAAGGGTGTTACGGATGCTATCCAAGTAAAAAGCCTGGTTTGAACAAACTCAAACCAGGCCTTTTATTTACGTTTTACTCAGCGACTACCTCAAAACCTTACCGATTTCTGATGGAAGTTTACCAGAAAGTGGATGATTACGAAGCTGCTTTCTCACTTTTTCGAGAACAGCCTGCTTAGAACCTTCGTCTTGATTGGCAGACTTGCCAAATTCGAGAACGGCACCCTTGGCTGACTTTGGAGTAATCTCCAACATGAAAGGCTTATAAAAGAGAGATGCCACGCCCTGATAACTATTCTTCGTTACCTTATTGGAATTGAAGATAAAGAAGCCCAATGCATTGGCATCGTACTCGGCCGTCGGGTCATTAGTCAACTCCTTAATAAGGGCATCATTAAATTTGTTGTCACCCATAAAAGCGACTGTTGCGTTTTGTTTATCACTATAGTCAAAGTATCCAGAGATACTCAACTTTGACTCTGCGCTTGCAAACGCAAAAGCTATCTCGTTCTTCAAGAAGGCGGAGAGGTATCCATAATCAACAACACCTGAGAAAACATGATAGTAATTGTAATACATACCCATGTGTTCACCAGCGTTAATGTCGAAACTCAACGAGCCTTCATCAAGCTTCATCGGTAAAATCCAATTGGTATCAGGGAAATAAATCAGCAACTGACCTTTCACTTCAGCCACCATCACCTTCACCACAGAAAATACTTCATCGATGCTCTTTGTATTCTCCGTAATCTTCGCTAAATCGTAACCACCAAGATAGTAGGTCTTGTTCAGAATGTCTTTCTTCTCTCCTTGGCACACATAGATAGAGTCTGTATAAGGCCCAGTAGTGTACTTGATGAGGCCAGACCGGATATGTCCCGACTTGTTCTCAGACAGTTTGATACTGATGGCCTCATCATTGATGCTTGCCTCGGCCCAATCAAGCCCCTTGATGGAGAGATTAGACCCTTCGTTCTTCACTGGGATGTTGATGGTTCTGGCGGCATCATTATAAATAAACTGATTAGTCTTACCACCGTATTTGAACATCATTCCACGTTGTTGAACAGTAACCTGTGTGGAATCATCGCCACACTTGATGGTCAAGAGTGCCGAACGCCCTTCCAACTTAGGATTTTTCTTAACGCTCACGTCAACTTTGTTGCCATTCACCACGGCCGAAGCCCATTGGGCATCAACAGACACCGTTGCTGTTGAAGGTGCTTCAAACACCAACGTACCAGTACCGGCAGCTGCAGAAAACACAAGGTTAGAGCTGGTTACCTTGACAGTAGACTCGCGAGAATACTCGCTGCCAACTTGATCATGATCGTCGCTACATGCACTGAAAGTCAATGTAAAGACCGCAAGTAGCAGGAAACTATATATTTTCTTCATATTGCTTTATTTATTTTTCGATCATTTTAATAGATGCTGGGATGGAAGAACGCTTTACCTGAGGCACTATTCCTTCCAGTCCAGAGAAGCTCTTGGCAGGCTGACTCTGGTTCTTCAACTTGACAATGATAGGCGATTCGAACCAGAATAGGAAGCCAGCCATATCTTTCAAAGACTTTGGAGTTTCCGTCTCAGAAGCAAAGACAATGAGGGCCTCGATGGGATAGTTTTCAACCTTACCGCCAAAGATGGCATAAGTTCCATTCTTCTCGTCATGCTGGAACGGTGCTGATATGTAGGCATCAGGACTCCATGTCGCATAGCTGCCTTCTCCAAACATGAATGCACCTATCATATAATAGGTAGAGTTGAATTTACCAAGGCTTCCTCCTTGTATTCTCAACGAGCCAGTAGCCTGGTCAAAGGTCACGGGGATGCTGTAAGTTTTTTTGTCCTTTGGATCCATGAAAGTAAACTTCATTCCCTTACCTGATGCAGACAGCGATGCCTTGGTCACTTTTTCGATTCCTTTATTGTCCTTATAAATGAATCCATAGTTGCCTGTCACATCGCCAATCTCACATTGTGTCACGACGAACGATGAATGGTAATTCCCATTCACAACATAGACCTCGGTTGAACGAACGTCACCTGTAGTATTTGGAGTCATATTGACTGTCAGGTCGTTGCCATTGGTCGTCACGCTTACCCAGTCGGCACCCGTAACAAATTTGAACTCTCCCAACTTGTCTATATTGCGATAGGTTCTGCTGAAGGCTTCATCATCCGAACCAATGCTCTTAATCTCATCAACGACTGTCTGCGGATTCTGCCAACCCTTAGACAAATCAATCTTGTCAGCACTCAATGAGAGTTTATCCCGAGAGTAGGTCAGCTCAGAAACCGATACGCCATTAACCGTTAGCGGTTCGTACAGTCGCAACCCGCTGTCGGTATAGTTGTAGGCTGTTTCAAGGGTGTCGGTGTCTGTCGTAATGGTAAGCTGGCGGGCAACAACATCATATTCAAAATGAGCTTTCTTTCCGCCTATAGTGCCATCAGAGCCAATGAGATTGAAATTATCGCCCACGTTAACCACTTTCTTCTGGTAGGAAGCGGCACTCTCATTCAGACGGCGCATGTACATCACATTCTGCGAGCGCTTACCATGAAACTTGATAACATCCTGCCCAATGCTGTCGATGACAAACTCAAAGTCACCGCCATAGGCTTCATTCAACTCTGACGAAGGCGTTGCGAAGAAGTGCATCATCGGACTGTAGGTATCAAAAGACAACTCCGGTCCATTGTTTGTCTTCATGGCATACAGGCAGGTTTCCTTCGCATCTGGATTAATCTCAGATCTCACTTCAGCCTCATCCTTGCTAAACTTCAATGTATAAGTGAAGCCGCCATACTTGCGGTGTGTCTCAGGATAATACTCGAGTACCCAGCCATTCTCAGAACTCATCAACACACGCTGTGCCTCATTCAGGTAGTTTTCCATACGAGCGGCTGAAGACTCGTCAAACACATCCTCCTGATCTTTCAAGCACGACTGGAACAGCAGTGCCGAAAGCATCAAGGCCAAGCCTGTCAATATTTTATTTGTTTTCATCATGATGCTCTCCTTTACTTATCTATTTTCAAATCGGTCAAGTTCACATATCCATTGATGACATCATCCTCACGACGCAAAATCTCATCGCGAAGCACATCGATATCAATGTTAAATTCGTCACGCATGTAAACCCTTACCATCTCTAATTTCTTGGCAATGTGTGCGGCACCTGGTGCTTCCACTTTGGTCTCAGGATCTTTTGCTCCTGCCTCTGCCATCCACTTCGCCCACTGCTCAGGCGTATTCGTGATGTACATAGACAACATCTCGGCAAAATCTTCACGAGCCTCCATCTGCGAATAGGCAGAGATGAAGCCGCGCTGTAGATAGCCTGTCTGTCCTTCGGGTGAGCTCCACGCATCGCCGATATACAGACTTCCGTTCACCTTCTGGTACTCAGCTGTGTAGTTCTTCGTCTGATTCAAAATGTGCGTGAACTCATGATGGATGGTACGCAGATAATACGTGTTCAAACTTTCAACCGTTGTAGAAAGTTTATTCAAATGATTTGTACCAGCCAAGAATATTTTCTTTCCGCCTTCAGCGGTACCCAAAATCATGGTACCGTTGTTGCGATACTGGAACTCACCTGTTGCATAGAACAGCTTGGGGAAGTATGTTCTTGTGAAATCCACTCCCGCCACCTGGTCGTAAGCCTCAATACTGGCATATTTCACGATGTGTGCCAGTTTTACAGCTTGCTCATAATCAGCTGGTACGTTGTAGTAGTTCATGTCTGTCTCGTTATGATCGTACCGGTACACGAACTGGATATTATAGGGATCTGTTAAATTTGCCTTGATCCACTTGTCGAAGTCGGTTTGCTTTACGTTTGAGTCAACGATGACACTTTCTGCCTCGAGCTTGTCCTCTGAACAGGATCCAAACCCTAAACATACCAGGCAAAGCGATGCGCATACTATATATTTTTTCATATACATATTCGTTTTTATTGATTAAATTAACGTGGATTAGCCTCAACACCGGCCTGACGAATATCCAATGGTATCTGGACGGCACGGCGATTATCATCCTTCTTCAACACATCCGTCAACGTTGCTGGCTTTCCGTCAGCGCCCATGGTTCTGCGAACGATTTCGATACCGTAACGCTTCACGTCAAACCAGCGCAAGCCCTGATGAAGAGTTTCCATACGACGGAAGCCCAATACACACTGCAACATCGTTTCCTGAACGGAACCTTCTGCGTCAATGGCAAATGCCGGGTGCAAGTGTTTCTTCACGGTTGATGCCATCTTTGAAGCGTCATCGTAAGAATAGGGAACCGATTTATAGAAAGTCTGTATCTTTTCAGGTGACAATTTCACATTGGTTTTCACAATGTTGTGCATCCATGCATCCAGGTCGGCCGCAGCCTTGTCATATTGTTTGAGCATGATGTAGGCCTCTGCGCGGTTCAGCAACACTTCATCCGTAGTGAAAACCACATTCACCGTGTGGGGAAGACCGGTCCTCGCAACAGGGTCTTCAATTTCGAACAGGTAGGGTAACTTCCAAATTTGCACAACATCAAAGTTGTTACCTCTGCGTGAAAACGGTTTATAATAGAATCCACCTCTGCCCCAAACATTAGTTGCCTCGAAGTCTTCGTTGTTGGAAATGTATGATCCATGTGCGTAACGCTTAAAATATGTATACGGACCAAAGAATACACCCAGCTGAGAAACATGCGTACTTATCATCAGGTTGGCAGCGACATCTGCTGCAACATAATGCTGTGAGATGGCATCGAAGTCAGAGGTCATTTCGCTCATGGCTTTCCAGTCACGAAGAGTTGCTGCCGCATTGCTGCCCAAACACATGTCAGCATACTTCACAGCCTCGTTCCATTTCTCATAATAAAGATAGAATCGGGTAGCGAAAGCGTATGCCGCCCGCTTGTTGAAGTGATACTTAGGTACAGTATAATTGTCCGTCACGATGGGAAGTGCCTCTTTCAAGTCTTCCTCGATACGCGCATAGACCTCAGCAACGGTACCACGATTGTGTTTCTCGGTGATGTTTTCCACCTTGTCAGAGTAATGTATACCCAACGCTTTGCTACCTTCACTGTAGTTCATGCAGAATTCGTTGACCAGCAAAAAGTGTGCGTATGCCCGGCAAAGCAATGCCTCTGCTTTGGAGGTCTGCAATGCCTCTGTCTTGGCACCACCCATTTCTTCAATGGATGCCAATGCCTGGTTGGCGCTTGCAATGGCATCATAACAAGATAACCATAGCCTCATGGGCGACTCATTGTCACTCTCTGTCACGTCTTGCCAGAAGTAAACCTGGTCACCAAAGCGGTCACCGTTTGGATTTTTGTCGCCATAATAGTCAGCATTATCCGACATCGTCTCGTTAATCAACAGATTAGAGGAATGAGGATAAGCAGACACCAATAGATTGGCCACCTTCTTCTCGGTATCAATGGTCGTACGGTTATCTGGCAAAGTGTCCAGATACTCGTCGCACGAAGACAATGTCAGGGCCGAGAATGTCAAGGCCAATGCTGTATATGTTATTTTTATTGTTTTCATCTTTGCTGTATTTTAGAGTCCTAATCTAAGTGTGAGTGTGAACTGCTTTGGTACCGGAACGGCCACACCACCTGTATTAAAGAATTCAGGATCCTGCCCGTTCAGCTTGCTGTCTGCATAGAGCAAGAAGAGGTTGGTGGCCTGAAGTTTCAGTGAGAGCGTGTTTACGTTCAGGAACTGGCGTACGCTGTTTGGGAAATCATAGCCCAAAGACAATTCTTTCATGCGGATAAAATCTCCCTTGGCGATACGCGCATCCGAATAGTTGTATGCGTTGTAGGCATAAGACAAGTTTCTGTCGAATCTATTCTGCTGCGCACTTGCTATCACAGGGATGCTGGTCTTTCGCTCGTCGCCAGGCACTTCCCAGCGGTTACGGAACTCCTTAGGCATCGACGAGAGGTCGTCGTATTCATTGGAGAACACCGGATCCAGACGCACAACGTTACCGAACGAATAGGTCAAGAACACGTTCAGCGTCCAGTTCTTGTATTTAAAGATGTTGCCCAGCGAGCCCACGTCAGTAGGTTCAGCCGACCCTTCATATTTCAAGAACTTCACCTTTTCCGGATCACGTTCTTGGAAGTAGATGCCTGTGGTGGTAACATTGCCATTCTGATCGAGGAAGGTGGGCAAACCTTCGCGGTTCAATCCACGGAAAGGAACAGAGAACACCGAGCGAACGGGATAGCCTTCCTTGGCAAAACCTGTTCCCTGCACCATTTCAATAACACGAGACAGCGCATTGAGTTCGGTAATCTCGTTGTGCGAATGCGAGTAGATCAGGTTGGTACTCCAAGTAAAGTCCTCCGTCTTGATATTGGTAGTAGAGAGTGTGAACTCCATACCATTCGACTTCATGGATGCCACGTTGGCATACTGCGGACCATACAACTCGGTGTTGGCGATGCCAATCAAGTCGTAGTTGTTACGCCAATAGAAGTCGGCACTCAGGTTGATGCGGTTCTTCAGGAAGCCCAAATCGAAACCAAAGTTCAGCTCATGCTTTTTCTCATAGGTCAACTCTGGATTACCCAACACCTGAACCAATCCCGGTTCCTGCACGTTGGTAAAGGGTCGCCATGGATTGGAACTGCGGAAAATAGGCAGGGCATTGGTGATAGCAGGGCGGTCACCGGTCAACGAGTAGCTCACACGGAACGTACTGTGTGTCAACGCATCCTTGAACAAGCCTTCGTACCAACTTTCCTCATGTGCGTTCCAAGCACTCGAAAGGTTCCATGTAGGCATCCAGCGTGCACTGGTAGCCTTGCCTAGATAGTTGGTTCCCTCATAGCGAATGGTACCCGTCAATTGATAACGTCCTTTATAAGAATAGGTACCCGTACCAAAGAAGGCCGCACTGCGGATGTGGGTATTGTCCATCGTAAAATAATCAGAGCCGTTTTCCTGACCTTTTTTGAAAACCTGGTATGCATACAGTGGCACCTCGCCTTGGCTGTACTGCAAGCCCCAACCGCGAAACCAGGTAGACTTACGGTCAACCAAGTTGGTTTCCATACCGCCATAGAGGTTCAAGATATGTGTATCGTTGAACACGTCATTGTAGCTGGCTGAGAGTCGTGTGTCCCATCCAAAGAACCTGTTGTCGCGACGCTCGTAGATACCACCGTAAGGCAACACGGATATTGGCAGCGCATAAATATTGTCTGGATCTTTGTACAAGAAGGGGTTCCTGTCACGAATAGCGGCCGTAGGCATGGCGCGATAAGCCATGGCCTGGTTCGATTCGTCCAGAATGTTATGTTCCTGAGAGGTGGAAGAACTCTTAGCCGACCCCAACAGGGTTATCTTCAATTTCTGAATAGGCCTGTAGTCGATGCTGGCCTGCACACGGAAATCGGATACATGCAAATCCATATAGTTGTTATCCAACTCATGGAAAATATTGAATGGGGCGAAGTTGCGTGTGTAAAATTCGTTTGGATCCAACGTACGCGACGTGTTCAACGCATAGGAATATGGGTTGATGTCGAAGTCGCGCTTCACCTCACCAGTCACCAAGTCAACGTCTGAATTCAACGTTCCCGGTGCCTGCTGCTTACGGTACGAGGCATTTCCAATCAAGTTGATGTCAAAATGCTTGTTGAGGTTGTAAGTGGTGTTGATGTTAGCCGTGTATCGTTGCACCCTACTCTGCTTGGTCCATCCTGGGTCAAACATGGCCGAGAGAGAAGCATAGTATTGCGATTTCTCTGTACCGCCCGAGATACTCACCGAGTGGTTGTGCATGATGGCTGTTGAGAACAAGTCCTTAAACCAGTTAGTGTTCCTGAATTCGGCCGCGCGCAGATACGCGTTCTTGGCCTTCTCCGTGTTGGCCAGGGCAAACTGACCTGTCTCCTTGTTGTATTCCGACAACATTTGGTACATCTTACCATACACACCACTGTTCATGGCATTGGCCGTCTCGGCATAGTTCAAGAAGCCCTTCTTCTCCAACTCGCGGTAAATAGACATCTGGTCTTGCGAGTTCATGATGTTGAAGGTACTGTAGGTAGGCTTCAGGCGCATAGTGTACTCACCCGTATAACTGATGTGCGACTGTCCAGCCTTACCTTTCTTGGTGGTGATGACGATGACACCAGCCATGGCGCGCGCACCATATATAGAGGTGGCCGAGCCATCTTTCAGAATCTGGAAGCTCTCAATATCGTCTGAGTTCAGTCCGGCAATGGCCGATGAAATCAACGTATTGGCATCTCCCGATGACAAATCTTCTGCCGAAACATCTACCACATCCTCCATAATCACGCCGTCTACCACCCACAAAGGCTTTGAACTACCGTGAATAGAGGTGGCACCACGCACGCGAATTTTGGGTGCTGTACCAAACGTACCTGATACATTCTGCACGCTGACTCCGGCCGCACGGCCCTCCAGCGAGCGGCTGATGTCAGCCATACCGCTAATTTTTGCGTCTTTGGCGTCTATTTTCGTAGCGGCTCCGGAAAACAATCTTTTGTCTGTACTGGTCATACCCGTAACAACGACTTCATCCAAGACCAACTTCTGATCGGGTCTCAACGTCACTTTCATTCCATTCTTCGCCTTCAGCGTCTGGGTTTCCATACCCACATAGCTGATGACAATAGAAGTGCCTTCAGCTGTGTTCAAGGTGAAGTGACCATCAATGTCAGTGACCGTTCCGCCGACGGTAGTCCCTTTGATCAGCACCGACGCGCCAATGATGGGTTCACCGTCTTCACCGGAGATTACGGTTCCAGTAATTTTGGTTTGGGCAAAGACCATTCCTATGCATAGGAACAGGCCGACCATAACCATACCAAGTCTTTTCTCCATAATTTCTCTCTTGCGTTAAAAATAATTATTTACTAAAATGTAGTGCAAAGGTAGTACAATTCAATAAGACACACAAGGGAAAACACAAAAAAGTAGAAAAAACGACAAAAACCGAAGTATAAATCACCAAAAAGTACCATTTTTCGTATTCTGAACTTACAAATTGTCACTAAGAAGAGAATATTTATTCAACAAATATGCTACGGTTCACTTCATTTTGTTGATAAAAATTCACAAAAATTTGCTTCATTGCAGCCTTTCATCAACACTATCATCCGTCCTGACAAAAAGATGGTTTGCTTTGGTTTGGTTCATCAAAACGATACCGTGCTTACGCCAAAGAAAGCATGTTGACCTGATGATGAGAACAGCCCTGCACCATGAGTCGCCACTCACTCAGAGCACATAACTATGGAAATCTAACTATCTGTAAATCAACAACATTCCCATTGATATTCAAAGTCAATGCTTTTGGCACTCAAACTCAATGCTATTGGCCACCAAACTCAATGCTATTGGCCACCAAACTCAATGCTATTGGCCACCAAACTCAATGTGATTGGTGCGGAAGAGCAAAAAGCCCAGTGCCACGAAGGAAAAACCCAAGCCGTTTTAACCTATACCGTGATTTCGGCAGAACCGATGCAACGATGGTGTTGTTCATCGTATACCACGCAGAATTGTCCGGGTGCCACGCCGTGGATGGGCTGTGCGGCATGAACGGTATAGCAGCCTTCAGCCGTCTTCTCTATGGTTGCCGGATGATATTCGGGCGTATGTCTAATCTTGAAGGTAATGTGTTCCATGTCCAAAGGCTCGGTGAGGAAATGGAAATCGTGTACCTTAAAGTCCGACTGATAGGCCGTCTTCGGGTCGTATCCCCTACTGACATAGAGCACGTTGGCCTGAACATCCTTCTTCACCACAAACCAAGGACCTCCCCCAAAGCCCAGTCCGTGACGCTGACCGATGGTGTGAAACCACAATCCGCGGTGCTCGCCAATCTTCTTACCCGTTTCTAATTCTATCACGTCGCCATGCTTTTCGCCCAGATAGCGGCGCAGGTATTCGTTGTAATCAATCTGTCCCAGGAAACAAATGCCCTGACTATCTCTGCGTTTGGCGTTGACAAGATGCTCGCGTTCGGCAATCTCGCGCACCTCATTCTTTTGATAATGACCAATGGGAAACAAGGCCTTCTTGAGCTGCCAGTCGTATATCTGGGCCAAAAAGTCGGTCTGATCTTTCACGGGATCAGGACTGGTAACGAGCCACTTCTTGCCGTCAATCACCTCGGTTTGTGCATAGTGACCCGTCGCAATCAAGTCATATTGATGGCCAACCTTTGCATCGAACGCGCCAAACTTGATGAGTCGGTTGCACATCACGTCGGGATTGGGCGTGTAACCCGCCTTCACTTTCTCCATGGTGTACTTTGTTACCTCGCTCCAATACTCCTTATGACAATCAACAACCTGCAACCTACAGCCGTATTTCGCAGCCACTGCGGTGGCCATCTCCAAGTCTTCTTCCGACGAGCAGTCCCACTCTTCGGTTTCCTCGGGGCCTATCTTGATATAAAAACAATCGGGATGCAGTCCCATTTGCGCCAATTCGTACACCACAACCGAGCTGTCTACACCGCCCGAAAGCAGCACAGCGATTCGTTTGTCCTTAATATCAGCTACGTTGATTCCCATTTTTTGCCTCTCCTATGCTTAGTTTCATCGGCAAAGATACGCATTTTTGCCGGTATGGTTGGGTGGCTTTTCGTTTTTTACAAATATTACCATACGCAGCTGCAATATAAATGCAAAAAAAGAGTTATCTTTGTATCATTCTATAAACAAACGAAAATATGAAAAAGTTAGTATTTATGTTCGCTGCCGCAGCTATGTTCGCTGCGTGTCAGCAAAATGGTAAGAAAGCAGCCAATGCAGAAGGTACAGATTCTTTGGCTGCCGACACGACGGTTGTAGCCGACACATTAGTTTACGAAGGTGAAGGTCCTGCCGCTGATGGCACGTACCAGTACAGCCTTTCGATTTATGGAGACAGCATCAAGGAGTTTGCTTACGAGCAGGTTGCTGTTACCCCGAAGGGTACACAAACCATGGCTCGCACCACTGGTGTGGCCAGACTGATTGAGAACAACGGCAAGAATTATGTACGCGTACAGTCAGAAAAAATGGATTCAGTGACCTTCCTTCAGTTGGACGATCAGACACTACGTCTTGTATCCGACAAGTTTGAAGAAGCAGGAGAAGGTACCAATACCGACCTGAAGCTGAAGAAGTAAAGCATACGACACAAGCGCATTTAAACCAACATGCCGAAGAAGGTTTTTCCTTCTTCGGCATGTTTATTTTCTCGAATCAGCCATTGAGAGTGAGCCTCCCCATGCGCTTGATTGGTTTTTTCCATGTTACGGATTACGAATGAAGATACGAACATTCATCCATCCGCAAAGACACAGGATGCTTAGGTGGACGAATCTTCAGCGCTTTCATCTGGCTTATCTTCCTCCACCACCTGCATTTTTCGTTTTTTGAGTCGCCCATTCTTGCGTAAAGCCTCACTGATAATCCATTGTAGTTGCCCGTTGATAGACCGAAACTCATCGGCAGCCCATTTCTCTACCGCATCCATCGTGTCTGAATCAATACGCAGAATGAAACTTTTATTCTTGTTTTCTTTCTTTGCCATTCGCCTTACATGTTCAACGTACCTGTGTTGACAACAGGTTGAGCCGTATCATCACCACAGAGAACCACCATCAAATTGCTGACCATTGCCGCCTTCTTGTCGTCATCAAGATCGATAACGCCATCACTGGAGAGCCTATCAATGGCCATTTTCACCATCGAAACCGCTCCTTCTACAATCTTCTCGCGCGCCATGATGACGGCAGATGCCTGCTGACGGCGTAGCATCACGGCTGCAATCTCGGGCGCATAAGCCAGATAATTGATACGAGCCTCGACGATTTCGATACCGGCCATCTCTAATCTTTCGGCCAACTTCATTTCCAATTCCTTGTTAATTGACTCATCACCACCACGCAAAGTCAGTTCCTCTTGATTGGATTCGTTGTTATCATAGGCATACTGACCAGCAACTTGTCGTAGGGCAGCCTCGCTCTGTATCATCACAAAGTTCTCGAAAGCCCGCATGATGCTGCTCACATCCTTACCTACTGAGATGCCAAGACCTTGCGCCATGGTCTGCGAATCGATTTCGAACATCGCCTTATACGTATCCTTCAGTTTCCAAACCAGCACCAACCCAATCATCACTGGGTTGCCAATTTTATCGTTTACCTTGATGGGTTCGGCGTTCAAGTTTCTGGCACGGAGAGACAATTTCTTCGTACTGATAAATGGATTGACCCAATAAAAGCCTACTTCTGAGAAGGTTCCGCAATACTTTCCGAAGAACATCATCACCCGAGCTTCATTGGGTTCTATCTGCACAAAGCCCATCAATAAGATCAAGTCTGTGACACAAAGACTCACACCTGCCCCGATGAGCCCATCCGAAGAGTCGACACCAGCCGAAATAAGGAACACGCCCAAGGCGAAAATGGCTATAAACACGAACAACATGACGAATCCGTTGACCTTCATTCCCTTAAAAGTAAACTCTTTGTTTTCCATAATTTTGTTGATTATTGATATTGTTTTGATATCACAAATATACGTATCAAAAAGCATATCCTCCAATTATTTTTCCCCCTTTATGCTCTTAGTTAGCATTATTTAACACGCCACTCAGAGCCA
>JBNPOM010000037.1:0-30008 GCA_050315175.1 Prevotella sp. SGI.027
CTATTTCACGATTTTATTTTGTCAAGGAAAACGAATTATTTTAACAAACGAAAGGTTTCTTAACACATAATAGTTCCATCGGCAGCCATTCTCTCCTATTTGTGCATCGTGACGTAAATGGTTGCTTCGCTCGTAAAGTCAGTGAATTTGTCACCCGTTGATTGTCCCCAAAATCGTATCCTATTTAGAATGGATAGCCAATGGCCAAGTGGAAACTGTTGCCATCATCGAAGCGCAACAGGTTGTAAAAGCCCTTCTTTCCCGTGTGGTAAGGAACATGAAGGCCGATGCCCCAATCCACACGAATGACGAACAAGCCCAGGTCGTAGCGGATGCCCACACCGGTACCCACTGCCATGTCGGTAAACACGCTCTTCCACTTGAGCTGTCCACCAGGCCGCTGAGCGTCGTCACCAAGCGTCCAAACGTTGCCAGCATCGAGAAAGACGGCACCATAGAGATCGCCAAACAAATGGGGACGGAACTCCAGGTTGGCCTCAAACTTCACGTCGCCGGTCTGCTCTATGTATGACATGCGCTGGTTGCTGGGCCGATATTTGCCGGGACCAATGCTCCGCACGTTGAAAGCCCGCACGCTGTTGGCGCCACCAACATAGAACTGTTCATAGTAAGGGGCCTTGGTGGCATTGCCGTAACTGTAAACCACACCGGCATTAAGATGGCCTGCGATGGAATGTTTGTCGCCAAATCGCCACAACTTCACGAAATCGGTTTCGAGCTTCACAAACTGGGCGTATGGGTTTTTAAACAGCTTCTTGCTCTTGTCGTTCCACTGTTTACCGGCCGCCATGTAGCCCAGTGACAGGATATTGGCGGCTTCGCTCACGGTGGTTCTCCAAGAGATAGGATGACGAGTGCCCATCACACTGGTATACTGATAGGTATAACTCATCTTGGGAACGAACTGGTCGCGCATGGAAATCTGCAAATAAGGGTTGTCGGCCAACAAGACCATGAACGAATCGGTGCGGCTGGTCATGTACTCGTACGACAGGGTGAGTGGACTAAACTCGTGGTACGACTGCGGTGAAGTCCAGAACTCATAGGTCAAATCCCCCGAAACGACATGCCGTTTGAAGTAGCCGGCACGGTTCAAGATGTTGTTTGACATGCGCAGAGTCGTTGATGGTACACCGTAATACCGCCTTCTCCTTCGGGGGTTTTTGCCCGATAGCACGCGCAAACTGTCTCGTTTGGCGCGGTGATTAGCCGACCAAAAGAGATTAGCCGGTGTGAGCATTCGTGGGACAATCAGGGAGATGTCGCCGCCATATTCGTACGAGTTCACTTTCGACGAGCTGCCTTCCGACCGGTGGCCGGTTTGCCATTCGTAAGAACCATGGACGTTGATGTCCAGTTTCTCGCCTCCGCGAAGGGCGTTCAGTTTGGTGAGACCCATGATCAACTCTGGTCCGATGCGCTTCGACGTCTTGCCTTTGGCGTTGGCATTGATATAAAAATTGTAGGGTTTGTCAAACACGCAGTCGATGTCCAAATCGAGTATGTTACAGGTTTCTGACGAATCTCGCGGTGTAAAGCGGAAGCTGCTGTAGGTGAAAAGCCCCGTGGAGTGCAGGTAGTTTGACGATGCTTCCTGGTTGGCAAGGCTATAAAGCTGTCCCGGGCGTATCTTCAAACCGTTGTAGAACACGCCGGGACGCAAGGGTGACCTACGCCGTGCGTAGCGAAGGGTGAAGCTGCGCCGCACCAACGAATCGGTGAGTTCTTCCGTAAACTGTCGCCGCAAATTCACGTTCACCCGTCCCACATACCATTTGCGGGTAACCTCTGGCTCCAAACTATCGGCCTCTTGAAAGCGCAGCACCACCTTGCCGGGCGTTTGCAAGGTGTCGGCCAGGTAAGAAGCGTCGGTGGGCTTGGCATAGTAATAGCCGTTGTTGCGCAGCAAGCGGGCCACGCGTTGTCGCTCGGCTTCAAGAGCTGGCACGCTAAACGGGTCGCCTTTGTGAATCAAGGCCTCGTCCTTGGTGGCTGCCACCAGACTGTCTGCCCCGGGCGTGAAGTTGAGATAACTGATGGAGTCGAGCCGCCACAGGGGTCCCATGTTGACGAAATAAGCCACCTTGGCTTTCTTCGAGTTGGATTGCTGAATGATGTCATAGTCGACATTCCCTTTGAAATAGCCAAACTTCTTCAACTGTAACTCGCCTACCGACTTGCGCAGCAATGGGTTTACCTGGCTCAACAACTTCGGTTTCGAGCCAAATGCCTTGGTAATCCATCGGCTCACGGCACTGGTGTCTTGCGAGAAAGCGTTCCATATCCATAGGCGTATGGGGATTGGGGTGCGGTAATAACTGCTGCCGAGCAAGGACGATGTGGGCGCAGTGGCCAATACCGACTCCAGTTCCATCTTGGTTTCATCGGCATGAGCGTTCTTCTCATAGTTGTCAAACTGAATCTTTTTCAGTCCGGTAAACAGCTGTTCGCCATCGGGAATGGCGCTGGTTGTAGAGCATGCCGTCATGATGGCCGGCAGCAGAATGAGCGCAAGGATGTATTTAGTTAGTCGTTTTGATGTCATCATTGATTGAGTCTTTTTGGACAGGACGAATGGTTGGCAAGACCTCTTTGTCACTCTTGAAACGGAAGATATCCTTGAAACGAGCCAGCTTGCGCCGCCAAGTGAAACCTACGCCATACACCCCGATGAGTCCTTCGAGCCAGTCGTAGGTGTTGTTTTTGTAGAACAGGCGCAGATACTGACTGGCATTCTGGTTCAAGCGATACTCCAATTCAACGTTATCGAAGAACGTATCGTCACGGTTGGCCATCACCTCCTCGCCAGTGGAGACACGTCCACCGATGATTACCCGCAGCCGGTTGTTCCACAGTCGCTTGGAGAATCTGAAATTGTAATCGGTATGCATGCCGCCACTGGCCATCATCGTGTTGTCAATGCTCATGCCCACATCCAGTCCCATGGTGCGCATGGCCGAGCCAGCAATGTTGTTAATCTCGGTTTGTAAATACGAACTCAAGGCGCTGTTCATCGAGAATGCCGACGGATTGGCGTCTGTGAGGTACATGCCCGACACCAACATGGTGACCGCCACCTTGCCTCGTCCTTCCACAGACATGGTGTTCAGTTCGTCTTGAATGGTCATGTCGCTCGGTGAGCTGATGATGAACTCGATGCCAGGGTTGCTGAGTGTCTGCGACAGCTTCACGCCACAGTCGAAATCAACGACACGCCCGGCACCCGTACCCTCGCTCACCGTGGCCTTGACAGGTTCCGTTGCCGTGATGTTGAGCTTGGGGTTCACCGGATCGCCATTGAACTCTATGTAACTGCCATTCTGGATGTTGAAGGTTTTCAGCGGGATAACGGGCAACGAATATTTCATCTCTCCGCTGTGAAGGGTATACCGTCCCATAATCTGGATGGATTCTGCTGGGTTGTAACTCATACGCAAATCGCCACCACCCAGCAAGTCGATGTAATTGGTTTGGTCAGCATTAAGCATGCAAACGATATGAGCAGCCTCATCAATGGTCACGCCCAAGAGCATGTCAAAGCCAGTGAGCTTGGGTCTGCGCACCACCTCAACCGTGGAATCATTAAAGTCGGTGAACTTCACCAGCTCGTCCAATTGGTTGTCGGTGGTCAGTTCCGAATCTTTCAGCACGTATGTCATGTCAGTGGTGCCCAGTACATTGAGCTTTCCTCTGAGGCGCAAGCTCTCCACCGGACCTTTCATCGTGCCGAAGAAGTCGACAAAGGCCTTGCCGTAAGCCTCTGAACGAGGATTCTCCCGGGCATCAATTATCTCGAAATTCTCAGCTCTCATGCGGATATCGAGCATCATCCGCTCGGTATCAGAGAAGTCGAAAGCCCCATAGATGTTCAACGGACTGTTGTTGTTGGCGAACATTTCAAAGTTCTCAAACAGCAGTTTACTGTCCTTGATTCGAACGGGATCATTGGCAAAGCGAAGTGACACGCCGTATGGTTCGCTGAAGATATCGGACGAGTCGAGGTAGATTTCGCCATCCATGTGGGGCTTCCTCATCGACCCACGCAGGGCAATTTCGCCCTCACCATAGCCTCGCAAGCCGAAAATGCGCTTGGGAATGAACCCGTTCATCAACTGCAAGGGCAGACGCTCCAAATTGAGTGTCGCATCCAGATACCCGTGCTTGTCGTAGGTTCCCGTCACCGTGGCCACCTCCTTGTTTTCACTCAGCAGCACACCATCCACGAAGTGGCTCCCGTTCGACTTAGGCATATACACGAATTCTGAACTGAGGTTGCCCATCGGACTCTGTTCGTAGAACATGTTTTTCACCAATACGGCCGACGAAACAGACAGCTCCGTGGGGGTTTGGATGATGTGGAAGTCGCCGTTCATCGTTCCGGCTATGTCGGGAGTGTACGGTATGACGCTCAAGATGTTCTTCAGTTCTATCTTGTTGAGCGACAGGGTTACATCTTGCAGCACGTCCAGATGGTCGTCATTGGAATACAACTGGACACCCGTTCCGTCCTTTGCACGCAGCAAGATGTTGGCCGATACGCGCCTATCGTTACCCAGGAAGAGGTAATTGTCGTTGTTAACGGCAAAATCTTTGTAGCCCAGTACAATCTTCGTACTGTCCAGTCGGGTTCGGATGCCACGCTCTTCCAAGTCAGCAATCAAGCCTAATGCAATGCCCAACTGGTCATGCTCGTCGTATAGTTTGGCGTGGATGTTGGTTCCTTTTTCATGCAGGGCACCATCGAAGAGAGCCTTGAAGACATACTGCGGATTACCCGGCGCGTTCTGTATGCGCCCATGGTAGGTGGTTCCCTCGGGATTGGAATGCAGACTTAGCCGAACGGTGTCCAACTGGATGCTGTCTAATAGCAGCTTGTCTACCTGCAACAAGCCTTCCAATCCCATGCTGGGAGACGACTTGATGTTCACCAATGCCCTATCCATGTCGCACCCATATCGGCGCATGAGGTTCACAAAGAAGTTGTCTTTACCCGACTTGAGATACAGGTTGGCATTGGGAAGATTGTCCCTCAGGCGTTGCTGGTCAATGTATTTATCTTCAAACTGCCGTTTCAATTCGGCCACAAAAGCGTTGCCATGTTTCATCAACTTCTTGTAGCCTTGCTTGCTGTGCATAGACAGGTAGAAGTCACCGGTGGCTACCTCGGCATGGGTTGTGTCCCTGCGGGTCAGCACATCAAGGTTCATAGGCTGAGGCTTGTATATCCTTCCGTTGTCATTGATGACCATGTTGTCAACGGTTCCTTTCAGTTTGTAGGATTCTTTGAGGTCGGTGGCGAGCTTCAAATGACTTTTCACCGCTACCGAGATGGTGTCATCCAACAAATGAAGTCGATGTAGATCCACGTGCTGCAAATCGGTCACCACGTTGGCGTTGATGTTTTTCGAACGTGTCAATGCATCAAGAGTGATGTCGCCTTTGATGAGTGGGTTGTTGCTGTGTATCAATGCCTTGGCATGCCCATTCTTCACATGGGCATCGGCCGTCATGTTATCCAGGTTGTAGTTTCCGTAGTTGAATTGGCTGATTCGGGCCTTGGCCGTGAGCGTAGTGCGGTGCGATAGAAAGTCGGTGCCCTGTCCACTCACATCTACGGTACCGCTAAAGGGGTGCAATCCCTGGTTGGGAAGGAAGTTTTGAAGCGGCATACGGCGGGCGTTCAGCTTGGCGGTATAGGCCATTTTGGCCGCATCCAACTGAGCCTTGGCCTGCAAAGAGCCTCCTCCTTGCTGGGCAACGAAATCCGTTGTATATTGCTTGCCATTGATTTTCAGACTGCCATCCAGACCAATTCCCTGCGGAATGTTCACCTTTTTGCGCGTTTCCTTGTCCAAAAAGGCTTTCACGAAATCAAGGTTGCCCGTTTTGGCTTTCAACTTTACGTCGGCCTTTAACCGCTTCGGATCATCGAGGTTGGCCGCATAGCCAATGGCATGGGCTTTCAAGGCCGTTGGTAGATTGATGTTCAGGCCATCAAACTGCATACGCTTTCTGTTGCCACTCACCACCCCATCGACCAATAGAGGTGCGTTGGGCCATTTTTGTCTGAACGCTTTTGGCAGGTCACCCATAAAGTGCATCAAGTCTTGCTTGCCCAAAGTGGCGTGCACGTTGGCGTTCATCTTCCCAGAAACCTGCTCGGAGAAGCTGTTCAAATCCATGTCGAGGTCGGCCATCAGGTTCGATTCCGACGTTTTGAGATGGGTATTTTTCAACCGAAGTCGCGTGGAATCAAGCGCCACGTTGCCCGAGAGATGTTGCAAATCAAGTCCGCTCTTCTCCCGAAAAGCAATCTGTCGCACGTTCATGTCCAACTTAGATGCTTGGTATTGCAACGAGTCGATGCCTACGGTTATGCCGCTCAGCGCCAGATGGTTATAGTCAAGTCCCTTGGTGTGTGCTTTCCACTTGTTGTCATAATTCAACTTTCCGTCCGTCCAGTCCAGTTTTTTCAGTCGGTAAACACCCTCGCCCAGATCGAAAGAACCCTCGCTGGCCGCAGCTTTCCCCAAGTAAGCTCGTACCTGAAGCGTGTCGCCGGGCAGGTGAACGGTGACGTCAGAGCGGCGGATGTCCAATTGGTCCACCCCGATTTTCCAAGTAGTCTTGCTCTCTGTCGTATCTTTTGGAACACTGTCGGCCAGTGCCACTTGCAGCTTGGCATCCTCCAAATTGGCCTGATTCACGCGCACGGTCGATCCCCTCAGGTCGATGCCGTGGCTCACCAGGTTCAGCTTTCCGACGGTACCTTGCACCCTCGCGGCGGCAATGAGGTTGACGGTATTGAGCTTCAAGCCCTCGAACGTCAGCTCATCCACCTCCACCTGCTTGTGCAGCAAAGGCATCAGCTGTACGTCAGCCACCACGCGACGCGCCGATGCCACGGTGTCTTTCGCCTGCGGCAGCGAGTCGTTGGGCTGGATGATGAGCACATCTTCCATGCTCAAATCCAACGGAAAAGCCAGACGCACACGGCCGATTGAAATCTCCATGCCCGTTTTCTGCGAAGCATAGTAGGTGGCCTTCTGCAGCATCCATTGCTGCACTGGGGGGATATATAGGAGTATGGCGAGTAGGGCGGATAGTGTTACTGGAACACCCAGGATGGCACCTCCCCACAAGAGAGCTTTCTTCATCATAAATTTCAGTTGGACAGCCTCAGCCGAACCATCAGGATGGTCTGATTTTGCAAATATAAATATTTTTTATGAGAATGTTATTTTTTTGACGGATATTTTGCGCTGTCATAGATATTACCAAATATCTACATAGAGTCAACCAGCAAGTGCAAAATTAGTCAATCATTTTATAAAACTCTTGTTTGGTGTTGAAAACTTGAGTTTTTCACTTCCAATCTGGACGTAATGTGCCGAAGCGTTCTCGTAAGTTCATTTTTCTTTGTTCTGGGTTACAAAAATAGCAAAAGGCAGAGAATCTTTCCCTGCCTTTATGCTTAATTATTTAGAACAAAATTGATTATCAGGCAGTTATTTTGACAACTCCCGATTTGGAGCATTACCGGATTTTATCACAACTTAAGTAGTAATCCAATTGCATTATTGCGATCATCTATATTAAAAGTCTTTGTTGCATCTATATCTGGGAAAACACCTTTTTTGGTATATACAAAAGGCGTAACAATAATTTTTTTTTCAGCCAAAGAAAAACTAATTATTCTGTGCGATTTATATAATATATTCCAACTCTTAATACGCATTTCTTTTAGCACATTCTTTGCTGTTTCTTCAGTTACAGATACTCCAGAATTACTATATTGCAAAGCTATATTTATCACACTTTCCATATTACGAACATCATTTATAGAGACTACAAAACATGGTGGATGTGCTATCCATAACCCTAATTCATTTTTTGATTCAGGATAAATTTTAATCTCTGTATCCGTTTTGCAAACAGTTATTTGTTTTTTTATATTCATAGTTTTATCTATTTATAACCAAGGAACATTTTCTTTTTGAGAGAAGATTTATAATTACCATATATTATAATGACAACTCCCAATCTAGGGCATTACCAAAACTTTAAATATCGTTATTCAAAGTATTTTGCAACATTCTGAAAGTTTTGCTTTTTTTGTCTATTTTGTATAATTTATAGATACTATCATAACTGCTTATAACAATTACTGAATCACTGATGCTTTTTATATTATATTTATCACTTCCTAAAATTAATAGACTATCTTTATATAGAGACCACCTCTCGCTCCATAATTGATCGCGTAGATAATATTTTTGTATTTTATTTTTATCGATATGCTCGTAAATAAACCATTGCCCATCTTTGTTAAAATAATAATAAATAAAATGATTGTCATCTTCATGTTCCTTTGTTTTCCAAAAGCAATAAGAGTCTCCGCAAATAATTTCAGCACCACTTTTTTTATGAGATTCACATGATATTATCCCCAAAAAAACAACAATAGAACCTATAAAATAAAAGTAATATATTTTACAGTCCACTAGCTTCTTGCCAGTGGACTGCACTTTATATTTAAAATTGTATTTCATTGCCACCATTTAAATAAATAGGAACACTATTTACACCATTTGCTTTTAAAAGTTCGGATCGTAGAGTCAACCAACAAGTGCAAAATTAGTCAATCATTTTATAAAACTCTTGTTTGGTGTTGAAAACTTGAGTTTTTCATTTCCAATCTGGAGTGCAAAGTGCCGAAGCGTTCTCGTATATTCATTTTCCTTGTTTTGGACTACAAAAATAACCGTCGTAGGTATAGTCTGAAACGGCAGTACTATTTCCTAACTGTTGACTAATCTGTGTAAGGTGGTCGGCATAGTTCAAATCGTAAGTCGCAGTGACTTGATGATACGTCTTACCATCACCGCCCGTTACGGTTACGTTGGTCGGCGAACCATAGATGTGTTTGCTGCTCTTCCTCATTGTATTCCAATTGAAAAGAACTACTATGCTGGAACAATCACTTTCATCTAAATCGAACATTTTTCGCTCTGTTTGAGTTTATAAAGTCATCCACATAATCTGTATAGTAAGTCAGTGAAATCTCTTTTTTCGACAGATTCAACTCGACAGAATACATTAAAGGTAATTCGAAAGTAGCTAAAGGAATATTTTTATGTGAATTAAAGGAAAAAGAATACAACGTGTCTGCACTAATATAAAAAATCTCATTACCTTCTGCTGTTATGTTGGCAGCTGTCGAATTCCGTAATTCCTCGCTAACATAAAAAGAATGTTCAGTTTGAAAGTTTACACATAATAATTTACCATCTGTAGAAAAATCATCCATGTTTTGGTAAAAAATAATGGGAATAACGGCACATTGTGTGGCTTGATTATATTTTGCATTACCCAAAGATAACACACTATCCAATTGAAATATACACTTCTCGTCTTTTATGATTTTTAATACAGAATAAAAACAAGAATCATTGTCTTCAAATTTTGAATTTGATTCAAACTCACATCTTGCATAAGTGTTGAATTTGATGTTTTTTTTCTCATTCATACGAGTATTAGTAATCCCAAAAGAATATAAGACAGTATCCTTTTTCATATACCTATCTAAGTAAATCTTTTTGGGATGTTTGGAAACACAAAAGATACTACAAAATAAAACTAACAATATTATATATAAATATCTCATATTCTTTCTTAAGTATAAGTTTATAGCCAACGTAGAATCAACCAGCAAGTGCAAAATTAGTCAAACCTTTTATAAAACTCTTGTTAGGTGTTGAAAACTTGAGTTTTTCACTTCCAATCTGGACGTAAAGTGCCGAAGCGTTCTCGTATATTCATTTTTCTTTGTTTTGGACTACAAATATAAGAAAAGGCAGAGAATCTTTCCCTGCCTTTGTGCATAATTATTTAGAACAAAATTGATTATCAGGCAGTTATTCCAACAGCTACCAATTTGGAGCATTACCGAGGTTGTAGACTGCATTGAGTGTTCCCTCGAACTGTATAGCGCTCTGTGTCATCTGATGTTTCTTACTCGTGATGCGGTGCATTGTTCTGAATACCGAGCGTTTTATGACCTTTTCTTAGCTCGATTATTCTTATAATATCTTTTTACAATAGTATTTCCTTTATTGCTAAATACAACCAATGTTGTATCTTTTATTTGTTTATTTATTATATAAGCACTAACAATACTAGCTCTATTTTCATTATAATTTATAATCATATTTTTTGCTAAGACCCTTATAAAAGGAAACTCTGTATAAGTCTCATATTTTAGGTAATCGATTTCTGATGGAGTAAACTCATCATGCCTAACGGCTATGACTCTGTAATTAATACACTGAGGCTCATGAACTTCGTTCAGCATATGTTGTATAGCCTCTGAATTTTTCTTATTAGTATTATAAGTTGTTTTTCCTTTCCTAACTATATATAAAAAGCTGTCAGTTATAGTTAATGATGTAGAGTCATAACTAATAGTGTATTTCCCTTTAATATGTTTAACTGTATCACTAAGCCAGAGTTTGAATTTTTCCTCAGAAGATCTCTTTATTTTCTTTTGAGGTCTTGTTGTTGCACATAAGGATAATACTATCAGAAATATTAAGCAAATCATAGATGTTTTTTTCATTATTTAAAAGTTTAAATGTTCATACCTCTTTTCTCCTCTCTCTCCATACAGATGTGTAAAGAGCATCTTGCCTACAATCATAGTAGCTCTAATATTTACTTGTAATAGTTGCTCACAAAACCGTTGATCTTCGGTCGATTATTCTCACGCTCGGCATAGTTCAAACAAGTTTGGCTCTGCTCTCGCTTAATCGAATAATTCTCATCAGCTGCAAGGAGTCGGTTTTCTTCGTCCCACTTGTACTTCTGCTCACTTGCCTTTTCATCCTCCTTGCCGTCTTTCTTTACACGAGAGGTATTGATATAGACAAGGTTTCCGTTGGCATCGTAGGTGTACTTGTGTCCGTTGTTGATGTTCGTGCTGTCCGTAGGAGTTTCTTCCGTGCGGTAATTGATGTCGCGGACATTGGCCAGTTGGAACTTCTTGCCCTCATCACTATTGTATGTGTAGGTGAGGTCATAGCCTGCGTTGAGCGTGCCGTTGAACTGTACGTTACTTTGCGTGAGGTGCTGCTTCTTGCTCGTGATGCGGTGCATGTTGTCGTAGCCCATGGCAAGGGTGTAAGAAGCCGTCTTATTGTCCGTTCCCCTATAAGTACCCGTTGCACTTGCCAAACGATACAGTGGGTCATAGGTATAACTGTGGCTCATCTGTCCACCAGCCTTGCCGCTCTGCGGGAGTGGAGCGTTGTTCTTCACGTCGAGTACGTTGCTCACGGCATCATAGCTGTAGGCGTTGTCCATGATGGTACCTGCCTTGGCGTTCTTTATTATTGCACTTTTCCGCTTTTGACAATTCCAATTGGATACAATGTCGACATAAAAAATTAACTCCCAATCAGGAACATCACCATCTAACTTTGTATATAACATTAGTGTCTTCCACAACATTTTCTATTCTGTTTTTGAATTGTATTTTTTTTGCAACAAACTTATTTGAAGAATTAACATTTACATAAAAAATCCTATAACTCTCCACCTTAGTTCCTCTAGTTTGATAATCATGTGAATTAATCGATTCTATAAAAGAAGAAATAGAGGGAGAAGAAAACACTTCGAAAGGATCAACTCCATCAGTTATAATACCACTATTATTCATACACCATCCTTTAAACAGATCTGTAATATTTCTTCCAGTCTTGTCATAAATCTCCAAATCTTCCATATTATTATATATGCCATCCAGTCCTGGTTCTATTCCTCCTCCAGAAAAAAAACGTATTTCAGGATTGCATAAATTGATGTTGAATTTTAATAAATAATAGTCCTTGCCTAATTCTAGTGAATCGGCAATAACTATATGTCTTAGCTCCACACCTGTAATATTATAGTTTTTATAATATCTGCTACATGATGCAAGAGCAAGACACATACATAATAATATAACTTTTTTCATCATCTATCTATCAAATAAATTTGATGAATCCCATGAATATTACCAAATACATGGGACTTTCGAGTGGTAGATTCTCCCCCGTAGAGTCAACCAGCAAGTGCAAAATTATAAATCCTGTTTGAAGAATTCGCACTTAGGTGTAGAAAAGTTTAATTTTTCTCTTGGCCTTTCGTTCAATTTCTTTTCTCGATGTTTTCTTTTGGAGTAAGGCAAAAATTTGCGACCTTTGCCCCGAGGTTAATTGATGATATTTCACAATACAAAGTTAATTAATCTTTGGGAGACTGCGGTCTCCCTTTTTTTATTTGTATTGCTGGTTGTTTCTTTTTCCTCGCCGAGAGATGCAGACAACCTCTCGCTACGCTTCGAGAACGTCTGCGTCTCTCGGCGAGGGCTACTCTTTTATTGCACTTCGATTTTTAATCTGCATCTTACGCTGTTTTTTGTGCGGTCTTTCACTCATATTTTTGATGCTGTTTTCCGTACCCGACCATGCAAAAATCTCTTTGTGAATGGCGTGAAAAAGAAAAGCATTGACTTTGGTCGGCAAAGTGTTGTAGATTGGCCCCCAAAAGCGAAGCCTTTTCCACTCAATCTATATGAGTTTGCAAGGGCGGTAGAAAGCACTCCTGCACGTGCATCGCACCTTGGGCGACAAACAGCGGGGATTCAAAATTATGGAATGGGGCAAACACGAAGAGGCTCCCGAAACAAAATTCCGAGAGCCTCGTGTCTAACATTAAATTCATTACGGGGGACTCATCGCTGCCACCTATTCCATGTCCTCATTGACATGAGGGCGGCAACCTCCCTTGAGCGAGCACCCAAGCCGTGGCTTTCAATGGTCACGATCTGTCATTCAGGTCAATCTCCACCTAATGGGATTATCTTGATGGGACAAAGGTAGAAAAAACGATGGTATGTATCAATCCTTATTTATAAGGATTTTGTCGTTCGCGGTCGTCAGAATACAACATCCTACGTCAGCTATTCATGGCACCACAATGGGGACAACGCCCCTTGTGCTGAATGATTTCACCACAGTTGCCACACAAATAATGCGGTTGGGCGTGGCGCTTGTACTGTCGGATGGCAAACCAGTAATAAGACACAAGCAAGGGGTAGCCTATATAATATAAGGTGGTAAGACCGAAGACGATGTAGTTGACGGCACAAGTGGCCAACAAACCACTGAGGTACATCACGGCATCGCTGAAGGGAAGCTGGTGCCGAACGTCATCCACGGCCGCCAAACCCACGATGAGCATGGCCCAAACAGACAGCAGGAACACCATGAGCAGCAGCGGCACCGTGAAGGGATTGAGCGTGGGATGATAATAAAAATGCCTCCACATGTCGGGCTCGAACATCTGGATGCTGGCATACAGCGTCGCCGACGAGGCTACGATGAGGCACAACAGCGTGGGATAAAACGAGTTGATGTCGCGGAAATGCACAATCCACGCCTTGTCCTTGACAAGTCGGCGCATCCAATAGGCAATGGCTATCAGCGTGATAATCACCAAGAACACCAGCAAGTGGGTGTCCGAGAAGGTGGAAATAAACTGCGAGATGGGGTCGTCGGGCACCACGTTCGGCAGCATCTCCGATTCGTGAATCCACCCAATCGTGTGCTGGTCGCTGGCCAACTGCACCCAGACGGAGTCTATCGTATCGGTGGGCAACATACGGATGTCGGCCACCACCACATGACTGTGACGACCCAGCACCAAGCTGTCGGTCATGAATCCGGAAAGCAGTTCTTCGGGTTGTTGCTTGAGGAGCACGAGCGAATCGCTCTTGACGATGAAATTATAGTTGTTGGTATAATGGTGCTTGGAATAGAAATGCAGCGAGTCTACCTGCTCGGGATTCAAGGGAACGAGGGCCTCGGAGGTTTTACTGGGTCGGTGGTAACAACCACAAAGCAAGCTCAGAACCGCCCATAGCACCAGACATCGGCACAGCAGGAGCAACGGCTCACGACGCGTTCGCTTGTTTACGATAATCTCATTCTCCGGCATAGATATTCATTTGGCATTCGTCACACTTAAACTCCAAACGGAAGCGGCGACCGTCACCCAGTCGCAGATACAGCGGTTCTTTCCACGTAGGTTGCTTGCCACCCCGTTTTACACAATGTCCCAGACTGTAACGCAGACAGTGACGGCACTGCATCACCAGCACCGAGTTTTGCTGTTTCGACCCTTCATCGGCCCCTTGGCTCACCTCATAGGCTGCAGCTGCGTTTGACAAGCCCTCACGCTGATAGAACGATTTAGACAGCGTGTTGGCGATGTTGTACAGATAGGTAAACTTACGGTATTCGGGTTGCCAAGCCAATGTGGCGCTTGGCTTGCGCGCTGGCGGAACAGTTGGGGAGACAGACGGATGTACAGATGGCGTTTCAACTTCGACGGATTGTTGCAACTCGATGGCTTGCACCACCTCGCGGCGCAGCGTTGCCAATGCACTCGATGGGATGAAATAGGCATCGGCCTGTCCTTCCAGCTCAATCACGTCGGCCAAATAGGGCGTGTCGCCCAGCTTACCCAACTGTCGCAAAATATTGTCACGTTGCGGTTTCATGGCCTTTTGCTTGTCCATCTCCAGCACCTGGCAAGTAGGTTTGATGCCCTGCCCCGTGGCCGAGAGGGCAAAACCCTTTTCGACGACCGACAAGGTGAGCGTGATGGGAATTTTGCGCTCTGCCGTCTTCCCCTTCAACAGCTTGCTGAACGCCTCATCGCGATTGCGATACAAGGCCACACCCGGTCGCAGGTTGTCCGGCATGCGCAGCGGAAACAATCTGTTGCCCTCTGCTCGATTGATGCGAAAACCCTCCAACTCATGCTCATCATTGATGAAACAAAGTCCGTCGCCATTGGCAAAGCTGGCCGTTCCGGCGACATTGAACGAGCCTCGCCTGATTTCCTTCACCTTGCCAACATACTCGCCCAGTGCCTTAGGTGTGTCGGGCGAATAGATGTAAGGTTGCCTGCGATGCAGGAAATAATCGGTATATCCCCGGTTGAACGTCTTCTTCAAGTCGGGTTCAAAGTAATACGTCACCCGGCCCAACGATGCGCGGCAGTAGTCATCCCCGCGCTTCTCGATGATGCGGTTCAACCGCTTCGAGTAGGCCGACACCACGTTTATGACATACTCCACATCCTTCAGTCGGCCTTCTATCTTGAACGAGCAGATGCCCGCGTCGGCCATTTCTTCCAGGTAATCAATCTGACACAGGTCTTTCAGCGACAGCAAATGGCGCTGATGTTCTATCTCACGCCCTTGCGCGTCAATCAAATCGAACTTCATCCTACAGAACTGTGCGCATGCACCGCGGTTGGCACTGCGCTGAAAACAATACTGCGAGGCATAGCAAACGCCCGAGTAACTCACGCACAGCGCACCGTGCACGAAGCCTTCCAACTGCACGTCAGGCACGGTTTGGTGGATGGTTTTAATCTCAGCAAGCGACAATTCGCGCGCCAGCACAACGCGCTCGAAGCCCAGACCATGCAGCCAAGCTACCTTTTCGGCCGTTCGATTGTCGGTTTGCGTGCTGGCATGGAGGGCCGGCAAAGGCTTCATGTCCTTGGGCAACAGGTCAAGTACGGCCATGTCTTGCACCAACAGCGCGTCGACACGCATCTCCGTCAAGGCTCGCAAGAGTGTGCGCGTGTCCTCAAGTTCGTCTTGGTAGACAATGGTGTTGACCGTGACATACACCTTGGCACCGAACTGATGGGCATAGAGGCACAACTCACGGATGTCATCCAGCGAGTTGCCAGCCGATGCCCGCGCGCCAAACTTGGCCGCACCGATGTACACTGCGTCGGCTCCATGGTCGATGACAGCCTTTCCACATTCCAAGTTTTTGGCCGGTGCCAGCAGTTCCAGTTTCCGCATTGCTTATCTTAAATATTCGTTCATCCAGTTTGTAAACAGCAGGTGGGCGTGCGCTCGCCAAGTAACGAGCGGTCCCTTGGCGGGGTTGTCGTCACGGTAATAGTGCCTGGGCAGATCCACATCGTCGCGCTTTCCCGCATCACGATGGTACTCCTGATCCAAAGTATCGGAGGCATACTCCATGTGTCCTGTGATGAAAATCTCCTTTCCACCGGCCGTCATGCACATGCTCACCCCACATTCTTCCGACTCTACCAACAGCGTCAGTTCAGGGTGCTGGAGGATATCCTCCTTCCTAATCTCGGTATGGCGACTGTGCGGCATGCAGAACACATCATCAAACCCACGGAAAATGGGTACTTCGGGATGTAGCACCAGTTGAGGAAAGATGCCAAACATCTTCTTAGGAAGCGCATATTTGTTGATACCTTCATGGAAATACAAGCCCGCTTGCGCCGCCCAACATATATATAAGGTGGATTTGAGCGAAGCCCTCGCCCACGAAAATATCTGCGTCAGCTCGTCCCAATAATCCACTTCTTCAAAATTCAAATGCTCTACAGGTGCGCCAGTGACGATGAGTCCATCGAACGACTGCGAAACCAATTCGTCAAAATAATGATAGTAAGCATCCATGTGAGCCGCTGGCACATGCGTGGGCGTATGCGACCTGAGTCTCATCCACGCCACTTCAATATCCAACGGAGATGCCGACAGCAACCGCAGAATATCGGTTTCGGTCTGCAACTTGGTAGGCATCAAGTTCAATACGGCTATCTTGATAGGAGCAGTATGTAGGCGCTGCCCCCTGAAATCTGCGACATCTACCGAGATGTTTTCAGATTTCAAGCGTTCGATAGCTGGAAAATGAGATGGAAGATATAACGACATGCACGCAATGATAACAGAGTATAAACGACTGACAACCATGTAAAACGGTTGCGCTGCAAAGTTACAAAAAAGGGGAAAGAAAGACTACTATACGACCGTACTTTTTCTCAAAACAGCCCAATATCGCATACAGCATCCTTCATTTTATCAGGAAAAGATGAGTATGTCACTTTAAGATGTGAAGCGTTTGATGTGAATCGTCTAAAATAAATGATTTTCCACATCAAAAAACTCATTGCATAAAGCCCCTCATAGTATGTAAATAAACGTGTTATCTACATGCTATAAGGGGTTTATCTTTATGTTTGAATCGCAATATCAGGAATAAGTAGGAAAGACAAGTGTGACACATCATCTTATCAAACTCGTTCTCTGACATTGACAGCTGTTACATACGCTCTTTCAACAAGGCAGGGATTTCGCAGGTTTCGCGAGCCACTGGCACGCCTGCGGCTTCAAAGGCGGCAATCTTTTCAGCTGCCGTTCCCGAACCACTGGAAATAATGGCACCCGCATGTCCCATTTGTTTTCCCTTCGGGGCTTCGCGTCCAGAGATGAAAGCCACCACGGGTTTGGTCACATGTTGTTTAATATAGTCGGCTGCACGCTCTTCTGCGTCGCCACCAATCTCACCGATAAGGGCGATACTGTCTGTTTCTGGGTCGTTTTGGAACATCTCCAACAAGTCTTGGAAATACAAACCCACGATGGGATCACCACCTACACCCACTGCGGTAGACTGTCCAAAGCCAGCAGCAGTGAGGTCAGCAACCACCTGATAGGTCAATGTTCCACTTCGACTAATCACACCCGTGTGTCCCTTCTTAAAGATATTGGTTGGCATAATGCCCACCATACTTTCTTCAGGAGAAATCAATCCCGGGCAGTTTGGACCTATCAACTTGGCTCCTTTGTCGGAGATGTAACGATAAGCCTCAACAACATCCAACGTTGGTACGCCCTCTGTAATACAAATAATCAACTGAATGCCGGCATCGGCAGCCTCGAGCATGGCATCTTTGGCAAAAGCTGCCGGCACAAAAATCACCGAAGTGTTGGCACCCGTAGCTTTCACTGCATCTTTTACCGTATTAAAAACAGGAATCCCTGCAACCTCTTGTCCAGCTTTGCCAGGCGAAGTTCCACCTACCACATTGGTTCCGTACTCCTTCATTTTCGTGGCATGGAAACTGCCATCGCGTCCTGTAATTCCTTGGACAATTAACTTTGTATCGTGATTAATTAATATACTCATCGCTTTATTGATTTAACATGGTTAGATATCTTATTTGTTCATGCACTGTTGAGCCAACTCTACGGCCTTTTTACCAGCCTCGCTCATGGTCTTAGCCACATGGAATTTAGTTCCTTTCAACAACTCGCGACCCTCCGCCTCGTTGGTACCAGTGAGTCGAATGACGATTGGCATGTCGGTATCGAGCATCTTAAACGCCTCGATTAATCCCTTTGCCACATCGTCGCAACGCGTAATACCACCAAAGATATTGATGAGAACCACCCGTACATGACTATCACTGAGCAACAGTTTCATCGCCTCGACAATCTTCGTAGGATTAGAACTACCACCAATATCCAAGAAATTGGCAGGATTACCGCCATACAGCTTAATCATATCCATGGTTGCCATGGCCAATCCAGCACCGTTCACCATGCATCCAATCTCACCACCAAGGTTGACATAACTAAATCCTTTATCTTTAGCATCCTGCTCCTTGCGCTCTTCTGCCGTAGGCTCAAAGAGTTCGAAAACATCAGGATGACGATACAAAGCATTGTTATCGAAAGTCATCTTGGCATCAATCGCCTTTACCTCTCCACTCTTGGTCACTACTAATGGATTGATTTCTGCCAACGAAGCATCTTTCTCTTTGAAGAGACGGTACAGATTTTGGAAAACTGGAACAGCCTGCTTCACTAACGCTTTGTCATCGAAAAGACAAAAAGCAGCTTCTCTTGCCAAGTAATCGGGCATGCCAATGAGCGGATCAATGGGTATCTTATGGATTTTTTCGGGTGTATTTTTAGCAACCGACTCGATGTCCATACCACCCTCACGACTTAACATCAGAATGGCAGACTTTACTTTTCGGCCGATGACAATACTTACATAATACTCGGATGCGATATCAATAGCCTCGCCTACCAAGATACGATCGACGGTAAAGCCTTTGATATCCATGCCTAAAATTTGAGAAGCATATTCTTTCAGTTGTTCTTCTCCTTTAGCAACTTTCACGCCGCCAGCCTTTCCACGACCACCTGTATGCACTTGTGCCTTTACAACTGCACGCTCTGATCCTAAGGATTGGTAAGCTGATACGGCCTCATCGACCGTCCGACACAATACACTCTTGTCTACTGGCAAATGGTACTGTGCAAACAAGGCTTTCGCCTGATATTCATGAACCTTCATGGTAAATTAATTAGTTAGTAATTTGATTTGTTTATGTTGCAAATATACTGTTTTTTTTGTGTACGATGACAAAAAAGGATAAAAATCACAACTCGAAATGTTAACGATTTAAAATGACGGGGACATTGGCTGTGGCAAAATCGTAGACGATGGTAAATTTTCCGCCCAAAATTAAACTTTATTGCTTTTTGAACATCACATATAATAAGGTATCTCGGCCCTGGAAACAACAACATGGCCGATGAGAAAAGTAAACAAAACTAAACAGATGAAGCGAATACTCCTCACCATGCTGGCCTTGATGATGATGTCAATGGCCGCATGGACACAAGAACGACAGATTACAGGAACACTGGTAGACAAAGAAACGAACGAGCCGATGACGCATGCCACGGTACAATTGTTGAAAACCGACAGCACGTTTGTCACCGGAGCCGTATCTGACAAGCATGGTGCCTACACGTTGAAGGCTCCCGCCAACGGCAGGTACCTGATTAAGCTGTCGAGCATTGGCTACATCACCAGCATCCAGAACATCCACATCACGAAGAACGAGTCTGTGAGGGTGGGACAAACGGCCATGCGTCCCGATGCCGTGATGCTGAAAGAGGCACAGGTCACGGGACAGGCCATGAAGGTGGTGGTGAAGAAAGACACCTTCATCTACAACGCCTCGGCTTACCGCACGCCGGAAGGGTCGGTGGCCGAAGAACTGGTGAGACGCATTCCGGGCGCACAGGTAGACGACGATGGGAAGGTTACCATCAATGGCAAAGAAGTGAAGAAGATTAAGGTTGACGGCAAAGAGTTCATGGTTGGCGACACCAAAACGGCCATGAAGAACCTGCCCACCAATGCGATAGAAAAGATAAGGGCGTACGATGAGAAGAGCGACCTGACGCGCGTGACGGGCATTGATGATGGCAACGAGGAGACGGTGCTTGACTTTGGTTTGAAACGCGGTATGAACAAAGGGATGATTAGCAACGTCGACCTGGCCGTGGGAACCAAAGACCGATATGCCGAACGCCTCATGGCGGCTTATTTCAAGGACGGACTGCGCGTCATGACCTTTGGCAACGCCAACAACACCAACGACATGGGATTTGGACGAAGGGGTGGCTTTAGAAGAGGAAGAAACGGACTGAACGCCAATAAAATGGTGGGGCTCAACCTGAACTACGAAAAGAAAGACACGCTGAAAATAGACGGGAGCGTGCGCTGGAACCACTCGAACAGTGACATCGGCACGAAGAACTCGTCAGAGAATTTCGTCAGTCGTGTGGGATCGTTCTCCAACAGCATCAACCAGCAATATGGGCGGAACAACAGCTGGAACGCCAACATGCGACTGGAATGGACACCCGACACGCTGACCAACATTATGTTTCGCCCCAGTTTGAGTTATTCTACCAACGACGGGCGCAGTTGGAACCAGTCGGCATCGTTTAACGAAGACCCGTTTCTACATGCCAGCGACCCATTGGCAGCCGAATCGTTGGCCCAGATGGCGGCCGACAGTGTGGTGGTGAACAGGCGCGATTACAGTGGCATCAGTTATGGTGAGAACAAACGATTCGGCGGGATGTTGCAACTGAACAGACGACTGGGAAACAAAGGTCGCAACGTTACCTTGAGGGCCGACGCTAACTATAACGAGAGCGACAACAAGAACCTCACGATGAGCAACGTGCATTTATATAAGGTGAAAAATGCGCTGGGCAACGACTCGACCTACCAAACCAACCGCTACAACCTCACACCGTCCAAGAATTGGAACTATAGCGTGCAGGCTACTTACAGCGAACCCCTGTGGAAGGCTACGTTTTTGCAACTGAGTTACAAGTTCAACTACAGCTACAGCAAAAGCGACCGCTCTACCTACGACTTCAGCAACTTGGGCGAGGACTTCTTCGCCGGCCTCAGTCCTGTGTACCGCAACTGGAACAGTTATCTGAGTAGATTGGAACATCCCTTCGAGACGTATCTGGACGAAGAGCTGAGTAGGTTCTCGCAATACCAAAATTATACGCACGAGGTGAACCTGGGATTTCGGATGATTCGCACGAAGTACGACTTCAACGTGGGACTGATGGTACAGCCGCAGAAGTCGAAATTCATCCAACGTTATCAAGGAGTAGATGCCGACACAACCCGCACCGTGACCAACATGACCCCCACTCTGGACTTCCGTTACCGCTTCTCGGACGTGAGCAACCTGCGCATCAACTACCGAGGCTACACCTCGCAACCGGGCATCGCAGAACTGTTGGACATCTATGACGACAGCGACCCACTGAACATCTCAAGGGGAAACCCGGGACTGAAACCATCGTTCACCAACAGCTTCCGACTGTTTTATAACAATTACATCACCAGCCATCAGCAAGGCATCATGGGCTATCTGCACTATGGCAACACGCGTAACAGCATCAGTCGAAAGGTGACCTACGATGAGAAAACGGGTGGAAGAACAACGCGACCTGAAAACATCAACGGTAACTGGAATGCGAATGGCGGACTGATGTACAACTGTTCGATTGACACCGCGGGGGTGTGGAACATCAACACGTGGACCTCTCTGGGCTACAACAACCGTGTGGGGTACGTCAGTCTTAACCGCAACGCCGACTCGCAGAAGAACACCACACGGTCGCTTTCGGTTAACGAGCGTCTGGGGATGAGCTTCCGCAACGAATGGCTGGAAGTAGAGCTGAATGGATCGCTGAACTATGACCACTCGCGCAACCAACTGCAAAAGCAGAGCAACCTGGACACGTGGCGCTTTTCATACGGAATCAACGTGAACCTGACGGCTCCGTGGGGGACCAGTCTGTCGACCGACTTGCATGAGAACAGCCGTCGTGGCTACAACGACCAGGCCATGAACACCAACGAGCTGGTGTGGAACGTGCAGTTGTCGCAGAGTCTGCTCAAACAGCGCAACCTTACGCTGTCGTTGCAGTTCTACGACATCCTGAACAACCAGAGCAACTTCAGCCGATCCATTGATGCCATGCAGCGCAGCGACACCGAATATAACAGTATCAACAGCTATGCCATGCTGCACGTAATTTATCGACTGAACATCTTTGGCGGCCGCCAAGCACGCCAAGGCATGAGTGAAAGGGGTGGCTCCTTTGGTGGTCGTCAACGCTTCGGCGGCCGGAGCAACCGAGGTGGTCATGGCGGCAGACTCTGGTAGAGATTAGCGTTGCCAAACAAGTTCCTGGGAGGTAACGGGAGTAATGGGGAGTAAATAAAAATTAACGGACATTAGCGTTGCCAAAGAAGTGATTTATTTGCAAAGCTAATGTCCGTTAACTCCCCCTAACTCCAAGTTACTCCTGCTAACTCCTACTATTTTTACTATCTCCCAAGAATTCCTGAACAACCTGTTCAATCACTTGCGGGAAATGCTGCATCTCCAGTTGGTGCTCTTTCTCCGCAATATCGTCGACACTGTCGGATGGGAGAAGTGGCGTGCGGAACTGAGCGATAATCTCTCCACCATCGCATACCGAACTGACCCAATGAACGGTGAAGCCTGTCTCGGTTTCGCCAGCGGCCTTCACCGCTTCGTGCACATGGTGTCCGTACATGCCCTTGCCGCCAAACTTAGGCAGCAAGGCAGGATGCAGGTTAATCATGCGCCGGTGGTAAGTCTGGATGAGATAATCGGGAATCATCAGCAAGAACCCAGCCAACACAATGAAATCGATGTGATGCTCATCGAGTAGCTTGAGCATCTCATCGGCCTTGTTAAACTCGGCCTTAGGCACGACAACGGTAGGAACGTTCAGTCTTTCGGCACGCACCAAGGCGTAGGCATCGGACTTGTTGCTCAACACCAGCGCGACATGCCCCAACGGTGAATCTTGAAAATAGCGAATGATGTTCTCGCAGTTGGTTCCGCTACCCGAAACAAAGATGGCAACGTTACAGGGTTGCCGTTTAGATGTTGTGGTGGTGGTTGGTTTGGTCATGCTGTTATCGTTTTTGGTACTTGCGCCTCATTAATCGTCATCACCTTCATCCCATTCATCCTCTTCATCCCATCCAAAGAGAGCCGGACGGACGAAGGCATCCATGCTGCGACGATCCTTCTTCGTAGGGCGTCCGGTTCCCCGAGCGCGATCTACAAATCCACTGATGCGACTCATCTCCAACAGCTCGTACTGCTTGGCATCGGTGACATTCTCATAAATCTGTGGAACGAACTTAGCCCCCACCCGCTGTTCGATGGTCTTGAGCACCTTGAACGAATAGGTGATGGGCGGTTTCTTGACATCAATTGTTTCGCCGGGCTTGATGACATGACTTGGTTTGACGCTCACCCCATTGACGCTCACACGATTGTTCTTGCAAGCCTCGGCAGCCAATGTGCGGGTCTTGAAGATGCGAGCCGCCCAGAGCCACTTGTCAATGCGCGCCGATCCAGTGTCCTTGACACGAAGATTGGAAGTGGTGGAGGTAGTTTCTGTCATAGTGAATGGTTATTGGCCCTATTGGGCTTATTAGGCTTATTAGCCCTATTAGCCCTATTAGCCCTATTAGCCCTATTGGGCTTATTAGCCTTATTAGCCCTATTGGGCTTATTAGCCTTATTAGCCCTATTAGCCTTATTAGCCTTATTAGCCCTATTGGGCTTATTAGCCTTATTAGCCCTATTAGCCTTATTAGCCTTATTAGCCTTATTAGCCCTATTAGCCTTATTAGCCCTATTAGCCCCCCTTCTTTTTCCCCTGTTGGTTAAACTGGTTCATGGTGATGTCGATGCCAGCCAAGACAAAGCTCTTGATGATTTCCACCGCCTTGTCGATGGCAGGCTGAAGAACCTGCATATCCGACTCATCATAGCGACCAAGCACCCAGTCAACCTGTCCGCCACGCGGATACTCGTTGCCAATGCCCATGCGCAGACGGGGATAGTTCTGCCCGATGAGCTGCTGGATGTGTCCCAGTCCGTTGTGCCCTCCATTGCTGCCACTACCTTTGAGGCGGAACTCGCCTAAGGGCAAAGCCACATCATCTGAAATCACGAGCAAGCGCCGCTGGTCAATGTTTTCCTTGTTGAGCCAATAGCGCACAGCGTTGCCACTGAGGTTCATGAACGTGGTGGGCTTGAGCAAGATGATTTTGCGACCCTTCAGGCTGGTTTCGGACACGAAGCCATATCGCTTATCCTCAAAAACGATATTGGACGCCTTGGCAAAAGCGTCCAATACCATAAATCCAGTGTTGTGGCGGGTTCCCGCGTATTCAGCACCCGGGTTTCCCAGACCACAAATCAAGTATTTGTCCATTGATTAAACTTTCGTGACTATCACGGGCTGATTAAGCCTCTGCTGGTGCTGCTTCGCCTTCGCTTTCGCCCTCAGCGGCTGCTTCACCCTCTTCAGCTGTTTCAGTGTCGGTAGATACGGTAGCGGCACGTGTCATCTTCACAGAGCAAACCACGACATCCTTCGGTGTAGCCATTTCCAGTCCTTCAAAATTCAGCTGACCCACCTTGATGCTCTTACCGATTTTCAAGTCGGTCACGTCGATATCCAGATGCTCTGGAATACGCTGATAAGGAGCGGTAACGTTCACCTTGCGAATAGACAGGTTCATACGTCCACCGTCGCGTACACCCTGTGCCAGTCCAACCAACTTCACCGGAATACCGATGGTGATGGGCTTCTGGTCGTTCACAGCGTAGAAGTCAACGTGGAGCAGTGCGTCCGTCACAGGATGGAACTGCAGTTCTTTCAAGATGGCGGTATGACTTTCGCCATCAATGTTGAGGTTGATGACATAGATATGCGGTGTGTACACTACCTTGCGCAACTCTGACATGGGAGCTGCGAAAGCCAATGCTTCCGGTTTGCCGTCAGTCTGTGCTGCACCGTAAAGGTTACAGGGCACGTAACCCTCTTTTCTCAATTGCTTAGAAGCTTTCTTTCCAAGGTCTTCACGCTTCTTACCCGATACATTAATCTCTTTCATAATGTGTTACTCTAAATTAAGTTGTTGAACATTCATTGCCTTAATTCGCCATCACACAGAGACGCAGGACTCTCCTGCTTGGCCGATGCTGCCAGTAAGAGCGACAGGCGGAGCATGGCTTCCCTCCCCTCTTTCACGACATGCGTCGGCGTCACTGATGCGCTCAAAAAAGCGCTGCAAAGTTACTTGAATTATCTGATATATGCAAAGTTTCTGTAAAAAATTGATATTATCAAGAAAGATTACTTGCATGTCATGTAAAAAAAGGCTACATTTGCATGATAAATATAGAAAGAACACAAGGATGATCAATCGCGAAATAATCAGGACCAAGATAGTCCAGTTAACCTACGCATACTATCAGAATGGCAATAACAACATGGATAACGCAGAGAAAGAATTGCTTTTCTGTCTCTCCAAAGCATACCATTTGTACATCTATCTGCTCCAACTCATCGTGGCCATCTCACGTGAAGAGCGACACAGAGTGGAGGTTAACACGCAGAAAGCCGAAAGGGAAGGAACGGAGATGCCTCCACAAAAATTCGCCTTCAACAAGTTTGCCGTTCAACTGGAAGAGAACAAGATGCTCAACGACTTCATCGAAGAACAGAAACTGACCTGGGATGATGACGTTGAGTTCATCCGAAAGATATGCAACCAGATTGAGCAGTCGGAAACCTACCAAGCATACATGGCCGACACGGATGACAGTTATGAGGCCGACCGCGAGGTATGGCGCAAGCTGTACAAACAGCTTATTCAGGATAATCCCGAATTGGATGCCCTGCTCGAGGAGAAGAGCCTCTACTGGAATGATGACAAAGAGGTGGTAGATACCTTCGTGCTGAAAACCATCAGGCGGTTTGACCAGGCTAACAAGGCCGATCAGGAAATCTTGCCCGAATACAAGGACGAGGAAGACCGCGACTTCGCCATAAAACTCTTCCGCGCCACCATCCTCAATGCCGACACCTACCAGCTGTACATGAGCGAGACCAGTCGCAACTGGGACTTCTCACGATTGGCCTACATGGACGTGGTCATCATGCAGATTGCCATTGCCGAGATGCTCACGTTCCCGAACATCCCCGTCTCGGTGACGATATACGAATACGTCAACCAAGCCAAGCGCTACAGCACCACGAAGAGCGGCGGATACATCAACGGCATGCTCGACACCATCGCTCGTCACCTTATCTCGACAGGTAAGATGCTCAAACCCATGCCCGAACCCAAGCAACGCCGGCCTGCCAAGAAGGAGGAAACGCCAGATACCGAGCAACCGGCAGAAGAACAAGAATAGACAAAAATACAAATACAAATACGAATTAATTAATCAATCAATCAAATATGACAACACTACT
This sequence comes from Prevotella sp. SGI.027, assembly GCA_050315175.1. Taxonomy (GTDB): domain Bacteria; phylum Bacteroidota; class Bacteroidia; order Bacteroidales; family Bacteroidaceae; genus Prevotella. The sequence continues at coordinate 26,633 of JBNPOM010000037.1, forward strand.
ATTAGCTGCACAAGCAGCAGGCGGCGGAACAGGCATGCTCATCTTCATGGTGGCCATGTTAGCTATCATGTGGCTATTCATGATTCGTCCACAACAAAAGAAACAAAAGGAGATACGTAACTTCCAGAACGCTTTGCAGGAAGGTTCAAAGGTGATCATCAACGGCGGCATCTACGGCATCGTGAAGCGCATTGACCTCACCACAAACAAGGTGGATGTGGAAATCGCACGCGGCGTCACCGTACAGGTAGACCGCAACTTCCTCTATGCCGACACAGCATCTCAAAACGCAACCAAGGCCTAACCACCCACGCACATGCTCAACCAGCTCAAGCGTATCACCGCACCCATCAGGAATTTCTTGCTCGACTTGGTGTCCAAGCGATTCCTGGTGTTTTTGTTTTTCCTATTTCTCAGTGCGGCGTTCTGGCTCTCCATGACGCTCGATGAGATGTACGAAAAAGAGATTCCCGTGCCCATACGCTTGGTCAACGTGCCCAAAAACATCATCATCACCACCAATATGCCCGACACCGTCATCGTGACGGTACGCGACAAGGGATTTGCCTTCATGGGCTATTTCACGGGAAACAGGTTCCGACCCATCAACCTCAACTTCTCCACCTATGCCAACGAAAGCGCAGGAAGGGGAAGCGTACCCCTGGCAGACGTGCAGAACATCATGTACCAACGACTGGCTACGTCGTCCAGAATCACCGCATTGAAGCCCGATCAGCTGAAATTCTACTTCAACTTCGGACTGTCAAAGACCCTGCCGGTTCGTGCGAACGGCATCATGACACCTGCCAAAAACTACTATCTGGCACGCGTGAGCTTCTGGCCCGAAAAGGTGACGGTGTACGCGCAGCAAAGCAAACTGGACAGCTTGAGGTACATCATGACCGAGAAACTGAACCTCACCAATTTCACGGACACGCTGATTCGACAGGTCAACCTGCAGAAAATCATTGGCGTGAAGACTGTACCGGAGAAGGTGAAGATAGGACTCTTCCCCGACATCCTCACCGAAGAGAGCATCGAGGTTCCCATCAAGGCCATCAACATGCCGAAAGGAAAGACCCTGCGCACCTTCCCAACCAAGGTAAAGGTGCTGTTCAACATCGGTGTCACGGCATTCAGGAAAATCAATGAAAAGCAATTTGAGGTGGTAGTCGACTACAACGAGCTACAGGCAAATCCTTCGGACAAATGTGCCTTGCACCTGAAAACCGTCCCCGCTGAGGTACGGCAAGCGCGGTTGGAAATAAACCAGATAGACTATCTCGTCGAACAACAATAACCACCCATGCAACCAACGGTGCGATGAACAACAGGAAAAGTATTGTCGCCCTCACGGGTGGCATCGGGTCGGGCAAGAGTTATGTGTGTCAATTGCTCAAGCAGCAGGGCATCGTCGTCTACGACTGTGATGAGGCGGCCAAGCGACTCATGCGAGAAGATGGTCAGCTGCGGCAACAACTCATACAACTGGTGGGACCGAATGTGTACGAGGGAGCAGAGCTTCAGAAGTCGGTGCTCGCTCAATTCCTGCTGGCATCAGAGGCCAACAAACAAGCGGTTAACGACATCGTTCACCCCGCCGTGGCTACCGACTTCCTACAGTCGCCGCTGCAGTGGGTAGAGAGTGCCATCTTGTTTGACGCTCATTTCGACCGCCGCATCACGCCCGACAAGGTGATATGCGTCACGGCACCCTTGGAGATTCGTGTGGAACGCATCATGCATCGCGATGGCATCAGCCGCGAAAAGGCCACGGCGTGGATCAATAGTCAGATGCCACAAGAAGAGATGGTCCGACTGAGCGACATGGAACTCGTCAACGATGGAAAAGCTAATTTACCCCAACAAATAGAGAAAATTTTAGAACTACTGCACCGCAACCACATCCTATAATATAAGGTGTACAGGGTTGCGGGGGTGGTACATGTATCATCTATCAAACGAAAATTAACGAATAACAATGGAAACAATTCTTTCAATCGCAGGTAAGCCAGGACTTTATAAATTGGTGTCACGCGGAAAAATCAACCTCATCGTCGAATCACTCGATGAAACACATCGCCGCATGCCGGCCTTCTTCACCGACAGGGTTACCAATTTGGGCGACATTGCCATGTACACCGACGCCGATGACGTGCCTTTGTGGAAGGTGCTCAAGGGCGTGGGCGAACAGGAACAAAACAAGCTGGTATCGTTCAATTATAAGAAGGCCAACAGCAAGCAACTGCGCGAATATTTCGCCAAGGTGCTGCCGTCATTCGATCAGGATCGCGTGCACGACAGCGACATCAGGAAACTGCTGCAGTGGTACGACATCCTCGTGAAGAACGACATGACCGACTTTGAAACCATTTTCTCACCCGAGAAGAAAGAGAACGACGAGGAAGCAACCGAATAAAGGTAGGGGCGTGATTTATCACGTTCCGCTTTTCATTGAACGATGTTTTGTTTACGTTATTTAACATTTTTGCGTGCAATGTTTTAGGTTGATCGGTTGTTTATTTTTCAGAAGTAACGCATACTTGTCATGAACACGGACAAGATATGGGTTGCTTTGCTGACAAACAATGATAATTCTAACAAACAAAAAAATGAAGAAAATGAAGAAAAATGTAGGGATGGCATGGCTGTTAGCGGCATGTCTTACCCTGGGTGCAACCTCGCTAACCTCTTGTCTTGGTTCCAACGAAGACAACCAAGTAAAGATTACGAAAGAAGAGGTACAATTGGCTTTTGCCAAGGTGAAGGGTAAGCATACCGGCAAACTGATTTATCCGCAGCGGGTGGTGACGAGTGCCTCAGACCGCACTGATACGCTGGACATCTCGTGGTCGCTGACAACAGACAGTACGATGGTCATCCACAACTTTCCTGTCAAGGCCTTGGCAGAGAACGTGACCAACACCGACTTGCAGAAACTGCTGCTCACGGCACCCGCCCAAGACTTGAAGTGCAATATCGGCTTCTATAGCGTGTCACCCGTAGCCTTTGTCATACAGCCCACCCGACTGACCTACCAGTTGGATGACCATGGGGTGAGCAAGAAGTATGAAGTGGCATTCTATTACAACATCCCTGGTTCGATGGGTGTTTACACGGAGAAGGAGGGACAGGCAAATTTGACCATGCAGATTGTGCAGGCTGTCATCCTCGAACAAGGACAGGAGAAGGAGCTTTTCCGACAAGGCATTCCTCTGATTTTATCTGAGAAGGAAAAGAAGTAAAAATATTCCCTGGGGCCGCAAGGCACCCAGGGAATATTTTTTTGGGGAATAGGCTTTCGCCAGGTTTCCTAGATTACCTAGAATCCCTAGGATCCCTAGAATCCCTAGGATTCCTAGGGTCCCTAGTTTTC
>JBNPOM010000038.1:0-29936 GCA_050315175.1 Prevotella sp. SGI.027
AATATTGACTGCGGGTGAGCCAATAGTGCTCAAAAAATAAGAATGATAGAGAATGAGGTAAGGTTTTGCAGAGGTCTCACATTGCGATTGATACTACAATCGTCTTGAGTATATATTCGTAGTTTGGTATTATTGGTGCCAGCGAAATAGTTTGGGCATTTTCTGGAATATTTATAAACTTCAGACTGGGAAACATGTTTGGCATAAAAGAGCCGGAAAATAGGAGTTAACCGTCAAGAAGAACCATGAAAAAGTAAATATCACCACACATTTTCTATGCGGGATGATATTTTTAGCGAACGGCCATCAAATCCATTCAAAGAAGTCTTGTCTAACAAGACGATCAAAAGTTTCGATTTCAGAATTTCAGAACTTTCTTTCCATCCAAGATGTATATCCCCTTTGGCAGTGCATCGAGTTTGGTTCCAACAAACTGCCCATTGAGATTATAAATTTTTGAAGGCTGATGAGTGTCGGTCTTCGCATCAAGCTGTTTGATACCAGTTTCCTGCTTGTTCGTAGGTCCTATCACCTTTACGTCATCCAAGAAAAAGCGATTATAAGGTACAAATTGAATGGTAGACGCTCCTGTTCCCGTGAAAGGAACCTTGATGGTAGTCCACTGTCCCCTTTTTAATGTAAAGACACCCAACAGCGAGTCGTTGATGCGCACATCCAACGTGTTATCATCACGTCCAAAAGGCGCAGCTACGAAGATGAGTGTGTCTTTACCGTGCGCATCAAATTCGGGTGACAACACGGTGCCATTTTTTGACGATGTACCAAACTTTGCACATCGGTCGCCACCGTATGCGGCACCAGATGGCACGTTCCAGCCACTGACATCCGTCATGAAATCATTCGTGCTTCGAGCCACTTGCCCGCTAAACTTGCCATCATTTCCACCTGTGCCCTTACACTGGTCAAATGTTTCATGGAATAGGATGCCATCAGGCGGCGTCTGATTCGGTTTTGTTGAAGCAGCAATCACCTTGAAGTGAAAAGAAATGGTTCCATCCTCATTTCTTGTTATCTCATTCACGTCCTTATTCATGAAATAGGTTCCACATCTATTCGCATTGAACAAGCGGGCCGCAGGTTTAGAGTTCGCTGTCAGACTGTCATTAGCCTTATACGGATAAGCATCGCCTGCAATCTCCGAGGCACTATAAATTCCCAATTTGTTGAGGTAAGCATCAGAATTGTCGGCGTGAAAAATGGTACATCGTTGATGGTCCTTCTTACTGTTCACCGTATTGTCGGCCCATGTCTTGGCATCAAAATCAACATGAAGAATCAGCAATCCTTCTCCGCCAAGTCCTGCATCCCAACCTGTTTTTTGCCTGTTTTCCAACAGATAGTATTCGTTTCTATTGTTTTCGTTGTAAATGGCATACGCCTCACCCTGCTCACTGAGCGGCTTCATGTTCGTGACAGTGAGGTCGCTGGTCAGTTCTATTGGATTCAACCAACCTAAATAAGTGCGTTCATAACTGGTATAACCCGCCGGAACGAAACCACCAACGTTATAACTTCCTTGATCCATCACATCCCATGAAAACATGCCATAAGCCTCACTATTGAGCGTGTCATACATGTCAGGCAGCCCCAACACATGCGAAAACTCATGACAGATGGTTCCGATACCTTCGATTTGTGTTCGTGAAGACAGTTCAGGACCACAGGCATAAGAATCGATGGTCACCTGATCCAAGTTAAAATCAAAGTTGGTTTCAGACAGCTCCGCCTGGTGAGGCCACACGCGTTTGGAATCTTGTCCTTCTGTTGAACTCTCACCTTGGCCAGCATACAACACATACAGCGCATCCACTTTCCCATCATGGTCCCAATCGTAATCTTTGAAATCCACCTCGGCATCTGCACCCACACAAGCCTCTTGTATCATTTCATGGGGTCTGATGTCGTAACCTTCACGATTGTTGGCACCATAGTAAGCATAACCTTTCTTCATGCGTATGGGGCCTACAACATCAAAGGTTAAGTCAAATTTCTCTCTACTCTGGTCGAGGAAGTAATCTCTTACACTTCCTCTAAATCCTAACTTGTGTACAAATCCCAGCTTGTTGGTTATCTGTTGATAAAGCTCTTTTGTATGTGTTTCGTTGAATTCGGCGTCCTCAAAATCTACCAAAATCATCAAACCTTTTTTCTTTCCTTCATAGCCAGCGTGCTTCTCACCTAATGAAACACGGGTTTTTGCATGTCTACGAGCGGCGGCTCTACGTCTTTTTGCAGCGGCTTTTCTAACCATAGTCGTGAAATCGGCAGGTCGATAAGCTTGAAGTTGTTCGTCAAAAACGTATTTCTGACCATCTTCAGCCTCCATGTAATGCAGGTGTTCATCGCCTTTGAACATGGCTCTTACCTCCACTCCACTCGCAAGTCGAATGATTTTCCACCCGCTCTTTTTGACTGGTATGGCGACAACCCACTGCGTCATCCATATAAATAATAAAACGGAGAATAATCTTTTCATGCCACATTTTCTATTTGATGACAAAAATAATGAAAAGATTTTTAAAATCATGGCAGGCATCCCATATTTGACATCTTTCGCATGAAGAAATAAACCTTATACGCTGTTAGACATAAAAGGGCTATATTATAAAATTGCAAGACGGCAAATACGGGATGCTTTCGCGTTAATTTATCGCAACAAAAAAAGAGAGGTACCTTGTATATTGATACGCTCTCTTTCATCATGTATGATGACAATATAGGAAACTGTGCAAAAGAAACGTTCTTATTTCTTTGCGTCAGCTTTTTTCTTTGTGTCGATTGGCTTATAAGCCTTGTTCAAACCAGCAACCACATCCTTGGTGATGTCATAGCTCTTGTCGGCATACAGCAGATTATCTCCTGCCTTGGAAAGGATAAGACTGTATTTTTTATCCTTGTTATAGCTGGCCAAGAAGTGCTGAATGGAGTCGCGGAGAGCCTTGTTGTACTTATCGGTCTCTGTTTGGAACTCATTGCTCAGACGCTGATTGAGCGCCTGTAGATCGGCACTTTGCTTCTGCAATCCAGCTTGAATGGATTCTGCCTGGTCACGAGTATATGCGTTTTGTTGAAGCTTCTGCTGGAAGTTAGCAGCTGCTTGCTCTAATTGTTTCTGCTTTCCAGCCAGCGTGTTCTGAATGTTTTGACCCTTCTTTTGCAAAATCAAACTATAATCTTTGCAGAACTTATACTGGGTCATGATGCTGTCTACCTCAACATAGGCAATTTTCATGTCTGTAGGAACAGCAGCTGTTGTACCTTCTGACTTCTTATCAACCTGAGGTTTTGAATTGTCACATGCCGCGAAAGCCAGTGTTGCGAGTGCTGCAACCGCTACCGAACGGATAATCTTTTTGTTCATTTTATATACTGATATTTAATTGTTTACACATTATTATATTTCATGACCTTGACGGTATGCTGCCCATGACATCCATTTCAAAACGCCTTATTCTGCTTTCTTGCCTCATTATCTTGATCTACCACACAATGAATGCCTCGCTCTTTCATAGCGTCACTGTCATGTATGTGCATGGAATTAAACTTTCCATTCTTCTGAAAAATCAATTTCACAGCCATCAATGCAATACATATTGCAATTATTAACATGCTAAGAAGTAAGGTTTTCAGCATTTCTTATTATATTTGCAGTGTCACTTTGTCATTTCAATTTGGCAAAGGTAGTGGAAATAGAGCAATATACAAAATAAAATAAGAAAAAATAGTATGGAAAAGAAAGACTTACAACCAGCTCGCGTCTTCAAGCAGTTCGCCAAAATCAACGAGATACCACGCCCTTCCAAGCGTGAGGAAAAGATGATAGAATACCTCAAAGAGTTTGGCAAGAGTCATCAACTGGAAACGTCAGTAGATGAAACAGGAAACGTAATTATCCGCAAACCAGCCACCAAAGGCTACGAGAATCGTGCTACGGTGATACTCCAGAGCCACATGGACATGGTGTGTGACAAACTTGTGGACGTTGAGTTTGATTTCGATAAGGATGCCATCCAGACCTATATTGATGGAGAATGGCTCACCGCTAAGGGCACAACGCTCGGTGCAGACGATGGTATCGGCGTGGCTATGGAATTGGCTGTGCTCGAAAGTGACGACATTGAACACGGCCCGATAGAATGCGTTTTTACCGTTGATGAAGAGACACAACTAACGGGAGCGTTGGGGATGAAGGCCGGATTCATGACGGGTGATTATCTCATCAACTTAGATTCTGAAGACGAAGGCAAAATATATGTAAGCTGTGCGGGTGGCCGCAGCACCATTGCCACCTTCAATTACACGGCAGAAGAGGCACCAAAGGACCACTTCTTTATGCAAATCTCGCTGAAAGGTTTGGTGGGAGGACACTCTGGTGACGACATCAATAAGAAGCGTGCCAATGCCATCAAGGTTTTAACGAGATTTCTTTTCAACGAACAAGAGAAGTTTGATTTGCGTTTAGCAAGTTTTAATAGTGGCAAATTGCACAACGCTATCCCGCGTGATGGAAAGGTTGTGTTCGCTGTTCCCAATGATGCGAAAGAGCAAGTGCGTGCCGATTGGAATGTTTTCCATCATGACGTGATGCAAGAATTTCATGTTACAGATACCGACATGGTGTTCAATATGGAAAGTACCGAGCCTCAACAGGTACTTCCTAAGGACGTAAGCAGCAAACTGATACTGGCTCTGCAAGCCGTTGACAATGGCATCTTTGCCATGTGCCAAGATGAGTTATTGGCCAATATGGTTGAAACATCAAGCAATGTGGCGGCGGTGAAGACCATGGATGGCAACGTTGAAATCTTGTCGTCGCAACGCAGCAACGTGATGAGCAATTTGGAAAATATGTGTAACACTGTGAAGGCTGCTTACCAATTGGCAGGCGCAAAGGTGGAACAAACCGATGGCTATCCAGCTTGGAACATGAACCCAGACAGCAAATTAGTCAAGCTGACGGTTGATGCTTACAAGAAATTGTTCAATAAAGAGCCAGAAGTATTGGGCATTCATGCAGGACTTGAGTGCGGATTGTTCTCGGAACGTTATCCTCATATCGACATGGTTAGCTTCGGACCCACACTTCGTTTCGTTCATACCCCCGAAGAACGTTTGCACATCCCTACCGTACAAATGGTTTGGGATCATCTTCTCGAGATACTGAAGAACATCCCTGTACGCAAATAGCGCAAGTAAATAGCGAAAATGGATTCATGGTTTCAACCGACACCGTGAATCCATTTTTCATGCTTTTTACATTCGTCTTTACCAAGAGGTTAAAGACATTAAACTCGGCTTACACCCCTCTCTACCCTCATTCTTCGAAGAATTGCAGTATTGGCGTCATGAAGGGAGTGATGTCGCGCGGGTGAGAACGATTGTAATAGTCTATCCTTGTGGTCGACCAAGCCACATAAAGACGTTTCTTGGCCCGCGTCATAGCTACATAAAATTTACGCTTGTCTTCGGCCAACAGCCGTTCGTTGTTTTGATTGTAGAAGTTGGGATAGCGTCCGTCAACGGCATCAAAGATGATGACATTGTCAAACTCCAGTCCTTTTGCCTTGTGAACGGTTGTCACGAAGATACGCTCTTGCAGCGTTTGACTGTTGCACAAGTCGGCCTCTTTCAACGTGTTTATTTCCGTGACGTAGGCCCACAGCTGCTCCACCAATGATGGTGCCGCTGCTTGGTCAATGATATCATCCGTGAAAAACTGCGTGATATAATGCAATTTATCTTGCGGTTCCAACAGTTTCTCGCTACAAAGAAACGCATAGAAACGCTGCATTTCCCGCACCAACACAGGCTCATCGTCAGTTTTTTCTCGCTGATACAGCCGCTGTTTGGCCGCATTGTATATGTCTAAATAGTTTTTTCGCAACACCTCTGCCCGCTTCTTGAACCGCGGATGACTTATCCATTCCAACTGAGAAGGCACCATGAGCTTGGCTTTTCCATAGCAGTGGCGCACCACATTGCACGTTGCGTCAACGTCGGCATCGGCCAAATGGGCGTTTTCTCCCTCCAAATGCAACACCGAGAGCAAGTGCTTGAGCTTGTACTCACGCAGGTTTGGCTCCAATAATCGAACGAGTTTGAGCGAATCCAGATAGCGTGGACACTGCTCTTTCAACGATATGGCGGGCAGATAGCGTTGCAGATTGAAATCCAGAATGTGATAATCGTAGTCGGCATTGTGTCCCAACAGCATGCTGTCGCCCACATAATCCATGAACATCTGTAACCCTTCTGTGTGACTATGCAGCTCATGTCGCTGCATTTCAGCAATCAATGGATTTTCTATCTCTCCCAGTTGTTGCGGAATGTCACGGTCGGTTTCCATAAAAACGACAAACGACGAGCCGGGAACCACTTTCCCTTGCCGCATCCTGACAGCTGCAATCTGCACGATGTCATCCTTAAAAACATTCAGTCCAGTAGTCTCTGTGTCGAACACCACAATATCCTGCTGCTCGTAACACTTTACAAATTCCTGCACATAACTGCTCTCTGGATACGTCAGAAGGTCGGTTGGCAGCAGCGCCCTGTCCAACAATCCCCGCACAAAGCCACGCGCTGCCGCATTGCTCTCAAAGACATGCAGCCCCATGAACAATCGTGACCAACCGATGAAGTTGTGCTCGTTGGCCAAAACATTCAGGTGTGCCAGCAACAACTTCACGCCCTGCGAGGCGAACAAATCATCTCCCGACACCTTAAAATGCGATAATGGCAAGTCGTTCAACGCCCTACTCATCAATTCTGCATCGGCATTGGCACTCACAATGACTGCCGTTGTCTCCTTCGCATCCGCTGCTTGCAACCGATTCACCACATCGGCGACATCACGATATTCCGAGTCAATGGTCACACTATCCATCACTTGCAACTCATCTCCCTTGCGTTGGGGAAGATAATTGGTCGTTGGCAGCACATTCTTGTCTATTCCCAGCTGCTGTTCGGCATACACATTGAACACGTCAAGCAGATATTGAGGGGAACGATGGTTGACAAACAGCCGGTGAAGATGTCCCTCACAACGCTCTCTCAGGGCGTCCAGCGTGCTCATCTTGGCACCCATGAACGAAAAGATGGCCTGCTGCTCGTCGCCCAGATACATCACGGTGTCGAAGTCGCGACTTGTAAATCCATCGACAAGTGCCAGCTGCAACGGGTTGAGGTCTTGCACCTCATCAACCTGTATCCAGTCATACCGCTTCAGCTCATGCTTGTCGTCAGCCCGCAACGCATCGTAAGTAAGCATCAACAAGTCCTCAAAATCCAGCAACTTGTTCTCTTTTTTGTATGCCATGTAATGCCGCGCCTGCTCCATCTTTTTCAGTAAGGCGCCAATGTCACGCTGACTTCCCAGGTCGTATGACTCGGTTTGGATGAGGTCCTCGTACACATCCGAATGCCTGAACACATCCAACATCGTGGCAGGTGTCATCTCCATTCGCTGCACTTGGCACAACGTGCGCAACGCCATCACGTCCCTTGCCGTCACACATTCAGGGTGTAGACGCAGCTTTTGGGGATGTTCATACGCCAGTTGATGGATGAATCCCGCAAAATGAAACACCTCTATATATTCACTTTTCGCTCGATAATTCGCCTGCACCGCATATTCATCCTCATCCCGATAGCGAGCCAGGATGCTGAAAGCATCGTCATCGTCAATAACCGAACTCTCGGCAGGCACCAAACTGTTGTCGAACAAGAATTTGGAACAAAACCGATGCACGTTTCCTACATACACCTCGTCCACGCCCTCGTCTGTGATATGGGCCTCAATACGTTCTTTCATGCCACGGGCAGCGCGGTTGGTAAACGTCAAACACAGCATCTTATCGAATGGCATTCCTTGTTCGTGTGCCCTACGAATGCGCTCGGTAAGAATCTGCGTCTTGCCACATCCCGGCGGAGCCAGCACCAGATGGTACCCACCCTCGGCCTGTATCACCTTTTGCTGAAACTGGTCGGGCGTAAAAGTTGTCTGAATCTTATTCGTGTTCATGGTCTGCATCGTTATCGTTTAATCCTACAAATATATCATTTTTATTTGAGCTACCCGGCATTCTCCAAAAAAATACTATATTTGCAGTTGATTTGTAGATGATGAACAACCATCTACTCGCAACGCAAACCCAATTAAACATGATGAAAAATAAGAACAAAATACAGGCACACAGTGCCGTGATACTGGCCAACGTAATCTTTGGTTTAGGTGTACCCGTTACCAAACTCTTGCTCGACGAATGGGTGTCGCCCATGGGATACATGTTCACCCGATGCCTGGGTGCTGCGATGATTTTCTGGATTATCAGTCTGTTCATGCCCAAAGAGCCTGTCGAACGCAAAGACCTGTTCATCATTATGTTGGGCGGTTTGCTTGGATTCGTGGTTTCACAAACTCTCACCGCCTGGGCTTTGGTATACACCACGCCCGTTTACTTCTCACTGATTGCCACGCTGACACCCGTCGCCACCATGCTGATGGCGGCCGTTTTTTTGAAAGAAACGCTCAATGGAAAGAAGACGATAGGCGTTCTCATCGGTATTTCCGGCGCGCTATTGATGGTCTTCATGGGCTGGCAGAGCGGCTCGGGAACCAACGACGTGCTGGGCATCTTCCTCACCATTCTGAGTCTGCTCACCTGGGTCATCTATCTGTTGATTACCCGAAACGTTTCTCAAAAGTACTCGGCAGTGACACAGATGAAGTGGATTTTCCTCGTTTCTACCCTCGCCGTGCTGCCTTTCGCAGCCCCCGAATGGGGTCAGCAGAAACTTTTCTCTGCCGCATGGGCCTGGACGGGCGTGGCCGAAATGGCCTTCATCGTACTGTTCGCCACCGTGATGGGCTACTTCGCCATACCGTTCGCCATGCGCTACCTGCCCGCTACCACCGTGAGCATTTACACCAATCTGCAACCTGTAGTCGCTTCGTTGGTAGCCATCTACATCGGACAGGACGTGCTGACATGGGATAAACCGGTGGCCGGCATTCTCGTTTTGCTGAGTGCCTACATCATCACCAGAAAAAACGTGGAATGATAAAAGGCTGGTTCTATAAATTACCACCGCACATAGTCATTAAATGTTTATGAAATACGTTTTGTTATCTTTTGGCTTCTTTTTGGTTCAAAATGTAAGTTCGTTCAGTCGTGTAGCTCGCTACACTCCTTCACTCTCTTGCATTTTGACCTCAAAAATAAGCTCAAAATCTAACAAAGCTAATTTATAGAACCAGCCAAACCACGGAAACTCTTTAAAATCGTACAAACCAACCCCATGCTCATCATTCACAACCGACTGATACCTTTCAAAAATTATGACGCCATCAACATTCTGGGAATGTTGTTTTGCCGCAAAGGAACGACCATCACGGCCGACCTTATCCAGCATGAGCGCATCCATACCCGACAGATGATTGAACTGGGATTTGTATTTTTCTACCTCTTCTACGTCATCGAGTGGCTCGTTCGCCTACCGATGAGCGGGCGAGCCTACCTCAACATTTCATTCGAACGCGAGGCATACAGGCACATGGACGACCCCAACTATTTGCTCAACCGACGGCCATACGCTTGGGCGCGCTATCTGAAAAACCCGAGTAAACCACGCACGAAACCCACCAGAAAATCGAATTGAAAACGCAGACCCTGGCCTCCATGGATGGCACCCCACAAAGGCCGCCAACCAATAACGTTGACTTTGGGCACCAATGTCATACACTTTGGACACCAAAGTCATAGAGATTGATGCCCAAAGCCAATACTTTTCGTTTCACAAGGGAAAAAAGAAGTGAATACGTGAATATGCTTTACTTCAACAGAAGTAAATAATAAGCTGTGTCTCAATTGGTTTATAAAACGTACGGTATCAGCAAATCATCACCTGCCAGCGACACTTTCAAGCGATATTTGTCGGTGTACTCCACATGCATGAGTTGTTTGGGGGCGGTAGACTGCGGCTCCGTCAACGCCAAGGCTACATGCCCCATGGTACGGCGGAGATTGAGTTCGACACAAGGATGGATGCACAACTCCTCGCGATCCTCCATCCTCACTACCATCATGTCGATGCCAAACGGCCCCACATATTTACCTTTGAAATGCTTACCTACAAGCGAGATGACATGCTCTTGAATGAAATCGAGCAATTCCAGGGGCACATACCGCGCCATCATGTCGCGCTTCACCGCCTCCGAAGCAATGACGTTGCCCGTATAGGCACCATGAACCGTAGAGAACAGTGACAGACCAAGGTATGCCACACGGCCGTTGTCCATGGCCATGAATTCCATTCCAAAATCACAGACCTTATTATATTGCGGTTCTATCATGATGCCACCCTGCTTCTTGATGAGGTTTCGGCACCACCCTTCAACATGGTCGCTGAAATCATGGTCTACATATCTCAACCCCCTACCGCTACTGCTCCAGGGTGCCTTCAATACAAATCGTTCGCCATCGGCCATGAGCCGGTCGGCCAGCTGGGCGGCATCGCCCGAGAAAAAAGTGCTGGTTCCCACGAAACGCTCGTGTGATGCTGCAAGAACAGGCAGTAAATGGGTTGCAGCGAACGTGCGACTGCTCAGCTTGCGCATAACATCCAATTGCTTGGCCGTGGGCACTGTTTGTCTGAACGTCGCGTTGGACGACACTAAATAGTGACACAAAGCCCTGTTCCACCCCCAAGGTTCAACCTTAACAGTTGAGAAATCAATGGGAACGCGGCACAAATCGGCATGCGAAATATACAACACATCATGCACCAAACCGCCAAGACGGCGTGCCGATTCGAGTGCAGTCGACACGTCATCCACCAGCACCATATCACCATCGTCAGCCCACAAAGCCGGCAGATAGCCCAGGTCGGCACGCAATTCGCGTGCGGCATGCGGAGCTGTGAAAGCATCCATGTTGGACGCCAATGCTACATCGTGATCTGGATTGAAGATATGTAATTTCATTGTCAGAAAGCCTCATTCTTTTAACTGGGTACAAAAATAATAAAAAAAGATGATATTTTGCAATATAGAGTTTGCAATTATAGAAATTAATAGTATCTTTGCAGTGACGATTATGCAATTTAAAAGGATTTAGAAATGGAATCTTTCTTCCGCACTCACAAAAGCCTGGTAGAGCACACCAAAGCGCCAGTTCGTCGCACCCTCATGGATGAGATTGACTGGAACGACCGCTTGATAGGCATCAAGGGAACAAGAGGTGTTGGAAAGACCACATTCTTGTTGCAATACGCACAAGAAAATTTTGAGAGTACTGATCGACGCTGTCTGTACATCAACATGAACAACTTCTATTTCCAAGGCTGCGGAATAGATGATTTTGCAAAGCAATTTGTTGAGCAGGGCGGTAAGGTGCTGCTCATTGACCAGGTGTTCAAGCAGCCCAACTGGAGTGAAGAGCTAAGGCGATGCCACGACCGTTTTCCGGAATTGAAGGTGATTTTCACCGGCTCGAGCGTGATGAGGCTCAAGGAAGAGAATCCCGAACTGAACGGCATCGTGAAGAGTTACAACCTGCGAGGGTTCTCGTTTCGCGAGTTTCTCAACCTCAAGACCAACAACCAGTTTACGCCTTACACGCTTGAAGAGATACTAACGAATCACGAATACATCATCAAGCAAATCCTGCCAAAGGCCAGTCCGGCGAAATACTTCATGGACTACATCCACCATGGCTTCTACCCATTCTTCCTGGAGAATCGCAATTTCTCGGAGAATCTGCTGAAGACCATGAACATGATGACGGAGGTAGACATTCTGCTCATCAAGCAAATCGAACTGAAATACCTCACAAAAATCAAGAAGCTGTTCTACCTGTTGGCCACCGAAGGGCAGTGTGCGCCCAACATCAGCAATCTGGCGCACGAGATACATACCAGTCGCGCTACGGTGATGAATTACATCAAATACTTGGCCGATGCCCGATTGATTAACATCATCTATCCCATGGGCCAAGATTTCCCGAAGAAGCCCAGCAAAGTAATGATGCACAACACCAATCTGCAATATGTCATCTATCCGAACAAGGCAGATACACAAGACTTGATGGAGACTTTCTTCGTGAACTGCATGTGGAAAGACCACACGGTGAATCAAGCTGGCAAAGACCGTTTCTACCTGGTTGACGGCAAACAGAAGTTCAGAATTTGCAATGCAAAGAGCGAACATAAGATACATTACACCAGTGATACCGTCTACGCCCGATACAACACTGAGGTGGGACAAGACAACCGCATCCCCCTATGGCTGTTTGGTTTTCTATATTGACAGGCGACAGAGGGGCGAATCAAGACAAGCGAACAAATAAATACAGCAACAAAAGAACAAGAATGATAGTAAAGAATTAAAAGATTCATACGAAACATTTATTCATATTTTATTTATAACAAAATGGCAAAAGAAAAAAAGTTTATCACTTGTGATGGTAACGAAGCCGCAGCTCATATCAGTTACATGTTTTCTGAGGTAGCTGCCATCTACCCCATCACACCGTCTTCTCCTATGGCCGAACATGTTGACACATGGGCTGCCAAGGGACGAAAGAACCTATTTGGACAAACGGTTACGGTACAAGAAATGCAGTCGGAAGGAGGCGCAGCCGGTGCCGTGCATGGCTCTCTTCAATCAGGCGCATTGACCACAACCTATACAGCATCGCAGGGTTTGCTACTCATGATACCAAACATGTACAAGATAGCTGGCGAACAGCTGCCTTGCGTTATCAATGTTTCGGCCCGTACCGTTGCCACGCACGCATTGTGTATCTTTGGTGACCACTCTGACGTAATGGCTTGCCGTCAAACCGGTTTTGCCATGTTCTGCGCTGGATCCGTTCAAGAGGTGATGGACTTGTCGACAGTACCTTATTTGGCTACCTTAAAGACAAGCATTCCTTTCATCAATTTCTTCGATGGTTTCCGCACTTCGCATGAGTATCAAAAAATTGAAATGATTGACGAAGAGGAAATCAAGAAATTGATTGACTACGACGACATCAAGCGTTTCCGCGACCGCGCACTCACACCAGAGCGCCCAGTAACTCGTGGTACGGCTGAAAACCCAGAAACATTCTTCACGCATCGCGAAGCATGCAACAAGCATTATGAGGATGTGCCAGATGTTGTGGAAGGCTATCTGAAACAAATCTCTGAGCTTACAGGTCGCGAATACCACATCTTCTCTTATTATGGAGCTAAGGATGCAGAGAACATCATCATCTTGATGGGTTCGGCTACCGAAGCCGCTCGCGAGGTGATTGACCACCAGTTGAAGGAAGGTAAGAAGGTCGGAATGATTTCGGTACACCTCTATCGTCCTTTCTCTGTTAAACACCTGCTGGCCGCAGTGCCAAAGACTGTTAAGCGTATTGCAGTGTTGGATCGCACGAAAGAGCCAGGTGCCGAAGGCGAACCGCTGTACCTTGACGTGAAGAGTGCTTTCTATGACGTAGAAAACAAGCCACTGATTGTAGGTGGACGCTATGGACTGGGTTCAGCTGACATCACGCCAAGCCACATCATCTCTGTGTTTGACAACCTGGAGATGAACGAGCCGAAGAACCACTTTACGGTTGGTATCGTTGATGACGTGACCTTTACTTCACTTCCTTTGCTCGAAGACATTCCTCTGGGAGCCGAAGGAACGTTCGAAGCTAAGTTCTTTGGACTGGGTGCCGACGGTACTGTAGGTGCCAACAAGAACTCTGTGAAGATTATCGGTGATAATACCAATAAATATTGTCAGGCCTACTTCTCGTACGACTCGAAGAAGTCAGGAGGTTTTACCTGCTCACATCTTCGCTTTGGCGATCAACCCATTCACTCTACCTACAAAGTAATCACACCTAACTTTGTGGCTTGCCACGTTCAGGCATACTTGAGAATGTATGACGTGATTCGCGGTCTGCGCAAGAATGGTACCTTCCTTTTGAACACCGTATTTGAGGGAGAAGAGTTGGCCAACTTCATTCCAAACAGACTGAAGCGCTACTTTGCTCAAAACAACATTACGGTATATTACATCAACGCGACGAAGATTGCGCAAGAAATTGGTTTGGGCAACCGCACCAACACCATTCTACAGAGTGCCTTCTTCCGTATCACCGAGGTGATTCCTGTTGATCTTGCCGTTGAACAGATGAAGAAGTTCATCGTGAAGTCTTATGGTAACAAGGGACAGGACATTGTTGACAAGAACTACGCCGCTGTAGAACGCGGTGTGGAGTATCAGCAATTGACGGTTGACCCAGCATGGGCAGACCTTGCAGATGACGAAGAAGCACCAGAAGAGGATGTTCCGGCATACATCAAGGAAATCGTACGTCCTATCAATGCACAGAATGGCGACTTGCTGAAAGTATCCGATTTCGTGAAATACGATATGATTGACGGTACCATGCTGAATGGTTCGTCGGCCTATGAGAAGCGAGGTGTTGAAGCATTCAACCCAGAGTGGACACCCGAAAACTGTATCCAGTGTAACAAATGTGCTTACGTTTGTCCTCACGCAGCTATTCGTCCATTTGTATTGGATGAGGAAGAGGTGAAAGGTTTCAATGACAAGACCCTGGCTATGAAGGTTCCAAGACCGATGGCTGGCATGAACTTCCGCATTCAGGTAAGTGTACTCGACTGTGTAGGTTGTGGTAACTGTGCCGATGTCTGCCCTGGAAACAAACAAGGTAAGGCATTGAAAATGGTGCCATTTACACGCGATGAGAAGATGATTGAGAACTGGAACTACCTCACCAAGAATGTGAAGAGCAAACAACATCTTGTTGATATCCAGAGCAATGTGAAGAATTCTCAATTTGCACAACCTTTATTTGAGTTCTCGGGAGCATGTGCCGGATGTGGTGAAACACCTTATGTAAAATTGGTTTCACAATTGTTTGGCGATCGTGAAATGCTTGCCAACGCAACAGGTTGTTCATCCATTTACTCTGCATCACTGCCTTCAACACCGTACACGACCAATGCAGACGGTAAGGGGCCGGCCTTTGCCAACTCATTGTTTGAAGACTTCTGCGAATTTGGTATGGGTATGGTAATGGGCAACAAGAAGATGCGTGACCGTCTTGCTGTCCTTCTCAACCAATTGGTAGAAAAAGAAGATTCGTCTAACGAGTTGAAAGAGGCCGTTCAGAAGTGGATGGAAGCGAAAGAAGACGCTCAAGGCTCTAAGGAAGCCACAGAACAACTCAAGCCTCTTATCAAAGCAGGTGCAGAGAATGGTTGTGACACTTGCAAAGAACTGATGACGCTGGAGCACTACCTCATCAAACGTTCACAGTGGATTATTGGTGGTGACGGTGCATCGTATGACATCGGTTTCGGTGGACTTGACCACGTTATCGCATCCGGTGAAGATGTTAACATCTTAGTTCTCGATACGGAAGTTTACTCGAATACGGGCGGACAGAGTTCAAAGGCAACACCACTTGGTGCCATTGCTCAATTCGCAGCCCAAGGAAAGCGCATCCGCAAAAAGGACTTAGGCTTGATGGCTACGACCTATGGGTATGTGTATGTTGCACAGATAGCAATGGGTGCCGACCAGGCTCAAACGCTGAAAGCCATTCGTGAAGCAGAGGCTTATCCCGGACCATCGCTCATCATCGCCTATTCACCCTGTATCAACCACGGCTTGAAAGCCAAGGGTGGCATGGGTAAGAGCCAGGCAGAGGAAGCTCGTGCGGTTGCTTGCGGTTACTGGCACTTGTGGAGATACAATCCTCAGCTGGCCGATGAAGGCAAGAATCCATTCATACTCGACTCTAAAGAACCAGACTGGAGCAAGTTCCGCGATTTCTTATTGGGTGAAGTTCGCTACCTGTCTGTGAAGAAAGCATATCCTCATGAAGCCGATGAACTGTTCCAAGCTGCAGAGGATATGGCGAAACTGCGCTATAACAGCTATGTTCGCAAATCGCAAGAGGATTGGAGTATGTCAAATGGAGAAGTTGACAAAACCGCCAATGAGGATCCTAATACAGCAGAAGCTACAGAAAAAGTGGTAGCAAGTGAGCCGAAGGAAGATTCAAAGGCCGAGCATGTTGATGCAAAATCTTAAGCAAGAAACATAGCTCATCATATTTAGAAAAGAGGGAGTATCAGCAACATGATACCCCTCTTTTTTTCTTATTTTACGATGGATTGAGGGTGATTGAATTATTTCCTGGCTTTCTAAGAATATGAATATAGGAGTGTATTCTATCTTGTGCAGCAAAATTTGGGACGTAATTCATCGCATACAGCACTTAAACATATCTAACGAACGAGACTTCTGTATAGATTTAAGGCTCATTTGGCATGAGAACCAGTTAATTGAAGTCTTACGGTCACCCTATCTGTTAACAAAATTTAAAGGCGGTAAAAAGTATTGTTGGGTGACCGTATGCTGCATTCTTTTTTTGTATCTTTGCAAGCAAATAAAAACATACAAAGTCGTTTCTCTTCTGAAACGCAGAAATTTCTATCAACACTTATTATACAACAATGTATAGCAAAGACGAATTATCATCTAAAGATATCCAGGAATTGTCGGATATCGCTCAAAAACTGGGTGCCGAATTTGACGACACCAATACGCCAGAAGAAATCATATATTCAATACTCGATAAACAAGCGATGTCAGAAACAGATGAAAACGTCACAGGTACCAAGCGGCGGCGTGTACGCATACCGGTACATGAGACTGACAGAGTTTACTCGGTGAATGGGAAAGAAGGTGAGAACTTCGACCTGAAAAAGAAAAAACCAGCCAACGAGCCAACTTCTTTATTTAAAGAGGATGACATGAGCAAAGATGATACTTCATCACAAGAAGAGCAGGAACTAACACCAGAAGAAGAACTTGCAGCCATTCCTAAGCATAGAGGGAGAAAGACAAAACGCGAGC
This sequence comes from Prevotella sp. SGI.027, assembly GCA_050315175.1. GTDB lineage: Bacteria > Bacteroidota > Bacteroidia > Bacteroidales > Bacteroidaceae > Prevotella. The sequence continues at coordinate 16,958 of JBNPOM010000038.1, forward strand.
TTGAACTTCTTGCAATGATTGATGCCAAGAAGGAAGAAAACCGTGAAGATACGGAAAAGCAAGAGAAAGAGATAGAAGATAACGACGACACCGAAGATTCACTCTCACCAGGAGAACATGATGAGGTGAATGAAAAAGATTCTGAGAACGCGGAAGAAGAGGCTTCAGAGGCAAACTCAGAAGACACAATCCATAAAGACACTGGTATGACCAACTTATTGGAACGCTTACAAGCGAAGGTGAATGCGCACAACGAAAACGAGCAAGAACGTCGCGAGGCCATCGCAGAAGGTATTTGGGAAGGAGATCCTGCTGATGGTACTGATTTCATTGTTGTGCAAGACTTGCCAATTTTGGATCAGGGAGCCGTGCCCAGTTACGACATGTTTGACAATCCTACCACACCCGTCATGCCATCGCCTTCATACCAAACTCCTGTAAATACGAATCCTTCCAACCAACCTGCATACGACTTCTCTGACATCATTGAAGCAAATGGTGTGCTGGAAATCATGCCAGATGGCTATGGATTCCTACGTTCAAGCGACTATAATTACCTATCATCCCCTGACGATGTGTACGTGGCCAGCTCACAAATCAAGAAGTATGGCTTGAAGACAGGTGATGTGGTGCAATGTCATGTACGCCCTCCACATGACGGAGAGAAGTACTTTCCATTGACCAACATCGACAAGATCAACGGAAGAAACCCTAATGAGATCCGTGACAGAATACAATTTGAACATCTCACTCCGCTCTTCCCAGAAGAGAAATTCACACTCTGTGGCGATAAAGCAACGACCAATTTGTCTACAAGGGTGGTCGACCTCTTCTCGCCTATCGGTAAAGGTCAGCGTGCCTTGATAGTCGCTCAACCCAAGACCGGTAAGACCATTTTGATGAAAGATATTGCCAATGCCATCGCTGCCAACCACCCCGAGGCTTATTTGATGATGCTTTTAATCGATGAACGTCCAGAGGAAGTGACCGATATGGCGCGAACTGTGAATGCAGAGGTCATCGCATCCACGTTCGATGAGCCTGCAGAGCGACATGTTAAGATTGCCGGAATCGTGCTTGAGAAAGCCAAACGGATGGTTGAATGTGGGCATGATGTGGTGATATTCCTCGACTCCATTACCCGTTTGGCCCGCGCCTATAATACCGTGAGCCCTGCTTCAGGTAAAGTCTTAACAGGTGGTGTGGATGCCAACGCATTACAAAAGCCGAAACGATTCTTTGGTGCAGCCCGCAACATAGAAGGTGGTGGATCACTGACCATCATCGCTACAGCACTGATTGATACGGGCAGTAAGATGGATGAAGTAATCTTCGAAGAGTTTAAGGGTACCGGCAACATGGAACTTCAATTAGACCGATCACTTTCTAACAAGCGCATCTTCCCTGCTGTCAACTTGGTTGCATCGAGTACTCGTCGTGACGACTTGTTACAAGACAAGACCACACTCGATAGGATGTGGATTCTGCGCAAGTATATTGCCGACATGAACCCAATTGAAGCAATGAACTCAATTCATGACAGAATGATAAGAACCCACAGCAATGACGAGTTCTTGATGTCAATGAACTCATGATAATGAACGAATATATTGAAATAAAAGGTGCACGTGTCAACAATCTGAAGAACATTAGCATCAATATTCCCCGAAATCAATTTATTGTTATAGCCGGACTATCGGGTTCCGGCAAATCATCCTTGGCCTTCGACACATTATATGCCGAAGGCCAACGTCGCTATGTAGAATCACTTTCTTCCTATGCAAGACAGTTTTTGGGTCGCATGAGCAAACCCGAATGTGACTTCATCAAGGGACTGCCACCAGCCATTGCCATTGAACAGAAAGTGATTTCACGCAATCCTCGAAGCACAGTAGGCACGTCAACCGAAATATACGAATATCTACGTTTGCTTTATGCCCGTATTGGTAAGACATTCTCTCCCATCAGTGGCGAAGAGGTAAAGAAGCATTCAACTAACGACATCGTCAACTGTACGCAACAATACTCTAAGGGAACCAAGTTTGCCATCCTGGCTCCATTACACCTGATTGAAGGCAGAACGCTAGAGAAACAACTTGAAATGGAAATCCAGGAGGGCTACACTCGTCTTTGGTTCAAGAACGATTTCGTGCGGATAGACGATTTCCTGGCTGACAAAGAGGCGTTGGAAAAAGCAAAGATTGACGAGATTTTCCTGTTGATTGACCGCCTATCTGTTGATGATGACAAGGATGTCATCTCCCGATTGATAGACTCTGCGGAAACAGCCTTCTATGAAGGACGTGGCGAATGCCGACTGGTATTCTTCCCCTCCAACATAACTTATGAGTTTTCCATGCGTTATGAAGCTGACGGAATGACCTTCGAGGAACCCAATGACAACATGTTTTCATTCAATTCTCCTTTGGGAGCTTGCCCCACTTGCGAAGGGTTTGGCAGCATCATTGGCATTGATGAAAAACTGGTTGTTCCCAACTCTACCCTCAGTGTCTACGATGGTTGTGTACAATGTTGGCACGGCGAAAAGATGGGCCAGTGGAAAGATGAGTTCTGTCGACGCGCGAAACGAGACGATTTCCCGATATTCAAGCCCTACTTGGAGTTGACAAGAAAAGAAAAGGACATGCTGTGGCATGGCTTACCATCCGACATGCACAAAGACGAGCATGACCGAGTGAGCATTGATGCCTTTTTCCAAATGGTGAAAGAGAATCAATACAAGATTCAATACCGTGTCATGATGAGTCGCTATCGCGGCAGAACCACTTGTCCAACCTGTCATGGCACACGACTTAAAAGAGAGGCCAGTTGGGTGAAAATCAACGGCATGAGCATCACTGACCTGGTAGAAATGTCCATCTCCAACCTCCATGCATGGTTCAAACAGCTCGCCTTGGACGAACACGATGCAGAAATTGGCAAACGATTGCTCACCGAAATCAACAACCGATTGCAGTTTCTCATTGACGTGGGACTGGGATACCTCACGCTCAACCGCCAATCCAACACGTTGAGTGGCGGTGAGAGTCAGCGCATCAACCTCACCACATCGCTTGGAAGTTCCTTGGTGGGCTCACTTTATATCCTGGACGAGCCCAGCATTGGCCTGCATAGTCGCGATACAAAACGATTGATCAGTGTGCTAAAAAAGCTACAAGCATTGGGCAACACCGTCATCGTGGTGGAGCATGACAAGGAAATCATGCAAGCCGCAGACACCCTGATAGATGTAGGTCCCAATGCGGGTAGATTGGGTGGAGAAATTGTTTTCAATGGATCCATCAAAGATATTGACCGCAACAAGGAGCAATTTGCCAAGCAGTTCTCACACTCTCACACCATCCAATACCTCACAGGAAAAGAAACGATAGACAAACCCAGTTCTCGAAGGTCATGGAACATGGCCATCGAGCTGAAAGGTGCCAGACAAAACAACTTGAAGGGAATTGATGTAAAGTTTCCCCTGAACGTGCTGGATGTGGTGACAGGCGTTAGCGGATCGGGTAAATCAACCTTGGTAAAGGGCATCCTCTACCCTGCCTTGAAGCGACATTTGAATGAGGTAGCCGATCAGCCTGGCGAATATATTTCGCTGGAAGGCGACTGGAAACAAATCGAGCATGTAGAGTTTGTCGACCAAAATCCTATAGGCAAGAGCACGCGCAGCAATGCAGCAACCTACGTCAAGGCCTACGATGCCATCAGACAATTGTTTGCCGAACAACCGCTCGCCAAACAAATGGGCTTCTCGCCTCAATACTTCTCCTTCAACACCGAAGGCGGCAGATGCGAAGAATGTAAGGGCGCAGGAACCATCACCGTTGAGATGCAGTTCATGGCCGACCTTGAATTGGAATGTGAAGCGTGCCATGGTCAACGATTCAAGAAGGACATACTGGATGTGCGGGTAGATGGAAAAAACATCAATGACGTGCTGAACATGACGGTTGCAGAGGCCATTGAGTTTTTCAATCGCTTGAATGAGAAAACGGTGGTCAGCCGACTGCAACCGCTGGATGACGTGGGATTGGGATACATCAAGTTGGGACAAAGCTCGTCTACGCTTTCGGGTGGTGAAAACCAACGCGTAAAACTGGCTTACTTCATTGGACGCGAAAAACAAGAACCTACCTTATTTATCTTTGACGAGCCCACAACCGGACTACATTATCTGGATATCAAGCGTCTGCTGTCGGCATTCGACGCATTGATAGAAAGAGGACACTCCATCATCGTCATCGAACATAATCTGGATGTCATCAACTATGCCGATTATGTCATCGACCTAGGTCCAGACGGAGGCGACAGGGGCGGCTCATTGGTTGTTGCTGGCACACCTGAAGAGGTAGCCAACTGTAAGGCAAGTCTTACGGGGCAGTACCTTAAAGCTGATCAGCCGTAACAACCAACTGAACTCATCTCAAACGATATCATTCCCATTATTTCAGACAACCATGAATCGCAGCGAGCTATCCATCCTAATCCCCACCTACAACGATTGTTGTGTAGATTTGGTCAAAGCACTGGCTTGTCAAGCATCGAACATACCCAAACTACACTATGAAATCATCGTGGTAGATGATGGTTCCACACGCCCTGAAACCAAACTGCAAGCCACTGAAATCAATGCGTTGGACAACTGTCGGTTCGTCAGTAGGAACATCAATGTAGGACGTGCTAAAATTCGAAACATACTTACTGTCATGGCGCGCCATCACTGGCTGCTTTTCTTGGACAGTGACATGAAAATCACGAGCGACGATTTCATTCTGCAATATCTTCAAGCAAATCGACAGGCAATGGTCATCTATGGCGGCAACTGCGTGCAACGCCCGCTGAAACCTGCCGATGGAACGCTAAAGTATCGTTATGAGGCTGAGGCAGAGGATTCACATTCGGCTGCAGAACGCAACAAGTCGCCCTATCAACAGTTTAACACTTCCAACTTCATGGTGGCCAAATCGGTGATGGAGGCCCATCCTTTTGATGACCGAATACAAACCTATGGCTATGAAGACGTGATGTTTGGCAGGTCTTTGGAGGCAGCCGGAATTCGCATTTACCACATTGACAATCCTGTTGGTTTTCAACAGTTTGAATCAAACGTCAGCTTTCTGGCAAAAACAGAGGAAGCCATGTACACGCTCAACTTATACTACGAAGAACTGAAAGGCTATTCAAAAGTCCTGGATGCTTATCACAAACTTCGTCTTCTGGGCCTGGCTCCGCTCCTTCGGTGGTTGTTTCATGCCGCACAAACAAAAATGAGAACCAACCTGCTTGGTACCCATCCTTCTCTCTTCATCTACAAATGTTACAAATTAGGGCTTTACGCATCCATTGCACACGGTATGCATCGTAACAAAAAGAAAACAAAAAAATAAATTTTGCTGGACGTTCATTCAGTTGCTGAACTCTAAATATAATTGAAAGAATTGGCTTATTAACGTAGGATGTAACGCATTGAACCTCTGGTGATTCCGTTGGGGTTCGAACCCAAGACCCACAGCTTAGAAGGCTGTTGCTCTAATCCAACTGAGCTACGGAACCGATAATCGACTGCAAAAGTAATCATTTTGATTGAGAGTAAGGCGATGAAACGGCTTGTTTCAGTAGAAGTTAGCATTTTTTAACAAACACGGTTGGTCATTTGATGACGAACCTCACACTACTCTCAATCTGCTGCTACTCAAAAAGTTCGTTCGTTATTTTTGTCCTATAAAATGACAATAAAACGGTAATGAATAATTGCTGAACTAGAAAAAATCAATAGGTAGACAGTATGCAAACATGCCATATCTTGGTTAGAAAAACCGAATTTTCAGCTTAAACGATGTAAAAGTAGCCCTTTTTAGCACCATATTGGCGGTCAATCTTCATGTTCTAAGCTGCCAAAAGCATAGAAATTGGAGGCATAGAGCATTGCTTTTGCGGCCGAGATGAACTTCAGAAGGAGCAAAGATGCTTATCAATAACTACAAATCATTCATTATCAACCAACTACAAATATCTCTGATTTTGGCGGTATTTCGGCGCGAAGGAAGGTTGTTTGATCAATAAGCGAAATATAGGAGGGGTGTTGTCAAGATGAAATCATCAACAAAAACATGTTTACCAATAGATTCGTTGACATTTTGGCAAGCATGACAAACGCCTCTTCGAGAAATGATGGCGGCCTCTCCTACCCGTCATTCGATGCGTTCGAGCATCTTTAATCCGTTGAGTGTGCAAATGCCACGGATGAATAATAAAATGATGTTGCGAAAGACCATCTGCAAGCCATGTTCCTTATATAGCTGACTTGTCATGGCAAAACGAACAGCTTCACGCGCTACTTCCACAACGATGTGATAATTGGTGTCTGGCCTAAAAAACCCCTCTTTCACGCCTCTGTCAATAAAGTTATACGCATCTTCATCACGCTCCTTATGCTTGTTCTCAAGATACGTTTGCACACGCTTGTATTTTTGCACTTCGTCAAAATACAGCGGAGAAATCTCTGACAAACGATGGGCCTGGTAATTGTAGAATTCAATCAATATATCCATGACATGGTGGTTGTGCCGTTCGCTGAAATCCTTCATGTGCTCATCAAATTCTTGCTCGGCAGCTTTCATGCCTTCCAGCAGCAGTTCCTCCTTATTGCTGTATATTTCGTACACCGTGCGCTTGGATATGGATAATCTCTTGGCAATATCATCCATCTTGATCGCCTTGATGCCCTTCTCGAAAAATTCGCTCATGGCTGCTTTCAAGATACGCTCACGAAGCTCTTGCCGATAAGGCGTTAGACCGCTCATTTTATTCATTCCTTTTACCATAACTCCACAAAGATACAAAAAAGCATAAAAACCAGGTCTTCTTTAATGGTTTTTTCTTAACTTTGTTCCGTTATCAACTATATAAACGTTTAATCAGGGGGAGAAATATCTGGGTACTACTCTTCGAAGCTCATGCCCTTTTTGACCTCCATTTAGTATTATAATCCAATGTTAAAAATCACCAAAGAAGCAGCTCTTGCTTACCATGAGGGAGAACGACCCGGCAAAATCGAAGTAAAACCGACCAAGCCTTACAGGACTCAAACCGACCTCAGTCTGGCCTATTCACCAGGCGTGGCCTACCCGTGTCTTGAGATTCAGAATAATGAAAATAACGCTTACAAATATACCAACAAGGGCAACTTGGTTGCTGTCATCTCCAACGGCACGGCAGTGTTAGGCTTGGGTGACATTGGTGCCATGAGTGGCAAGCCCGTGATGGAAGGAAAAGGCTTGCTGTTCAAGATATATGGCGGCATCGATGTGTTCGACATCGAGGTAGACGAGAAAGACCCCGTGAAGTTTTGTGAGACCGTTGAAAGGATTGCACCGTCGTTTGGCGGCATCAATCTGGAAGACATTAAAGCGCCTGAATGTTTCTATATAGAGGAAAGGCTGAAGAAAACGCTCGACATCCCCGTGATGCACGACGACCAACATGGCACGGCCATCATATCTGCCGCAGGTCTGAAGAACGCTTTAGAGGTTGCCGGCAAAGACATCAAGCAGGCCAAACTGGTTATCAATGGTGCAGGAGCCGCTGCCATCAGCTGTACCAAATTGTACATGGCTTTGGGGGTGAAGAAAGAAAATATCCTGATGCTGGATTCGCATGGAGTGATTACAAAAGACCGTACCGACCTGAACCCACAAAAAGAAATGTTCGCTACTAACAGGAAGGATGTACACACGTTGGAGGAAGCCGTTAAGGATGCCGACGTCTTCGTGGGTTTGTCAAGAGGCAATATACTATCCAAAGACATGATTCGGTCGATGGCTTCCAACCCCATCGTGTTCGCATTGGCCAATCCGGTGCCTGAAATTAGCTACGAAGATGCCCTTGACAGTCGGCCGGACGTCATCATGTCGACCGGGCGCAGCGACTATCCTAATCAGATTAATAATGTTATCGGCTTCCCATACATCTTCCGTGGAGCGCTGGATGTACATGCCAAGGCTATCAATGAGGAAATGAAGATGGCCGCCGTACATGCCATAGCCGACCTTGCCAAACAACCCATTCCGGATGTGGTCAATGAAGTTTACCACATCAATGACTTGAATTTCGGCCCCAAGTATTTCATTCCAAAGCCCATTGACCCGCGCCTTATCACAGAAGTGAGTGCCGCTGTTGCCAAAGCAGCCGTAGACAGTGGCGTGGCCAGAACGCCTATCAAGGACTGGGATAAGTACAAGGAGAATTTGAAGCAGTTGCTCGGACAGGAATCTAAGTTTACGAGAACCCTGCATGCCACGGCCGCTCGTCATCCACAGCGCATTGTGTTCGCAGAAGGAGGGCATCCCACCATGATGAAAGCTGCCGTGCAGGCGAAGCAAGAAGGCATTTGCTTTCCTATTCTGTTGGGAAATCCAGACAGACTTAACCGACTGGCTAACCGACTGAAACTTGATCTTACGGACATCAAAATCATAGACATGCGCGCAGATAAGGAACAGGGAAAGCGTGCGAAATTCGCCAAACACCTGTCAGAAAAGCTTGAACGACAGGGGTATACCTTTGAAGAAGCTTACGACAAGATGTACGAGCGCAACTATTTTGGCATGTCGATGGTTGAACATGGTGATGCCGACGGCTTCATCACAGGACTCTACACAAAATACTCGAACACCATCAAGGTGGCCAAAGAAGTGATTGGTATTCGTCCTGGATACAAAACTTTTGCCACCATGCACATCCTTGACACAAAAAAAGGCATCTATTACATTTCTGACACCTTAATCAACAGGCACCCAGACGAGAATGTGCTGTATGACATTGCGCGCCTCAGTGCTGACGCAGTAAGATTCTTCAATGACAAGCCAGTCATGGCGATGATTAGCTATTCCAACTTCGGAACAGATACGATTGGAAGTCCGCAAAAGGTACATGCAGCCGTAGAAAGAATGCAACAAGAGTTCCCTGACTTGGCTGTCGATGGAGAAATGCAGGTTAATTTTGCCATGGACAAAAAATTACGGGACGACAAATATCCATTCACTCGCTTGAAAGGTAAGAACGTCAACACGCTGGTTTTCCCTAACATGAGTAGTGCCAACGGCAGTTATAAATTACTGCAAGCCCTCAATTCGGATGCAGAAATCATTGGTCCGATACAAATGGGATTGAAAAAACCAATTCATTTTACCGACTTTGAATGTTCTGTGCGCGACATTGTAAACATCACTGCCGTGGCTGCCATCGATGCATACGTGGAGAAAATCAAGAATTCAAAAAAATAAATTCAATAATAAAAGTGCCAACAACGCAGTTTATGCTGTTTGTTGGCATTTGCATTTTGTATATCAACCCATTGCTACATGATTACATTTCCATGTGCCAAAATCAATTTAGGCCTTAACGTAGTAGGCGTTCGGCCAGATGGTTACCATGACATAGAAACCGTGTTCTTCCCCATTCCGTTGCACGACACGCTTGAAACAACACGCATGGACGAACAGTTTCCATCTGATAATCCGTGCGATTTGAAGATAACTGGGATGGCAGTCGATGTTCACGAAGATAACAATCTCGTGATCCAGGCTTATCATTTGCTGGCCAAAGATTTCCCACTACCGCGCATTCACGCTCATCTTTATAAGGAAATTCCTTCACAAGCGGGCTTAGGAGGCGGATCGAGCGATGCTGCTTTCATGATCAGACTGCTCAATGAACAATTCAAACTCAATCTTACCACCGCTGACATGGAGCAATATGCTGCCCAACTGGGTGCTGATTGCGCTTTTTTCATCACCGCCAAGCCTTCATTTGCAACGGGAATTGGTGACCAACTCGTGCCGATTGAACTGCCAAAAAGGAATCTTGATGGGTGTTATCTCGCACTGATTAAGCCCGACATAGCCGTTTCAACCAAAGATGCTTATGCCAAAATTGAGGTGAAACAACCTGCCAAATGCTGCCGTGACATCATCGGTCAACCGGTTGAAACGTGGAAAAACGAACTATTGAATGACTTTGAAATACCCGTATTCAAGTTGTATCCGCGGCTAAAGCACATCAAAGAGCAGCTCTACCAGCAAGGGGCTGTGTATGCAGCCATGAGCGGAAGCGGTAGTACCATCTATGGTATTTTCAATAATGAGCCACAAGGAATCAGCCCGTTGTTCGACGATTGCTATACAACCGTACTTGCATTATAGGGTTTGAGAGTTGCCTGGAGTGAAACGTCTGCTCACAATTGATGCATAAACTCTTCAGCTGAATGCAGCGTTTCTTGCTTACCAACATCCATCAGCTTGAGGTTTGACTCTACATGTCCAATGATGGGAACCTGATTGCACACGCTTAAATAGAAATCAATCACGCCAAAACGGTCAGGAAAAGAACCCATCCATGGAAACAACTGTGGTGAAAAGGTGTGAATACCAGCGAAGGCAAGCTTCTTGTACTGCGCCACATTCAAGTTTGGATAGGGCGAACGAACCTCCCCTGTCTTCACGTTCGTCCAACCAACCAAGCGCATATCGTCGTCAAAAAGCAGGTAACGATTGGTGTTACGTTCGCTGACCAACAAGGTTGCAGCAGCCTCCGTATGCGCGAAATAAAAGTGTTGAAGGTTGATGTTACTTAGTATATCAACATTATGAATCAATATTCTGGTGTCTCCAAACAAGCGTTTGGCAGCCTTAATACCACCTCCCGTATCGAGCAACTGGTTGGTTTCGTCGCTGATGCGGATATCTAAACCAAAATAATGATTTGCTTCTAAGTATTGAATAATTTGCTCTGAAAAATGATGCACATTGACAATAATACGACTGAAACCCGCATCTTTTAACTTGAATATCACCTGTTTGAGCAAAGGTTCTCCCCCAACTTCCACCAAAGCCTTTGGCACATGGTCGGTCAGCGGTTTGAGTCGGGTTCCCAATCCCGCTGCTAAAATCATTGCTTGCATCATATCTTAATTTTCTTTCATCGTCACTTATCAATCTAACTCGTTGCTGTCAATACCAATAGCTATTCAAGTTTCCCTCCTCAAAATAGCTACTTTGCCTCCAACGTTTGCTCTATTTTCTGTTCACGGTGGTTAATTCTAACCTCAATTCCGAACTTGTCATGAATGTGTTCTGCCAAATGTTGCGCACAATATACGCTGCGGTGTTGTCCGCCTGTGCAGCCAAATGAGAATATCAAACTGGTAAATCCCCGCTCAATGTATCGTGCCACGTGACGATCGGCCAATTGGTATACGCTTTCAAGGAAGACGAGTATCTCGCCATCATCTTCCAAGAAACGAATTACAGGCTCATCCAAACCCGTCAAATTCTTATAAGGTTCGTATCGTCCGGGGTTGTGAGTTGACCGACAATCAAACACATAGCCACCCCCATTTCCTGTGGGATCTTCGGGAATTCCTTTGTGATAAGAAAAACTGTTTACACGAACAATCAGATCACCTCTATCATCATATTTGGAAAAAGTGGCGGGTCCATCCACCGGATTGGCCTTAAATATATTGTTATCCGCAATCTTAAAGCCGTCAGTTCTCTTCACTTTTCGCTCCTCTTTATTGGCAAATTGCGGCAACTCTGTCATCTCTTTGAGGATGCTCATCATGTATGGATAGGGAAAAACATGCTCGCCAAGCTTTATAAGCTCACGAAGATTCTGCATGGCTGCTGGAATAGATTGAATAAAATGCTTCTTCCGCTCGAAATATCCACGAAAGCCGTATGCGCCCAAGACCTGTAACGTGCGAAACAACACGAAGAGATTCAATCGCTCAACGAAGTGTCTGCTTGATGGAACTTCCGTATATTGTTTCAAAGACTCATAATAAGCAGAAACCAAATCGCGTCGCAATTTAAAAGGATATTTAGCTGATGCCTGCCACAAGAAGGACGCCAAGTCATAATAGAACGGTCCTTTTCTGCCTCCTTGATAGTCAATAAAATAGGGATTACCATCATGATCAAGCATCACATTGCGTGCTTGAAAATCGCGATACAAGAAACATTCCGCTGGCTCTGATGTCAAATCTTTGGCAAACATACGAAAGTTGGCCTCTAACATCAGCTCGTGGAAATCGATTCCAGTCGCTTTCAGAAAGCAATACTTGAAATAATTCAGGTCAAACAACACGCTTTCCACATTGAATTCGGGTTGCGGATAACATTGTTGAAAGTCGAGTCCAACGGCTCCCCTCACCTGCATTTCGGGCAATGCTTGAAGCGTTTTGGTCAACAGCAGTTTTTCTTTCTGCGTGTATCTGCCGCCAGCATCACGGGCACTTTTCAGCATATCAAACAGCGAAGTATGTCCCAAGTCGGTCTGAAGATACCTCAGTTCATCGTCACTAACAGCCAAAATCTGAGGAACCGGAAGCTGTTTGTCCGTAAAATGCTCCGTGAGATAAATGAACGCATGATTTTCATCACGACTGGTACCTATCACTGCAATCACCGATTGGCCTGTTTTGTTGCCAAAACGATAATAAACACGATTGCTGCCAGCCCCTTCCAACTTCTCTATAGTGGAAGGTTTCTCACCCGCCCATTGCGCATAAAGTTCTATAAGTTTCTCCATATATTTCAATTCTTCTTCCCTTTGCTCCAAGTGTTTACAGCACATTGAACCGTAACACGCTCGTTGATGAAAGGTGATATAGACAGAATGACAAGACAAAATTAAGCATTTTTTAGTGAAAAAACGGATGAACGGGCAGGAAAAGAAAAATATATCCTCTCCCAAGAACAGCCACAAGGCATGTGGAAAGGTTTACCTAAAAAAAGAATCGGATGTCATCCCGACATCCGATTAAAAAAACAAACTACTTAAAAACTAATCTACTAAAACAAATCAAAAATATCTTTTCTACTTAACACTTTAATCAATATTTTCGTGTTTATGTTGCAAAGATATATGTTTTGATTTAAATTTCAAAATTTTTTGATAT
>JBNPOM010000039.1:0-29154 GCA_050315175.1 Prevotella sp. SGI.027
CATTCTGTCAAGCGCTTCAAGCATTTTCATGTGCATCGATGTGCTATCTTTTCCTCCAGATAGGTTTTATGACACGCATTTTTAGATAAACATTTGTAAGGGTGTCGTTTTTTTAGTACTTTTGCAATGCTTTACGAATACATTTAAAATTCATCTATCTAATGAATATTTCATATAAATGGCTTAAAGAATATGTCGATTTCGACTTGACTCCGCAGGAAGTTGAGCAGGCCTTAACCTCTACAGGGCTTGAAGTCGATGCCTTGGAAGAAGTTCAAACCATTAAAGGTGGACTGAAAGGACTTTATGTCGGACAGGTACTTACCTGTGAAATGCATCCCAACTCAGACCACCTCCATGTCACGACAGTAGACTTAGGGAAGGGAGAACCTCAGCAGATTGTATGTGGCGCCCCCAATGTGGCTGCTGGGCAGAAAGTCATCGTAGCCGACCTTGGCTGTATTTTATATGATGGTGATGATTCGTTTACCATCAAGAAAAGCAAATTACGGGGCGTAGATTCTTTTGGAATGATTTGTGCCGAGGACGAAATCGGTGTCGGAACGTCACATGAGGGTATCATTGTGCTGTCGGAAGATGCCCCTGTTGGTCTGCCTGCTGCAGAATATTATAACCTTGAGAGCGATTGGGTTATCGAAATAGACATCACAGCCAACCGGTCTGACGCATTGTCTCATTACGGTGTAGCTCGTGATTTGTATGCATGGTTGAAGCGTAATGGATATCAAACCAGTCTGCATCGTCCGTCTTGTGATGAATTTAAGGTAGACAACGAAGACTTACCCATTGATGTCAAAATCGAGAATACGGAGGCTTGCAAGCGTTATGCCTGTCTCTCACTCATGGATTGTGAAGTGAAAGAAAGTCCGGAGTGGTTGCAGAACAAGCTGAGAGTTATCGGCTTGCGACCTGTTAATAACATCGTTGACATCACAAATTATGTGATGATGGCTTACGGACAACCCATGCATTGCTTTGATGCAGATATGGTTGAAGGTCATCAAATCGTGGTGAGAACGCAGCCAGAGGGGACCAAGTTTGTGACCCTCGATGGTGAAGAACATACTTTGGGTGAACACGACTTAAGTATTTGCAATGCAGAACAACCGATGTGTATTGCTGGAATCTTCGGTGGAAAGGGTAGTGGTACCTATGAGACGACACGCAATGTTGTGTTAGAAAGTGCCTATTTCCATCCTACCTGGATTCGCAAGAGCGCACGCCGGCATGGATTGAGTACGGATGCAAGCTATCGCTTTGAACGTGGTATCGATCCTAATGGGACGATATACGCACTGAAGCAAGCTGCGATATTGTGTCAGCAGCTCGCGGGAGGTAAGGTCAGCATGCAGATCAAGGATGTGTATCCTACACCTATTGAAAACGCCCATGTGTCACTTTCATACGATTATGTGAACGGTCTCATTGGTAAAAAGATAGAGCCAGACGTGATTAAGAGCATCTTGGATAGCTTGGAAATGGAAATCAAGAGCGAGAATCCACAAGGTCTGGAATTGTCAGTCCCCGCATACCGAGTTGACGTTCAGCGCCCCTGTGATGTTGTAGAGGATATCCTGCGTATCTATGGTTATAACAACGTTGAAATTCCAACACAGCTCAAGAGTTCGTTGACCATACAGGGTGATGAGGATAGGACTGCCCATTTGGAAAACTTGGTTGGTGAACAACTGATTGGATGTGGTTTTCATGAGATTCTGAACAATTCGCTTACCAAGACGTCTTATTATCATGATTTGAACCGATACCCGGAGGAGACAACGGTGAAGATTATGAATCCTTTGAGTACAGACTTGGGCGTGATGCGCCAGACGCTGTTGTTCGGTGGACTTGAAAGCATCATGCGCAATGTGAACCGTAAGCAAACAAACTTGCGCTTCTTTGAGTTTGGTAACTGCTACCAATATGTAGCAGAGCGAGAGAATGAGGAAGATCCGATTAAGGCATATCAGCAAGCTTATCATTTAGGACTGTGGGTTACTGGCAAACGTGTGGAAGGAAGTTGGGCGCATGCAGATGAGCCCAGTTCATTTGATGAACTGAAAGCCTATGTTCAAAATATTTTTGCTCGGTTAGGCGTGCCTTCTGGCATGTTGGTAACAGAAAAAAGTGACAACAACATCTTCTCTCATGGTTTGACCATCAAGAATCGAGGAGGGAAAATCATTGCAGAATTGGGCGTTGTTTGTAAAAAGTTGCTGAAGCAGGTTGATGTATCTGGTGAAGTTTATTTCGCTGAAATCAATTGGACGGCACTTGTGAAATTAACTCGTAAGAATAAGGTTGAGTACAAAGAGCTGTCTAAGTATCCTGCCGTTAGTCGCGATTTGGCCCTGTTGATAGATAAGCAAATAGAATTCGAACAAATAGAAAAGATTGCCTTCCAGACAGAAAAGAAGTTACTGAAGCGCGTTGAGCTCTTTGATGTGTACGAAGGAAAGAACCTGCCGGAAGGCAAAAAGAGTTATGCCGTCAATTTTATTCTGCAAGATGAGCAAAAAACATTGAATGACAAGCAGATTGACGGAATCATGCAGAAACTTATAAAGAATCTCACAGAAAAGCTTGGCGCCGAACTTCGATGATTCGGTTGCCATACTTTTGTGAATATAAACGTTCATATATCATTTAACAATCAACATTTAGGCGCGAAGATATTTCGTCCTAAACCTCTTCAATGAAGAGGATTAAATAATTTTATTCCTATGGGAAGAGCATTTGAATATCGTAAAGCAACGAAACTGAAAAGATGGGGCCACATGGCTCGTACATTCACGAAAATAGGTAAGCAAATTGCAATTGCAGTAAAAGCTGGAGGACCTGATCCTGAAAACAATCCAGCTTTGCGCGCCCTCATAGCCAATGCCAAGCGCGAAAACATGCCGAAAGACAATGTTGATCGTGCCATTAAGAATGCGATGGGGAAGGATCAAAGTGACTACAAATCGGTCACATACGAAGGGTATGGTCCTCATGGAGTGGCTATCTTGGTAGATACTTTGACGGACAATACCACCCGAACCGTTGGGGATGTGCGGTCTGTTTTCAATAAGTTCAATGGTAACTTAGGGACAAGTGGTTCACTGGCATTCCTCTTTGATCATAAAGCTGTTTTCACATTTAAGAAGAAAGATGGGTTGGACATGGATGAACTGATTCTCGACCTCATAGATTATGGTGTGGAAGATGAATATGATGAAGATGAGGAAACGGACGAGATAACCATCTATGGTGCCCCAACGAGCTTTGGTGAAATTCAAAAACATCTGGAAACGGACGGTTTTGAAGTGACAGGTGCTGAGTTTACTTACATCCCGAACGACTTGAAAGACGTTGCTCCCGACGAACGTGAAACAATTGATAAGATGGTAGAGCGACTTGAAGAGTTTGACGATGTGCAAACTGTTTATACCAATATGAAACCTGAATAACAGGAACATACTATAGAGAGTGCGTCAAGCTCGACGCATTCTCTTTTTAAATATTACGAGTATGTGTATCGGCTATTAAGTGCAAGTATCTAACAAGTTCTCGTAATAAGTATTCTTAAATTAACTCTATTGATAGTCGGCAACGCTGATTGTTTGCTGATACAATATTTTCTGTGGGTCTTTATCAGAATGGACAATGTAGGCGAAATTGTATTTTGCATCTTTTAGTTTCTTGATACCTGTATTGTCCTTAATCTCCTTCACCATGAGTTGATGTATTTTATCCCTGTTCTGTGCTACAATTTGTGCATTGTCAAGTTCACCCACAAATGAACAGTGGTAAGTGTAAGTCTTGGTTTCTTTTTGAAAGGTCACACTGTCTGTTCTCGTACCATTAACCACTGGTGTAGGGCAGTATTTATCCGTATATTCCTTTGCCTCTCTTGCGGATCTTTCTTCCAGATTCTCATGACATGAAGACAGCATGGGAATCAATAAAATAGCGATGAATAATTTGTTCATGTTTTCTTACATTATAAGCATTTCTAAGCTCGTATGAGTCGAGTGAAAAGCAAGTTAATCTGTTTTGCTGGGGCGGATTCTATCCATTGCAAAGATACGAAGTTTTTACTAATTTTATCATTCCGTTCGTTGATTTATAAATTAAAATGGCTACCTTTGCATAAGTATGGAAGCCTTGGAATCATTTTGGACGAACACAATGAAATTCATGGCACTATTTTCTAACAAAAGGATTGATTTTACTCTTTTAAATTAACGATTGAACTTCCTTCATAGAGGTGATACAATCTTTGATACGATAACGAAAATATCTGATGGATCAAATAAGAAACTTTTGCATCATTGCCCATATTGATCATGGAAAATCAACATTGGCAGATAGACTACTGGAGTACACTAAAACGGTTCAAGTGACTGGTGGACAAATGCTTGATAGCATGGATTTGGAAAAAGAACGTGGCATTACGATTAAGAGTCACGCCATCCAAATGGAATACCAATATGAGGGGCAAAATTATATATTAAACTTGATTGATACTCCGGGTCACGTGGACTTTTCTTATGAGGTAAGTAGAAGTATCGCTGCGTGCGAGGGTGCATTGCTGGTTGTGGATGCCACGCAAGGTGTGCAAGCGCAGACCATCTCTAATTTGTATATGGCCATTGAGCACGACCTCGAGATTATCCCCGTTATCAACAAGATCGACATGCCTTCTGCCATGCCTGAAGAGGTAGAAGATGAAATCATAGAATTGATAGGTTGTGACCGATCTGATATCATTCGTGCATCTGGTAAGACAGGGGAAGGGGTTGACAACATCTTAGAGGCTGTGGTGAAACGCGTGCCTCATCCTGTGGGAGATGAGAAAGCTCCACTTCAGGCATTGATTTTCGACTCCGTTTTCAATAGTTTCCGTGGTATCATCGCCTATTTTAAAATAGAAAATGGATGCATCAAGCAGGGCGATAAGGTAAAGTTTTATAACACGGGAATGGAATATGATGCCGATGAAATAGGCATTCTCAAGATGAACATGGTTCCCCGGCGAGAAATGAAAACCGGAGAAGTAGGCTATATCATCAGCGGCATAAAAGATGCCAAAGAGGTGAAGGTGGGAGATACCATCACGCATGTAAACCGTCCTTGCGAAAAGGCTATCTCTGGTTTTCAGGAGGTGAAGCCAATGGTGTTCGCCGGTGTTTATCCCATCGACCCTAATGATTACGAAAACTTGAGAACGTCTCTTGAAAAACTTCAACTCAATGACGCCTCATTGTCGTTCTCTCCTGAATCGTCGGTGGCACTTGGATTTGGCTTCAGATGTGGATTCTTGGGACTTTTGCACATGGAAATCGTACAGGAACGTTTGGACAGAGAATTCAACATGGAGGTCATCACTACCGTGCCCAACGTATCTTATATGGTTTACGACAAACACGGAGATGCAAAAGAGGTTCATAATCCTTCCGGATTGCCAGAAGCAACGCTGATTGAACATATTGAAGAGCCCTATATTCGAGCTACCATTATTACGGATGCCAACTACATTGGCCCCATCATGACGCTCTGTTTGGAAAAGAGAGGTGAGTTGGTTAAGCAGGAGTTCATATCTGGAAATCGTGTGGAATTACATTTCATGATACCGTTAGGAGAAATTGTCATCGATTTCTACGATAAACTGAAATCCATCTCAAAGGGTTATGCATCGTTCGATTATCACGTAGACTCGTTCCGACCATCAAAGTTGGCCAAGCTCGACATCTTGCTCAATGGAGAGCCTGTGGATGCTCTGTCTACCTTGACGCATCAGGACAATGCTGTGAGTTTGGGCAGAAGAATGTGTGAAAAACTCAAAGACTTGATACCAAGACAGCAGTTTGACATAGCTATTCAAGCCGCCATCGGAGGGAAAATCGTCGCCAGGGAAACCGTGAAATGCGTCCGTAAGGATGTAACCGCTAAATGTTATGGTGGCGATGTGAGCAGAAAAAGAAAATTATTGGAGAAGCAAAAGAAAGGAAAGAAACGCATGAAACAGATTGGAAATGTTGAAGTTCCGCAGAAAGCGTTCCTTGCCGTGCTGAAACTCGATTGATGCTTAACGCAAACTAAAAATTACTAACTTTTCAATACCAGACAAATGAAAGAACCTGTTAATACACCTCGTGATATTGCAAGGGAATTGGCACGTAGATACAGTACGATGACACACGAGGAGTTGGATGCACTTGAAGGCATTCTCGTTCCCATGAAATTTGCGAAAGGTGAAATGATTCTCCGTGAGGGAGAAGTGTGTCGCAATATTTACTATCTCGACAAGGGATTGATACGTCAGTTTTATTTCAAGAACGACAAAGAATTAACAGAACATTTAGGTGAAGACCACACCATCTTTATGTGTATTGAGAGTTTGTTTAAAGAACAGCCCAGTCACCTACAAATAGAAGCACTTGAGGCTTCCATTGTTTATGCCATGCCCAAAGATAAGTTGGAACGGATATCTCTACATCATGTCAATATTCAAATGATGTATCGAAAGATATTGGAAGAAAGTTTGATTATTTCGCAGGTTCATGCCGATTTGATCCGGTTTGAGTCAGCGCAGAATAGATACAAGCGGATGTGTAAATTGTCTCCCCAAGTTATCTTGCGAGCTCCTTTGACCTATATTGCCAACTATTTACAGATGACCCCCGAAACATTGAGTAGGGTGAGGGCCTCTACGTTGTTGGATTGACTCAAGATTTCCATACGGAAAATTCAAAATGAATAAAATAATATGTTTGTATTTATTTGTCGTTGTTAGTGTTTGCGGTGCTAATGGCCAGACTAAGCTTAAAGGTGTTGTAAAAGACAAAAATAACATAGGTGTAGAATATGTAACGGTATGTGTGGATAGTATCTTCACTTTAACAGATAGAAACGGACAATTTTCCCTCGAACTACCAATCGGTATCAAGGGTGATATGACTTTTACACATATTGGTTATAAAAAGAAAGTAACACCGTATTCTGTATATAAAGGTGGAATCGCTGACATATCATTGGAAGACGAAGTCTATGAACTTGGTGAGGCTTTGGTTGTAACCCGAAAGACTAAGCCTACGGCGATTCTTCGAAAAGGAATGAAACTACCGGGCGATGTTGCTTTCGGCAATGCTCCAACAGGCAAATATGAAATAGGACCCAAATTTACTGTGCATGATAATTTTATTATTGATAGCTTTAACTTGAAGATAAAGAAATGCACCTATGAACATTGCACGCTTCGACTTGTTGTCTATGAATTTTCAAAAGGACAATTTTCTCCTATCATTTCCAAACCTATTTATTTCAACCTATCTCCTTTGAATAAGAATTCTGAAATTAATATTGAAACAACCTCATCAATAGCATTACATAAAGGAAAAGATTACTATATTGGCCTAACTATAGTCTCTGGTTCAAAGGGAACAATCCACTTCCCTGCCTATCTTCGTAGCGGATTTGTAAGAAATCTAATTGAAGGGACCATGAAAAAGCTACCAGCAACAGTTGGTATTGGTATAATTGGACGGAAGCCAACCCTTGCAGATTAATTTAAGATCTACTCGCCTCACCAGCCGGACGTACTTTGAATGTCATGTTTGCGGCTGCCGCATTTAACTTCAAAAGAGCCATGTGGCTTCTTTTGTACCTTTTTGAAAGAATGATTATATGGTGCTGTGGAGGCTGAATTTAAATTTTCAAAACCAATTCATCACGCAGGTCTATATGAAGAATGCTATCTCGCCTTTATGAGGGTCGACTATATATATACTTGCACCTTGCACCTTTCCGAAAAAATATGCCGCAAAATTTGGATATCAAAAATGTTGTTCGTACTTTTGCGAACAACAAAGATGAAAGGAGAATTGGAGTGAAAAAGAAACAGTACACAACAGAGCAGGAACAGATTGCTCGGTTTGCCAAAGCAATGGGACATCCGGCACGGATGGCTATTCTTGCTTTCTTGGCAAAACA
Source organism: Prevotella sp. SGI.027 (assembly GCA_050315175.1). Lineage (GTDB taxonomy): Bacteria > Bacteroidota > Bacteroidia > Bacteroidales > Bacteroidaceae > Prevotella. The sequence goes on from JBNPOM010000039.1 coordinate 7,996, forward strand.
AGAGAGTTGCTTCTTCGGTGATATTCACGAAGAACTACCTATTGCTAAAGCAACCGTTTCGCAGCATTTGAAAGAATTGAAAGAAGCTGGCTTAATTCAAGGGGAGATAGAAACGCCCAAAGTCCGGTATTGTATAAACCAGGAGAACTGGGAACTTGCCCGAAAATTGTTTGCAGCTTTTTTAGGAGACTGTAAATGTAAAAGTACATCGTGCTGTGAATAGCAGTACTTTTTTTTGGAATAATTGTTCGTAGTTCTACGAACAATTATTATATTAACATTAAAGTATAATGACAATGGAAATTAAAGTATTAGGAACTGGGTGTTCAAGCTGTAAAGCCTTGTACGAAACTACCAAACAAGCTATTTCAGGATTAGGTTGCGATGCAACCCTTATCAAAGAGGAAGATTTATTGAAAATCATGGAGTATAACATTTTACGGCTTCCAGCTTTGGTGATTGACGAGAAAGTCGTATCAGCTGGGAAAAAGTTATCCCTTGCAGAAGTGAAAGAATTGATAACCAAATAAAAAAAACAGCATGAAAAAGATTGAAATTTTCGATCCGGCAATGTGTTGCCCCACGGGTCTTTGTGGAACAAACATTGACCCTGAATTAATGCGTATTGCGGTTGTTATTGAAACATTGAAAAAACATGGTATCATCGTTACCCGTCATAATTTACGTGACGAACCGCAGGTATATGTTAGTAATAAAACAGTAAACGAGCATCTGCAAAAACATGGGGCGGATGCACTGCCTATTACTTTAGTGGACGGTGAAATCGCTGTTTCAAAAACCTATCCTACCACCAAACAAATGAGTGAATGGACGGGTATCAATCTTGATTTTATGCCAGTAAAATAAGTTTTCACCAGATAATTATAAAATGAAAACATTTAATTTATCAGATATAGAGTTGACGAAGTATCTTTTCTTCACCGGAAAGGGCGGTGTCGGAAAAACTTCGATTGCTTGTGCTACTGCGGTAGGCTTGGCAGATAATGGAAAGAAAATACTTCTTATCAGTACAGACCCGGCTTCAAACCTGCAAGATGTGTTTAATCAAACACTGAACGGACACGGCACGGATATTCAAGAAGTACCCGGCTTAACGGTCGTTAATCTCGACCCGGAACAAGCCGCAGCCGAATACAGGGAAAGCGTTATTGCTCCGTTTCGGGGACAACTGCCAGAAAGTGTAATTCAGAATATGGAAGAACAACTTTCAGGCTCTTGTACAGTAGAAATTGCGGCTTTCAACCAGTTTTCCGATTTTATCACGGATGCTGATAAAGCAAAAGAATACGACCATATTATCTTTGATACTGCCCCCACGGGACACACGTTACGAATGTTACAACTACCATCAGCGTGGAGTACATTTATTAGTGAGAGTACGCACGGTGCATCTTGCTTAGGTCAATTATCCGGTTTGGAAGAACGGAAAGGTATCTATAAACAGGCAGTTGAAACACTTTCGGATGCAAACGCTACCCGCTTAGTATTGGTTAGCCGTCCTGAAATCGCACCATTAAAAGAAGCCGCCCGTTCTTCACATGAATTGCAATTACTGGGAATTAAAAACCAGCTATTGGTAATCAACGGGCTTTTGCTGCAATTAGATGAAGCCGATAACATATCGAAACAGATATATGACAGGCAGCAAAATGCCCTGAAACAGATTCCTGCGGAACTGCTGGAATATCCGTCTTATTATGTCCCTTTACGGTCATACAATTTATCTAATATTGCGAATATCCGCCGGATGCTTTACAGTGATAATTTAACAAATGATGCGAGCTATCTGCGGATTACCGATGCCAAAGGGATGGATGAACTGGTAAACGACCTCTATCAATCAGGAAAAAGGGGTGTTTTTACTATGGGAAAAGGCGGCGTGGGAAAAACCACTATAGCCACTGAAATAGCCCTGAAATTAACAAAACTGGGTGCAAAGGTACATCTTACCACCACTGACCCGGCAAATCATCTGAATTATAACCTTGCTGTTCAGGCTGGCATTACGGTAAGCCGTATTGACGAAGCGGAAGTGTTGGAAGCCTATAAAAACGAGGTTCGCAGTAAAGCCGCGGAAACAATGACAGCCGAAGATATGGAATATATTGAGGAAGATTTACGTTCACCGTGCACGCAGGAAATTGCAGTATTCAAGGCTTTTGCTGAAATTGTCGATAAAGCAGAAAATGAAGTCGTAGTAATTGACACCGCACCTACCGGACACACTTTGTTGTTGCTGGATGCAACGGAAAGTTACCATAAAGAAGTTCAACGTGCACATGGCGATACTCCCGCTTCCGTAAGAAAGCTGCTACCGCGTTTGAGAAACCAGCAGGAAACAGAAGTCGTTATTGTGACACTGCCCGAAGCAACACCCGTATTTGAAGCCGAACGTTTGCAAATGGATTTACAACGTGCTGGGATTAATAATAAATGGTGGATCGTGAATGCTTGCTTGTCATTAACTGACACCGAAAATTCTTTCTTGCGGGCAAAGGCGCAAAATGAATTGGTTTGGATTAAGAAAGTAGAAGAATTGTCAAAGGGAAGTGCTGCCCTGATAGCTTGGAAAAATAATTAAAAACATGAAGATTTTAATTCTTTGCACAGGGAATAGCTGCCGCAGCCAAATGGCACATGGTTTTCTACAATCATTTGACCATAAACTGGATGTCTTTTCAGCAGGAATAAAACCTGCTGAAAAGGTTAATCCGATGGCGGTAAAGGTTATGGAAGAAATGGGTATAGATTTAGCCCACCATATCCCTAAAAGTGTAAACCTATATATAGGGCAGAAATGGGACTATGTGATTACGGTCTGCGGTGGGGCAAATGAAAGCTGCCCGATATTTACGGGTGAAGTAAGGAACAGGCTACATATAGGATTTGACGACCCCTCGGAAGCAACCGGAACACCGGAGTTTATAAACAGTGAATTTCATCGAGTACGGGATGAAATAAAAGCCCGTTTCTATGACTTCTACCTGAACGAATTAAAACCACAATTAAGCTAAATAATTATTGTTATGGAAAAGAAACAAGGAATTGGATTTTTTGAAAAATACCTGACTATCTGGGTTGCCTTGTGCATCATTATTGGAATTGCCGTCGGACAATGGCTTCCAGCAATTCCGCAAACATTAAGCAAATTTGAATATGCTAACGTGTCTATACCCGTGGCAATTCTGATTTGGTTAATGATTTATCCGATGATGCTAAAAGTGGATTTTCAAAGTGTTAAGAATGTCGGCAAGCGTCCGAAAGGAATAATAGTCACTTGCGTTACAAATTGGCTGATAAAGCCATTTACCATGTTCGGAATAGCTTATTTGTTCTTCTATGTGGTTTTCAAAGCTTTTATACCTGCCAGATTAGCCGAAGAATATTTAGCCGGGGCGGTATTATTGGGGGCTGCACCTTGTACAGCTATGGTGTTCGTGTGGAGTTACCTTACTAAAGGGGATGCCGCTTATACACTGGTACAAGTGGCACTGAACGATTTAATCATATTGGTAGCGTTTGCCCCTATCGTTGCTTTCTTGCTGGGAGTTGGCGGCGTATCTATCCCGTGGGACACTCTGTTGCTATCCGTAGTGCTGTTTGTTGTGATACCACTTGCTGCCGGAATCATTACCCGAATAATGGTTATCCGCCGCAAAGGTGTGGAGTATTTCAATAATGTATTTATCAACAAGTTTGACAATTATACGGTAGGCGGGTTGTTATTAACGCTTATTATCCTGTTTTCATTTCAAGGAGAAACGATACTGAACAATCCCCCGCATATCTTATTGATTGCCGTTCCGCTTGTGTTGCAAACGGTTCTGATATTCTTCGTTGCTTACGGTTGGGCGAAATGGTGGAAATTACCCCATGATGTTGCCGCACCTGCCGGAATGATTGGGGCAAGTAATTTCTTTGAATTGGCGGTTGCTGTGGCTATTTCTCTTTTTGGTTTACAATCCGGGGCTGCATTGGCTACGGTGGTGGGCGTGCTGGTCGAAGTTCCAGTGATGTTGATGTTAGTAAGGATTGCCAATAAGACTCGTCATTATTTCGTGAAAACAAATCATTCTTCATCGCTTTAATTCTTGTGTTAGTTAGTCGACCTTCAAAAATGCGATGTCGCCTTTTTAAGGAACGTCTTTTTAACACAAATGCTGGACGATTTTTCAACTAACCTATTCGTGTGTTGAAAATATGCTAATAATGGGGATGTTTTGTTATCTGTTTGAACGTTAGTATCTTATGTGATTTTTAAGTCCAAAACGAAATCAAAAAGCAATGTGTTTTGGGGTAAAAACTCCTCTTTTTGTGTAAAAAAGCCCTTCTATATGATGTAGATTGGGCAGCTATAGCTTGCAGATTAGACGGTAAAAGCATGTTAATAGCTGCTTTATTCCATGTGAATAAGGTACAAGATGATGAAATGAAGGCTTTGAACGCCTAAAAAATCTCCAATTTTTTTCTATTTTTCGATTTTGTTTTGTCAAAGAAAATGAATCGAGTTAACAAACGAAAGGTTTGTTAACAAATTCAGAGAAAATTGATTGCCATCCAGCATTATTTTCACATCGTGTCGTAAATGACAGTTCTATTAGTGTTCATACAAACTGGCATGCTTGTTATTACATCGAACATCCTTGCTTCATGAAAGAGCCGTATGTGTTTGCTGACGACTTCTGGTGAAGTGAGCGAAGATGCTTATTTGTATTTGTCGATAAAGTCTATAGCTCTGGTATCGCCTAATTTCTTCGCTTTATTCAAGGTTTCCAGTCCTTCTTTCTTTTGCTTGTTTTGTACTTGGGCTAATCCTTTAATAAGATAGGCATCGGCATAACTTGGTGCGAGGGAGATGCACAGATCGGCCGTTTTGATGGCATCTTCGTATAAATTCACTTTCAATTGCAGCGAAGCCATCTCTGCTAAGTACGTAGGTTCTTGACGGTTCAATACAGCCGCATGAGCTATGTCGTTCAAGGCCTGTTGATATCTCCGCAACTGTGAATTGCACTTATAGCGCGTGTAATAAAATTCATGACTGGCTCTGCCCAGCATCAACGTGTCATATTGATTATAATCCTCCAATGCTTTTTTGTATTCGCCAATCTGGTCGTAAGCTACACCGCGTGCCAACACATAGGGAGCAGCCACTGGTGTCAAAGGCTGTGGACAGGCTGCAACGGCACTATCCAGTAAGGTTAGAATCTCTTTCTCATCAGCTTTGAGTTGAGTCTTTGCCTGTGCGGCTTCATAAAAGAGTTCACCAGAGCGTAACGATGTTTTCGTAAGCGCCATGAACATGTCATAGGCCTTTTGATAATCTCCTTTGGTAAAAATAATCTGTGCTTGTTGATGTTGATATACAGGAAGTGGATTGATGTTGTTTGCTTGTGTGGCTTCATCAAGTGCCTTATCTAATGACCATTGCGTAAAAGTGGAGTCGGGCTGATAAAGTTGCTGCTGATAGATGAGTTTGGCATACTCGGAGTGAGCTACATCCTTGTTTTTAGCACGCTTGATTCCCGTTTCCATCTCGTCGGCAGCCTGTGAAAGCTGTCCTTTGTTGGCAAAAATGTTTGCTTGCGCTACATATCCATCGACAGATTGCGGGAAGAGACGTTTAAAGTCTTGCACATATTTGAGATAGTTTTTATGCGTCTGTTCTCTTGACATCATCAGCATGACCAGCGCCTCTGACTCCTTACTTGGCATTTGTGTGCGTATCGAAGTTTGTCGCAATACAGGGTCAGCAATGCTTAGTCCGGTGTTTACTTTCATGTCATTCATGAACTTTGCATCCACTGCATGTGTCTCGTCGGCACTGTTGGCGTGTTGCAATATGCCAATGACCTCACCTTTCGCATTCACGAAAGGGCAGCCCTCCTTGTTCGCCGGTGCTTCGGAAGAGAAGATATAATAGGCGTATTTATCCATAAAGGTTTCCACCTTTTGGATAGGAACTTGCTTGATATCAAGTGATTTGATGGAATAGCCTACGATAGAAACTTTCTCATTTACCTTCGAGGTAGACGCAGCAATTTTTGCCGGAGTGGTGTTTCCTATTACTTTAAACTTGCATACGTCATACAGTTCATTTGTTCCAATCATAACGTCAACCGTCATGGCATTGCCCTGGGCATCAATCACTACTGCACTGTCGGCTCCCACAAAAGGTTTCCACGTACTGATTGCCTCTCCATTTTCTCCAACAAATACACCGCGTGTGGAGCCAAGCAAGGTTCCATCGGCTTTGAACGTAGTTAATGAGAAAACCGATTTTGCCGTCTTTTTTACATTTGCAGACTGTGCGTTAACCTGTGAATGTCCCCCTAGCAGCAAGGCAATGAGGGTGGTGAGGGTTAGAATTGTTCTTGATTGTATTGGATGTATCATTGTGCTATTTATTTCATATTTAAAAGTTCGCGTGCGTTGGCAAGAGCTGCTTCAGTGACATTACTTCCACTCAGCATCTGCGCCACTTCCTGTACACGTTGGTCTTGGTTAAGTTCGTACATGTTGGTTACCGTACTGTCTTTTGACTCAGACTTGCTTACCTTATAGTGAGTTTTTCCAAGGGCAGCGATTTGTGGAAGATGAGTTATACTGATGACTTGCCGATCGTCCCTGCCCATTTCGTCCATGATGTGTGCCATCTTCTCGGCAACACTGCCACTCACGCCCGTATCTATTTCGTCAAAAATGATGGTAGGAAGTTTGACAGCCCCACTAATCATAGCTTTTAATGACAGCATGACGCGCGCTATCTCTCCGCCAGAGGCAACTTTTGAGATGGGCGATAAGGGTGAATTGGTATTGGCGCTAAACAAGAAAGCAACGCCATCTTGCCCTTTGTTTCCTAATGGTTTCTGGGTGATTTCAACTTTGAAACGGATGTTAGGGATGCCAAGAGGAACCAAGCGACTCGACATCTCTTTTTCAATAGCTTTGGCGGCCTTTTGTCTTATGGTTGTTAGTTGATTGGCTTTCTTCGTACAGTCTTTGAGCAGTTGGTCAACGTGTGCTTGCAGTTTTTGTAGTTCTTCGTCACTATGGTCGATATGCTCCAGTTGTTTTTTTATCAACCTTTGTTGAGAGAGTAATTCGGTAATGGATTCCACATGGAATTTGTGCTCCAATGCATTGATTAAATCAATTCGCTCTTGAAGTTTTGCCAGCTGTTGGGGGTCGAATTCTATGTTTTCTGTTTTGTTCTGAATCTCGCTCTCTATATCTTTTAGTTCGATATAACAGCTTTCTGTTCTTTGTGCAACCTCTTCAATGGGGGAGTAAACTTCCTTGATGCCATCCAGTTGTTGAGTAATCGTTCTCAAAGCTTCGATGACGCCAACTGATTCCGCAGACAACAACTGTTCTGACTGATACAGGGCAGTCTTAATTTCTTCTGCATGTTCGAGCGTGGCGAGTTCCAGTTCGATGGCTTCCTGTTCACCCTCAACAAGTTGTGCCTGTGCGAGTTCACCGTACTGAAAGCGCAAGAACTCTTCATTTTCTTGACTTTTTGCAATGTCAGCTTTCAATTCTTCCAACTGTTCTACAGCTTTTCTGTATTCTTGATAGCAAGTCTGATATTGGGCCAAACTCTTACTGTCCTGCGTAATGATATCGACGACTTGTAGCTGAAAGTCTTCTTGGTTGAGCAAAAGGTTTTGATGTTGCGAATGGATATCTATCAATTGTTCCCCCAATTCTTTCATGGTGGCAAGGGGTACTGGCGTGTCGTTGATAAAGGCCCTGCTCTTTCCTGAGCTGTAGATTTCCCTTCTCACGATACAGTCTGCTGCATCATCATCGATGTCATTCTCTTCGAAAAAGTGAAAAAGATTGTATTTGCTGACATCAAAATGAGCTTCAATCAGGCATTTTTCCTTTCCTGTTCTGATGAGTTTCGTGTCAGCGCGATTGCCCATCAAGAGGCCAATGGCGCCAAGTATGATGCTTTTGCCTGCTCCCGTCTCGCCTGTAATAACAGAAAATCCAGGATAAAAGTTGATGTCAAGTTCATCAATCAGCGTAAAGTTTTGAATATGTAATTGCTTCAGCATCTTTATTCTTTGATTTTTTCCCACGCATTGTTTTGGGAAGCATTGATGGAAAACAGTATTTCGTAGACCCGTTCTTTCTCTTTCTGTGTTCCTTTTCCGCTGTAGATGTTGGCCAGTTCATCACGCTTATAATCGGTCCATATCTGCGGTAACAAGCTTAACGGTCTGTTTTCGTGACTTTTTTTCAATCCCTCTTCCAATGCGGTTGTGATGTTTGTTCTGCCTCGCTCAACGTTCGTGGCCATTTGGTCTAAACCGTTTCTGTAATAATCGTATTGCAGTTGGCGGAAGGGTGACATGGCGCTATCCATATAGTCGTTGATGATGGCAAAGCGATTTCGGCTGTCATCGAATGATTTCCAACCCGTAAAATTAAGATTCTGCGCATTATTGGTCAGGTTGAGGCATCTTTGCAGTATGTCTTCACCGCCCATGGGGGAGAAGGAGTCCAGATTCAATCCAATGATGAGATAAGCATAATAAGCTATCAAAGCTGTGAGCTGGTTATTGATGGACTCTTCATTAAATTCGAGTTGATCGAATTGAGCAAACTCAAAATTAAAGTCGTTGTCTGTATTATTATATAATGTGGTAGTGTATGCAGAGTTGAATACGGGCCTGTTGGCTTGAATCAATGCCCTACAAGTAAACATGTTTGTGGCTTGATCGTATTTGGTCACCGTAATATTGAAATTACATGGAATGCGTTCTATGCGTTGAAACTTCAGGTTGGTCCACTGCCTGTCATTGATGAATCTCGTGAGTGTCTGCTCCAAGTTTTCAAAAATGCTGGCATCCGTACCTTGTATTTGGTTGTGGTTGATGTGTATACGGGCATTCAACTCCTGACCGTATAGCGGCGAATAGACGCCAGCAGCCAAGAAAAGACTGAATGTGAGGAGAGATACAAGTTTCTTCATCTACCAAAAAAATCAGTGCTTCAAACGTTCCTATTTCTTGTTAAACTCTCGTAAGCGTATACGGGTAAGCACCTGTTTCGTGTTGTTTGTAAAGTCATTGGCCAACATCCAACTGTAATAGCCTGGATCTTTCTGAAGCACTTCTGTCACGGCGCAACCTTTATATTTACCGAAGTTGAACACTTCTTGTCTCATGGGAGAACCGTCTTCTGTGGTCAACACCTTGCCGTCTGGACCTTTCATGTCTTGCCAGACGATACGGCCAGCAAAATCAACATTATCATTCATCTTGGAGAATTCGGCCAAATATTTCATGTCGTTGGGCAATGCCCTGTCAGCTTCTTCGGCTGTTTCTGGATTATATTTGTCCAGTTGTCCCATCAGTACACGATAAGTCACCTCAGCATCTTGGTCAGCTCGATGCGCTTCAAAGTCGTCTTCCATTTTCCGGCCACAATAGAATTTGTAAGCTGCTGCCAGGTTGCGTCGTTCCATCTTGTGAAAGATAGTTTGGGCATCAACCAAATTGCTTTTACTGAAGTCGAAATCAATGCCTGCTCGCAGGAATTCTTCTGCCAGTATTGGTATGTCAAAGTGATTCGAATTGTAGCCTGCAAAATCACAACCTTTAAATTCTTCGGATAACTTTTGTGCTAAATCTTCGAACTTGGGTGCATCCGCTACATCTTCGTTGGTAATGCCCGTCAAGGCAGAAACCTCGAGAGGTATTTTCTTTTCTGGGTTGACAAGAATGTTCTCGCGTTCTTCTTTTCCGTCTGGAAATACTTTGATGTAAGATATTTGGATGATACGGTCTTTTACTAAATCGAGCCCTGTCGTCTCAAGGTCAAAAATGATGATAGGCTTTTTTAAATTCAGTTTCATTTTTAAGTGACTTGTCTATGAATAAAATGGAAATATCTACCCGATATAGAAATAATAGTTTTCTTTACTGGGTAGATATGTTTTGCCTCATGCGAATAGCTGCATATCAGTCATTGAGCAGCATTGGCATAATGAGCATCAGAATGTCTTCGCCTTCTGGTTGTGTCGTCGGAACAATGACGCCAGCCCGACTTGGATCAGCCAGTTGTATGGTTACGTCTTCACTTTCAAGGTTGGTGAGAATCTCTGTCAGCGAACTTCCCTTGAAGCCGATGTTCATGGTTTGGCCAGAGTAGTCGCAAACGATGCTTTCCTTAGCACTTGTCGCAAAGTCTATATCTTCGGATGATAGCTCCAGTTTACCTGTTTCCAAATGGAGTCGTATCAGTTGACTGCTTTCACTGGCAAATGGCAAGACGCGTCTCAAGGCTCCCAGGAGGCCCTTGCGATCGACAGTCAGTTGGTTAGGATTGTCCTGCGGAATGACAGAGTTGTAGTTAGGATATCTACCTTCAATCAGTCTGCATGACAACGAACCTCCGGCATAATGTATTTCGGCATTCTTCGTATCAAATTTGATGACTGCATCGCCCTCATCCTTTGTCAAAACGTTTCTGAGCAACATAGCTGGTTTCTTGGGTAAGATGAAAGAAGCCGGTGTTTCACTCTTTAGTGCGAAGTTCTTGTTTCTAACAAGTTTGTGCCCATCGCTTGCCACGATGGCCAGACTATCGCTCGTCAGGTCGAAGTATATACCGTTCATGACAGGCCGCAACTCGTCTTGCGCTGTGGCGAAGAGCGATCGGTCGATGTTGTCATTGAGAACTCCGGCATTCATCGTAATGACGGTTGCGCCATCTGGTATTGCTTGTGACTCGGGATATTCTGCAGCATTTTGAGCAGTGAAGTTGTATACACCATTCTGGTATTGTATCTGAATGGTGAAATTGTTCATATCCACTTCAAAAGTCAGCGGTTGCTCTGGCAACTCCTTTACTGCGTCAAGAATGGTGCGGTTGGGTACAGCAAACTTACTTTCGCCATCACATTCATCAAGTTGTACTGATGTTCGCATGACATTCTCGCTGTCACTGGCGGTGATGTTGAGCTGTTTATCTTGAATATCGAAGAGGAAACTGTCAAGAATTGGCAATGAATTCTTGCTGTTGATAACCTTAGAAAGTGTTTGCAAGCGACTGTTCAATGCACTGCTTGATAATGTAAATCTCATGGGTATGATGTTTTAAATGTTTGTCTGTATTTATTAGTTACAAAAATACAAAAAAGTATTGTGTTGGACAAAAAAAGGTACTAAAAGTTTCTTTTTTTAGAAGTATTTTACTAATTTCGCAAAACAGAAGACGCACATGTCAGATAATTTATTCAAAAAAAGCACTATAAATGGAATTACAAGGAAAAGTTATTGCTGAAATGCCGGAAAGAAGTGGAGTGTCAGCGAGAGGAGAATGGAAAGTGAAGGAATATGTCATCGAAACGCACGACCAGTATCCTCGCAAGATGGTCTTCTCTGTTTTTGGTGAAGATCGCTTGCAAAGATTTAATGTTCAGGTAGGACAAGAGGTGTTAGTGTCGTTTGACATCGATGCTCATGAATATAATGGCCGCTGGTTCAATAGCATCCGTGCTTTCGATGTACGTCAAGTTGATCCTGCTACGTACGGTGTGCAGGGAGCGCCGGTGCCACCTGTCACTGGTAATGACGCGGCTACTCAGCAGGCTGCCCCACAGCAAGGTGGAGCACAAGCTCCATTCCCTCCACAGTCTGAAACGGCAGGAGACAATGCCGACGACTTGCCATTCTGATGTCATCAGTCATTTTTTATCATATAAAAAAGAGGGTATGTCTATAGATGGACATATCCTCTTTTTTTGAGAACCCGTGGTTTGAGTATTGTCTGTTGACTGAAAGCCCCTCAATAAGTCCTATCATCGCAAATTGCATAGCGCAAGGAAAGGGTCTTCATCGGGAGGCGGAGGCTGGCTGCAACATTCAGACTCAACTGACTGAAACCTCATCAGACTTTTCTTCGTGGGTGAGTGCACAATTGTGGACTTGCTTTTGATGAGGTTTTAATTGGAACTTTTTCTTTTTCAGCCATTCTTTTTTCCGCTCCTCGTAATCTCTTCTTTTACGTTCCAGATAGTTGTCTGCCATGACTTATTTAAAGTGTGAGTAGATGACAGACAGCGTTTGCTTGTTTGAACCGCCAATGAGTTTAGTGCCTGACAGTGACATGTCGTGTACTACGTTGGTCAGAATCTGTGTCTGATTGAACGTGTAATAAGATGTAGTCACTGGTATGACAACCAGTTTGTTCCAATCTTCCGACTGTTTTCCTGCAGCCTTGTTGCGCGCCATGGCCTTAATCACACTTCCAATGTTGTTGAAGGTGTAACCATTGTTGGCTCTGTCGTATGTCGCGAGGAAAGAAGTTTTGTAGTCGGCAACACGTTTATGTTCAAAGAATGTATATAAGCTGTCTTTCTGAATCAGCAACAGTGTCTTAGGAATGTCCAAGGCGAACTTGGAGTTTACCTCGTTGTTGATTCGTTTCAAATGAATTTTTGCAGCGTTGATAGAATCTTTTTCATGCCCTTTGCATATCTCTTCAACAGGGATTGTGATTTCCGTGAAAATGCCGGCGGGTGATTTTAGGTAAGTGTTGTTCTTGTCACTCACCAACTCGTTAATCGTCTTTCGGTCGTTCACCATGGTTGATGTCTGCAACACCTCTTCGGTACCAGAGAATGAAGCTGTTCCTGTATAGGTGCTGTCTTTGTTTGCGAACCTGAAATAAACGTTCAGTTGTGTCCTGAATATGTAGGCCATCGATCCTAACCCACTGACATGTTTGAAGTAGAATCCCGGCACAACATGCTGTGTAAAAGTCATGGAATTCTTGAAATATTCAGGATGTTCATAATATTGGTTTAGGATATAGGTACCGTAGTTCTTATATCTTTTGCCGTTTTTGTCAGTGTATGGCTGGTTCAGCTTGACCTTGATGTGATACGTGTAGTTTTTGTCCCATCGGTTTTTTTCACTGATTTGTTGGTCTGTCAGCGTGTAAACCTTATCTGCTTGTAATCCATTTGCGCCGATATAGCCATTTTCCATGGGGTCAAAATTAGAATAATAGGTATTGGCTTCACTCATGGGTTTGCTCATTTCATAAACAGTCAGCTTCATTGGTGCCAGTGAGTCACCATAGAACTTGTCGTAGTATAATCTGAGTTCGCATGAATCTGCCACAATCATTCCGTCTTCTTTGTTGACCATTTTGTCAGCATCAGGAAATTGATAGTTTTCCTGTATGTGGAATTGAGTCATAAAATTGCCTGTGATGTACCCCCCAGTTTCAGGGTCTCTGATCTTTCCTAAGTAACCCAGTGTGTTTCTTGACAACACCGAATCAGCTGCAATGGAACGTGTAGAAACCATGAAGGTGTCGGTTGAAATCTGTAGTTTGTCCAATGAGTTGGTCAATGATATGCCCACATTGTCTGTCGTATCGTCACATGCCGTGAACATGAGTGCGGCAAATGCAAGAATTGCAATAAACTTATTTCTCATTTGTGTTTAAGCTGTTATATTTGCTGTAAACGAATCTGTTAGTGCTTCAGGATGTATTTTTGTCACTCAAACGAGCTTATTTCTGTAGAACAAGATCATAGAACTCTTGATAGGCCTTCGTAAAATCACTTCCTGGATATTTCAAGAATGGCAGTTCTTTGTCTGCACAGTACTTCAAGAGCTTTTCGTTGACGTCAGTGCCAGCCTCGATAATGCCATCACTATAGTCAATGGCTAATTTGCCCAGTTCGAAGAAGTCGAACTTCTCATTGTATGGCTTGAGTAAATCCAGCTTGGCGTCTTTAAACTGCACGCATCTTTTGAAGTTTGTCCCCAAATCAGTCTTGAGTTGTGTTTGAAATAGGGATGTGATCACCTTGGCGTTTGCAAACGAAGGTTCATCTTTATAGGCTGTCTTTACATATAGCGGAATCACGGCTCCCATCCATCCTTGGCAATGAATGATGTCGGGTACCCAACGCAGCTTCTTCACTGTTTCGAGAACGCCACGTGCAAAGAAAATAGCGCGTTCGCCATTGTCAGGATATTCTGTTCCGGATTCATCAACCGTCATTTGCCGCTTTGTGAAGTAATCTTCGTTGTCTATAAAGTAAACCTGTATTCTCACTTGCGGAATAGATGCAACCTTAATGAGCAGTGGATGATCGGTGTCATCAATAATCAGGTTCATACCTGAAAGGCGGATTACCTCATGCAGTTGGCCACGTCTTTCGTTAATGTTTCCCCATTTTGGCATGAATGTCCTGATTTCGCAATCATTTTCCTGCATGGCCTGGGGAAGGTTTCGTCCCATGAGCGACATCTCAGTTTCCGGAACATAAGGTGTCATCTCTTGGTTGATAAATAGAATCTTCTTCGTCATGTCCTTGTTTGGCGTTTACTTGTTTAATGTTGGCAGTATAGCTGTGGCATGCAAATCGTCAGCTTATCAGCTTGCAACATCTGACCTTGATAGCAGCTTGTTACAATTGCCCAACATTGCAGCCTACAAAATCTGCCCACTGCAAAGATACGAAAAATAATCGAATTACTGGTGTTAATTCTCTTAATTCGGTGTTCAAGCTATTGCAATTTGTTATTTTTAAACTTTGAGCGTGCTACCAGTCTTTACATTTCTTATTCGCTTCAATATGATAAATGCCTGTGCAGCATCAACATGTTGTACAGGCATCTATGGATAGGTTTCATTGGGTAGGGTTAATGTTTGTCTAATAATCCTTGCAGGTATTTACGTGTTCTAATGACGTAATCATGTTTGGTCCCATTCAATTCACACTCAATGGTCAGTGCACCCTGAAATCCTTGTTTCTTGAGTTCCGCAACAACAGCCGGAAAGTTCACAAGTCCAGTTGGGATAGGCACTTCTGCTCCCAATTCATACGGATTATTCGGGTCTGGATATTTCCCGTCTTTGGCATGGAACTCCTTGATTAGATTGCCGAATTGGCGTACGGCATCCAGCGAATTGGCTTTTCCATACATCAACAGGTTTGCCAGGTCGCAATTGATGAACACGTTGCCCGTGCCAATATCTTTGAGGGCACGAATCAGTGTTGTTGGTGTTTCCTGACCTGTTTCGAAGTAAATCATCACACCGCGCTGCTTGGCATAGTTCGCCAAATCTTTCATGACTCCAATGAAATCTTTGTATTGCTCGGAAGAAGGATCCTCTGGAATAAACCCAAAGTGGGAGTGCATGGCAGGAACCTCTGCCATTTGACAGAAATTGATCATCTCGTGGTACACCTTTATCTTCTCCTCTCTCTCATCCTTAGGAACCAAACCGATGGTGGCTGGACCATGTCTGAAATTCCATTGGCTCTTACTGCCGGGCACACCGACAACCGTTGTCACCTTGATGTTGTGCTTCTTCGACGCAGCCTTAACCTTTTCAGCAAACTCTTTCGTAAGTGTATTCTTGCTATAGTTTAGTTCACATGATCCGAATCCCTGGTCGTGCAGGTCTTTAAAGCTTTTGTCGATGTTGCTCAAATCATATTGTATCACACCGATTGTGATTTTGTTTTGTGCCTTGATGGCTGGACATAGTAGCATAAAAGTAAAAATCAATAAAGAAAATTTTAATCTCATTGTCTGATATTAATTAAGTTAGTGTAATGCGAATGTTACTAAAAGAGGAAAGGCACAAAAGAGCTTTTAGGTCTTTTGGCCTCCCTCTTTGGATGTGTTGTTGAAATTTGTCTACTACTCCATCGTAGGATTAAAGGTCCCGCCCCAATTGTTGTTTTGTTCAAGGTTTGGATTCTGGTCGATGTTGCTCTTTTGAATTGGGAAGAAATAGAATGTTTCCTTGATCACAAATTCCCTCTCTGCTGCTTTGGTCAATGGAATTTGATGGATCACATAACGGAAATCACCAGTGGTCAGTTGGTTGTTGTTGGTCTTTTCCCGGGCAACGTTCAGGTCCATATCGGTTCCGTCTGGGTTGATGGCGATTGCCTCGATGCCGTGCTTGGTCCATCCATCCAGCTTCATCATGTTACGGGTACGCCGCAAATCCCAGAAGCGATGTCCTTCATAGCATAGCTCAATCTCTCGCTCGTCCAAGATAGCCTTGCGTATAGCCTCACGACTTCCTACATTCAACCCATACAGTCCATCTGCACCAGCCTCGATACCAGCTCTTTTGCGAATTTGCTTCAGCATGTCAATGGAAGTGTCCGAGTGCCCTGTCTCGTTGGCTGCCTCGGCATAGATGAACATCAGCTCGGCAAAGCGCATGTAGATATAATCGATGTCATAGGTAAGCACCGTTGCTTGCGTCAGTGACATGTCAGCAGCCTTATAGTTGTAGAAGCCGCTGTACGAGTCATTGTTCACAGCATTGGTATGTGCTGCCGGGTTGATGCCGTATTGGTCGTCAGCATTGCTGATGCCCAACGCATTGTACTGCCTGTAGCCAGATGGTTTACCCGCTACTGGATATTTAGCTCCATTGTAGCAGCACACCTGGTTAAAGCGTGGATCGCGGTTCTTCCAGAATGATTTCAACAAATCCTGCTCGTTACCAACATAATATTTTCCAGTTGGGTCATCAAACCTTTTGCCATCCAGCATGGGGAAATCTTTCACAAACTCCCAAGTAGGATTGCTGTAGTTTACTCCCCGGCTGATGGAGGCAGGGCGGGTTCCGGCAGCCCAGTAGGCTACCTTGTTTGGATTTGAATAAATAATCGGGAAGATTACCTCCGGTCCTTTTTCTTGTAGCCAGATATCAGCATATTTTGGTGTCAGGGCTATGCCATTGGCCACACAAAAGTCATACGCTTCTTTTGCCGCGGCATACGCTTCTTGCCAGTAAGCGTTTTCATAAGGCTTGCTAGGATTGAACTGTGGAGAACACTTCAGCAACAGTGTCTTGGCTTTCCAGGCTTTTGCAAAGCACTGGTCAATACGCCCGTAATCACTCGAAGAGGCCGGAATCTTGGCTGGCAACAGAGAGATGGCTTTGTCCAGGTCTTCTACCATTAACTGGAAACACTCTGCCGTAGAGTTGCGCTTGACTTTTAAGTCATCCTTATCTTTGTCCTGTGGAACCTTGATATAGGGAACGCCACCATGATGGAGTACCATCCAGTAATAGTTGAAGGCACGCATGAAATAGACTTGCCCCAACAGATTGTCGCGTACGGCTTTGTCGAGAGACTGATTGTTTTCCAGATTGGCTATTGCCTCATTAATATGGCGTACGGCATTGTAAGTCCACTTTTTGTAAGCCCCGCCAGTTTCAGTAATTGTTCCCAGATACCAGGGCATACCGGTCAGGATGTCCGAATTGGCGTCTGCATTTGTGCTCCATCCGTCGAAGTTCTCTGCATAGAGATTGTTCACATAAGCCGTTGCTAGGTTGACATCGTTCCAAACCACAGATTCGTCGTAACTGTCTAGATTCTTGATATCCAGCGTATCGCAGCCGGTCATCATTCCACTCAATGTGAAAAGTACACCTATAAGTATATTTTTGGAATTATTTTTTTTCATATTCTTTCAAGTTAAAAAGTGAAGTTAAGGCCAAATGAGAAAGTCTTCATCAAAGGATATGAATCATAGTATTTTTGCTCGGGGTCCAAAAACTCTGTCACGGCAGAAATACAGAACAGGTTAGTGGCATTGGCAAACACTTGTGCGTTCTCAATTCCCAATGGACGGAGAATGCTTTTTGGCAGGTCGTAGCCGATATTCAAGTTCTTCAGTCGGAGATAGGCACTGTTGCGCATCCAGAAACTTGTGTTCCCGGCCCCCGACTCGTACCAGCTCTTACCTACGATACGCGGATAGACACCCTTTGGATTCAGGTCGGGATCATACACCTTGTTGCTCGTCCAGATGGGGAAATAGGGGCGCACGGCACCGCCATGTTGATAGAAGCCGCCATCGACGCCACCAACAAACCGGTCGTACTTTCCTACGCCTTGAAAATGAATGTCTACCGTGATGCCATTCCATTTGATATGGCCGCCAAAGCCGTAGTTGATACGTGGCGTGCCGTTCTTGCTCAGCAAGTTGTAGGCATCGTTACCGTCAATCTTGCCGTCAGGCCCTTCTGAGTAGCCATCGCCGCGGGTGTCTTTGTACAGGATGCCACCCAGATACGGATCGCGTCCGTACTGCTTGAAGCCTTTGGCTTTCAAAGCTTCCACTTCTGCGGGGTCTGTCAGTAGGTGGTCAGCGATCAAACCTGTGAGTATCCCTGCAGATTTGCCTACCTTTGACAGTGCTTTCAGATTTCCTGTCTTGTAGGTAGCCGATTCGTCCAGCACGTCCCAGCGGTCTCGGGCATAGCCCAAATTCAAATAAACGGAATAGTCGATCGAACCATTCGCAGCTTTGTCCATCCACGTCAAGGCCAATTCTCCACCTCTCCACGAACGCTCAGCATAGTTCTCTGGAGCTAGGCTCTGGCCGTAGGTGTTTGGAAGGGTCACGGTGCGGGCTCCCAGAATATCGACCTCTTTCCGGTAGAAGGCATCAAACGTTCCAGAAAGGCGGTTGTTAAAGAACCCGAAATCTAGACCAACGTTGTAAGTCGTCGACGTGGCCCAGGTCAATGTTGGGTTAGGGGTCGCACCAGCAACGATGGTATTGGCCAGATTGTTGCCGAACACATAAGTGCTGCCTGTACTGTATTTCTGCAAATAAGAGAACTTTTGTATTTCCTGATTGTATACATTCAGGTCGTTGCCCGTCGTTCCATAGGATGCGCGCAGCTTTAAGTTGCTCAGCCAGTCAGCAGTGGATGCCATGAAAGATTCCTGGCTCAGCCGCCAGCCTGCCGAAACAGATGGGAAGAATCCCCATCGGTGTCTTTCGGGGAACAAGGTGTTTCCATCGTAACGGAACGAGAACTCGGCGATATATTTCTGGTCGAAGTTGTAGTTGAAGCGGCCAATCCACGACAGACGTCCTCCAGTGTACTCCCGGGCATCGCCCCAGCGGCGTTCGGCATCTTTGGAGAAAACAAACATCTGGTCGATGTGGGTGGCAGGGTCCTCGGCCTTGGCCTCGACATATTCTCCGCCGTTGGATGCCTGTTCAAACACCATCATGCCAGACACTTCATGCTTGTCGAACGTTTGGTTATAATTTACAAACCAGTTGAACTGCTCATTCCACAGTTGTCTGGTCTGGTATTCCAGATTCTCGTAGTTGTTGGAGAAGTTAAATATGTTGTATTCGTTTAAGTTCAAAGGGGCTGGCAAGAAGCGGTTTCCTTTCGAGTCGGCTTGTTGGAACTTGTAGTTCTTCTGATACGTCATGTATCTCTTTCTCGAATAATCATAGCCGATGTAGTTGCCGACGACTTTCGTACTCAGTCCTTTTAGAATAAACCCCAGGTCAAAGTTGAATGACAAGATGCCTGTCATGCTGCGGCGGCGTGTCTTCAGATAGCGGTTGCCTATCACCTGGTCTACAGGGTTCCATCCCTGCCATGAACCATAGTCTGGATAGATGGGGTAATCTGTTATCGTGGAAGAGGGACTGCCATCCAGGTTACTATAGAAAGGTGTTGTCTTCAAGGCGTTGAACGTACAGCGGTACAAGTCGTAGATTGCCTGGTCATCGTCACCTGAGAATGGCCAGTAGAAGCGTTTGTCGTTCGATTGGTATGCGCTGATGTTCATGTCCATCTTGATGTATTTGCTCAGATCCACAGATAGGTTTGAGCGTAGCGAGAACCTTTTGTTCTCCAGTGTCACATACGAACCTTCCTCTGCCAGAAACGATCCCATGACGTAGTACTGCACTTTCTCACTGCCACCTCTGGCACTTAAAGAATGCTTTGTGTTCCAGGGATCCTGCCATATATAGTCGTTCACATTATAGTTGATGTGATTGTCACGGAAGTAGGCATACTCTGCCTCACCGTTTGGCTCTTTCAAACCCTGAAAGCGGGCTACGGCATTTTGGTAGTCCAGCTCGTCAATGGCTGTCCATCTGTCAGCGAACAGTTGCTGCGTGGGCTTGCTAAAGGCATACGATCCTTGATAGTTGAACACGGGCTTCTGGTTTTTCACACCACCTTTAGTCTTTACCAACACAACACCATTACCAGCAGCAGAGCCGTAGATGGAGGCTGTGGCTGCGTCCTTCAAAAAACTAATCTGATCAATCTCGTAGGCTTCAAGATGGTCAAAAGCCTCTTTATTGCGGATAATGCCGTCAATAACAAACAGGGGCTCGCCAAAACCACCACGCATGCGAATCTCAGATGTTGCACCCATCAGTCCCGAATTACCAGAGATGGTGGCACCGGGGGCACGTCCGGCCAATGAGTTGGACAGGTTGGTGTTGGGTATCTCGGAAAGCTCATCGGCTTTTACGTTCGAGATGGCACCGGTCATGTTGACCTTCTTCTGCACGCCGTATCCCACGACGACCACCTCTTCCAACTTCTGTGTGTCCTGATGCAGTGTGATCTTGTAAGTGCCTTTATCGGCTGTCACCACAACCGTTTGGTCCAGGAAGCCGATGTAGGAAACTACCAGCGTCGTGCCATTGGCAATCTTACTTAGGGTAAACTCCCCGTTTACATTCGTAATAGTGCGCACCGTTGGGTCGTCTTTTGCGATAATGCTTGCGCCGATAATCGGCAATCCGGCATCGTCGACAACAGTGCCTGTAATCATTTTTCGTTGCTGTTGATTCATGAATTCAACAGATTTGCTCTGTTCACGATTGACTTGTATAGCTTTGGCCTCCGTTTTTAGATTCAGTGATCGTTCCAAATTTCCATACAAGACATGTGCGTCGTTTGTCGCCTTGACTGGCGATGAAGCCGACAAAAACATTGCTAATACAGCAATGGGTGCTTTTTCAATCATACATGTGGTTCAATAAGGTTAGTATTCAGTTTTAGATTATAAATTCTGTGTGTTTCGGTGATTACATCATAGGCTGTCGTTTTGAATTAATTATTAATGTAAGTATTCGGCGCAAATATAATGACAAAAAAGTTAAAATCCCTGTTCTAATATGTTAATTTTTTGTTTCAATGAAATTCGGCCGGCAGTTGATAGGTGCGTTTCATGGAATAGTTTTGTCTACCAGGAGGTTAAGAGGCTGTTTGTATCATGCGAAAAAGATATTATCCCCATGCTTTTAGCATCTTGGGACAATATCTTTTTCTTTG
>JBNPOM010000040.1:0-28636 GCA_050315175.1 Prevotella sp. SGI.027
GCTTTGATGACATTGACGCAGCTCCGTGACATTGACGCAGCTCCGTGACATTGATATAGCTTCATGACATTGACGCAGCCTAATGGCATTGATGCGGCTTGATTTTGCGGCTGTGTTTTACGTTTTTATTGCTTGTGCT
The DNA here is from genome assembly GCA_050315175.1 of Prevotella sp. SGI.027. Lineage (GTDB taxonomy): Bacteria > Bacteroidota > Bacteroidia > Bacteroidales > Bacteroidaceae > Prevotella. Next base: position 140 of record JBNPOM010000040.1, read on the forward strand.
GCCCCTACCCTCCTTTTCATCCTCCAAGCCTATCGATCTCGTTCACCCACCTATCAGGAAAACTATACCTTTGAGTTGACATTAACAAAAAACTCAAAGAAACCATGAAAACACAACAACTTAGCGAGCATTTCTCGCTACGAGAGTTCACAGCTTCGGCAACGGCCGAAAAGTATCACATCAACAACACGCCCGATGCCCAGGCCTTGGAGAACATGCGCCTGCTGTGCCGCGAAGTCCTCGAACCCCTGCGCCACCGCTTCGGCCCCATCTACATCAACAGCGGCTATCGGTGCGAACTGCTCAACAACCTGCTGCACGGTGTGGGCAACTCGCAACATCTCTTCGGTGAGGCTGCCGACATCCGTCTGCCCAATGAACAGGCGGGTCAGGCGTACTTCGACTTCATCCTGCTGCACTGTCCCTTCGACCAACTGCTCTTTGAGTACAGTCGATTTGGGCGCATCTGGCTCCACGTGAGTTGCAAGCGTCATCCTGGGGACAACCGCAGAATGGCCAGAAGACGGTACCAGGTTTAACGCCTGGAACCATCCTCCTTCTGATTTGTTCAACCACATATATAATAAGGTGTATTTTGCAAAAAAACTTGTTTTCATCGTGATTTTGTAAAAAAAAAACTTTTATTTTTGCATAAAATAGGCTGCGCCTCAATATAGAAAGTAAACTTTCTCTATGTTCGGCTTGCACTATTTTTGCAACAAGATAGGCAGTAAATACAACGATTATGTGGTTGAACATTTTATGGATGATTGCCGGCATCGCCCTGGTGTTATGGGGTGCCGACCGGTTGACTGACGGTGCCGTTGCCATTGCAGAACGCATGCACATGTCGCAAATTGTAATTGGACTGACGATTGTGGCCATGGGAACCTCCATGCCCGAGTTTTTTGTCAGTCTGCTATCCGCCTTGAAGTCCACGCCAGACATGGCGGTGGGCAACGTCGTGGGATCTAACATTTTCAACGCCCTGCTCATCGTGGGTTGTGCCGCCTTGGTGGCACCAATGACCATCCTGAAATCAACGGTGAAGCGTGACATTCCATTTGCCTTTGTGGCTTCGGTGGTGTTGCTGATGCTGTGCCTCGACCGCCATCTCTCGCACATCGACGCAGGCGTATTGTTCCTGCTGTTCTTGCTGTACATGTATTTCACCCTCAAGGGAGCCAAGCAAGAGCCAGACGAGAACGAAGAGGCGCAAAAGAACTATTCGCTGCCAAAATCTATTTTTTTCCTGCTGTTGGGTTTGGGCTGTCTGGTCTTTGGCAGCAACCTGTTTGTCGATTCAGCCACGGTGATTGCCAAATCAATGGGCGTGAGCGATGCCGTCATCGGTCTGACCATCATTGCCGGCGGAACCTCAATGCCTGAGCTGGCCACCAGCGTGGTGTCGGCTCGCAAGGGACAGAGCGGCATTGCCATTGGCAACGTGTTGGGGTCTAACGTATTTAACATCTTGATGATTCTGGGCATCACCGGCCTCATCAGTCCGATGCAGCTCAAGGGTATCACCAACCTCGACTTGTCGATGCTGATTATCTCGATGGTGATGCTGTGGCTGTTCTCGTTCACCAAATACACCATTGCCCGCTGGGAGGGTGCCTTGCTCACCGTGGTGTTCCTGGGCTACATGAGTTACCTGGTGGCAGGAGCCTGAGGCATCGTTGGGCCGTGATTCATCACGTTCCGCAAACCGTTTGGGCGCGATTTAGCACGTTGTGCAAACCGTTTGGGCGTGATTTAAGACGTTCCGCAAACCGTAGGGGCGTGATATATCTTCCCCCTAAGTTCTCATCGAACTGTGCGAGGGGTCTAACTGGTCGTTGTGCCAGCGGTGGAAGCTCTCGCGCGTCTTTCTGCCCTTGCGCAGCAGGGCTAACAGATGGCATTTGGCATCCGAGATGTCCTTGATGGGCTTGCCTTGCGAATGGCGCAGCATGCGGAACCACTGCAGACAGTAGTAGCGGGTGTGGGCGTTGCGATAGACGCACAGCCCCGTGAGCGCTTCCAGACTGCGCATGAAAGCGACATCGCCAAACAACGCATTGAGGATGCCCTTCTCCACTGCTTCCACATCGGCCGCAGATGGGCGGCCAGACTGCCGCTCGCCACTGTTGACAGGTGGCCTGCCTGCGTTTTCCCCCGAAGGGTGCGTTTGCTCCAGCGGTGCACAACTCCTCTGCAGCCCGCCAGATGGGCGGTCGGCAAAAGCATGTTCCTGAGTCGGCAAAGGCGCATCGTTTGGCCGCTTATCTGTAGGAGATTGGGCCTCAACCAACATGCTTTTGTCCGCCGGCTCGCAAACAGGCGTTTGGGAGGCACTTTGAGGTGTTGGTTGAGCAGCTAATTGCACTTCCTGTTGCGGGGCAGGTTGTGCTTCCGGTTGGGTGACTGGTTGTGATTCCGTTTGACTGGTCTGACGTGCCGGAATCGTTTCCCGATTTTTATTTTTAAAATTTCCGTCGGCGGCGTCGGCTCTTTTTTTCTCCGTCGTCGGATTATTAGTATTATCAGTATTATTAGTATTATTAGTATATAAGGGCGACCCTTGATTATCAAGCACTTGCGAGGGGGTAAATTGATTGTTCGTTGAATGTTGAACGAATAATGAATGCTCCAAGTAGGGACAATAAAAGAATTTTTGATCCACGATTTCGAAGATTTTATAGTCGGAAATGATGTGCATCAAATACGTTTTTGACTTACGGCAGTCGTGTGCGATGTTTTTCAACGCAGCGAGGTACCCCGTTCCCTTGGGACAGGTGCGCAGGTAGCGCATCAGGGCCAACACGCATCCTTCACCGGTACACCCTTCGATGGCCCGCATCTCCATGTACACGGGTGCCTCGAAAAAATTCAATTCTAATTTAAGATATGCTTTCATGTTTTTTTAGTTCACGAGTTGACAAGTTAACAAGTTGACGAGTTGTTAGTTCAGCTAATCATAAAGTTTTTAGTTGACGAGTTGACAAGTTGACGAGTTGATAGCCCAGCTAATCATAAAGTTCAATGTTCAAATCTCAAAGTTCAAAGTAAGTACAGTTCAATGTTCAAAGTAAGTACAGTTCAAAGTAATATGCTATTCACTCCCCTCCCCTTTGGGGAGGGGTCGGGGGAGAGGCTGTCGGGGAGAGGCTCCTCCATTATAAACCTCCCCAGCGGCTCTTCCCCTTGCTCCATCAGGTGGCGGCAGCGGTTGAGGAGCTGCAGATCAGGGTTCTTGCGCTTCCTTACATTATTCATCACCGTGTTGGGTTTGCGGGGCGAGCGCAGGTGAAGCCGCTCGCAAAGAAGGTTGACGGTGGTGCTGAAGTTGAGTACCTGTCCGTGTTCATCGATGGTCAGACCGTCGTACCACATCATGTGGACCAGTTCAACCAAGTCGGACACGGTGCCCAACCACCGCACCTGACTGCCATCTGGCAACCTCATCAACCTTTCAAACGTGTTTCTCATGGCATCTTTTGCCTGTTTTTGTGTGATTTCCATTTTTTCTTTTACAGTTTATATATACTTGATTATCCGAAGTCAAAAGAGTTTGCAGTCATCCCAACCCTCCCTTCGTTCATTTACTCTGTGAACCGAACAGATGCATCACGCACCTACGCTGGGGAAATCAGGGATGTGCCTTTCCTTATTTGCAAAGATACTGTCGATTTGCGCAATATTTGTTCCATTTACAGAGTTTAAACCCCATGAATTATTAAATACTGTTCAAACCCTTTGTACATGCGCATTTAGCGGTCTATCACTACCAAGCACTTGTATAAAAAGAAGTCATCTGCTTGATAGATAACGGTTTAGCTATTAAAGAACACCATCTACTGGAACTATTCTTTCCAAAGCATAGTGAATGAAAGTGAAAAAGAGTGAGCAGATTCTACGGCAAGACGCATCAGTTTAAAAGAAGTCGCCTTCAAGGTAACAGCAAAGATGGTTTTTCTTGCTTTTATTTGCAAAAATATTTATCTTTGCATACAACAAAATGGCAGGATAAACCTGCTAAGCAAAAACACCACATGGACAAAACACAACGAAAGCCTATATTAAGGAAGCCTCGCTGGCTGTACACCCGGATAGAGGGTGGCGAGAAATATGGCATGGTGGAAGACACCATCGCACAAAACGGACTGCACACTATTTGCAGCAGTGGCAAATGTCCCAACAGAGGACACTGCTGGAAACACGGCACGGCCACCTTCATGATTCTGGGCGACCGCTGTACGCGCGCCTGCCGCTTCTGCGCCACGATGACGGGTCACCCGCTGCCGCCCGATGGCACGGAGCCGATAAAGATTGCCCGATCGGTGAAGGCGATGGGACTGAAACATGCCGTGATTACCTCCGTTGACCGTGATGACCTGCCCGACAAGGGGGCGGCTCACTGGGCCGAAACCATTCGGGAGGTTCGCCGCCTGTGTCCCAACACCATCATCGAGATACTCATTCCCGACTACCGTGGCCGAGAGCTTCAAACCGTGCTGAATGCCCAGCCCGACATCGTGGGACACAACCTGGAAACCGTTGAGCGGCTCACGCCATCTGTCCGCAGTCGGGCCACCTACCGCAATAGTCTGGCGGTGCTGCAAGAGATTGCCGCAGCCGGATTCATCGCCAAAACGGGCATCATGGTGGGACTGGGCGAACAACCCGACGAGGTGACGCAGTTGCTGCGCGAAGCTCGTGAGGCGGGCTGCCGCATGCTGACCATCGGACAGTACCTGCAACCCTCATCCGCCCAGCTTGACGTGGTGGAGTACGTTCATCCCGACACCTTCGCCCTGTACAAGCAGCAGGCATTGGAGCTGGGCTTCGACCATGTGGAGAGCGGTCCGCTGGTGCGCTCGTCGTACATGGCCGAGCAATCGTTCGTGAGCATGATGGTCAAGGGCAACGACACGCACAGCGATGCCTCCATAGCATCTGTAAACAGACAAGCGTGAAGGAGGCGAACTGCCTATTGGCAAAGATTTTTTTTTAAACCAAACAAACATCAGAAAACACATATATGATTGACGACATTCTGACCTTTAACAAACAATTCGTAGCCGAAAAAGAATACGAGAAGTACATCACAACGGGGCAACCCGACCGCAAGCTGGCCGTACTGAGCTGCATGGACACGCGCCTGACCGAATTGCTGCCAAAGGCGATGGGACTGAAAAACGGTGATGCCAAGTTCATCAAGGTAGCCGGCGGCACGATGTTATCGCCCTACGACACGGTGATGCGCTCACTGCTGGTGGCCATCTACGAGCTGGGTTGCGAAGAGGTGATGGTGATTCACCACACCAACTGCGGCCTATGCAACATGCACGCCAGTCATTTCATCGAGCTGATGCGGCAGCGCGGCATCAAAGAGGAGGCACTGGACGAGGCATCCAAGTACACTGATCTGGAGAGATACCTCGGTGGCTTTCCAGACATCGAAGAAGACGTGCACCTCACGGTGACAGCCATCAGGCGACATCCCTTGATACCGAGCAGCGTCATAGTACGCGGCTTTATGATTGATTCGGAAACCGGACAGCTCACGGAGATAGAGAAGGATTAGCACATCAAACACACCAAGCGGAACGGACGGACAAAACAACATGACACTAAAATAATTGCTATGAACACAAAGATGCTCCTACTGGCCATCACTTTGGCCGGCAGTATGACAGTACATGCCAAGGACAAGGACAACGACCAGGCACCCGCACCGGTGATGCCCATCCCCACCGAGCATCAGGTGAGGTGGCAACAGATGGAGACATACGCCTTCGTCCATTTTGGCCTGAACACCTTCAACGACCGCGAATGGGGCTACGGCGACTGCAAATTGGAAACCTTCAACCCCACCAGACTCGATTGCGAGCAATGGGCACAAACCTTTGTCAAGGCGGGTCTGAAGGGTGTAATCATCACAGCCAAGCATCACGACGGCTTCTGCCTGTGGCCCACCAACTACACCGACTACAGCATACGCAACACGCCTTACAAAGACGGCAAGGGCGACGTGGTGGGCGAGCTGGCCGCGGCATGCAAGAAATACGGACTGAAGTTTGGCGTATACCTCTCGCCCTGGGACAGGCACCAGGCCTTCTACGGCACGCCGTTTTATGTAGACTACTTCTACCACCAGCTGCGTGAGCTGTTCACGCGCTATGGCGACATCTTCGAGATTTGGTTCGATGGAGCCAACGGCGGCGATGGATGGTATGGCGGTGCCAAGGACACACGTACCATCGACCGCCGCACCTACTACCAATACGACCGCGCCTACCAGCTGATAGACGAACTGCAACCGCAATGCATCGTGTTCTCAGACGGCGGACCGGGCTGTCGGTGGGTAGGCAACGAGCGGGGATATGCGCATGCCACCAACTGGTCGTTCTTGCGCCGGGGCGAGGTGTTCCCTGGCTATGAGAAGTATTATGAACTGCAACAGGGACACGCCGATGGCAACCAATGGGTGCCGGCAGAGTGCGACGTGTCCATCCGACCGGGCTGGTTCTACCACGAGCGCGAAGACAACAAGGTGAAATCGGTGGACCATCTCACCGACCTGTATTACCGCAGTGTGGGACACAACGCCAACTTACTCATCAACTTCCCCGTCAACAAGGAGGGCCGCATTCATCCCACCGACTCTGCCAACATCATCGCCATGCATCAACGGGTGACGAGCGAGCTGAACAACAACCTCCTGCGGGGCGCTCGCATCAAATCGTCTGACGAGCGAGGAAGACGGTTTGGCGTGAAAGCCCTCACCGACAACCGCTTTGACACCTATTGGGCCACCCATGACAGCGTGCGCAGTGCCACGCTCACAATCCGTTTCCACCGTGCCACAAGGCTCAACCGCCTGCTGCTGCAAGAGTACATTCCGCTGGGACAGCGCGTGAAGAGCTTCACCGTGGAGTACCGCTCGGGCAAACAGTGGCTACCCATCCGCCTCAACGAAGAGACTACCACCATTGGCTACAAGCGGCTACTGCGCTTCAAGCCCATCACCACCCGGCAGCTGCGCATCCGCTTTAACGATGCGCGGGGATGCCTCTGCATCAGTGAGATAGGCGCTTACCACGCTCCCAACGCACAAGAAAGTTTCGAGTTGAAAGAAGCCGATCTGAAGGGTTATGCGTTTACCCGAGTGCCCGGCACGGCAGAGAATGAGGTGTTGATGGATCTGGGGCACAGCCGCACCGTGAGCGCGCTGCATTATCAGCCGGCGCAAAACGGCATCGCAACCCATTACGAGATTCTCGTTGGTGACGACCCTTCACAGTTGCGAACCCTCACCACGGGCGAATTCTCAAACATCCGCAACAACCCCATTCGACAGGATGTATACCTCACCCCCACCCCTGCCCGCTTCATCATGCTGCGTGCCCTTCGAACGGTGGACGGCAGCAAGCGCCTACTGTTCGACAAACTGGTGGTGAGATAGGGATAGTTTACGAGTTGACGAGTTTTTTTTAGTTTTTAAGTTTTTAAGTTTTTAGTTAACGAGGTTACGAGTTGACGAGGTGATGGCTCATGAGCTGAGAGGCTCACGAGAAAAGCCATCAGCTCGTCAGCTTGTTTGTTTATCAGCTTGTTTGTTTATCAGCTTGTTTGTTTTTAACTTGTTTGTTTTTAACTTGTTTGTTTTTAACTTGTTTGTTTTTAACTTGTTTGTTTGCCAGCTTGTTTGCCAGCTTGTTTGCCAGCTTGTTTGTTTATTAGCTTGTTTGTTTATTAGCTTGTTTGTTTATTAGCTTGTTTGTTTATTAGCTTGTTTGTTTGTCTACTATTCTTTACAAAATCTGATAACCAATTAGCTATTTTCATGCAAGTTAATTATATGAAAAGATAATTTCTTTCTAATATTTATAGATAAGGTTTTCCAAAACTTTTTGTAACTTATTGTATTTAAAGCGCTTAACTTTTATTAACTTGATAAAAGTTGTCCAAAATAATTTTTCAATGAAATAATTATTATCTTTGCAAAGCTATCAAGAAGATAGCAAGAAAGCGAAAAGTTTTCTTCTTAGGAGCATCTTAGAAAGCTGGTGATCCTAGGAAAACTAGAAAACCTAGGAAAACTAGGAATCCTAGGAAACTTGTTAACTCGTCAACTTGTCAACTGAAAAACTCATCAACTTATAAACTCAAAAACTCAAAAACTCAAAAAATGATTCAAACCATAGTGAAGCGCGACGGACGCATAGTAGGCTTCAACGACCAAAAAATCATGGCTGCCATCCGAAAAGCCATGCTACACACCGAAAAAGGTGAAGACGAACGACTCATACAGCAAATCACCGACCACATCTCGGTGCACGGAAAACCGCAAATGTCGGTGGAGGACATCCAAGACGCTGTAGAAATGGAACTCATGAAGAGTGCCCGCAAAGACGTGGCACAGAAGTACATCGCCTATCGCAACCAGCGCAGCATAGCACGCAAGGCAAAGACACGCGATGTGTTCTTGGACATCGTGAACATCAAGAACAACGATGTGACACGCGAGAACGCCAACATGAACGCTGACACGCCAGCAGGCATGATGATGAAGTTCGCCTCGGAAACCACCAAACCCTTCGTAGACGACTATCTGCTGTCAGAGGAAAGTCGTGAGGCGGTGGCACACAATCTGCTACACGTACACGACAAAGACTACTACCCCACCAAGTCGCTCACCTGCTGCCAACACCCATTGGACCATATCCTGCAACATGGATTCACCGCTGGGCACGGCTCTTCCAGACCCGCCAAGCGCATCGAGACAGCCGCTGTGCTGGCGTGCATCTCCTTGGAGTGCGCACAAAACGAGATGCACGGTGGACAAGCCATCCCTGCCTTCGACTTCTATCTCGCCCCCTTCGTGCGCTCCTCATATATAGAAGAGGTGAAAAATCTGGAAAATCTCTATGGTGACAACTTCGAACACCTGTACCAAACCGAGATAGACGACTACATCGACCGTCCACTCAACGGACTGAAAGGTGATGCACGCATCAAGCAACATGCCATCAACCGCACCGTGGCACGCGTTCACCAGTCGATGGAAGCCTTCATCCACAACATGAACACCATTCACTCGCGTGGAGGAAACCAAGTAGTGTTCTCGTCTATCAACTACGGTACGGACACCTCTGCCGAAGGGCGTTGCGTGATACGTGAACTGCTCAACAGCACCTACCAAGGCGTGGGCAACGGTGAGACTGCCATCTTCCCCATACAGATTTGGAAGAAGAAGCGGGGCGTGAGCTATCTGCCCAATGACCGCAACTACGACCTGTACTGTCTGGCGTGCAAGGTGACGGCACGGAGATTCTTCCCCAACTTCCTGAACCTTGATGCCACCTTCAACCAACACGAACTGTGGCGTGCCGACGACCCTAAGCGATATATGTACGAAATGGCAACCATGGGATGCCGTACCCGTGTGTTTGAAAACAGATACGGCTTGAAAACGAGTGTGGGCAGGGGCAACCTGTCGTTCTCCACCATCAACATCGTGCGACTCGCCATTGAGTGCATGGACATCAAAGACAAAGAGCAACGCATCGCCAAGTTCTTTGCCAAGCTCGATGACATGCTGGAAATCACCGCCAAACAACTCGACGACCGTTTCCAGTTCCAAAAGACAGCCTTCGCCAAGCAGTTCCCCTTGCTGATGTCAAAACTGTGGGGCGGCTGCGAACAGCTTGAGCCAAACGACACCATAGAGAGCGTCATCAACCAAGGCACCTTGGGCATTGGGTTCATCGGATTGGCAGAATGTCTCGTGGCACTCGTGGGGAAGCACCACGGAGAATCGGAAGAGGCGCAAGCATTGGGTATCAAAATCGTGACCTACATGCGCGACCGCTCCAAGGACTTCTGCGAGCAGTATCAACACAACTACAGCATCCTCGCCACACCTGCCGAAGGACTGTCTGGAAAGTTCACCAAGAAAGACCGCAAGGAGTTTGGCGCACTGCCTGGCATCACCGACCGCGACTATTACACCAACTCTAACCATGTGCCCGTGTACTACAAGTGCAGCGCACGCCACAAGGCTGAAGTAGAAGCTCCCTACCACGACCTGACCCGTGGTGGTCACATCTTCTACGTGGAGATAGACGGAGACGCCACGCACAACCCACAAGTCATCATGAACGTGGTAGACATGATGGATCGTTACAACATGGGCTACGGCAGCGTGAACCACAACCGCAACCGATGCATGGACTGCGGATACGAGAACGCAGATGCACACCTCGACACCTGTCCTAAGTGCGGTAGTCATCACATCGACCGTCTGCAACGCATCACAGGCTACCTCGTAGGCACTACCGACCGCTGGAACGCTGGCAAATTAGCAGAGCTCAACGACAGGGTGACGCACGAGTGAAAAAAAAGACAGCCTCTCCCCCGACAGCCTCTCCCCCGACCCCTCCCCAAAAGGGAGGGGAGTAAATAGCTGGATTGTTAGTTTACCAGTAGACAAGTTTATACTTCATCTAATCATAAAGTTCAAATCTCAAAGTTCAAAGTAATCCGCTAATCATAAAGTTCAAAGTTCAAATCTCAAAGTTCAAAGTTTAATGTAATCCGCTAACCACTCCCCTCCCTTTTGGGGAGGGGTTGGGGGAGAGGCTTCATCTATGCTATCCATCCTATCCATTCTCGAAGATACCACGGTAGACGGACCGGGCTTTCGCACCACCGTCTACTGTGCAGGATGTCCTAACGCCTGCCCGGGTTGTCACAACCCACAGACATGGGACATCCACAACGGACAGTGGATGCAAGTGGAGGACATCATGCGTGTGATAGAAGCCGACCCCTTTGCCAACGTCACATTCTCGGGAGGTGACCCCATGTTTCAAGCCGAAGGATTTGCAGAATTAGCACACGCCATAAAGACACGCACCAACAAAAATATCTGGTGCTACACGGGCTTTACCTTCGAAGCGCTCATCAAGAACACCCGACAACGCCAACTGCTTGAGTGGATAGACGTGTTAGTAGACGGTCCGTTTGTGGAAAAGCTCAAAGACCCTGACCTGCTCTTTCGTGGCAGCAGCAACCAACGCATCATCAACGTGCCATCATCGCTACAGCAAGGCAAGGTGGTACTGTGGGAACAAGAAGATGACATGCAGACACGATGACAAAGACGGCGGGCTCGTACGCCAACGGCATCGACTCCATCGAAGAGACAGCCCATCAAGACCATCTGCCCATATACAACCTTCGTGGTGTGAAGGTGGGCACAGGCTGGAAAGCCCTCCAGCGTTTGCCAAAGGGTATATATATAATAGGTGGAAAGAAAGTGGCAAGATAAATACTTACTTTTAGGTATTGCGAAACTTCTTCACACCTCGTACCTTTGCAGCAAAGAAAATACAAGAGTATGATCAAACGAAAGTACCATATTATATATATGGATATACACCCCTCGACTATCGAAGCGCACTGTTCAAGAAAAGAACAGTGCGTTTTTTTTATGAACAAAATTGAACAACGTTCACTATTAACCCTTTACCCTAATTATGCAAACTCTGAAAGATGACATTCGGCAGCGCATCATTGCTACCGCCCGTGCAGAATTTATCGCACATGGTGTACGCTGCACCTCCATCCGCACAGTGGCTCGCAAGTCAGGTGTCGCTGTAGGAAACCTATACAATTACTTCAAGAGCAAGGACGAACTGTTTTGCGAGGTGCTGCGTCCTCTCACCAAGGCATTGAACAAACACATCCTGTCGCACAATGATGAAAAGTTCCTGTCGATAGACGTGTTCAACATGCGGCAACACCAAATAGACTACATCTTTGACCTGCTCGGCATCATCAAGGACTTTCGTCCGGAGCTTCGACTACTCCTATTCAACTCGGAGGGTACGTCGCTACAAGGATATAAAGACAAGATGGTGGACAGACAGATGAAGGTGGGCATGGAATACCTACGACTGATGAAAGAACGCTATCCACATCTCAACGCCAACATTTCGCCATTCTTGGTTCACATCACTTGCTCCACATGGATAACCGTTTTCTGCGAGATTGTAGAACACGAAGATTACAGCGACGAGGATATCAAAGTTGCCATGGAACAGTACATGGACTTTAGCATGGCAGGTTGGAAAGCATTACTGAAACCATAAAGACTAATTATTAAAAGACGATAATATATGATGAAAACTCTCAAACGTTTAGGAGCTTACATGGGAGGGCGCAAATACTTGCTGCCATGCTCCGTAGCACTGTCGGCAGTCAACGGACTGCTGTCGCTTGTCCCATTCGTACTTTTGTGGCTCGTGGTGCGCACACTACTAATCGCCAAAGGCAACCTCTCAGGCACACCCCTTATAGACTATGCCCTATGGGCTTTTATTATATCGGTGGCGAACGTGTTGCTCTACTTTTTGGCACTGATGCTCTCTCACCTTGCAGCATTCCGTATCGAAACTAACATGAGGCGCAAAGCGATGCAACGACTAATGCGCGCACCATTGGGCTATCTCGATGAACAAAACACGGGGCGTATGCGCAAAATCATTGATGAGGATTCGGGACAGACACATACTTTCGTGGCGCACCTGCTACCCGATGTGGCGAGTTGCGTCGTGGCTCCGATAGGTGTTATCGTACTGTTATTCGCTGTGGATTGGCAGTTGGGTGCGGCTGCAATGATACCTCTCATTGGCGCGATAGGCATTATGGGATATATGATGAACCCGAAGAACAACCAATTTCAAAGGCTTTACCTTGATGCGCAGGAGAAGATGGGGGCAGAGGCAGTGGAATATGTCAGAGGTATTCCCGTGGTCAAGGTGTTCCAACAAACAGTCTTCTCGTTCAAACGCTTCTACGATAGCATTATCAGCTACCGCGACCTTGTCATCAAGTGTACGCTTGTGTGGCGCACGCCAATGTCATTTTATATACTTGCTATCAATGCCTTTGCCTTCATCCTCGTTCCTACGGCAATTATCCTGATAGGACACGGTGGAGATACCACCACCATTATCGCCAACGTGATACTTTATGTGGTGATTGCGCCGCTCATCGCTTCCAACGTGATGAAAGCCATGTATCTCAGTCAGGACCTGTTCATGGCAAATGAGGCTGTTGAACGATTAGAGCAGCTCACTGATATTACACCGCTCTCGCAGCATGACGAGCCGAAACGGGCAGAAGCGTACGACATTCGTTTCAACGACGTTTCGTTCCGATATGAGGGAGCGGAGAAAGATGCAGTGAGTCATATCAACCTTACCATTCCCGAAGGAAAGACGGTTGCACTCGTAGGAGCGTCGGGCAGCGGAAAGACCACGATAGCAAGATTGATACCACGTTTTTGGGACGTACGCCATGGTAGCGTTACCATTGGAGATGTAGACGTGAGAGACATGCGTAAGGACGAGCTGATGCGCAACGTGTCGTTCGTCTTCCAGAACACCCGTCTGTTCAAAACTTCGCTCATCGAAAACCTACGTTACGGCAATCCTGATGCAACGACCGAGCAGATCAACCGTGCCATCGACCTCTCACAAAGTCGCGAGATTATCGACCGGCTACCACAGGGATTGGATACCGTTATCGGTGCCGAAGGTACTTATCTTTCGGGAGGTGAGCAACAGCGAATTGTTCTTGCTCGTGCCATTCTGAAAGACGCCCCTATCGTCGTACTCGATGAGGCAACCGCCTTTGCCGACCCCGAAAACGAACAGCTTATTCGTAAAGCACTGTCACATCTCACCCAAGGAAAGACCGTGCTAATGATAGCTCATAGACTTACCACTGTGCAAGATGCCGACAGCATCGTAGTTGTGGACAACGGCGAGATTGTCGAACAGGGAACGCACGAGGAACTATTGAGCAGGGAAAAGCAATACCACCGTATGTGGAATGAATATCAACAATCCGTTTCGTGGAAACTATCATCTATTAAAAGTCATAAAGTCATAAAGTCATGATTAAATATTTTCAAAACCGTTTCGCTCTTACGGAAAAAGGGGCAAAAGACTTGCGGCAAGGCATCATCTTTTCGACACTGCTCAACCTTGTGCTGATGCTGCCACCCACTTATTTGTTTTTCTTCCTGATGGAGTATCTCGATAATATGCCAATGAATGTCCCTCATACGTTGTGGTTTTATCTCCTCGTGGCAGCAGGGTTAATGGTCGTGATGCTCGTCGTGATTCGTCGGCAATACGACAGCACCTATACCACCGTATATAATGAGAGTGCGCAACGCCGTATCTCCTTAGCCGAGAAACTGCGCCGTTTGCCTCTCGCCTTCTTTGGTGAGCGCAATCTCTCCGACCTCACTGCCACTATTATGGAAGACTGCACACAATTGGAAACAACGTTCTCGCATGCCATTCCCCAACTGTTTGCTTCTGTGGTAAGCATTGTCATTATCGCAGCGGGAATGTTCTGTTACGACTGGCGATTAGCCATCGCTCTGTTTTGGGTAGTGCCTTTTGCCTTGGTGGTGCTATTGGTTTCACGAAATCGCATGGACAAGGCTTTTACACATGTCTACCACATCAAACGAGGCGTGAGCGAACAGATACAGGAAGGACTGGAGTGTGTGCAGGAAATCAAATCGTACAATGGCGAGGACGAATATAACCAGCGGTTCGACCAGCGATTAAAAACATTGGAAAAAGGACTTGTTGCCGGTGAACTCTTGACAAGTGTGTTTGTCAACATCTCCGCTGTACTGCTTAAATTAGGCATGCCTACCGTCATCGTTGTAGGCGCATGGATGCTTCAGCGTGGCGACGTGTCGGTGTTCGTCTATTTGGCGTTCCTTCTTGTTTCGGCAATGGTTTATAATCCTATTCTTGAAGTATGCAATCACCTTGCCATTCTAACTTTTCTCGATGTACGCATCAAGCGAATGAAAGAGATGGAGGCAATGCCCATACAGACGGGCGACACCAAGGTGGAAGTTTCAAACTATGACATTGAGTTCCACAACGTCAGCTTTTCCTACGAAACAGACAAGCAGGTGCTTCACAATGTGTCATTCACTGCCCGACAAGGCGAGATAACCGCACTCGTTGGTCCCTCAGGTGGTGGTAAGAGTACCACTGCCAAGCTCGCTGCACGCTTTTGGGATATCAATAGCGGTAAGATAACACTGGGCGGACACGACATCTCTGACATAGAACCAGAGACGTTGCTCAAAAATTACGCCGTAGTATTTCAAGACGTGATGCTCTTCAATGCCTCTGTTGCCGACAACATACGCATTGGAAAGCGCGACGCCACCGATGAGGAAGTAAGGCGTGTGGCACGATTGGCACAGTGCGATGAATTTGTCCGTCGTATGCCAAAAGGCTACGATACAGTGATTGGCGAAAATGGGGAAACCCTTTCGGGTGGGGAGCGGCAGCGTATCTCCATAGCCCGTGCGCTCTTAAAAGATGCTCCTGTGATACTCTTAGACGAAGCAACCGCCAGCCTCGATGCCGAGAACGAGACAAAGATTCAGGCTGGTATCTCCGAACTGGTACGCAACAAGACTGTCATTATCATTGCGCACCGCATGCGCACCGTATTAGGTGCCGACCACATCATCGTACTCTCGGGCGGAACAGTCGTGGAACAGGGCGCACCCGATGAACTAATGGCACACAATGGGACTTTTGCACAAATGGTAAGACTGCAACAAGATACTCCTTCGGCAAATATCTCATCAAAAATAAAAACAGAAACCAAATAAAAGGAAGCAATCATGAAAATCGAAAAAATCAACAATCTTTTCAGGCTATTGGCGAACTGGATTTTGCGCCATCGGCTTGTTGTGGGTGCGCTGTTTGCGCTGGTCATCGCCTTTTCGCTCGTTGGAGCCAAGCGCATCGTGGTAAGAACTTCGTTCGATGACTATTTCCTAAGCGACGACCCCATGCTGCTCAAGACCAACGAGTTCAAGTCTATCTTTGGCAACGACTACTATGTGGCAGTACTGGTAAAGAATAAGGACATCTTCTCCAACCGCAGTCTCACGCTTATTCGTGAGCTGAGCAACGAACTGAAAGATAGTTTGTCGTATGCCGACAAGGTAACATCGCTCACCGATCTTGAGTTTGCCTCTGGTACGGAAGAAGGTATGACCATAGAGCAGATTGTACCCGAGCAAATTCCATCGGATGCCGCTGGACTGAAAGAAATCAAGCGCAAGGCTTACAGCAAACCCTATCTGGCGAAGAAAATGGTATCGACCGATGGAACAATGACATGGATCATGGTAAAGCTGCGTCCCTTCCCTGCCGACAGTGTGTGGAAGAAGACGAGCGACATGGCTCCCGACATGATTACTGGCAGGGAAGCAGGACATATCATAGGCAAGGAGAAATATGCAGAACTGTCGCCCGCTGCCGCAGGAATGCCTTATCTGAGCTATGAGAAGGTGGTCTATCTCAAGGGCGAAATGGGACGATTGTTCCTCTTCGCATTTATCATCTCTATAGTGGTAATGCTCATCGTAACTCGTTCGCTACGTGGAGTAATAGCACCATTGCTCACCTCTGTCTTAGGACTGCTCATCAGCTTTGGCATCATCGGCTGGACAGGCATCTACATCGACATGACAACCATGATGATAGCCGTCATTCTCACCTTTGCCTGCTCCATTGCCTACAACATCCACCTGTACAACTTCTTCAAGACGCGCTTCGTAGAGACAGGTAGGCGCAGGCAATCCATCATCGACGCAATGGGCGAGACCAGTTGGGGCGTATCGCTCTCGGCACTCACCACCGTAGCTGCCATGATGACATTCCTTTCCATGAACATCATACCCATGCAGGCAATTGGTATCAACACATCAATCTGTCTGCTCGCCATACTGATTACCTGTCTTTTCATCACTCCCTTTCTGTTGTCGTTTGGCAAGGATAAAAAACCAGCTGTCAACATGTCGAAGAGCTTTGAGGGCTATATTGGTAATCGGTTTGAGCAATTCGGGAGCTTTGTGATACGCCATCATCGGGGCATTGTCGCGTTGTCGGTGGTGCTGACGATTTTCTGCGGCATCGGACTCTTCTTCATCGAGCCAGCGTTCGACGTTGAGAAGACGATGGGGAGAAAAGTGCCTTACGTCAACAAATTCCTCAACCTTTGTGAAACGGAACTCGGCTCCATGTATGCTTACGATTTGATGATTACGCTGCCGCACGACAACGATGCCAAGAAACCAGGAAATTTACAGAAGCTCGACCAATTGTCAAAAATTGCAGACGGCTACAAGCTGACGAAACGCCACAACTCCATCACCGACATCGTGAAAGACATGAATTGCACGCTCAACGGAAACAAGCAGCAATTTTACACCATTCCCGACAATGCCGATATGGTGGCACAGTTGCTGTTGCTCTACGAAAACGCTGGAGGAACGGAGTCGGAATACTGGATGGACTACAACTATAAACGGCTAAGGCTACAAATAGAACTGAAAGACTACAACTCCAACGAAGCCGAAAAGGAAATGAACGACCTTCAGGCAGAGGCACACCGCCTCTTTCCCGATGCACATGTTTCGGTGGTGGGGAATGTTCCGCAATTCACCGTCATGCAACAGTATGTGGAGCGAGGACAAATGTGGTCGATGATGCTGTCGGTATTGGTGATCGGCATCATCCTCGTACTGATTTTTGGAAACTGGAAAGTGGGACTCGTAGGGATGATACCCAACATAGCCCCTGCCATTATCGTTGGTGGAATGATGGGCTGGCTCGGCTACCCACTCGACATGATGACCGCATCGCTCATCCCAATGGTCTTGGGTATCGCAGTTGATGACACCATTCATTTCATCAACCACAGTCATGTGGCATACGATAAATATGGCAACTACAAAATAGCCATCAACCGAACCTTCCGCACCGAAGGACTTGCCATTGTGATGTCCACGGTTGTCATCTCGGCTACATTCATGGGCTTCGTCTTTTCCGATGCCACACAGATGAGCAATTGGGGCATACTGGCAGTAGCTGGCATGGTATCGGCTTTGCTGGCTGACCTCTTCCTCACCCCTATCCTCATAGACTATCTCCACATCTTCAAGCAAGAAAAAGTAAACATCAACAACACTCAAAATAACAATTAAATCAAAAAAAAATATGAAAACAAGAAATTTTACATTGCTGCTCCTCGCCCTGTTGGCAATTGGTAGCGCACAGGCAGCAGGACTGTCTGGTAGGGATATTATGCAAAAAGTAAAAAACCGACCTGATGGCGACACACGCTACGCTACCGTAGAGATGACACTCATTCAGCGAAGTGGACACAAACGCATCAGAAAGCTCGAGTCATGGGCAATGGACGTAGGCAAGGACACAAAGAAAATTATGTTCTTCACTTATCCCGGAGATGTGAAGGGAACAGGATTTCTCACTTGGGACTACGACAATCCACGCAAGGTGGACGACAAGTGGCTCTATCTGCCTGCCATGAAAAAGACAAGACGCATCAGCGGTAAGTCGTCGAAGACCGACTACTTCATGGGTAGCGACTTTACCTACAACGACATGAGTATGCGCAATGTGGACGAGGAAAAACACCAGCTCCTGCGAGAAGAAAACTTAGCCGGACACCGATGCTGGGTGGTGCAGTCGATTCCCAATGACAAGGACGAAATCTATACACGTCGAGTAACGTGGATAAGACAGGACTGTTTGATGGCTGTCAAGGCTGAATACTACGACAAACTGAACAAGCTACACCGCCGACTCTCTATCTCCAACATCGATAAAGTACAGGGATTCTGGACGATGCACCTCATGCAAATGGAAAATGTGCAGACGGGTCACAAAACCATCATTCGCATGGACAACCAGCGATTCAATGTCAAGGTGGCGCCCAACCTCTTCACCGTTTCCAAATTGGAGAAAGGGCTCTAACATGAACCTGATACAACTATCTTCTCTCTTGCTTGTGCCGATGTTCTCGGCACAGGCATCAGCCCAAGTAGAAACGCCAACAGCAGCTATTGACAGTCTTGAAACAGTACCCGATGAGACACTTCAGGAGACGTATGACAAAGACAGCGATGACGCTTTACAAGTTCGGGTGAAGGGATTTCTTGACACCTATCACGCACTCCGAACAACAGGGAATGCAGACTGGATGGCGTCGAGAACTCGGGCAAGGGGCGAAGTGAGACTCGAAAAAGGAGCGACAGCTCTCTTTGTCTCACTGAACGCTATTTACAACGGAATACTGAAAGAACGCACAGGCATAGAACTGCGTGAAGCGTATCTGTCATATACCAAAGGCAACCTTGACCTGCGTATGGGACGGCAAATCGTGATATGGGGAGTGGCAGACGCGCTGCGCCTTACCGACTGTGTGTCGCCCATCGACTACACCGAATTTCTCGCCCAAGACTATGACGACATACGTATGTCTGTGAATGGCTTACGTGCCAAATATACCTTGGGAGCCATTACAGCAGAAGCGGTGTGCAACCCTGTGACTAACTTCGCTGTGATACCTACCGATCTGCGCAATCCGTGGGCAATGCGGTTGCCGAACACCTCCCTCCCTTATTCCATAGACTTGGAAAGAGGAAAACCAGAAAAGCGGCTGAAGAACATGGAATGCGGTGGGCGCATCTCCGTTAACCTTAGCGGTGTGGATTTCTCTGTGAGTGCCTTGCGGACGTGGAACAAGTTGCCAGCCCTTCGTATGGGAATGACAACCGATGGAAAGTCACTACACATCGATGGACGCTATCACCGCATGACGATGTTAGGAGCCGACTGTTCGTTGCCCATCGGACAATTCGTCATTCGAGCAGAGGTAGCCAAATACATCGACGAGGCGCAAAATGCTGCAATGGGATGCGAAGTGGAATGCCGCAATGCACTCAATGCGCTCATCGGCATTGATTGGTACCCTGGCAACGACTGGAATGCAAGTCTGCAATATTGCCACAAATACACATCGGGCAACCTCGAAAGACTGCCTGTCTATCGCCATGCAGGGATAGCCACGGCACGACTCGCCAAAGAACTGCTGCAAAACACGCTAAAACTTTCTACCTTTGCCTACGTTGATGTAACAAACGGTGGCATCTTCAATCGTTTCTCGGCTTCCTATTCCCTCAACGACCAAATCGAACTCACCGCTGGCTACGACTATTTCCATGCCGATAAAGGAATGTTCAAGATGTATGGAAAAAACAGTGAGGCGTGGGTTAAACTGAAGTACAGCTTCTAACGATAACCACTACTCTGAGAGTAGGTTCTCGCATGGGCATGTCACGTGGAAGTGACAAAACAGCTGCCGATGGTCATCAGAACTGTTCGAGGATGGCGATGCGCTTCTTCGTGTCGGGATGCGTGGAGAAGAGCGAGTTCATAAAACCCATCAAGCCCGATGACATCGCATCTGGCTGCACGATGAAGAGCTGGGCCACGTCTTGCTGTTTGACATCATCCAGTCCTGGATCTTGCGACAACTTGCGCAAGGCGCTGGCCAGTGCCATGGGGTTGCCACACAATTCTGCCCCACCGGCATCTGCCATGTATTCGCGTTTGCGCGAGATGGCGAAACGGGTGACGAGCGTGAAAAAGTAGGCAATGACGCAACAAATCAATCCCACAAAGAGGATAACCAGGAACGACAGCCCGTTGCCCTTCTCATCGTTGCTTCTACGTGATCCGCCCCCCATCCATATCGTGTAGTACAACATGCGCACCACCATGTACATCACCGTGGCGACGATGCCCACGAAGATAATGCTCACCACGAGTAGGCGCGTGTCCTTGTTTCGAATGTGGGTAAGCTCGTGAGCCACCACGCCGGTAAGTTCCTCGTCGCTGAGGCGGTTGATGATGCCCGTGGTGAGCGTCACGGTATAGGTTTTGGCATTGATGCCGCTGGCGAAGGCATTCAACTGCGAATCGTCTACCACGTTAATCTTGGGCATGTCCATGCCGCAAGTCATACAAAGGTTTTCCACGATGTTGTAGACGCGCGGGTTCTCGCGCCGCGTGAGCGGACGGGCACCTGTGGCATGCCGAATCATCGACACGTTGGAGAAATAGGCGATGACAAACCAAATGCCCACCACGATGAGCACCCAAGGAATGGCCTGGACGAAATAAGCGTTCACCTCCTCGACGTTGAGGGTGTGTACCATTTCGCCGTTCGCGTCGTAATAGCCTCCGCCTAAGTAATTGAGCAACGCCAGAAAAGTCCAAATCATCGCCAGGATGATAACAGGAAACGCCAGCAACAACAACGCGCTCATGATGTTGTTGCGGCGTATCTGCGTTTGGATGCCTACGTATTTCATGCTTAAAACTTCACCTCCGGCGCCTTTTCAATCTCCGCACGCTGTTCGGGAGCCACCTCGTACATGGGTTCCCGCTTAAAGCCAAACATGTTGGCAAAAAGGTTCGAAGGGAATGTCTGCACGGCGTTGTTCAGCTCGCGTGTTGCCGTGTTGAAGTAACGGCGCACGGCAGAGAGTTTGTTCTCGATGTCGGCAATCTCGTTCTGCAGCTGCATGAAGTTCTGGTTGGCCTTGAGTTCGGGATAAGCCTCCAAAGACACGCGCAGACCCGCCAAGGCTTGCGTCAGTGCGTTGTCGGCCTTCATCTTTTCGTTGATGGTCGTAGCCCCCATGCCCATAGCGCGGGCCTCGGTGATGCGCTGCAGCACCTGCTTCTCATGGTCGGCGTAACCTTTGACGGCTCCAATCAACTGAGGAATCAAGTCGGCACGCTGCTTTAGTTGTACGTCGATGTTGGCGAACGCATTCTCACGATTGTTGCGCAATCTCACCAAGTTGTTATAGATGCCGATGCATCCCAGCACAAGTAGCACGATGACTACCAAAATCACAATTCCTGTTACCATAGTTCCATTTGTTTGATTGTTTGTTGGATGTACAAATATAATTAAAAGTTGCGGAAGTTCCACTAATTTAAGATTTATTAGGAAACAAAGAAGAAAGAGGTGACTATTGCTGAACAGTTGTCCGCTTGATACGCCTTAGTATTAGGTTTCTGTTCGTCAGGCCACGAGTTTGCTATTGCTTCTTCTCTCCCAAGGGGCGCCCCTTGTAACTTGCAAGTCGCTATGGGGGTCGTTGGCAACTACGCCCCGAGTGGACTTTCACCACAGATGTATGACATGCCCGTCATACCTAAAAAAGAGTTGACCTTATTTGCGGTCAACTCCTCTTTATTTTATGGATAAATCATACTATCCTTGAACATCACTATCATTGATCCCACCAAATACGACCTTCTGTCTTATCGACATCCGCACCATATTTAGCATCGTTCTTCAGTGCACTGACAGCTTGATTATAGTTGTCAATATTCAAATCGTTTGGAACTGGCAGAGAGTTTCTGCGTGGAATCACCAATGCAGTACCTGCAGACTTAATCGACTCAAGGAATGCCGCACCATCTTCGGGAACCGGCTGATCCTTAAACTTGGGGTAGCCTGTTCGTTTCCAAGTTGCCCACATCTCCTCTGGTTGCACAAATAGGTTTACCCATTGCTGAGAAATAATCTTCTCTAACGTGACATTCTGAAACTCCGGTCGGTCAAGATAAGCTGCAATCTTCTCATCCGTGATGGGGTTATAATTGGCTGCCTTATCGTTTACTTGGGCTGTCACCCACATATTGGTAGCCCATGCTCTGAATTGTTCCATGGAAGCCTTCACTCCTTCTCTGTACCAAGCCTTGGCATCCTTACCCGCAACTGCGCCACCTTTCTTCAAGGCTATCTCTGCCAACATGAGGCAAGTTTCCGAATAAGTAATAATCGGTGTAAAGGTAGACATTTTGTCCTGATTAATCATAAACTCTGTATCTTCGATGGCGCGAGCAGGCATGTTGTTGTTGCCTCGAATACCACCGTTCTTGACGAAGAAACGACTTTCCACCTGTGAGTTCATTCTTATTTCCAAGTTGGCTTCTGTACCATCCTCTTTGTGATAGGGCAAGGTCATGTATGCATTCCGCGAATACTCGCTGGTGGCACTGTCTGGATTAGCCGATGCGCCTACATATCTGTCAATAAAGCCTTTGTAGGATTTCTTGTAATTGGGATATTCCTTCTTGAAAGTGTCAAACCAATCATCATTTTCCTTATTGTTGTTACCAGTGCCAAACCCGTTGCGCCGAACCAAAATAGGCAATCTCGGGTCATCATACGTTTCAAGGAATGCGACGAATGCGCGCGATGCCACATATCGGCTGGTGATATCTTGAATATCATCAGTGTTATTGTTGTAATCATTGGGATGATGATAAATGCACGACTCATCGTAAGAACCGATAACATTGTCGGGCGATGTCAACACCTCGTCAATCACGCTATTATAGAATGCCTTGTCTGCTTTCTCCAATCGCTGTGCCATTTTCACTCGTAACGTGTTACCAAACTTAATCCATTTGGCAATGTCGCCTCCATAGAAGAAATCTGCATCTTTCAATTGCACCTGCTTATCGTTCGAAGCTTTGAGCGTAGCTACACACTCTTTTACCATGGCATCCAACTTCTTGTACATCGGCGTGCCGTCAATTGCTTTTTGGTACAAATCGTACTTGGGAGTGGTGAGCCGTTCGGTCTGCGCCTTCAAGCCCTCTGTGAGTGGGGCTGCACCATAAGTGTCAAGAATCAACCATTGTTCGTACGAGAGCAACATCTTAGCTATGGCGCCTATATCAGCAAAGCGTTCGGGTTCGTTTTGAACTGGAATAACTTGCGTAATGAGATAATCCAAGCGCAAGCCAAAACCACCAAAGTTATCACCGTTCGCCGTGTAATAATACGTGTATGCTGGGGCGTATGGTTCTGTACGACCAGTCTTATCACGCGAGATATACGTTCCTGCCGACGGTCCCCCTGCAGGAACGATATACTGCATGTAGGTCATCGTGCCACTATATTTTCCCAAAAGGTGTGATCGACTACAGTTGTTGAAGTTGAGCGTGGCACCCGCAAAAGCGTTGACTGGCGTTGCTGTAGGCAGCTTCTCCTTGTCTGTATTCAAGTCTTGGAAGTCGTCTAAGCAACTGGTCATTCCAAAGGTAGCCAACAGACTGGCCACTATCAATATATATTTTTTCATAGAATTCGGAATTATTAAAATCTTACAGTTAAGTTAAACGCATAGGTACGATAGAATGGCACCGCTCCGATGTCCATGGGCTGCAACGGGTTGTTGCTGGAAATAGACATCGGGTTCAGCCCATCGGTGAGCTTGTTGATGAGGTAGCATACGTTGCGAGCCGTGAATCCGAGCCTTAAATAATTAGCTCCAAACTTCGCACATATCTTCTCTGGCAGGCGATAACCTAAGGTTATCTCGCGCAGACAGAACCAGGTATTGTCCTGTATGGCCTCGGGAAACGCAGGCATGCCCCATCCATAGTTCCAAGCATACCACGATCCTGTCATCACTGGCACGATGTTCTTTTGTGCGATGGCGTCGGCATAAGTCATGCCACCTACATCTACCAAAGCTCCAGGAGTGCCGTCTGCATTTTGTACAGGAGCTTTTGCGCCTTCCTCGAATACTGCATCAAGCATCAAACCGTCGTACACTGTCTCGCCCTTGTAGTTGATACGGGCGATTCCACCATGTTCCTTGTCACGTCCAACGAGTGTTGATTTCAAGTTTCCTGTTGGTACGGTATACTTCCAAAGATTGGAGTAATAGTTACCTCCAAAGCGACCGTCGCCTTGGATGTACAAGTCAAGCTGCTTCCAAGATAACGATGTATTGAGACTGAGTGTGAAATCGGGCTCTACCTTTCCAAGGATGTGGCGTTCCCTCTTTCCTTGGTCATACAGTGTCACTGGCGAATACATTGCAACGCTATGTGGTTTCCCGTATTGCTGGTCATAGCGTATCAACATCTTGCCATTGCGTGGGTCACCGCTCGGACCTTCAAAATGTGCGATAGGAGTACTATTGGGAGAATTAAGATATGAGGTGAGAACACCAAACTTTCCACCTTCATAAGCCCATATCTCTGGTGCAGCGTCGTAACCGCCCATGAGTTGCCACTCCTTCACATGTTCATCTAACTCTACAATCTTTCCTCTGTTCAAGGTAAAGTTGCCACCAACGGTCCAGCGCCAATCTTTGTTACGTATGGGCGTTACGTCCATCTGAATTTCAACACCTGAGTTTTGTATGTTGCCTGCATTAATGAGCTGGCTGCTCGCACCTGCCTCGCTGACCGATCCCACGCGCATGATTTGGTTGAAGGTGTTGGTTTTGTAATAAGCAAAATCGAGCGTTAAGCGTTCGTCGAAGAATCTCAGATCTGCTCCCAGCTCAATAGACTGCTGAATCTCAGGTTTCAAGTTGTCGTTGAACATGGTTCCCAAGTTGGGGGTTGCCGACAGAACCGACCCGCTCTTATCAGGCTTGTAAATAGACTTCTGGTCAAATACACCGTATCCATTACTGGTGGCATAGGCCGATGTACCCATACCCACACGGGCGATGGATGCGCGAAGTTTTCCGAAGCTAAACCACTTTGGCAGGTCTTTTCTAAACGTGTCTGAGAACACCCACGACAAGTTGGCAGATGGATAAAATACGGTATAGTTGTTTTGTCCATTGGTAATATAGGTTGGGTAAGTAAGTGTAGACAACCAGTCATTACGCGCAGTGAGTTCGAGGAACACCTGATCTCTCCATCCAAGATTTACAATACCATAGATACCAAACGTACGCTGATTGGCTGGCATGTAGTCGAACGTGGGTTCAATCTTGTTGGTTGAATTAGAGAACGCAAACACGCCCGGTATGACCAATCCACCATTAGTACCCTTCGCCCAATTGTTGCGTGGGGTATT
The DNA here is from genome assembly GCA_050315175.1 of Prevotella sp. SGI.027. Taxonomy (GTDB): domain Bacteria; phylum Bacteroidota; class Bacteroidia; order Bacteroidales; family Bacteroidaceae; genus Prevotella. The sequence continues at coordinate 25,982 of JBNPOM010000040.1, forward strand.
GCCGTACAGCTCTGCGGCGATGATACCAGACAAGGTGAGCTCCTCGGTACCAATGTTGAACTTGTTATCAGGCGAATTAAGCATAGCCAAGAAGTTATAGCTACCCTCGGTGCTTCCGCTCCGCCCATAGTACCCTGCCCCGGTGGGTCCATAGTCGGCTCCCGTACCATACTGACGCTCCTCATAGTTCACGCCGTAGTGATTGTAGTTGGCTTTCAGGCTGGCTTTAAGCCAAGGCATGATGTTGGCGCGCAGCGTAACATCAGTTAGGATAGATTGTTCCGATCGCTGCCTTACGCTCGTGTCGCGTGTATGCAAATAGCCTCGTAGGCTTCCCCACGGCGAAGTAGATTCAACGGCATGGGTCACGGGGTCGCGGTACATGCTGGCATAGTGGGCGATGTCCATGTTACGCGGCAGATTATAGGCAGATATCATACCCACGTTATTCCCCCAGTCCCAGCCACCTTGGCTACCGCCGTTGAGCGATCGTGAAAAAGCATATTTGATTCCTATTTCGAGTGAGAACACCTTATTTAATTCTGTCATTCCCTTGAAGGACACGTTGTGACGGTCGAAGCTGTTGCGGATGAAAACACCATTGTTCTTCATAAATCCATACGACAGGCGGAACGAAGACTTCTCACTGCCGCCACTGATGGCCACATTGGTATTGTTGTTCAGCCCTGTTTTGTACAAATCTTTCCAGTTGTTGGGCTTTGGAGAGAATGGGGTCTTTTGTCCGTCGGGCATGTATTGATTCAATAATTGTCCGTCCATCCTCGGACCGAAGCTGGAAGACGTACGCTGCAACGAGCCATCCGCCAGGAATCCACCCTGATAGCCGTTGTATGTTGTTCCCGATCCATATACGTCTTGCAGGTCGATGGGCGATTTGTAGATGTCTGTCACCTCAATCGACTGGCTCACCTCTACACCTAAACCTCGCTTACCAAACTTGCCACCCTTTGACACGATGACCACTGCGCCATTGGCTCCCCTGGAACCATACAGGGCTGTTGCTGCGGCACCTTTCAACACCGTAACGCTCTCATAATCGGCTGGGTTCAGGTTCTTGAGTTGCGAACCCCAGTCTGTACCGCCTAAGTTTCCTGTCAACGGCTCTTGGATGATCATGCCGTCAATAACGAAAATCGGCGCATTGTTCTTGTCAATAGACTTTGCACCACGAATAGTAATGGCTGATGACGAGGTAACTCCCGACGCGCCCGCAGTATTGATCTGCACGCCAGCCACCTTACCTTGCAACGCATTCACTGGGTTCACCGCATTGATGCGCTCAATCTCTTCTGTGGACACCTTTGTAGTGGCATAGCCCACTTGTTTGGCCTGCTTAGGCATGCCATAAGCGGTAATCACCACCTCGTTAAGCGTCTTGTCGTCATTTTTGAGTACGATGTTCACCTGTTTCCTGCTACCATCGTAAACAAACTCGTAAGGCTTATAGCCTAAATACGTCACTACTACAACGACACCCTTGCTTACATTGGGCAATGTAAACCTGCCGTCGATGTCGGTAATCGCCCCTAATGATGAGTTCTTTACCCTGACCGATGCACCGACTATCACTTCTCCCGTGTTGTCCTTGACAACGCCTGAACAGGTTCCACTCTGCTGAGCTGCGGCTACTGCCTTCACAAATCCCTCATTAGAAGCATGGATGGGCAAATTTAACGCCGCAAGCATCACAAACAACAGAACGGATGCCGAACAATTGATAACCTTTGACATAAAAGAATTAAAGTTAAACAAATTAGACTTAAGGCTCTATTTATCACATCGTCTTACCGCCACCCAAGAGCCTATGTTGAGCTAACGATAATACATTGTGGAGGGCTGCCTCATACCACAGCCGTAAACATGTTCCAAATATAAACTTATTTTTGCAAATAAGCAATTTTTTCACGATAAAATGTATCAGAAAGGTACGAATCTTTCGTTCACCCTGCCCATTGTAGACAACTATGCCCCACTCAACCATGCACGCAAACTAAACACCCAGCTGGTACTCATCACCGGTGACAGAAAGCTGGAACAGATGTCCAGGTATGAGGAAAACCTGTATCTCAAATCGGTGCTCGAGGGCGTAGGCAACCCCTTCATCCCCATTCACGAGCTGAGCGGCTTCGATCATGGCAGCGTGCTGGCACCCGCTTGCGAGCTTATCAAGGGCTACATGCGCAAGTAAACATCACCGCAACCCGCTCGCTGAGCATCAGATCAGTTTTTCCACATGCTTCACGATTAGCGCTCCCACCACCATGCGGGCGGGCTTGTTGCCGGCACCATTATGACTGTTCCTCAGACGTTTGTTGTATTCCTTCTCTATCCTGTCCCAGGGAAGGTGGTCGGCCAGCTTGACCCAACGGTTGGATTTGCTCAATCCAGAAAGTGACTCCTGAAGTTCAAACAGGTCGTGACTGCGATATTGTGAGTAGTATTTCATCTCGATTCTTGAATGTTTTAACATCCAAAGGTAGTCATTTTGGGCGAATTGACCAAATTTTATACAATATAAATAGTTAATTATCAGATAGTTAAAGTTAATTAGCAGACCGTGACCTCTGCAAAACCTTACCCCATTCTCTATTATTCTTGTTTTTGAGCACTATTGGCTCACCCGCAGTCAATATC
>JBNPOM010000041.1:0-28582 GCA_050315175.1 Prevotella sp. SGI.027
TACGATGGTGTGGGAGGTCGGTAAATGTGAAAGTAGGAGGTAAATGCCTTTTATGAATAACATTTACCTCCTACCCGATTTTTGGGCGTTTCTATAAATTAGCTTTGTCAGATTGCGAGGCTGTTTTTGGTGGTCAAAATGTCAGTTCAAAATCTAACAAAGCTAATTTATAGAACCAGCCTTAATGGTATTCTTTTGTCTTCAGCTCTCCCCGCAGCACGGCAAGGGCGTTGTTGCTCATGGCCTGCATCTCGTTTTCGCCGGGATAGGTGATGACGGGTGCCAGAAAGTCTATGCGCTCTTTGAGTTTGTTCACCACATAGTCGGCATAGGCGATGCCTCCGGTGAGCAGGATGGCGTCTACTTTCCCGTACAGCACGGCTGCCTCTGAGGCGATGGCTTTGGCCGTGTGGAAAAGCATGGCATCGAGAATGAGCTGGGCATGCTGGTCGCCCTGCTCGATGCGCTGTAGGATTTCTTTCACGTCATTGGTGCCCAGATGCGCCCTAAGTCCCGTTTCTGTCGTGACGTTCTTAATGAGTTGCTCCATGGTGTACTTGCCGCTAAAACACAAGCGTATCAGGTCGGCCACCGGCAGTGAGCCAGCTCGCTCGGGAGAGAAAGGCCCCTCACCCCCCAAGGCGTTGTTGGCATCGATGGCGCGGCCATGGTCGTGGGCTGCGATGGAGATGCCGCCTCCCAGATGGCAGATGATGAGATTAAGGTCTTCATAGCGTTTACCGATGTCTCGTGCGTATCGTCGGGCAATGGCTTTCTGGTTTAGTGCGTGCCAGATACAATAGCGTGGTAAGAGGGGAGAACCGCTGATTTTGGCCAAAGGCGACAACTCGTCCACCACGCCAGGATCGGCAATCAAGGGCAGACAGCCGGGAATGGCCTTCGCAATGTCGTAAGCGATGAGGCATCCTAAGTCGCACGCATGCTGGTGCAGGGCGCTGCGTGTCAACTCGAGCATGCGTTCGTTTACCTCATAGACCCCACTCTCCACTGGTTTGGCCAAGCCGCCGCGCCCGATGACGGCGTTGAAATTGAACGGAACCTCCATCTGCTTGAGGGTGTCTATAACCAGTTGCCGACGGTATTCCAGCTGATCCATGGGCTGGTCAAACTGGCTTAATTCGACAATAGAGTGTTTGATGTTACGGGTGAACAGCATCTGCTCATCTTCAAAAACGGCTATCTTGGTGGATGTGGAGCCAGGGTTGATGCTTAATATGTGGAACATAAATTGATTATTTCTGTAGAAATCAGGTGCAATGGCATGCTAACAATGGAGGCAGGCCAGCGCCAGACTGTTGAATTTGGACATGACATCATCGCCTCTTGACGGGAGGACGACGGGACATTGGGTGCCTTGCAGCATGCAAGCCGTTTCGCCATGAGCAAACAGGGTAATTGTTTTGTAGAACAAGTTGCCGGCTTCAATATCCGGGAACACCAACGCGTCGGCCGATCCCTGTATGGGTGAGTCGATGCGTTTGACCTGCATGCTGTGCAAGTTGCAGGCCACCTTCAAGTCGAGTGGGCCGTCTACGATGCAAGATCCGAAGACTCCGGCCTTCGCTTGCTCTATCAAACTGGCGTAACCAGCAGTGAATGGAAAATGTTTGGCGTTGACCTTCTCTGAGCAGTGTATCAGGGCCACCTTGGGTTGGCTGATGCCAAACTGGCGACAGAGCTGCGTAATATACTTGATTTGCATGAAACGCTGTTCTTGTGTGGGGTAGGGTATCACCGCAGCGTCGGTGAAGAACAGCAGTTTGTGATAGTCGGGAATGGATGCGGCGGTCACATGGGTGAGCACGTTTCCAGCGGGTAAGATGCCTTTCTCTTTGTCGAGGATGGCTCGGATGACGACATCTGTGCTGACGAGGCCTTTCATGATGAGGTCTACCGTGCCTTCCTTGACCATTGCGACGGCCTTTTCGGCTGCTTCTTGATCATTCGCAGCCTCTATAAACGATAGATGTTGCGAGCACGCCATCAAGGGTTGGCTTTGTTTAACCTGGTCGGTGCAGCCAATCATGACCGCTTCCATCCATCCTTGCTGGATGGCCATGGCAACCGACTGCTGTGTTGATTCGTCGGTTGCACATATAACCGCTGTTCTTTTTCGTACACCTCTTTGGGCCAGCTGACTGGCCATGTCTTTGAAATTTCGAATAGACGACATAATATCCTCTTTTTGGAAAGCTGGGCCAAAGGTAGAAAAATCTTTCCAAAAATCTGTTTGGTTGAGCTATAAAAATATCATTCTTGAAGGGTCCCATTAATAAGTGTATTCTTTTTTCGTCCATTCGTCTTGGACGGAAAAGGAAAATATATTGGCATCTGCCGGTGTGGTGCCTTGAAAGAACGAGCCTTTGTATTGCGTAATCTCATTTACTTTGACAGGAACCTCTTCGAAAGTGTGCTCGGTAATGACATCACCAGATGCGTTTAATGCAGATACCGTGATCTTCAACACATCCGAGGGCGTGTGCGGAAAGGTGTACACGTCAAACTGTCCATATGCTGCATGCTGTGCATCTGTCACGGTGCGTTCTTCAGTCTGGCGCGAGTTTTTCGCACCAACGCCTGTCATCGCGTTGAATGTTGAGCTGCCGCCCGTATAATAGAACTTCATGGTTTTGACCGCTGTTGGTATGGCATCAGTGGTAACCAGTCTGAACATGGCTACGGCGCGCTTCATTTCGAGTTGGTAAGACGCATTGCCTCCAACCGTTACCTCTTGACAATAATAAAAGGTGTCGGTCATCTTGTTCTTGGGAAATGAAATCTCTTCGGGCGATGTGATGGTGGCCGACCCGCTGCCACTGTGGGCAATAGCGACCACTTGATATGTTCCTGCTGGCAGTGTGACATCAATCTGGCCGAAGTGGGTGTCCTTCGTGTCTTGGTGAATGTTCTTTACTTTCACGCCATCCTTGAACAGGGCCAAACTGATACGCGTGCAAACTTGCTTGACATCGGTGGCGCGCGACATGTCTACGGCTTGATTGAAAGGAATGTGTTCGAATTGGGCGACATGGAAAGAAAGGTGAAACAAGTCTTTTGTTTCTTGTTCCTCGGTGTTTGTCTCTTCTGCTAGAGATGGCTTTTCACATGCTGACAAACAGATGGCAGATAGCAACAAGGCGGTTGCCAGCATCTTTATCGTTTTCTTCATGGTAGGTAGTTTAATGTGAGTTAGTTATATCGTTGGGTGTTATTATCAGGTGCTAAGTTACGACAAAAAAGAATAACTTCAAAATTTTTTTGTGCATCGAAAACAGTTACCCACGTTGTCGTCTTATTTTTTTCATTTTTGCCTTGAACTTTATCTCTCATTCTTTTGCTGTTGAACCTAACTCATTACGTCTGATTTGCATCAAATAGAAAAAAAAGAGGCAAGCTACACGAATGCAGTCGCCTCTCTTTTCAATTTTCTTCCTTTGGTCTATCAATGGAAGGGGCATGGTACTTCTTTCTGCCAAGTTATCTCGCCATAACCATCCTTATGGGCGGTGTGTCCGTGGCCAGTGTAGTCTTTGCACTCGTCAGTACCATCGTCCAGCTTCCAGTAACCTTCCAATCCCTTGCTGTTGGTTTCAACGAAACACTGATGCAATGGGTTTTTCAGTTCCTGCGGCGTTAAAGCTCGAGTCCAGAACCTACATTCATTCACCGATCCTTTGAGATAGAATCCGTCCTGTACGCCAGGTGCGGCACCGATATAGAAATTGTTGGTAAACGACACTTTCTTGGCGTAGTCGGCCTCGGCAAAGAGGATTCCGTCTATATAGAGTGACAGTTTGTTGTTGGCAAACACGCCTGCAATGTGGTACCACTCGTTCTTGGCAATGCTGAAGCCCAAACGCCCCGCATAAACATCCCATTGCTTCAAGCCAAACATGAACACTGGCACGTTGCCCTCGCCACCGACACGGTCGGGCGTTCCATCCACGAACAGCCATGCGCTTTTCTCATCGTTCGAGTTTTCGGGGAAGCCCAGAATGCCCATCAAGTTGCCGCCATAGTATTTTGGCATCTCCCACAAGCAAACTCGAGCCTCGAGCGTAAAGGCATCCAGGTTCTGAAGTCTGCTGACATCATTGTCCTTGAAAGTCACCTTGAAACAATTACTTCCATTGAGCCTCGGTACATTCATCAAGAGGGTTCTGTTCACAACAACATAAAGTATGTCACTGCCAGGAAGTTGTGGGTAGCGTTTGTTCTTGCTTGTCATTCTCACAGGCAGCAAGTAGTTCATGCCTTTCTTCAGGTTCTCCAGCTTGCTTACTTGCAGACTGGTGCTTTCTGAACGGTATCCACCTTTCTTGATGGTCAGCGTTGTTTGCGATAATGCAAACGTGCCCTCTGGCAATGACTGGTAATTCTCACCGTGCATGCTATTGTATGTCTCCACCAAGCTGTTGTCTATTGCCAGTTCTGTACTAACATCTTCTTCCACCTTCAAGGCACTCGATATGGTCAGCCCCATGGCATCGCCCTGTTGTTTCACTGAGAAAGTGGTGACAGGTGTCTTTTCTGCTGCCGTAATGTAAACAGCATCTACGTCTACATCATCAGAGCAGGCCATCAAACCCAGCAAACAGATTGTGGACAGATAGCAGATTGTTTTTATCGTATGTCTCATCATTCTTGTTTTTTATTGTTTTTGTTACCGTTCATAATTTGGATAGCCTCTCTTACATAGAAGTAATTGTTGGGCGGTACAGGCTTGTTGAGATGATTGCCTTCTGCGTAGGCAAACTGTAATACGTATACACCACAGCCAGCCAGATTGTTGTCAACGGCAAACTTGGCCATTCCCCACAAACTCGGTATCGTCTTTTCACCATCATAAAAATCAACACCACCTTGCCCGAAGGAGTTTCCTGCCTGACTGGTCCATTCGCACAAGATGCGTTTGTTGTCTGGAAACCCTTTTCCATAATCATTCGCCTTACCCTTGAGTCGACCTTTTAAAATTCCCGGAGAAGAAGCATTGTAGGCCTGTCCAATGAAATAATCGAACCTGTCGGCATATTCCTCGTCCAGCCATTGACCGTCAACCACCAATAGTTTGTGCTTGCCGTTCACCTTGTACTGCTCCTTGCACTTGGGACCAAGATACTGGCTCAGCTCATCTATGAAGGTGCGCATCATCTCCTTGCTGTATTGGTCGCCGCCAAACCATGGCTCATAGTCAAGGTCAAATCCATCAAGTCCCCAATGAAAGATGGAGTCAGCCAAGTTCTTAGCATAAATCTTCATGGAATCCAAGTCTTCCGAACCCTCTCCAGTCCTACTGAAATAATGTTCTGGCCACATGGTGACCAGCACCTTTGTTCCTCTATGTTCTTGCAGGAACTTTACGTCATTCCTGTTTTGTTCGTTGTTCACAAACCCCGTAAAGAACGACACGATGTCGATACTGTCGGGAATGCCTGTCAGCCGAGTCTGCATTGATGGCGAGGCTGGTGAGTAATTGTACCACGCAAAGAAAATCTTATGGTCAGAATTTTTGTACGCAATCAGATCTTTCTCCTGCTCGGGTGTCAGCGAGTGGAAAGACATGTCGTCCAACGCTTTTGGTTCTGGCTCTGTCCATTCCTCGCATGCTACCAGGCAGAACAGCGAAGCCAAGATGCTAATAAAACTTTTTATTTTCATATTTTGAATAATTTACGATGTTGATGGATGTTACTTATTTTTGATATTTCTTATCTGCTTTCTTGTCCCACCATAACTTGGTTCCGCCATTGTCGGTACCTTGTAGTAAGGACAATCCATGTTGGTAAGAGGCAGGGAAGTCGCTCTTGATGTTCACGGGATAGGGCAACCTGGCCACCTGTTTCTTCGAGTCGATACTGCCCATGCTCATGTTCATGTCCACTGGAATCACGCGCGGATAGCCTGTCCGCCTAAATTCGCTCCAGGCTTCCTGTCCATCAGGATAAAGGGCGATATATTTCTGTGTGATGATTTTCTCCAGCAACTCCTCGCTGTCAACTCCTCCGAATGGTAACATGGCGGGCGTTATCTCACCACCGTCGTCTATGCCGCCATCATCTGGATAGTCACCAGGGTCGTCACCACCTTCATCATCACCTTCATTATCATCAACCTGTACATGATGATTCCAAGCCACGGAGCAAAGTCCATAAGTGGCAACACTGTTGTATGAGTCCAACAAGTCTTTGTATGGAATGGGCGTAGTTGTACCTTTGAGGTACTCATCGGCACTGCCTGCCTTAGCCTGCGACGCTCCCAAAGGTTGGTCGAAGGCCGTGCGAACGCCTTGCTCATACAGTTGCTGTGCACTGCCACCAGCCTGCCATCCACGTAAGGCAGCCTCTGCTTTCAGGAAGTATACCTCGGCGGCTGTCATGAGCTGAATGGGCGTTGATGCTGTGACATTCAGTTTGGAGAACACCTTGTATTCGTTGCCGGTCATGTAAATGCCAGTCCTCACTCCGTTGTAGTCTTTCGCGCCAGAAACCTCCGACGGCTCAAACAGCAACCCGAGGCGTGGATCCTTGTATCCTTTCAGGTAGGTTTCCAATGTGGCGCCCAACCTACTGTCGTTGTACGAATGGCAAATCATGTACAGGGGATTGACGGTAGAGGCACCGTTTACGCGAATCAAGGCATTATCGTCGTTTCCTTCCATGACGCCAGCCCGTATGGCTTCTTCTGCCTTGGCCTGAGCTTTGGTAGCATCGGCATATACGATGCGCATGGCCAAGCGAAGTTTTAGGGAATGAGCCAACTTAATCCATTTGGTGAAGTCGCCAGCATATACCTTGTCGTAGGCTGCTAACGGACGTGCGTCTGGATTGATCTTCACGAAATCTGCAAGGATTGCGGCTGCTTCGTCCAGCTCATTGAAAAAGAGGTCATATATCTCGTTCTGTGCCGTGAAGGCAACGTCTGACGAAGGTTTGAAGTCCTTATACGGTATCGGTCCGTACATATCGGTTATGCGGTGCATGCCCAGCACTTTCAATATCTGCCCAACGGCAAAGGTGGTGGGCACGAGTTCTTTCTTCAAGGACAGCCTGTACCACGGTATCATGTAATTCTGGTAAGCCACGCTGTATGCTGCATTACACCATCGTGGCTCCATCTTGTAGGTGGCGTTGTTCATTCCGCTGTTGTCAAACGTATTGGAAACGCCCATGAATCCCGAGAATATGTCACCAGCCAATGAATACATCTTCTGGTAATTGTTCACATCTACGTTCTGTGCTTTGGTGACACAGGGGTATATCTGATACTCCATCTGTGTGATCAGCGACCCCATGCCCAAATTGTCATGCAGCAAATCTTCCTCGTTTGCCGCATTGGGGTCTGTATTGGTAGACAGGAAATCGCTTGTGCAAGAGGAGAGCATCACAGCGGACAGCAGAAGCGTTGCCCATGTGCTCTTTGCACTTATATTGAAATTATACATAGTTGTTGCTTGTTTTTATAAAGAAAATTTAATGCTGGCACCGAAACTTCTCAAACTCGGCATCAGGAAATAGTCAACTCCCTGATAGAACGTTCCTACCGATGATGTGAGTTGTGGGTCAAAAGGTGCTTTGTTGTAGATCATCCAGAGATTGCGACCCGTCACCGAAACCGTGAGGTCCTTGATGGCATTGCCAAACCATTTGTTGGAGAAGGTATAGCCCAGTGATACCTCTCTCAGACGGATGTTGGTGGCATCGTACACATAGTTGGACAACACGCCCGATCCTCCTCCTATCTGCCGATAGTAGGTTTCGGCATCCATCATCATGCCGTTCACGCTTACACCGCCGCGGTCTCTTGCCAAGGCACTACGCTCGGATGCGCCATAAGCGTCGAGAACGGCTTGCGTAACCGACACCACCCTGCCTCCTATGCGACCGTCAATCAGGAACGAGAGGTTGAAACCTTCGTATTGGAAGCTGTTACGCAGGCTCACAGAATAGCGGGGAGACGTGTTGCCGCCATATATCAGATTGGTGTTGTCGATAGCCATCTGCATGTTGTTGGGATTGACATAGGTATATCCGTTCATGTCTTTGACCAGATGATTCACATAAAAGTCACCGATAGAGCCGCCCTCATTGATGTAGTTTCTGAAAGAGGACAAACCGCCCAAGTCAAAATGGTCTACGTTCATGAGCTCGCCAGTGATAGGATTGGCCACGTTGCGCACCAACTCCTCGATGCGGTTACGGTTGAAGGTAAAGGTCAGCACGGGCTTGTACAAGAGTTTTCCAAACGTGAGGTCGGCATCCACCATCGCCTCAATACCGCGGTTGCTCACTTTTCCGGCATTTACATAGAAGTTGCTGTATCCACTGCTCTCGGGCGCTCTGAACTTGAAGAGCTGGTCGTATGTGTTGGCGTGATACCAAGTGATGTCCACGCCTATCTTGTTGTTCAGGAAACGTGAGTTAAGACCAATCTCGAACGACTTGGTCTGTTCGAACTTCAGGTTGTTGATGGGCAGGTCTGGATTGATGCTCACGCCTCCGCCAGGGCTGATGGGATAGGACGGTACGGTGATGCCTGCCAATGAAACCGGCACGTTGCCCACCTTGGCATACGACAGGCGTAACTTGGAGAACGACAGTACCGACTTGGGTGCCTTGAGCCATTCGGTCAGGATGAACGACATACCTACCGATGGATAGAATATGCTCTTGCTGGAGGTGTTGGCCAACAACGAAGTCCATTCGTTGCGCCCGGTGACATCCAAGAATATGCAGCGCTTGTAATCGAACGATGCACTCACAAACAGAGCCTGGGTCTTGATGGATTTTCCCTCCTGATATTGAGGCTCTGGAGTAAGGTTGTTCAGGGTAAACTTGTTGGGAACAGTGGCCAAAGGCGCACCAAACTCAAGCTTGTTGGAGTTGGCTGTATAATTGAAACTGGTGTTCTTGAAACTGCCACCGGCATTAATCACCATCCCCCAATGATTGAAGTTTTTATGAAGATTGACAATCAGGTCACCATAATCCTGTGTAGACTTGTCGGTGGCCAACAGGTAAGAGCCCTTGTCGGATGCCGATGTAAGCAGGGGTAGCGTAGAGGCGTAGTTCTTAATCTCATTGACCTTGGTGTTGCGGTCGGTTCTGAATCGTACCGTTGCATTGAGCCAGTCAAGGATATCGTATTTAAGGCTTCCACCTAATATGATACGTTCGTTGTGGTTGATGTTGAAATTGCGGTGGGTAATCCAGTAAGGATTCTGGATAGACCGCTTCTGATCTCCGTAAGGCCAGAACTGCAAGGGGAAGCCCCTGCTGGCATCGTATCGCTCATACGACCTGTACTTCTCTATCTGGTCTCCTCGTGGAAAGAGGTAGATGGGAACGATAGGGTTGTAATACTCACCCTGCGAGAGCATGTTCTGTGCGGTTTTATCAATGTACATCAGCGTGGCACCAAGACTCAGCTTGTCACCGATGGAATACATACCATTGTACGAAACATTGTAGCGGTTCATCTTGTTGTTATGTATCACTCCATGAGCGTTATAGGCCGACAGCGACAAATAGGTGCTGTTTTTCTCGTTACCAAACTGTATGCCAACGGTGTTCGAAACGCTGGCTCCTGTCTGAAAGAAATCGGCAGGGTTGTAGTTGGCCTCATTCTGCAAGCGTGGTCCCCAGCTGCTGAACTCGTTGCTGCGACTTCCATAACGGTTCTGAAGCTTTGGAAGTAGGAAAGGTCGGTAGCAGTCGGTAAAATTGGAGAAGCTGATGCGCGGCTTGCCATCTTTCAGTCCTCCTCTCTTGGTCGTCAGCATCACCACGCCATTGGCAGCCTGACCACCATACAGGGCAGCCGCCGACGGACCTGTCAACACGGTGACTTCGGCAATGTCCTCCATGTTGATGTTGGAAATGCCATCGCCGTCGTCCATACCGCCATACTGAGCATTGGAGGCTGAGCCTTTACGCGGAAAGAGGTCTGGAAGCGGAATGCCGTCCAATACATAAAGCGCGTTGTTGTTGCCATCTGGATTGACCGACTTGTCGCCTCGCATCACTACCTTGGTGGAACCACCGATACCCGATGCCGACTGCGAGATAACCACACCTGCCACCTTACCGTTCAGGGCATTGGCCACGCTGGCCTCCTTCAAGGCGAAGTCTGAGCCGCCCAGTTTCTGCACGTTGTAGCTCAGTGCCTTCTCTTCGCGCTTGATACCCAAGGCGGTCACCACGACCTCATTGAGTTCCTGGCCAGCTTCCATCAGCTGCACGTTGATGCTGGAGCGGTCGCCAGGCTTGACGGTTTGTGAGGCATAGCCTATGTACGAGAACTCGAGTAGAGGTTGGTCGCTCTTCGACTCGAATGAATAGTGACCGTTGATGTCGGTCACCACACCCAGGCCTGTGCTCTTCTCAAGAACACTTACGCCGATAAGCGGCTCACCATTGACATCGGTCACCACGCCCGATATGACATGAGGCTTGGCATTGGCTGTTGCTGGCTTGGCCTTGAGGGGCTTCTGTTGGAGCGTTAGATAGATGACGTCTCCCGAGATGTGGTACTTCACGCCCGTTCCGGCGAACAGCTTGTCCAAGGCGGTTGCCAAGGGGACGTTGCTCAGCTTAACGGCATTCACCCGAACCGAACCGAGCGAATCGTTATAGAAGAAACGGTACTTTGACTGTGACTTGATTCTCTTCACGATATTCTCCAACTTCGTTCGCTCAGAAGTCAGGTTAATCTGTGCGCTTGCCCATTGCAGCGGCAAGCCTAAGAGAACCGCGGATAAGACAATCCTGCGTAGCATGGATCCTCTTTCATAGCAATGTTTGTTCATTATAAATTGATTAGAATTAAGACTTAGGCTGGCTTCCGGAGCCTTGCCCTATTTGATTGTTGTTACGTTACTATTACAACTGAAGTTTTCAAAGTACTTACTCCAGCGCAAAAAAACTTTATCTGTATCACGACTCTATCATTTAAGAACAATATTTTTGCAACGAGAAACACTTTCCCCAAACAGTGTGTATAAAATTAGATGATATGCTGCATAGAAGGATAATAATTGCTGATTTTTCTTGACAAAACACCTCTCATATTTCTCTTGTAGACAACGAGCGTCACTGTTGGTGGTAAAAACGCCCAAAATGAACGATGTTGATAATTTGTTGTTATTGAACATGTTATGCTCAACTCTTCTCTTTTTGTTCTTATTTTTATCATTTTTTGTCGGCAAAAGCATTGTTATTAGCATCGAATATGTATGCTTTAATGCTGCAATGGCATGTTGATTGCGCCTCTAAAAGGTGCTTTTAAGGCCATTAAATCAACGTTTCGGTTCTAAAAGAAGTCTGATTTGTTAAAATCAGCGTACTTTTACATACCGCTTGCCTATCGATTTTTTCTATTTTGCTGATTATAAATGGTTGTTTTATAGTAAAATAACAGGACAAAGATAACAGACGTCTTTACCAAGGTTGATATGAAAGTGCCGTGCATTTGCGCGAACAAGGAGAACGGCACGCCATTCTCCTTGCTTCTTGATATTGATTGGTTTAATTGTTTGCCTGTGCCTGGAAAGCACTGGCGGTCAAGGTTATTTTGCTACGAGAACCAAGCGCCCGTTCTTGCGGTGGAACGCAAACGGAACGGAGTACGACAGGTCGGCCAGCACCGAGTCGATCGTTGGACGGCAGTTGATGACGCCCGTATAGGTTGACCTGTCCTGCAGGCGGGGCGAGATGTCGATGCGCACGTCATAGTATTCCTCAAGTGCCTTGACAATCTCGTCAATGCGCATGTTCGTAAAGGGAATTACTTTGTTGTGCCATGCGGCCGACACGGGCGCGTAGGTCTGCATAATCTCCATGCTACGGCTGGCTTTATCGAGTACAACTCGCTGGTCGGGACGCAGGGTAATCATTCCCTCGCCATGGTTGCCACTTACCTTCACCTTTCCCGACAGCAAGGTTACTTCGGCCGTGTTGTCCGTGGTACGGGTGCTGAAGTTGAACCTTGTTCCCAGTACACTGGTGGTGAGGAACTCATTCTTCACCACAAACGGTCTGCTGGCATCAGACTTTACTTCAAAATAAGCTTCGCCATCCAGCTCCATTTGTCGACCATCGTCATTGAAATGCTTGGGGTATCGAAGAGTGGAATGGGCATTGAGCCACACCTCACTGCTATCTGGCAGTAGCACATGTCGCACACCGTTGAGAGCCACAACTTGTACCATTTGCTCTCGGTCACCCCAATAGTGCAGGCCAGTCATGACGAACAAAGCGGTAAGAACCGCGGCGGCGGCATACATTGTCCACCTCACGCCGTTTCTATGTTTTCTTACCTTCTCTTCCTTGGCTATGCGATTCAGCAAGTCCAGCTCGGCCCGCTGCACATGAGCCTCGTCAATTTGGTGTGACGCGCGGTAGGCGTGGTACGCATCAGTCATCCTGAACAGCCACCGGGCATGCTCGTCTGACTCGCGCGCCCACGTGGTGAGTTGCTCCATCTCCTTTGGCGAGCACTTGCCAAGGAGATAATTCTTGAGAAGTTTGTTGCTTATTTCTTCCATTCCTATATATAATACAACTGAGCAGCTAAAACAACTTACCCATAAACAAATATTAACATCAATAACAACAGCATGAGATTCTCCAAACGATGACGTAGAAACTTCAAGGCCTTGTAGAGCTGGGCTTCGACCGTACGCACGGAGATGTCCATGATCTGGGCTATCTCCTTGTTGCTCATGCCGTGCAGATAGCTCATCTTAAATATCTGCCTTCGTTTGTCGGGCAGATCATCAATGGCTGCGTCAATCTTCTCTCGTAGTTCTTGGTTTTCCAGATTCATGTCGACAGGATTGCTGTCGGGATCGCAATATGCAAGTCGCATCATCTCCAAGGCACTACACTCGGCAGCATAGCCGCTCACCACACTTCTGTGCTTGATGACATTGAGCGACTTGGTGTACACGGCCCGATAGAGGAAAGACTTGATGTGAGCCGCGTCGTCCATCGCATTGCGTCGGTGCCACAGGTCAACAAATGCATCCTGAACAACGTCCTCCATGTCGCCATGAACCAACAGCCGCGTGGCGTAGAGTAGCAACGACGGGTAAAACTGTCTGAAATATAAGCGGTATTCAGATAATGTCATTTCATACGTTAGATTAGGTCAGTGTAGACAAGATTAATTTCTCGAACCAACCTCAATGGCACAAGAAGCTGGTGCAAACTTCCATGTTTTTTCTGTTCTTACAATATTTGTGTTCGGAAAATATCGTATCATGTACTCATTGTCGAATGATTTTCTTTTCAGCTTGCTTGTTTTCCCCCCTCCGTTAGTTCTTTATCCATCATCACCAAGGCCGATGTGATGAGGGTACAGGTGCCCAAAAGAGTGGTGAGAATGAAAAAGCGACGGTAGCCAAGGGCTTGCTGAAGCGAACCAGAGAGCATCATGGGAATCATGACTGACACGGTGACCAGTGACATGCACAGGGCATAGGTGGACACTCGTTTCACCTCACTGTAGTACACAAGGTAATGCAGGTAGGCGCACAAGCCGAATCCACAGGCCACTTGGGTGATGAACGCGCAGCACGCTATCCAGCCGAGGTTCGCTGGTAGGGCATAGCTGAGATAGATGTAGAAGAGTGGGGGAATGCATGTGGCAAACGCCATGAGGGGGAGTGCATTGCTGAATCCAACCTTTCGGAGAAGCCAGATGCCCAGCATGCCACCGATGATGAGTCCGAAGACGGCTACCGTTCCTTGTACATAGCCAAACTCTTGCGGCGATAGTGCCAGTCCGCCGCTGCTTCCTAAGTCGAGCATGAACAAGATGGAAACAGGCGTAAGCAGCGTACAGGGCAGCAGAAACATGCTCAGGAAGAGGATGCCCGGCCACGAACTCGGGGTTCGGATGAGGTCGGCACTGGTGTTCAGGCAGGCGTAGAACATGTCGGACACTCGTATCTTTCGCTCTCTGTCAGCGGCACCCGACTGTGGAATCATGAAGATGTGCCACAGTAGCACGGCGGCAAGGATGCCACTGAGACAGTAGCATGCCGTGCTCCATGACCTGCGTATGTTTCGGGTTATCACCTCCAAGTTGCCACCTATCATCACGATGATGCCCAGTACCACCAGCATGGACAGTAGGTAGAACGTAAGTTTGAAGAGACGAAGGGACGAAGTGCGGTGATGTTTGATGGCCTGTAGACTGAATTTGTCGATGGCAATGTCGTGAAAAACATGAGCAATGGCCATCACCCCAAGGCACATGATGCTGCCTTCCAACCACCACGTACCATTTAGGGCATACGCCATGCCAGCCATGGAGAGGATGATTAGCGCTTCAGAAAGCAGTATCCATTGGCGGTTGCGGTGGCCTGTCTGCACGAAGATAGATAGCACGGGACGCATGGCGACTGGCAACATCAACCAGGCAATGAAGAAAGTTGCCGCTCCGTTGTCGACTCCCATTCGCTTGAAAATCACGAGAGGAAAGATAAAAAGCATCACAAACGTGAAACCTTTGAAGAGGTATAGCGTTGGCATCCACTTCCAGGGAACCTTGACTTCATTGTTGAGGTCCAGGGGAGAGTTGAATATGTGATGACAAATCATTTTCATCCCGAGTTGATTGGAGCTATTCGTATCTGCAAGTTGTTATTGGGAGTTAAGGGGAGTTAGTGGGAGTTAACTGGAGTTATCGGACATTACCTTATATTATATAGTCTGATGCAGTGGGCGTTTGGAAATTTTCCTTTACCTAACAAGCATTTGTTCGTTATCTCTCATTAACTCCCACCGACTCCTACTAACTCCTATTAACTCCGGCTTACTTCCAATTACTCCTGTTTACTCCCAGTCATTCGTACAGTTTCTCGATGGTGGCGTGATGGTAATAGTGGGTTAAGATTTCATCGTAGCCATATCCATCTTCACCCATCACGGCGGCACCTATTTGACAAAGTCCCACGCCGTGACCCCATCCAGCTCCAGTGAGGACAAACCTTTGTGGTACGCCATCAACCACATTCTCCTTGTCAACCACGAAGGCTGAACTGTATAAGTGCGATTCCGACAGCGTTCTTCTTATCTCTAATTCCTTGCCTATGGTGAAGGTCAGCTCGCTTCCAACGATTTTCAGGCGGGCTATGCGTCCGCTCTTGCCTCGCTTCAGTGGCACCAAGTCCAGGATGTCGCCAAAAGTCATGTTCGTCTTCTGCTCGATGAGAGCTTTCAGCTCCGTTTGGGTGTAGCTCATTTTCCATCGATAGAAGTCGGCAGTCTCTTGGTCATAGTCGTTCAATACCTGCGAGAGAATCTTTTTGTCGGTGGTGTGGCAGAAGGCCTCAGGTGCCGAACGTATCCATTTCTCGGCATTCTTCTCCACCGTCAGGTCGATGAGCGGCTCGGCTCTTCCTTCCAGTTGTTGACGGTTGTCGCGTATGGCTTCCAGATAAGGTTTATGCTCATCTTCCCAGCAATATTCGTATTCTTCGCTGATGCCGCCACAACATTTGCTAAAGCGAGCGTCGCATATCTCGCTTTCCGACATCAGAATCTGCCCTCGTGTGCAGCGAATGGCGGTGGCCACGTTGGGACTTGTTTCCTTCGTGATGCCCTGATATCGCTGACAGTGGTCGTCTGCGCACACGTCAAAGAGCGTGTGATCTTCTCGGTCGTACCACTTAATCAGCTCGTCGTCTTTCCGAATGAACGAGAAGAAGCTGTTCGCCGACTCCTTCAGGTTGCGGCGTTTTTCCATCTGAGCCAGCAGCCAGCTGCGTGAGATGACGGCATGTGCCTTCAGTAGTTCAAGTGAAGCCGTGGCGCTCATCTCGCTGGAGATGACGCTCTCGAGGTAGGTTTCTACCGGCAGCTCGTTGATGGCGCATATCTTCTCACTGTCCACGATGAGGCGTAACACGCCTGGGAAGGTCTGCGACTCTTTGCGTTCCCAGTGGAAGTTGATGCCGATGGTCACGTCGTCGAGCGTGAACGACGCGTCAGCTTGATGGGGCGTGAACGTCAACTCACGGTAGGTGTTGCCGTTCCAACCGATGCCACCCTCGTGGAAGCGCACCGTTTGTTCGCCCGACACCACCTCACCTTTGGCCAGATAGGGCTTGTTGAGTGTGAAACATATCTCCTCTGCGCTGACGATTCCTACCGACACGCTGGGTTCCTGATGATTCTCTATGGTTGCGAAGGTGGGCTGATTGGCGCTTGAGGCTTGCGCCAGGCGGTCCAAAACATGTTGCATGTCCTGTTGGGTGATGCTCATCTCGCTTAGAATGTGTTCGAGTTGCCCGGCCGTTAGCCGTTCAAAGTCTTCTTTCCGGGGCGTGATAATCAGTCCAGCCATATCTAAGGCACCGGGACTGATGAGCATTTGGTCTGCCCCGTCGGCGAAGTAACAGTCGGGGCGGTGCTTCTTTCTGGGGAATACCACCGAAACATAGTCGTCATCCTGCCGCCAAGCCACGATGTTCATCATGGGTTCCGTTTCCCTTTCGTGCAGGGGGAGAGCCCGATACAGTTCGTGGAAGAGCTTTTCACCCGCCTTGGCCGAGCGGCACTTGATGGCGAAGGCGTGGCACGGATATGCCTTCACCACAGCCAGTTGGTCGTCTTCACTCAGCGATATCACAGGCTCTAAGGAGTGTGCAAGCCGTTGCCATGCCTGCTGAAGAGGCAGGATGCCGCTGCTGCCGCCTTGGAAGTGGGCATGATCGGGAGCCGATGCGCCACATCGGGGACCGTTGTAGAACACCATCAACTCGGGAAAATGATCCAGCAACTTGTATATTTCCGCATAATGTGGGGCTATTTGTTGGGGTTCATGCCTCCGAAGTGGGATGGTATAATGTTCGGGTAGGATGGGGAAAGGATTAATGAGTAATTCAAAATCCTTGTCAATCGTCTTCGTCATCTGCACTTCCGGTCGGTTTTTCTCGCAGAGGAAGCAAGGGCGGGCGGCCAACGATTTGTGGTCAATCTTGGCACCCGTTGACACCATTCGCGCTGGATTAAACTGAATAGTGAAGCTGTTGTCGCCCAAAAGCAGCTGTCGGGTCTCCACTTGTTTGAGTTCTCTGAACCGCTGATGGGCGCTTTCCCAAACCTCCAGTTGGCGGTTGGTGAACCGGTGCAACTGGCTCTCCACTATGCTTTCACTCTTTCCGCTCACCATTTGGCGTCGTGCCTGAATCTCCAATGTGCGCAGTCGGTCTTTGTATTGGTTGTTCCGGTTCTGTTTCTCCACGCTCAAATCATGGTCGCTGTTGCCATTCCATCGCCGACAGAGATACAGCTCTTCGAAGATACGCCCAATCTTGTATTTGCGTGAGAAGAGCAGTCCCAGCGCATAGTCTTCGCCATAGCTGGTGTTGGGTACCTGTATCTGTCGCAGCAGGGGCGTGAAAAAGGCTCTTGGAGCTCCAAGTCCATTGATGCGAAGAGCATTGTTTGGGCCATTCTCATCTGTCCATTCGCTATGACTGATAAGGCCTGGTGGTATTGTTTGTAGATTGAAGTCACACAGGCGGTAGCTGCCTATCATCATGGCGGCCCCTTGCTCATAAAAGGCGTTTATCAAGCGTTGCAGCGTTTGGGGCGACGAGTACAGGTCATCGCTGTCCAACTGAACGGCAAACCGTCCGCAGCGTTCGTCGTTCACGGCCATGTTCCAGCAACCGCCGATGCCCAGGTCAGTGCGCTCGGGGATAAGATGAATCAGTCGTTGGTGGGTGCGTTTCAATTCCTCCACGATGTGAGTTGTGCCATCTGTTGAGTGGTTGTCTACCACTATCACATTGAAAGGAAATGTCGTTTGTTGTGCGAATGCTGACTTAATAGCATCAGAAATTGTCTTTTCGCGGTTGAAAACAGGGATAATTACAGAAGCTTCGAACTCGAAGTCCTGCTCTTCAAAATCGGGTCGGATATATGCTGTCGTGTCTATCTTTGCACCCAGGGCGGTCAGGTGTGCTGTGGCTGCGTGTTCCATCTCTTTTTGTGCCTCCCGATTGTTTGGGTCCACATAGTCAAACTGCTTTTCTCCGCTCAGTCGGTTGTCCACCTCTTGCTCGGTATAAAGCATTTCGTCGAGGTGGAAGATGGTACCTTGCGTGCTGAGAAAGAGGCGCAGGTCGTAGAATCCGGCATACAAGTAATCGCCCCTGTCGGCCTGTTCTGCGAATGTCTTACAGGTCTCTGTTTTCAGCAATAGCAGCTGTCCGAAATTAAAATCATCTCGGATGCTCCCCTCCTGGTAATCAATCACGGGATGCGGCAGCCGCTTTCCGTTCACGCTGACATAGTGATCGCTGTACACGCAGGTGGCATCAGCATCAACCGCCACGCGTACCCATCGGTCCATGGCATGAAACCCCAGCGTGAATGGCGTTGTTTTTAGACTGAGTAGGATATACTCGGCAGAGGCCAGTTGGGCCACTTTTCTCATCGTCTCGGATGACGTGAGTCTGTCGATGCGAATCAGGGAACAGTCTTGAGGAACTTCGTTTTCCTGTGTGAACTGTTCCGAAACCATCAGATAAATTTGTCGTACACACTTGCTTTGTCGCAAGTCATGAAGGGTATTCTCCATCACGGCGAGGTCATCGCACGGTAGGAAGCAGTCTATTTTTTCTCTCATTATTTTGGTTTTTACATGAACGGATATGGTCTTTGAGCGAGATAGACCTGTGCACTTGTTTGAAATTGTTGAGGCGCAGCCTATCTTATGCAAAAACAGCGCAAACCGAAAGCAGTCAAACCGCGTTTGAATTGCTGAGGTGCTGCCTGTTTTATGCAAAGATAGTGCAAAAAGCCCACAAAAAGAAATGAACAACCTACTTTTTTACCGTCCGCCTTTCTGACTATGAATGAAGTGTTGAGTTGACGGCATCCGTTTGTGAATCATCACCGTGTTGGATGATGAATATTCTTGACAATCAACCTCTCTATATTTAGCGTTTTTGCCAACAAACGGGCAGTAAGGCGCAAATACGAGAAATATGAGTGATTTTAGGATATTGTTGTAAGTCAATGTGTTATGTTGTTTTGCTATCATCCGTCCTCTGTTTTTCACGCACTTTTTCGTTAAAAGCATAGTTATTGGCATTCAATTCACATGCTTTTGCGGCTCAATACCATGCTTGTTGTGCTTCTAATCCAATGCTTTTTAACCATTAAAATGCCCCTTTTGAAGTTGAAAACGTTAATTTTGGTCTCCCAAATCGTACTTTTGCTCCTGGTAAGCCTATTGATTTTTTCTATTTTGTGATTTTTTATAGGGCGTTTTAGGCCATAAAATTGATAAAAAATAAGGACAATTTATTGGGCTATGATATATCACTATCCGCGCAAAAAACGGTTTCACTTGATGGATAGTATAACCAAACGTCATCTGCCATCTTCGATTTTTTATCTTTGAGAGATTTTGTTCTTTGGCTGTTTAGTCACATTGAATTCGCAGAAAACGCAGCTATTTTTACGTTAATCTGGGTTGTAAATCTTGTTTTTATGTAATAGGTGTAGGATGTTCGAGGGTTTTTGTGTACCTTTGCAAGGACGGTGCAAGCCGAAGGCAAAGCAAGTATTGCTTACTTTGCTGAGGCGATGCTGGTCTTCTGCAAAACACAGGCGGCGAATCAATAAACAAGATCAAAAATGGAAACTGGTAAGAAAAAGCTGTTGGGAATGACGCTGAGCGAACTCAAAGAGGAGGCTCAGGCGTTGGGAATGCCTTCGTTCGCAGGCGGACAGATGGCTAAATGGCTCTACCAGCGGCAGGTGACGAGCATCGACGAGATGACCGACATCTCAAAGACGAATCGTGAGCGGCTGGCCGAAGAATATGAAGTTGGCTGCATGGCGCACATCGACGCACAGTATTCGAAAGACGGAACCATCAAATATCTGTTTCCAACCGCTTCGGGAAAGTTTGTCGAGACGGTGTTCATCCCCGATGATGACCGTGCCACCTTGTGTGTGTCCTGTCAGGTGGGATGCAAGATGAACTGCCTGTTCTGTCAGACTGGCAAGCAGGGGTTTGAAGGGAATCTGACCCATGCCGATATTCTCAATCAAGTGTACTCACTACCCGAACGCAACAGACTGACCAACATCGTGTTCATGGGGCAGGGTGAGCCGATGGATAATTTGGACAACGTGCTGAGGGTGACACAGGTGATGACCGCCGATTACGGTTTCGCCTGGAGCCCCAAGCGCATCACTGTGAGCAGTGTGGGCGTGAAAGGCAAGCTAAAACGCTTTCTGGATGAGAGCGATTGTCATGTGGCCATCAGTCTGCATTCGGCCCTGCCCGAACAGCGCAGCATGCTGATGCCCGCCGAGAAAGGTATGCCCATCGAGCAGATTGTTGACCTATTGCGCGGCTACGACTTTGCTCACCAGCGCCGGTTGTCGTTCGAATACATCGTCTTTGGCGGACTTAACGACACGCCGATGCACGCCCGCAGAATTATTGACCTGCTGCGTGGACTGGACTGCCGCGTCAACTTGATACGCTTCCATCAGATTCCGAACGTGCCACTGAAAGGTGCCGACGAGCAGAAGATGGAAAACTTTCGCAACTACCTCACGTCGCATGGCGTCTTCACCACCATCCGGGCCAGTCGTGGGCAGGACATTTTCGCGGCCTGTGGCCTGTTGAGTACGGCTAAAAAAACTGGCGCATGAGTAGGCTTAGTTGGGTAGTTGGCCTTGCCGCCATGCTGCTCTTGACAGCCTGCCGGCAGCAACAACGCCCGCTGCCCCCTGCCTCGGCGCGCCCTTACGAGGTACTGGTGGTTGGCGATGTAGACAGTTTGGTGTGCCACATGTTGTCGGTACCGATGCCGGCACTGCCACAAAGTGAGCCAATGTTCGACGTTCGACAGGTTGATTCTGCTCGCTTCAAGGGAAAGCTGTTGCTGGCGCGCAATGTCGTGGTGGTGAGGTGGAACCGAAAATGGCTTGGAAAACCCTCGCTCCACATCGAACGCGACCGCCATGCGCAGCCGCAATTGATTGTAAATGTTGACGTGGGGTCGGCCAACGACCTGAAGCAATTCATCGCCACGAACCAACAACAGGTGAGGCAGTTGCTGGTGACCAACGAATATTTGTCGGCCATTCTTCAGCTCCAGCGAAAGCATTCCGTACGGAACGAAAGGCTCATCGACTCGATGTTCCACCATACCGTGCTGTTGCCTGCGGACATGACCTACAACAAGGTGGGCAAAGACTTCCTCTGGGTGTCCAACAATGCGGCGCAGGGCATGCAGAACTTGTGCGTCTACACACTCAGCGGAATTGATGATCAGCCGTTTGAACGCATGGACAGCGTGCTGAGAGCGAACATAAAAGGCGAGACCGACCGCATGTACATGCGCACCGTGGCCCGCTCCATGACACAAGAAAACGTCAGATTCGGCGGACAGTCGTGCCGACTGCAGCGTGGACTGTGGGAGATGGTGGGCGACGCCATGGCCGGTCCGTTGGTGAGACGCGTCGTCAAAGACAGCGTAGCTGGCAAGACACTGGTACTCGATGGCTTCGTCTATGCACCCGAAATGGGCAAACGAAACAAGATGCGTGAGATGGAAGCGGTACTGATGACCGTGAAACGAAAATAAAGATAGGGGGAGAGAAGACAGGCTACAGCCGTCACTCATGGCCCCCATGATATATAGACAAATTCTCTTATGAACAACAGAAAAATTCGTGTGGCCCTTACACACGGTGATACGAACGGTATCGGATATGAACTAATTTTTAAAACTTTCGCAGCTCCAGAGATGTTAGAGATCTGCACGCCTATCATCTATGGGTCGCCCAAGATTGCTGCTTACCACCGAAAGGCGCTGGACATCCAGGCCAACTTCAGCATCATCAACACGGCTGATGAGGTGTGCGACGGTCGCATCAACCTGATGACCTGCTTTGATGACGAGGTGAAAGTGGAGTTGGGAATCGCTACGGAAGAGTCGGGACAGGCGGCAGTGCGTGCCCTCGACCGTGCCATGACCGATTATCGGGAAGGGGTTTACGACGTGCTGGTGGCAGCTCCCATGAGCGCCGGTGGCATTAAGTTTGGCAACCTCACATTCGATAGCTTGGAAAACTATCTCCAGACTTGTTTGGGAGAGGGGAAGAAAACCACCACATTGTACCTGAACGACTTCATGCATGTGGCCATGGTGGCCGACGATCAACCCCTGAAAGCGGCCATGGAAAGCATCACGTTGGAAAATATCGTTCACAAGTCAGCTATCCTGTACCTCACCTTAAAGCGAGATTTGCGTGTAGCCAACCCGCGTATTGCAGTACTGGGCCTCAATCCAAAGGCCGATGGGGCAGAGGAGCAGGAAATCATCCGTCCAGCCGTTGCCAAGCTCTCGGATGCAGGCATGTGTGCTTTTGGTCCTTATGCGGCCGAGACGTTCTTTGGCTCCAACGACTATGATACGTTCGATGGCATCTTGGCCATGTATCACGACCAGGCCATGTTGCCTTTTAAGACGCTGTCGCTGGAAGAGGGTGTGAGTGCCATCGCCAACCTGCCCATCGTATGCACCAAAACCAATTATACACCAATGTTCGAGGTGCCCGGTCAAGGCATCGTCAACGAGAATCCGTTCAGGAAAGCCGTTTATCTGGCTATCGACATCTACCGCAATCGACTCAGTTATGATGAGCCGTTGAAGAATCCGCTTCCCAAGCTCTATCATGAGCGTCGCGAGGAACGTGACAAGAGTCGATTCAATGTGTCCAAGCGTCAGGCGAGGGGCGAGCAGCAGGGTAGTCAGCCAAGGAAAGATGAAAAGTAAATATCAGAATGGCTTCTTCATTTTTGGGATAGTCATTCTCGTCATCATGATTACCCAACTCGATTTCGCAGAAGTGTGGAACGGGTTGACCCATGCAGGCTATTGGTTTTTTGCCATTGTAGCCCTGTGGGCGGTGTTGTATGTCTTCAATACCGCAGCTTGGTACCTAATCATCCGAAGCAGTGAGTCCGTCTATCCACCGCAAGAACTGACAAATGGTGATGTCGACGCAGCTCGGAAGCCTGTGAAGAAGGTGGGCTTTTGGTGGCTCTACAAAATTACCGTGTCGGGGTTCGCACTCAACTACGCCACTCCTGGTGGCCTGATGGGTGGCGAGCCTTACCGCATTATGGAACTATCACCACGGATTGGAGCCGAGCGAGCGTCGTCATCGGTGATTCTATATGTGATGACGCACATCTTCACCCATTTCTGTTTCTGGGCTGTCTGCATCGTGCTGTACCTGCTCACGCAGCCCATGTCCGTTAAGATGGGGCTGTTGTTGGCTGCCGCAGCTGTGTTTTGTGGACTGGGCATCTGGTTCTTTCTGGTGGGGTATCAAAAGGGATTGGCAGTACGTATGATGAATGTACTGCGCCACATACCCTTTGTTAAGAAGTGGGCACAGCCTTTCGTGGAAAAGCATAGGCAGCAACTGGACACCGTAGACCGACAAATTGCGGCCTTGCACCAGCAAAATCCCAAGACTTTCTTGTCGGCCGTGGGGTTGGAAATGGCATGTAGGTTCTTGTCGGCACTGGAGGTGATGTTCATCCTCATGGTGTTGATGCCACATGTAGACTATCTGCATTGTGTGCTGGTTTTGGCGTTCACATCGCTGTTTGCCAACTTGTTGTTCTTCATGCCCCTGCAATTGGGTGGTCGCGAGGGCGGCTTCCTGATGTCAGTATCGGCCTTAGGCATGACGGCCAGCGCGGGTATTTTCGTGGCTCTGCTGGTCAGACTGCGTGAGTTGGTGTGGACGGGTATCGGACTGTTGCTCATCAAGATCAACGAACGGAAGGGTCAGGCTCCGGAGAAAGGCAATCCTTAACCCACCAGATGGAGGGGCAGACTGATGATTGCTATATAATAAGGTGGAACGACCGCACGTAAAAACTCAGTCATCCTTGCGGCTATCTCGAATAAATTGTTTAATTTTGTCAACCAATGAACACATCAGAATTGCAGAAAGTAAAGCAGCGTTACAGCATTGTTGGCAACTCCGACGGGCTGAACCATGCGCTGGATGTGGCCCTTCAGGTCGCACCCACTGACCTGTCGGTCTTAATCATTGGGGAGAGTGGCGTAGGAAAAGAAATCGTTCCGCGCGTCATTCACGATCATTCACCCCGAAGACGAGAGCGGTATTTTGCAATCAACTGTGGCTCTATCCCTGAAGGAACCATCGACAGTGAATTGTTCGGACACGAGAAAGGATCGTTTACTGGCGCCATTGGCGAGAGCGAAGGCTATTTCGGCATAGCCAACAAAGGCACCATCTTCATGGATGAGGTGGGCGAATTGCCACTGGCTACGCAGGCTCGCTTGCTGCGTGTGCTGGAAACCGGCGAATATATTCGCGTGGGCGGACAAGAGGTTCGCAAGACTGATGTGCGTATCGTGGCAGCCACCAACGTGAATATGACGAAGGCTATCAGCGTGGGAAGGTTCAGGGAAGACTTGTATTACCGTCTCAACACCATCCCCATCAAGATGCCTCCCCTACGCGATCGTGGGGAAGACGTGCTCTTGCTGTTCCGCTTGTTCTCGATGCAGATGGCCGAGAAATATCGACTGCCAAAGATTAGTCTCACCGAAGACGCCAAGCAACTGATGCTGAGTTATAAGTGGCCAGGCAACGTGCGGCAGCTGAAGAATATCACCGAGCAGATGTCGGTGTTGGTGAAAGACAGGGAAATCAACGCACAGCTGTTGCAGCAGTTCATCCCACGCGACCCCGAAAGCACGCAACTGGCACCCATCTCGCCACAAGGATCGCACAGCTACGAGAGTGAGCGCGAGATACTGTATAAAATATTATACGAACTAAGAGGCAACGTGAGTGACTTACGACGGGATTTGAACAGTCTCAGAAAGCAACTCGATGAGGCGCAACAGCACAGTGTTGGTGTGGCTTATCAAGGACAGGTGCATGCATTGGATAATAAGTTGGCGGGATACACCAATATTCCCCATCAGCCTCAAGTGACTGCACCGCTGACAACCGTACGGCCATCGGCCGACCCAGAGGACGTCATCGTGGAGGAAGTGACCGCCCCAGAGAGTCTGAACTTGAACGACCTTGGGCGGAAAATGGTGGAGAAGGCTCTCGAACGTAATGGCGGCAACCGCAAGAAAGCCGCACAGGAACTCGGCATTTCTGACCGTACGCTGTATAGAAGAATTAAACAATATGGACTGGACAAGAGTTGACGGTATGGCAACAAGAAGATATCACCACACACGCGGCATCCTTATCATCAGTCTTGTTGTAAGCTGTGTGCTCATGGCTTGCTCAATCAGCTATAAGTTTAATGGTGCCAGCATCGATTATACCAAGACCAAGAGCATCCAAATCGTAGACTTCCCCATACGAAGTAGTTATGTGTGGGGACCGATGGGGCCGATGTTTAACAACGAACTGAAAGACGTTTTCGCCAACCACACCCGTCTACAGCAGGTGAGGCGTAATGGTGACCTGAAGATAGAAGGCGAAATTGTGTCGTACACGCAGCGCAACAAGTCGGTTTCCAGCGAAGGACATTCGGCGCAAACCGAACTGACCCTCACGGTGAACGTGCGCTTCACCAACAACGTCAACCATACGGAAGACTTTGAAAGACAGTTCTCATCTGCCAAGTCGTACGAGACAACGCAGAACCTGAGCTCAGTGCAGGAAGAATTGGTGTCGCAGATGGTGAAAGATCTTGCAGACCAAATTTTCAATGCGACCGTAGCCAACTGGTAACATCAAGCAATCAACAACCTACAGATGGATCTGACTCGACTGATACAACATCCAGAAACGATGGACAAGGAGACGCTCTATGATCTGAGAAGTCTGCTTGCCCTTCACCCATATTATCAGACGGCAAGGTTGCTAATGTTGCAAAACCTGTATCTTCTGCACGATTCCTCGTTTGATGAAGAACTGCGACGAGCCGCCATCTATCTCACCGACCGGAAGGTACTCTTCAACCTCATCGAGGCGGCTCACTATCAACTCAAACGGGCGGACAAGGATAAACAGAATCCACAAAGTCAACCTGTGGATGACGACCGTACCATCTCACTAATCGATAACTTCCTTGAAACCATTCCAGCCGATGAAGGGGAGACCAACAAGAAGCGCAAGCCTACACCAGCCGATGCCGCCGTTGACTATGTGGCTTATCTCATGGAGGTGGAAAATAGCGAGGAGCAGAAGGATGCGTCACCCTCACTACACCTCAAAGGTCAGGAACTCATTGACAGCTTTATTGAGAAAAGTGGCGATGGACGCATCCAATTGAGCGACACGCCCGAATATCTTCCAGAATTGCAAGAGGAAAACGAAAACAGTGAACCGGATGAGGGATACTTCACCGAGACACTGGCCAAAATATACATCAAGCAGGGGAGATATGAACAGGCATTGGAAATAATTCAGCGATTAAATTTGAATTATCCAAAAAAAAATAGTTACTTTGCAGACCAATTACGTTTTTTAGAGAAATTAATATTAAACAATAAAATAAACAGATAAGAAAATGATGTACACATTATTCGTTGGACTCATCGTTCTTGCGTCCTTGTTGATGGTGGGAATCGTATTGATCCAAGAGTCAAAAGGAGGCGGTTTAGCTTCCAACTTCTCATCTTCAAACGCCATCATGGGTGTTAGAAAAACGACCGACGTCATCGAAAAAGCTACCTGGGGTTTGGCCATCGCAATGGTTGTCTTGAGCGTAGCATGCGCCTATGTGGCTCCTCACTCAGCCAGCAGTCAGAGTGTAATGGAGAAGACCGCAACGGAAACACAGACCACCAACCCGAATACAACGCCTGGATTTGGTGCCAGTCAGCAACAAGCTCCGGCAGCTGATGGACAAGCAGCACCTGCTACACAGGGAACACAGTCTGCACCCGCAGCTCAGAAAGCTCCGGCAACACCGGCAAAGTAGATTATAGATAAAAAATAGGGGATTTGTTTGGTAGGATCAAATAAATCCCTTATCTTTGCACTCGCTTCCAAGTGAGGAGGCAAGTTTTTTATACATGGTGGCCGTAGTTCAGTTGGTTAGAGCGTCAGATTGTGGTTCTGAATGTCGTGGGTTCGAGTCCCACCTGCCACCCACCACACAAACAAGCGGAAAGCCCGATAAGTAAAGGCTTTCCGCTTGTTGCTTTTATGACAAGCAACTTTCAAAAGTAACTTTCAAAAATGGAAAGTAGCAAGTAAATGTTGTATAAATGTTATATGATTAAAACTAATAATTTGAACAAACTTGCTTTGTATATCATGACTGGTCATCATATTGAAGCCTATTGATGTAACTATCCTATTGGTTTTGATATGTCTATGCGCAACCCGAGAGCGTTGACAAGGCGGAAGAATAGTCCTACTCCAGGCTCAATCAATCCGTTTTCTATTTTTGATATGTATGACTTGGTCGTGCCTGCTTTTTCTGCCAATTCGGTTTGCGTCATTTTTGCTTCCTTGCGTGCTTGTAAAAGCACTTGCGAAGCATAAAAAGCCTTTGCCTCATTTTCAAACTGTAAACGTTGCGGTGTACCCTCCTTGCCGTATTTTGCATCCAGCACGAGGTCGTAGTCTTCAATCTTGTGGTTGTTTGTCTTCATAATATGCCTCCTTTATCTTTAGTGCTTTTTCTATTTCTTGTCTGGGTGTTTTCTGTGTCTTTTTTTGAAAGCCGTTGAACAGCACCACGATTTGTCCGTTGTCAAAAATGAAGAATACACGGTAGATATTGCTCTCGTATTCAATTCGCAATTCAAACAATCCATCTCGGATTACTTTGACAAACTTTGACGAAAGTCTTTCCTGCGTTTTAAGTAGCTGCAAGGCGTAGTCTATCTTTCGCTGTACTTTCTCATCAAGTGTCTGCATGAATGCCTGAAAATAGCCACCGTATGTTCTTATTCGTCTCATACTGCAAAAGTAGTAAAAGTTTCTATATATAACAACTTCTTCTGCTATTTTTTTAGTTTGTATTCAAATTATTAGTCCCCGAAGTCAAGAAATAAATCCATGTCCTTTGTCGGATATGCTTTGTTGAGGTTTACCATGAATCTGTACCAATCATAATTTGACACGACAGCAATGGCATGGACAGCCACTAAATGTTGTTTTAGTCTTGGAAGTCTTACATCCCGTGTGAGTTTTGATGATGTTTGTGTCCACGATTGTCGTTGATGTTCTTGGTTTGCGTCTGTCTACACAACAAGCGCAAAGGTAGCTTGCGAAACGGAAACGGGCTCAATCGGGAAACCCCGTGCCGGTGAACATGTCCATGCCTCCCTCTTGTTCCAAGTAGTTTATCTTACCAACAATAGCCAGATGAACGAACAAATCAACAACAAAGATGATGATGCTCCAAAGTAGCGTGATGGGTGAATATGTCAAGAATGAGACTATGATACCTAAGAAGGACAAGAACAGGATGCCAGAAGTAAGCGTCAGCCATTTTCTTTTTTTCTTATTTTCTGGATGATTTCTTTATCGTATTCTAATTT
>JBNPOM010000042.1:0-27995 GCA_050315175.1 Prevotella sp. SGI.027
ATCCGTGAAACTCCGATGCGACACACCTTATAACAATGGGCAAGCACGGGGTTATTTCTCCTCAACCTTCTGTTGCTTCAGAACATCGTACAGGTAAAAAAGGTAACCAACAGGTTTAAGTAGGTAGCACCACCAAGGAAGCCGCGACTTCTTGCCATGATAACAAACGAGGTATCTCCAAAAGCTAATGGCATCAAGCACATGCCGTTGC
Organism: Prevotella sp. SGI.027; assembly: GCA_050315175.1. Classification (GTDB taxonomy): domain Bacteria; phylum Bacteroidota; class Bacteroidia; order Bacteroidales; family Bacteroidaceae; genus Prevotella. The sequence continues at coordinate 212 of JBNPOM010000042.1, forward strand.
ACACCAAAGCGTTCATCACACATCTGATGTGAATAATACAGCATGGTTCCTTGTGGCGACTGACGATGTAGCTGTCGAAGATGATGTGATAATCCGTCCTCTAAATACTGGCAAATATAAATGTTGGCATTAAAATGTCTCAACAAATATGTCTTAGCTATCTCGTTGAATACCACATCCTCGGTAACGAACTTCTCGCCAGTAAATTCTGGAAAAGGATACTTACGCAGTACATCCGTCTTGAAAGCTTCGGCAATATCGCCACGCATTTTATGTTTCTGCCGAAACGTTACACTGTCAGCATCCAACACATCTGTAGTGAATCGTTTACAAATTCGTTCGCCATGAGGGTATGCCCGCATACCTGCAACACCAGCAAACCTGTTGTTGTCTTTTATTTGCTGATAATAGTCAACCAAAATGGCAAGGCTGTCAGTGGGAAGGTAGTCATCACTATCAACGATAAAGAACAACTCACCATGTGCCAGCTCTACTCCACGATTGATTGCTCTGTGCTTACCACCATTTGCCTGATGATAATACCGTATCGCTATCTTCTGCTCCTGTACCCACTGCTGTACCAATCTTTTTGTATTATCTATACTGCCGTCATCAATAATTAACCATTCAAAATCTGTGTAGGTCTGATGTATTAAACTCTCATACAATCTTGGCAATGAATAAGCACGATTATATGTGGAAGTAAAAACTGTAACAATGGGCATGCGGTTATTCAAAGAGATGATACTAAAGTTTTTTCTGAAGAGTTTAAAACAACATGGCAGTTCTTAACTTCAGTTTATGAACGCTTCATCACATCATAATATGCTTGAACATATCCCTGTACCATGACATCAATAGAAAAGTTTTGTTCTATAAAATGATGAATAACATAGGGATTGGTGTGGTGCTGAACGATTTCTTCCATGCAAATATTCGTTGGATGGGGGAAAAACACACCACCTATACCTTCAGCTACGTTTCGGTGTGCGGGAATATCCGAAAGGATAGGAAACAATCCGCAACTCATACCCTCGCATACTGCCATACTCATACCTTCACTCTGCGAGTTACTAATGTAATAGTCAGCGCATTGCAAATAATCTATAACATTTGACACACGACCAGTAAACACCACTTTGTCATTTGCCATAGCTTTACAAGCATCCATTCTACTACCATCACCTAATATCAATAATATATAGTTAGGGTTCGTATGTGAGAACACGCTAAACCATTGTAGCAACTCTTCATATCGCTTTTCTCTTTCTATTCTACCCGATGATACGAGAATAATGGCTTGCATCGGCAGGTGACATTTTAATCGTAGCTGTTGTTGTGCTTCCTTACTAATCACGCTAAATTTATCAACATCTACCCCATTGTTGACATAGCTTACATTGGAGAGTTTTCTTTCATAAAATTCAGCCGCACTTTCTGACACGGCAATATTTTTGTCAAACTGCCTTAATACGCGATAATAACGTCTGATCATATATCCACCAATTATCTTTCCATAAACATTGACAAAATCTTCATCAGCCCTATTATGTAGTGTTGCGACCAACTTCACACCCTTTAATTTGGCACCTACTAACACTGGATGGTACGTATGACAATGAACGATGTCTATTTTTTTTTGTCGGACAATCTCGCTGAGTTTCCGAGCTACAACCCTTGTTCGCAATTCACAATCAAGGTAAGAACTGTCTAATGAGTCTACACCTATACCCAAGTCAGTAAAATCGGATAGTTTACTGGTATTCGTTTCTTTGCGCAAGGTGACGACGCTTAAACGAATGTCTTTCCTCTCCATAATTTTACGACACAGGTTAAACACCACATCTACAGGTCCTCCTTTACGCAAATGCGCAACAACAATTAAAACATTCATGGCTTCTGAAATATACTGTGATAAGGAATCATTCGTTCATAGACGTTAGGAGGAAGAGGTGCATCATAAACAAAAAGAGACCTGAACATCAGGAATATAAAATAAGCAACCATAACAACGCGAGACAACTGAAAATAGCGTTTGCTCTTGATTAAATAAAAATAACCTGGTACAATAAAAGCGTAAGCTATGACATAATAGTCGCGCAGACGTTTGATAATTCCGACATCCTTTCCTGCAATGAGGAATCCGCAATAAATCACGAACATGTAAAGGAATAAATCGTAATACGGAATTTTACCCAAGGCTTTTTTACGTGCGAATAAAGCCAACGCCAAGAACAAAAAATTCTCAAAATAGTTGAGCAGGTTCATACCCATTCCCTTTGCACCTTCTTGGCTCTGTGAGACATAGCTCCCTAACCTATCACTTATCAAGTCACTCATGTCGGAAGCGGTTGCAAAAAAAGTCATGGAGAAACGTCCTACAATTGCAGAGGCCAATAATATGAAGAAGGCTGCCTGAAAAGTAAATTTTCGCTCTCTAAAAAAATACACTGGCAACAGTATCAACGCACTACCATGTAGCGTATAAGCCAAAAACAACATGACAAAGAAGTGAATCTTTCTCTTATTAGCCAACAATTCATAAAGAGCCCACCAACACAAGGCCATAGCTACATATTGTCTGATTCCTGACATGGCATAGAGTGTAAATATTTTACCCAGAATAACTGCCATGCCAAATAGTGGCCAACAACTAACACTCAAAATTTTCCTAAAAGCAAATACGCTAAAAAGAGTAATAACAAAGACAAAAAACTGAAAAGAGGCACCTATATGATGAAACCACTGCTGCAACTGGAAATAACCTGCATCACCTCCCACATCAATGTCTTCATTATATCCCATTTCGTAAGTGACGTAATCACCATGCCGATAACGCAATCCAACTATCAGCAGAAAAACAAGTAAAGAAAAATAAAAATGTTTCCTTGTTTTCTTGCTAACAACGCCATTCTCTTGAAGCGCAAAAACTCCAACGAAGAGAGCCAATATGATATAAACTAACATGCCGCTTATTTACCTTGTATCCTTAAAATGAAACTGTACATTTTTGGGCCTAATAACCGAACTACCTTTCGGAATATCTTCACCCACAAAGGTGCCCATGTGGCAGCATAATGATGTATTGTCCTTGTATTTTCGGTTATTTTCAATTGGTTGACGTGCTCCAACGGATTAAAATAGTCCTTTGGATAGATGGTATAACCTGCTATCTGCTGTATGCCGTCCACATTTTGCAAACCCTTTGTCACCAACAAATCCGTTGTATAGCTGACAATGGTCTTATAGATGCCCTTGTTCCTGCTTTTATTTTCACTTTCAAAACTCATTTTGTGATATATCATCAACAAATCACCAATAAAAAGATCATGTGGATAACAACACAAACCAACACCAGGATTAACATCAGGATACCGTCCTAAATCTGACGCATTTTTCTCACATCCCATAAAAGGTCCTCTTTCCAAAATATCATTCATGGGACGAATCACCTCTACGTCCGTATCAAAATAAATGCCACCATATTGATATAATATCCATAATCGGGCATAGTCGCTGACGTAAGCATATTTCTTCTCCTGATAAGCCTCACGGGTATAGGCTACCATCTTGACATCGAAGTTTTGCTCGTTCCACTCTTTAATCTCGTAGTCTGGTAGATACTTCTTCCATGACTCAATACAGCGCACAGCTAATTTAGGAAGCGGATTTCCTCCAAACCAACAATAATGTATAATTTTAGGTATCATAGCTATATTTTATTTTCATTTTTAATACAAGCTCTCACGTTTTTAACCTTTCTTTTCAAGCGGAAAAGAATAAAGACAAACTTGTTGGCTATTTTATAAAATCCAAGACATGCTATATACATTGCCCAACGTACCACCAAAGGTTCATTGAGACTCATCACCTGCGACCGATAAGATACAAACCGCTTCTTAAAAAGCGAAGAACTATAATAATTGCCGCCATTCCAAAAAGCCCGAGAGAAGATAGCCTGGCGTTTGCTCTTCTGTGCTATCTCCAAAGCATTTGTACCTTGGAGCAAGTTTGTGAACATCTGAAGAATGTGAACGTCCATTTCGTAGGTTCCCTCATCGTAATGACGTGTTAACGAAGTGGGATTATACATATAGTGATAGAATGCAACGGGAACGTATGCTACCTTAATGTCATGCAGCAAGAATTGCGCCATGACATACTGATCTTCACACCCATAGATTCTCTTGGGGTATTGAATATCAAAGCGTTGGTATAGGTCTCGGCGAATCAACTTGTTTACCGTAAAGCCACCTATTTTCCAGAACAATTCCTGCAAAATGATTTCAGGCTTAAGTTCAGAAGGTTGTTGACTCACGTAATGCCGTGAATACTCGTCTTCCCGATAAAGGTCACAAATGGTGATGTCCGCCTGCGCTCGTTCTGCAGTTTCGTACAGCCAGTCCAACCCTTTGTCGTCTACATAATCATCAGGATCTGCAAAGATGGTGTACTTGCCTTTTGCATGTTGAAGCCCATAGTTGCGAGCATCGCTCAAACCGCCATTGGGCTTGTGATATACCTGTATGCGTGAATCTTTGGCAAGATATTCATCGCATATTGCTGCACTATTGTCCGTGCTGCCATCATCTATGAGCAACAGCTCATAATCTCTGAATGTCTGCGACAACAGCGAATCAATGCACCTGCGCATACAGTGCTGCATGTTATAGATGGGTACGATGATGGATATGGAAGGTTTGATCATTTCTTCATGATGATAAAAGTAATAATGATACGTAGCTTCTGCAAAAGAGACAAGTCAGACCAAACATACTTATAGAGTGCTTGCACTTCTTTGTTGCGATACCATTTGCTTGGACATTCTCCCCAATCTGCACTTGATATTTTCTTGAAATATCCTATAAAACTCAAAAACTTGGATTTACTGATGCCTTGTTTGTTGTGCAAACACTCAAAAGCTTTTTGAAGATGTTGTAGAGAAGCGATGCTATAATTGGTGGATGATTGATACTTGATATCAGAAGCCACATTCGTTGTTATGTAGTAGTAGTAGTAGTAGAGGATTTTGTAGGTTTTTATTTTGGACAAATAAAGCCACACAAAGTATGTATCCTCACCCACTTTCATGTCTTCAAGAAAACGCAAATCCCCTATAATGCTACGTTTATAAAACTTAGTTACTGGTCCACGCAATAAATTATAGTTGATATATTGGTTGATAAAGTCTCTTAACGCTGGTTGTGGATGAACATTATCCAACACTAATTGCTCCTCCACCCCCTCACCATGCTCGTCATGCATGAAATATCCTCGCAGTAAGAGTTCTTCGGTTGAATTGGCAACCTCGTCAAAGAAATGCGCACCTATGCTATCATCCGAATCCACAAAGGTAATCCATTCTCCTTGTGCAATATCTAACCCCCTGTTACGAGCCGCACTGACTCCAGCATTTTGTTGATGAATAACTCTCACCCTATTATCTTTTGATGCGTATTCATCGCAGATGACAGACGAGGCGTCTTTTGAGCCGTCGTCTACAAGTATAAGCTCAAAATCTTTCACATCCTGTTGAAGTACAGAATCCACGCACTCTCTTAAAGTGCGCTCAGCATTATACACTGGAATGATGACGGAAAGTATCGGCATTTGTTCTTAGGTTTAACGTTTTCTCTCACCAATAGCCCATCCCAACTTGATTGTTTGGGAAAAGACCATTAATAAGATGATGATATAAAAGTTGAAGTAGCTAATATTCAAAAAAGTGGCTAAGAGTTTTAACATGTTCAATTCTTCGACGGAACTTTGTTTCGTCTGGCATATTTTTTTGATTCATCCTCACAGATTATCTTGCATTGGATAAAAATTGTGGTACACGGTTCTTTTATTGGTCTGTATCAGTCAATGAAACTCTGATACAGAACTAATGGGCTTATTGTTAGCGATGAGAAAATGGACACGCTTGTAATACGCTCTCAATATTAATTTGTGGTTTTCTCCACTTACTCACTTCTTTAAAAATAGTTTCAAGTGAAGTGTCTTTATTAACAGTTAAGGGATAATCAAACGAGCGGTTGACTGAAGATGCATAATCGTAAAACTTAAAATAGCCAGCCATCAATGACCGCTGTCCGCCAAGTTCAATCCAACAGTTTGGCACATTATATGCATCTGAAACAATAAGTCCATGCAAAGAACTCGATGCAATTTGATCGCAACTACATATTTGATCTACTACATTAGTCCATTTTTGGTAATTGCCTAAATCAATAATAAGAACATCTGGATGATGCTTTCTTAAGTTTTCGACAAAAACATGATTTTTATCTATGATATGAGGAATGATGCCTAATTTATATTTCTTTTGTTGGCTTCTAGGTTGATAAAAATAAGGAAGTAACAAAGCAGGGTCTCCATAATTCTCTGGACACGAAATTTTTTTTTCTAATAATAACTGTCTCGTTTTTTTTCCTCTCACAGAGCATATTCTATCAGGTTTTTCTATATGAATTTCGGGGTGGATAGCTGAACAACCACTTCCCCAAACAATTGTGTGAGAATTAGAATAATTTTTCGTATCAAGCAACGTACCAATACAAAGATAATTTTTTAAACGAAGTTTCTTCGCTAACCAGAAATATTGATAAATAATAACTGGACGGTTTGTTATTAGTTGTAAAAGATAGTAATTTAAATCATCCCCCCAATTACGATGTCGAATCCCACGCCATGTCGAACCATCCACATATCCATTGAGAATTATTGCATTTTTGAAAACATATAGATAACAATACCTTATTTGTATCCAAACTTTTAGTAAAATAGTCATTCAATATATGCTTATTAATGTTGAAATTATATAGTTATTGATATTATATAGAAAAAAAATAATCATAGAATCGCCTATGATTGAATTAAAATTTTATTCTTTATCATCTTGTTTACTTGTTGGCGTTCTTGAATGCCCATTCCTAAAAAATAAATACTAAATAAAGAACATATTGCACTAATAACACAAATAGTAAGTAAACGGATGATTGAAGCATCCATCAGAAAAAAAATTGTTAGAGGTAACAAAATTGCAAAAAAAGAAACTATAGAAATTTTTACAAACACACTATTCCAGTATTGAAAATAAGTTATATGGATATAACTCTTAACCAAAGATATTTTTACGAAAACTAAAAAGAAATAGAGAACGAGGTGAACTATGTAGGTAGACACAGGCGAGAAACCCATTTTAAATAGAATATATGTTGCAGGAAATTCCATAAAAGTAAAGATGTTTAGAACAAGCGCATATTTTTTTATTTTTCCTGTTGCATTCTGTGCTGTCGTTAACGTATTTCCTAAAGCGAAAACCATGGTTGATAACAATGTTAACCGGACAAAAGGAACAGTATATTGAGGCACTTTATGAAGCCACAAATGTAATATTTGTTCTGTTTCTAAACACAAAGGTATACTAAAAAAGAGCATGAGGAAAAAGGAATACTTAGCACCAGTAAAAATTAATTTCTGCATATATTCAAAATCTCCAATAGCATACGATTTCGTAATTTGGGGATTAAGTGCGGTCATGAAGTTACTTACAAATCCTTCTACCATGGCATTAACTTGTACAGCTATCCCACGAGCTGCATTTAAAGCGACTCCAAAAAAAAGATTAATCAAAATATTGATACCCTGTGTATTGAGAATCCATGAGGCATTCCCAAATAAGCCCCAAAATGAGAATCCGCCTATTTCTTTCAATAATGCTTGGTCATATTTCAGCTTAAAGCGACACTCCGGAAAATGGCGACGACAATAGAACACATAGATGGACTCCACGAAGATAGTCGCAAACAGTAATAAAACCGCATAAGTCTTCAACTTGTCGTACGGAGATAGAAATAGGGCAAAAACAACTGCCAATTTCAACACGGCATCCAATATCGTTAAATAAGCAAAAAGACCAAACCGTTCGTAAGCCACGACAGAGGCATGGTAAGGAGCCGTGTTCATGCTAAGCACAAAAGAAAGAATAGAACATTGTAAAACAAAATTAGCTGCACCCATTCTATCGGGGGGAATATTCATCTTGGCATTGAGAAACCAAACACCCAAGATCTCAATGAGTACAACTATCACAATAGACATGACGAGTTGAACTAACGTAATAGTTGAGAAAATGTCCTTTAACCGCTCTTTGTTGCCTGTACCTACTTCGAAAGTGATAAATCTGCTAATCGATCCAGAAAGTGTCGATGTTAAGATGCCAAACATGGCTACCACTCCACCAACAACATTATAGGTTCCATAGTCAGACACACCCAAAGTTTGCAGGATAACCCGACTGGTATATAGACCTATCAGCAACATGACAAACATCCGGATATACATGATAGCCGTGTTTTTTGCTATACGTTTACTGTTGTGTTGCTGATTTTCCATTTCCTATTTAACAGAGTTAATGCTCTCTCAAAGGAATAACTTAAGACAGTTTCGCCTGCTGTGTTTAATCTTGAACTATAGTAAAATTAAGAAAGAGAGACATATTGTACGCCCTTACCACGGTTCAAACCCCGTTGGTTTTACGGCTTCCACATGTTTGTTTATCTCTTCCAAATCAATGAATGCAGAAACCTCAATCTCTCCGTCCTCTTTCATACCTTCGTATTCCCATACACCGCCACTGTCTTCTTCGGGACAGGCTCCCTTACCTTTGATGCAGGTGGCATGGTCAGAATACTCGTCGAAGACATTCTCAAGAGTGATGTCGTGAATCCAGTCGTCGCCGAAATCATAGACATAGCAAAGTTTCTTTACGATGCCTCCGTCACCGAATAACTCTCCCAGTGTGAACTTTCGGGCATCATAGTCGGGTCGATACCAATCCTCTTCATCCTCCTCTGCAATATACAGCGACTGACTGTATGGCTTATCACCAAAGCAATACAGATGTTCGTTCCACCAACCGAATGCTTCTTGAATCACGGCGTGGAATCCTGAGAAAGTGAAATTGGCAGGTACCAACACGCGCCGCCATACGGGTGGATTGGTGATGCCTCTCAATTTAATTTTGAACTGATAAGTAAATTTGGGTCCTTTCTTAACTCTTCGACTTGCCACTGGCTTACGTGCCTTCAACTTGTTATCTTCGACGAGTGAGGCCACCGAATCCATCAACGCATCGGTATCTTGCGATTGAAAATCGGAAGCCGATTCAGATGATGGTAAATTAATAATTTTTTCTTTCTTGTTTGTCATCTGAAAATAATCTTATCTACATCTAAATTGAAAGTAATCATTCCCCCTCGTCAAAGTCATCTTCGTCCAAAAACATAAACTCTTTGGCACAAGCATTATGGGCATCATCTTCATCGGGGTTGCCGATGATATTGACATCATTAGTATCATTGACATGTTTCATAGGAGACGTACTTAACAGCGTGTAGGCAGCCGCGTCCAAATGAATGGTGGTCAGTTCAGGAGCGGTATATTGTTGTTGTTTCATGGTTATTAGAGAATGAGTTGGTGAATGGGTTTGTCTTGCTCCTCACCTTTTTATTATCGTCTTCCCACCAATCACATAAACACCTGCTGGCAAGTGATGGATATTCGATCCTACTTCTACGCCTTGTAAATTGTAAATATGCTGGCTGTTTGTTGAAGGATGTACCCGCAGTGATTGTATTCCGTTCACTATGTCGCTACCGCAATCAATAGCATAAGTAATCTGCTTGGCCGAAGAACTGGATTGTTCGTTTATTTTGAAATAAGCACGCATGCCATACATTTCGTTCACCTTATCTGATTTAGGCTTGGCAAGATTGCCATTAGCCAACAAGAACAAATCGGAGCCATCAACACTTAAGTTGACTGGGTCGAATGTGCCGACGAAAGCATATTTCCCAGTTTCATCTTGAACTGTTTGGGGCGTGACATCCTTTTTATAAACTACGTTTGAGAAGATAGGATTTTCGACCTTGGCCACTGGCTTGATGAGATAAGGAACACCTGCTTGTATCACAACATCATTCTCAAACTTCGCAACAGCATCCTTAAACTTCAACACGTTGTTTTCAACCTTTTTAGTAAACTCTCGCAATGCGCAATCCTCTCCCATTGCCTCTTTTAATGCATCTTGGCTCACATCAAACGGCAGACAGATGGTGCTCCAATGGTTAGATGCGAACGTGCGCTGCACCTGATAAGAATAAGTCTCTCCTGATTTGATATGTTGGCCTTTAAGCTCGTGCTGATCTGATAAAACGGAAGCAACTTCTATGAAAAACAAATATATAGCTCCATTTTCATATTTTTCCCCTTCCATTTCAACCTTAAGAGTTCCACTATTTATGTTACCCTCCGTGATATAAAAATTACTTAGGTCATTATTCGTGTCTTCTTTCTTTTTAGTGTATTTACATGTATCACTGAATTTGTCTTTATCCGAACCGAGGGTCATGCTTACTTCGTAACCTCTGCCTTTTCGTCCTTTTGCTATATTTGTGGACACTCTTACTAAATCCACATCCTTAAACTGAGTTGTGGTTTCTAAACGGATAAGCTGAGACGCATCGTTTCCTGTACCCACATGCAGGCAATCCACATCCACACCTGAGCGAACAAGTTTGCCGTCAACTGTCAACTTCCATTGATGGTTATAAAATTTATCAGTAGCCCCAAATGTTTTCTGAGTTTGTTTTTTTTCATATTTATACTCGCAATTTTTGAACAACTCTTTAAAATAAAACCTTTGTGCATGAGTTTCTACCGTCCCAAGAAATAACAGCATCAAAGATAACAGCCAAAAATTTACATACGTTTTCATGAGTAAGGATTTGAATGGAAGTGTTCCTCTGTTTTTAAGTAGATAAACGAATCAGTCTCGCTTAAAGATGTCTCTTGTATATACCTTCTCTTCCACATCATCCAACCACCTGTCATAGCGATTGGCGACAATGGCTTGGGACTGTTGTTTGAATGTTTCCAAATCATTGACCACCCTACTGCCAAAGAAAGTGCTACCGTCTTCAAGCGTAGGCTCGTAAACAATAACCTCGGCACCTTTGGCCTTGATTCGCTTCATCACACCTTGTATGCTACTCTGTCTGAAATTGTCACTGTTGCTCTTCATCGTGAGGCGATAGATACCGATCACGCATTTTTTCTCTTTGGTGGCATCAAAGGCTCCTCGATTGAAATAATCGTAATAGCCAGCTTTGTGTAAGACACGGTCGGCAATGAAGTCCTTGCGCGTGCGGTTACTCTGCACGATAGCCTCAATCAGGTTTTCGGGCACATCCTCATAGTTGGCCAAAAGTTGTTTGGTGTCCTTGGGTAGACAGTAGCCACCATATCCAAACGAGGGATTGTTGTAGAACGACCCTATGCGTGGGTCAAGCCCTACTCCTTGAATAATATCCTTGGTGGAGAGGTTTTTCATCTCTGCGTATGTATCCAACTCGTTAAAGAAACTCACGCGAAGTGCCAAATAAGTGTTAGCAAACAGTTTTACGGCCTCAGCCTCGGTGGTTCCCATAAACAACGTGTCGATATTCTCTTTCATTGCGCCTTGCTGAAGCAGCGAGGAAAAAGCGTGTGCTGCCTGCTTTAACTTTTCATTCCCCGCTGGCCTGCCAATGATGATTCTGCTGGGATAGAGATTATCATACAGAGCCTTGCTCTCACGCAAGAACTCTGGGGCAAAAAGGATGTTTCCACAACTGTATTTCTCACTGACGCTCGCCGTATACCCCACAGGCACCGTGCTCTTAATAACCATGATGGCATGAGGATTTACCTTCATCACCAGTTCGATGACCTCTTCCACATGTGACGTGTCGAAGAAGTTTTTCACAGGGTCGTAGTTGGTTGGCGTGGTAATCACCACGAAGTCGGCCTGCCTATACGCTGTTTCACCATCAAGAGTTGCTTGCAGGTCCAGTTGTTTCTCGGCAAAGAACTTTTCTATGTATTCATCGCTGATGGGAGATTCCCGCCGGTTAATCTTGTCAACCTTCTCTTGCACCACGTCAACAGCCAAGACATGATGATGCTGACTGAGCAACGTAGCGATACTTAAGCCTACATAACCCGTGCCAGCTACGGCGATGGTTAACTGCTTGTTAACTTCATTCATCCTATTCGGTGTAATTCTCAATTAAAATTAAAACGACTGTCCGTCACGTAGATGAAACCTATATATATAATAGGTGTAATCTTTATTGTTTACACCTTTATCCTTGCAGCGACTGCTTGTACCAATCGTATAACTTCTGTACGCCGTCTTCAATTTCCACCTTGTGCGTCCAACCTAAAGAGTGGAGCTTAGAAACATCGATGAGTTTGCGCGGAGTACCATCGGGTTTGCTTTCATCCCACACAATGGTTCCCGTAAAGCCAACGGTTCGCACAATGAGTTCGGAGAGTTGCTTGATGGTCAGCTCTTTTCCCGTACCTATGTTGATATGACAGTTGCGTATCTCGCCAAGGGAGGGAATAGCACCGCCACGTCCCTCGCTATTGTTGCGATTTACCTCACCGTCGGTAGCAGTGCCGTAAAACACGCTCGAATACTTGTCTATGCCGATGATATCCTTAAAATCTACGTTGAGGAGGATGTGTACCGAAGCATCTGCCATATCCTCACTCCAAAGGAACTCGCGCAGTGGCGAGCCTGTTCCCCAAAGGGTAACACGGTTATCTTCGATGCCATAGAAAGCCAATGCCTGCAAAATGCGTTCATTACTACACTCGCCATCAACATTGTCTTTTCCTATCTGCTCTGCCAAAGCCTTAACAGGATTAATCGGTCGCTTGTTCATGTCCACCCGAATGGCTTCCCAGTTATCCTCATGAATTAGTTTTGCCAAATATACCTTGCGCATCATGGCAGGCATCACATGACTGTTCTCCAAGTGAAAGTTGTCATTGGGTCCATATAGATTAGTGGGCATCACCGCAATATAGTTTGTGCCATATTGCAGGTTATAGCTCTCGCACATCTTCAGTCCGGCAATCTTGGCAATGGCATATTCTTCGTTGGTATACTCTAAAGGCGAGGTCAACAACACATCCTCTTTCATAGGTTGTGGTGCATTCTTTGGATAGATACAGGTAGAACCCAAGAAGAGTAGTTTTTTCACACCATATTTATATGCCGACGAAATCACGTTGCATTGCATCATCATGTTTTGCATGATGAAGTCGGCTCGGTACAGACTGTTCGCCATGATGCCTCCCACAAAGGCAGCGGCTAACACCACCGCATCAGGACGTTCCGTCTTGAAAAAGTTGTCAACGGCCTGCTGATTGGTTAAATCCAATTCGCTATGGTTGCGCCCTATCAGCTGGCTGTACCCTCTTGCTTCAAGATTCTTCCAGATGGCAGAACCCACTAAGCCGTGGTGGCCAGCAATGTATATTTTAGATATTTTTGATAATGCCATGATGGATGGATGGGGTTGTTGATTTCCTAGGAACACTAGGAATCCTAGGAGTGCTAGGAAATCTAGGAATACTAGGTAATCTAGGAAAAATAGATAATCTAGAAAGAAAAAAGCTGTTTACCTTATTATTTCACATGCTTCAAATCATACTCCGTCATTCGCTTGACCAGTTCTTCAAAGCTGGTTTGGCGGGGATTCCAGCCCAATTTTTCTTTCGCCTTCGTGGGATCACCGAGCAATTGTTCTACATCTGCGGGACGGAAGTACTTGGGATCCACCTCAACCAGCACCTTGCCGGTAGCCTTGTCAATGCCCTTTTCATTCATCCCCTTGTCCTTCCATTCAAGCTCGATGCCCGCATGCTGGAATGCCAAGGTGGCAAAATCGCGTACACTATAATATTCACCTGTGGCAATGACGAAATCATCAGGCTCCTCCTGCTGCAACATCAGCCACATGCACTGCACATAATCGGGCGCATAACCCCAGTCGCGTCGAGCATCTAAGTTACCCAGATACAGTTTGTCCTGTAATCCATGTGCGATACGTGCTGCTGCCAACGTAATTTTTCGGGTCACAAAATTCTCGCCCCTTCGCTCACTCTCGTGGTTGAACAGAATGCCGTTGCAGCAATACATGCCATAGCTTTCGCGATAATTCTTCATGATCCAAAAACCATACAACTTGGCCACGGCATACGGTGACCGTGGATAAAACGGCGTTGTTTCCTTCTGTGGCACTTCTTGTACCTTGCCAAACAGCTCTGACGTACTGGCCTGGTAGATGCGACAGGTTTTATCCAATCCACAAATACGCACCGCCTCCAGCAACCGAAGCACACCAATGGCATCGGTGTCGGCTGTGTATTCGGGCACATCAAAGCTCACTTTCACATGGCTCTGTGCCGCTAAGTTGTATATCTCCGTGGGTTTCACCTCACCGATGACACGGATGAGCGACGAAGAGTCGGTCATGTCGGCCCAATGCAGGTTCACCAGCCGGTCTTTCTTCATATCCCGCACCCACTCGTCTAAATACAAGTGTTCGATGCGACCCGTATTGAACGACGAACTGCGACGCAGCAGTCCGTGCACTTCATATCCTTTATCAATGAGGAATTCGGCCAAATAACTGCCATCCTGTCCGGTGATACCAGTGATTAAAGCTACTTTTGAACTTGTCATAATCTATTCAGTTTTTAATCAAACATGCTCAGCACCTTGTCAACAATCGGTGCCATGTCGTAATATTTATATTCTGCCAAACGCCCTCCGAAGATCACGTTTTCCTCTTTGTCAGCCAACGCCTTGTAGCGGGCATACAGTTCGCTGTTGCGACTGTCGTTCACGGGATAGTAGGGTTCCATGCCGGGTGCCCACTCCGTAGAATATTCACGCGAGATGACAGTCTTGGGATTTTTATCCACATCCGGACCGAACATCTCGAAGTGCTTGTGCTCGATAATACGCGTGTAGGGCACCTCAGCCTCCGTGTAGTTCACCACCGCATTACCCTGGTAGTTGGCCATGTTGAGCACCTCGGTTTCGAAACGCACGGTGCGATACTCAAGCTTGCCCAGAGCATAGTTGAAATATTCATCGATTTTCCCGGTATATACAATCTTGTCGGCCACACCCCTCCACTTGTCCCGATCGTCAAAGAAGTCAGTGTTCACCTGGGTCTCAACACCATCCAACAGTCCGTCTATCAGCTTGTTATATCCTCCTTTCGGAATACCTTGATAGCAATCGTTAAAATAGTTGTTGTCAAAAACCAGCCGAACCGGCAGTCGTTTGATGATGAAAGCCGGCAGTTCAGCACACTTTCTCCCCCACTGTTTCTCCGTATAGCCTTTGATGAGCCGCTCGTACAGGTCAGCACCCACCAGCGACAAGGCCTGTTCTTCCAGGTTCCGCGGTTCCTCCACCCCGTCGGCCCTCATCCTTTGCACGGCCTCTTGACGCTGCTCTTCCAACTTCGCTTCTGCCTCCGCGGGAGTTGTGACGCCCCACATCTGGTAGAAAGTGTTCATGTTGAACGGCAGATTGTACAGCTTGCCGTGGTAGTTGACCACCGGTGAGTTGGTGAAGCGGTTGAACTCGACCAGCGAATTGACAAAATCCCACACCCGCTTGCTGTTCGTATGGAAGATGTGAGCGCCATATCGATGCACGTGAATGCCCTCCCGCTGTTCGCAATAGAGATTGCCGCCCAGGTGAGGACGCTTGTCAATCACCAGGCACTTTTTGCCTCGCTGGGTTGCCATGTGGGCGAACATACAGCCAAAGAGCCCTGCGCCAACAATGAGAAAATCATATTTTTGGGTGCTCAAAGCCGTCATATTAGTAAAAAGAGGGGATAAATGCGATAGGATGCATCATCGACTCTGCGCACGATACGCAGTGCCGACTGTAGGAATTCATCTGAAATTTTCTATACAAAGGATGAATAGGTACACACTGCTGAAAAAGGAATTGAATGCTCTATAAAGCATAGAACGAAAAAGGATAAACCATCTTCTCCTCACCCATCCAGCTGACAGGCAAGCGCGCTTACTCTTCTCCGTTTCTCAACTCCACCGTAGGGCAATCATATCACCCGCAGAGCACTCAAAACATAGCGTATCTATTTCTGTGGGCAAAGTTAAATATTTTTCTTCAATACTGCAATTTTTACATCTATTATTGTAGGCATGAAAATCAGAAAGCAAAATACTTCGGGCCATCATTCAACACCCGTAGCCCAGTCTATTTACCTTATTTTCACTGCGTCTATAGAGCGTCTTTTCCAAACTCATTGACTTTACCCTCCAAACTCATTGACTTTGACCTCCAAACTCATTGACTTTGCACGCCAAACTCAATGACTTTGGAACGGTAGAAAGACAAGGAAAATACAGCAAAACAAAAAGAAAAAAGTCCAAAATATTTGCTATCCTATCGAATTGTCCTATCTTTGTATCTCGAACTACAAGTCCATCTCAAACAGATGCATCAAGAACAACTCACGAAAGAGAATCTACGAATCGTCTTCATGGGCACCCCGGAGTTTGCCGTAGGTTCGCTCCGCGCACTCGTGGAGGGAGGTTACAACGTTGTGGCCGTGGTCACACAACCCGACAAGCCCGTAGGTCGACATCACGACACATTACAGGCATCCGAGGTGAAGAAGTACGCCTTGGCGCAAGGATTGCCCGTTTTGCAGCCCCAGAAGATGAAAGACCCCGCCTTTGTGGAGCAGTTGGCTGGCTATAAAGCCGACCTTCAGGTGGTTGTGGCCTTTCGCA
This sequence comes from Prevotella sp. SGI.027, assembly GCA_050315175.1. Taxonomy (GTDB): domain Bacteria; phylum Bacteroidota; class Bacteroidia; order Bacteroidales; family Bacteroidaceae; genus Prevotella. The sequence continues at coordinate 16,898 of JBNPOM010000042.1, forward strand.
TGCTGCCCGAGGTGGTGTGGGCCATGCCCCCACTGGGTACCTTTAACGCGCATGCGGCGCTCTTACCTCAGTATCGGGGGGCCGCACCCATCAACTGGGCCGTCATCAACGGCGAGACAACCACCGGGGTCACTACGTTCTTCCTAGACCATCAAATAGACACCGGGCGCATCATCCTACAAAAATCGATGCCGATTCCCGACGATGCTGACGTGGAGTATGTCTACAATCACCTTATGGTGCTGGGGGCACAGCTATGCCTTGAAACCATTGACCAATTGATTGAGAACGGCGGAGAGATTCCATCGACACCGCAAGAACACTATGCGGCGGACGAAGCCGAACTGCATCCGGCACCGAAAATCTTCAAGGAAACGTGCCAAATCGATTGGCATCAGCCGGCTAAACGCGTATACGATTTCATCCGCGGACTAAGTCCATATCCTGCTGCATGGACCCTCGCCATCGATGGCAACGGCAAACAGCAGACGCTGAAGATTTACAAATCAAGCAAAACGAACCTTGCGGCTGATGAAACACCAGGTACGATGTGGGTGGAAAACAAGAAACTGTATTTCGCAACCGAAGACAACTGGCTTGAAATCACTGAGCTGCAGATGGCTGGCAAGAAACGCATGAGGGCGAAAGACTTCCTAAATGGGTGGAGGGAATAAAGCCAATAAGGCTAATTAAGCTGATTAGGCTAATAAGCCCAATTGGCCTAATTGGCCTAATAAACAGCAACCAGAGAATCTTAAAAACTTAAAAATCTCAAAAACTCACGAACTCAAAATGACCATACAAGAAGACATCAAGAACGCCATAGAGGTGATGAAACAGGGTGGCGTGATACTCTATCCCACCGACACCGTGTGGGGAATAGGTTGCGACGCAACCAATTCTGACGCTGTGGCCAAAGTGTACAAAATCAAGAAGCGCGACGATTCAAAGGCACTTATCTGTCTGGTTGACTCCGATGCGCGTCTGCAACGCTACGTGAAGCAGGTGCCCAGTGTGGCTTGGGATTTGCTGGACGTGGCCGTAAAGCCAACGACCATCATCCTGGATGGTGCCATCAACCTGGCTCCCAACCTGATAGCAGAAGACGGAAGCATCGCACTACGCATCACCAAAGAACCCTTCTCGCACGAATTGTGCTACCGTTTTCAGAAAGCTTTGGTAAGTACCAGCGCCAATATCAGCGGTGAACCGGCAGCTGCCAACTATGTTGACATCAGTCAGGAGATACTCGATGCGGTTGACTATGTCTGCCATTCGCGCAGGCAGGAACACAAACCACACACGCCCAGCAGCATCATCAAGCTGGCAGAAGATGGAGAGGTAACCATCATCAGAAAATAAAACACACGCCCTTGACAGCTGTCGCCACGGTCACCCCACACGTTTTACACGAGACAGGCGACAACAGGATAAACGATGCAACTCAAAATCAACATAAACAAGCTTCACAAGTGGAGACTGACACATCTGACCAATCGTCAGATGGCGACCATTCTGGCCTTCTTCATCGGTATCTTCGCCTCGGTAGCCGCTTATGTGTTGCACTTCATCATCAGACAGATTCAACATTTACTTACGGCCGGTTTCGATGCCACCACCTATAACTGGCTGTACCTACTGTTCCCCGTTATCGGCATTTATATCACATCACTCTTCGTGAGATATGTGGTGAAAGACAATATCTCGCACGGCATCACGCAGGTGCTGTATGCTATATCGACCAAGCAGTCAAGGCTAAAAGCACACAACTGTTGGACATCGGTCATCTCATCGGCCATCACCATCGGCTTTGGTGGGTCGGTAGGTGCCGAGGCTCCCATCGTGCTGACGGGGTCGGCCATAGGCAGTAACCTCGGACAGTTGTTCAAGATGGACAACAAGACGTTGATGTTGCTCGTGGGATGTGGCGCATCCGCCGCCATCGCAGGCATCTTCAAAGCCCCGATAGCCGGCCTGGTGTTCACGCTGGAGGTGCTCATGGTAGACCTTAGCATGGCTGCACTGCTGCCTATCCTGACCTCTACGGTCACGGCAACCGTCTTCACATACATCTTCGTGGGTAACCGCTCGCTGTTCGATTTCACACTCGACAGTGCTTGGAACATCGACCGCATACCTGCCAGCATCCTGCTGGGACTGTTCTGCGGCATGGTAAGTTTGTACTTCATCCGCATGATGAGCAAATGCGAAGGAGTGTTCGAACAGCTTAAAGACTATCCATTCGCCAAACTTTTTTTAGGGGCTATCCTGCTGAGCTCACTGATATTTTTCTTTCCTTCACTATATGGTGAGGGCTACAATTCACTGAATATCTTGCTCAACGGAAACACGGAAGCCGATTGGAACGCCGTGATGAACAATTCATTGTTCGCAGGCAGTTCGGGCTTGCTGGTCGTCTACATCGCCTTGGTGTTGCTCACCAAGATTTTTGCCACATCGGCTACCAACGGCGCGGGTGGTGTAGGAGGAACCTTTGCGCCATCCCTGTTCGTTGGAGGATTCGGTGGTTTTCTCTTTGCGCGTGTGTGGAACATGAACCAGGTGGGAACCTACATCCCCGAAAAGAACTTCACCCTGCTGGGAATGGCTGGGGTGATGGCCGGGGTGATGCATGCTCCCTTGACCGGTGTGTTCCTCATTGCCGAACTCACGGGCGGCTACTCGCTGTTTTTGCCGCTCATCATGGTGAGCATTGTATCGGTGATGGTCATCAGCATCTTCGAGCCACACAGCATCTACGCCATGCGTCTGGCACGCCAAGGTAGACTGCTCACCCATCATACAGACAGGTCAATCCTAACGCTCATGAGTCTGGATAGCGTGATAGACCACGACTATACGACTGTTGACCCAGACATGCCGTTAGGGAAGTTGGTGAGTGTGATTAGCAGGAGTCACACCAGTTTTATCCCCGTCGTTAACGCAGCAGGCATCTTATTGGGCATCATTGACATTAACAAGATTAGGCATGTGATGTTCAGAACCGAACTGTATCACCGCTTTACCGTGCAGCAAATTTTAATACCCCCGAAAGCTACACTGGGTATCAAAGACTCGATGGAAGAGGTGATGGAGAAGTTTGACAAGACCAACGCCGACTATTTGCCGGTTGTTGACGTGAACGGACAGCTCACCGGCTTCGTGGAGCGCACCCGCCTGTATTCCATGTACCGCAAGACGGTGGCCGACTTCTCGGCAGAGTGATTGAAAATAAATGGCAAACACGAAAGCGGGAGGTTTCTCCGTGCCTCGTGTTTGCCACAGTTTTACAGCACCGTTTCGCTGGTTAGCCAAGCCAATGAAGCTGGAAATGAAAGTTGTCTGTTGGGGTAAACCTATTTGTTCACCCTGACAATCTTTGTGGGTTGCTGCTCTTTGTTTCGTCTGTTGGTCACGGTAACCACTGCTTGTGCCAGGTTGAGAAAGGCCTGTCCCGTCATCGTATCAGTGTGAACAGCCGACGGTTCGCCACCATCACCATTTTCACAGATGCTCTGCACGATGGGTATCTGCGCCAACAACGGCAGCTTCATCTCGTCTGCCAGGTTCTTGCAACCACCCTTTCCAAAGATAAAATATTTGTTTTCAGGCAGTTCAGCGGGCGTGAACCAAGCCATGTTTTCCACCAATCCGAGAATCGGCACGTTCACCTTGTCGTTCTGGTACATATCAATGCCCTTCCTGGCATCAGCCAAAGCCACCTTCTGCGGTGTGCTCACGATGACTGCACCCGTGATGGCAAGCGTCTGGAGCAATGTTAAATGAATGTCACTTGTACCTGGTGGCGTGTCAAGGATAAAGTAATCCAGCTCGCCCCAATCAGCATCAGCAATCAATTGCTTCAGCGCATTCGACGCCATGCTGCCTCGCCAGAGCGTTGCGGTCTGGGGATTGACAAAGAACCCCACGCTCAACAACTTCACACCATATTTCTCTATCGGCACAATGAGTTGTCTGCCCTCTTTCTCGATGGCATAAACTCGCTCGTTTTCCACGCCAAACATCTTGGGCATGGATGGCCCGAAGATGTCAGCATCCAATAGTCCCACCTTGTAACCCAGTTGCGCTAAGGCAATGGCCAGATTGGAAGAGATGGTCGACTTGCCCACTCCACCCTTGCCAGAACTCACCGCTATGATGTTCTTCACTTGCGGAAGCAGCTTGCCTACCTCTGGTCTTGGTGCGGTCTTGAACTCGGTTTTAATGTTCACCTCAACCTCTTTACCCACATGGAAGTGGATGGCAGCCTCGGCAGCCTTGAGCGTTGACCGCAGAAAAGGATCGGTTTCACGGGGAAATATCAAGGTAAACTCAACTTTCATCCCATCAATTCGGACATCATCTGCCAACATGTCGCTCTCAATAAGATTCTTCTTGGTTCCGGGATACATCACCGTTGCCAATGCCTCAGTAATTAGTTTTGGATATAAAGTCATCTTCACATGTTTTGTATTTAGCGTTATTCATCCCCTCTTCTTGAAGGGTTTATCAATTGATTGATTACAGGTTCATTCCCTGTTGATAAGTCATTGTTTTGCCTGGAGCCGACAATGACGGTGCAATGTCTTGCGGCTGTGTGGCCCATTTTTTATTCGGTTTGGTCGACATGACGAACTGTATGTGGGCTCCTTCTTTCAAATCGGTCCATTTCAAGTAGGACTTAGTGTAGGGTTTCCCATTCAAAAACACCTTGTTAACATACACCGCTTTCTTACTCCAGCCCTTGGTTGTAACCACAATCTTCTTTCCATTGCTCATCGTTACCGTGACACCAGGCAAGGCAGGCGAACCTATATTGTAGTATCCGCTTGAGGGTGCCACTGGATAGAAGCCCATACTGTTGAAAATGTACCATGCAGACATCTGCCCACAGTCGTCATTTCCCGAGAGCGAACCAGGCTCATCACCGTAGAAGCGGTCAATAACTTCCCTGACAATCTTCTGCCCTTTCCAACCTTCGCCCAAGTAATTGTACAGATAAGCCACATGATGACAAGGTTCATTGCCATGCCAATAAGCACCAATTCGTCCCTGAATGTCGTGCGCACCGGGTATATCATCTGGCAAATCGTAGGTAAACAACGAATCCAAACGCTCACGGAACTTGTCTTTTCCCATAAGGTTCATCAGTCCTTGAACATCCTGTGGAACCGTCCAATGATACTGTACGGTGAAACCTTCGGTGATATCACCCCATCCATTGACCGAACCTGGTCCTTGATAAGCGATGGGTGAGAAAGGCAATCGCCATGCTCCACTGGCGTCTTTGCCACGCATATACTTGGTTTGGTGGTCGAAAAGATTCTGATAACTCAATGCCCTGTTCAGAAAATAAGTATATTCCTTGGTCTTACTCAGCTTCTTTGCGGCCTGAGCAATGGCATAATCATCGAACGCATACTCCAGTGTTTTGGAGACAGATTCATTCTCTTTGTCAAATGGCACATAGCCTTTGGATTGATAGTCGGCCAACCCATCGTAGTTTGGGTTCATGGCTGTTCGCACCATAGCCTCGAAAACTCGCTCATAGTCGAAGCCTTTCACCTCCTTACAAATCATGTCTGCCAGCACAGCAGCTGCATGATAGCCAATCATACACCAAGTTTCGTTACTGCCAAATGACCAAAATGGCAACATTTTCTCCACGCTCTTGTCATAATGAGCCAGCATCGAATTGGCGATATCGGCCTGAATGTCGTGATGAATCAGGTTCATCAAAGGGTGCCAGGCACGATAAGTGTCCCAAAGAGAGAACTCTGTTCGGTTGGTAAACCCATGCGCCTGCTCGATGTTCTTGTCCAGACCGCTGAACCTACCATCAGCATCATCATACGTAAATGGGCATAATGCAGCATGATAAGCCGAGGTATAGAAGGTGCGTTTCTGTTGTTCACTGCCAGTAATCTCGTACTTTGCCAGTTCTTTCTGCCACTTTTGTTCGGCCAACTGCTTGAGGTTGTCAAAAGTATGGCCTTGCAATTCCTGCATATTCAGCTTGGCACCATCGGTCGAAGTGGATGAAATACTGGTCTTCACCGTTACCACAGCATTATCATGTGTATTGAATGTTGCCGTGAACAGGATGTTGCGTCCCCACGCTTCTCGGTTACTTCTAAAACGACTCGTGTTGTAAATCACAGGCTTTTTGTCTTGATAAATCATGAAATGACGGAACGGATGCGAAAATTCGGCTCTAAAATAGATGTGCCTCTCCGGTCCCCATCCCTTGACAAGTTTGTATCCTGTAATGGTATGATCGTCTTCAACGCGGATGTTCGACCACACACATTTCTGCCAAAGCGTATGGTTTAGATCGATCAACACAAAGGCTGAATCAGTCTTCGGATAGGTAAATCGGAAAATACCACTACGTTCACCTGCCGTCATCTCAGCCTTGACACCATAATCTTTCAAGTTCACATAGTAATAACCCGGTGTCGCCTGCTCGTCATCGTGTGAGAAACGACTGCGATAACCGCTGTCCGGTGCATCATCAGTACCTGGGTCAAGCTGTATTTTTCCAGTGCCTGGCATGAAGAGAAAGTCACCCATGTCGGGGATTCCCGTACCACTTAGGTGTGTCAATGAGAATCCTTGGATGGAGTTTCGGTTCCATTTATAACCCGAAGCGCAGTCGTAAAAATGTTCATCCGTATCGGGACTGATTTGAATACCCCCGAAAGGAATCTGCGCACCAGGGTAAACATTGCCATAACCATCGGTTCCCACAAAAGGATTAACATAAGCGATGGCTGGCTTATCCATTTGTTTCGATTGTTTTTGCGATGCACACACAGCCACACTCTGCATGGCCACGAACAGGAAAAGAATGATATATTTGATTTTCATTTCTGCCTATATGTTTATTTCCCGCCACTCTTCAACGGGCAGGAGGTGGTATTGATGGAAATTTAATGAGCCTTGATATCGCCAATGGCAACCTGATATTCGTGCCAAAGGGTGTCAATACCATACTTCTTACCCAGTGCATATCTCACGGCACCATCCCAAGACCATGGCACAACCTCAAGAGTTGAACGATTCATCTTACGAATAAAATCCTTATCCTTATGATTCTTCACCCAATTCAGGAAGTAGCCCGTGGTGCGATAGCCATCCATATAATTTCCACCTTTCGGTCGATCTTGCTCACCATGGAACCCGCCATTGGCCACACGAACAGCATCGGCCATACCCTCAATGAACGACCATACCACCTTATTATCACCGTAACCTCCAATGCCTTGCGGCTCTAATTGAAAGGCATGCGTCAACTCGTGCAACAATACGCCTCGCGTTTCAAAAAGAACCTTCGCCGTGTCATTGTTGGAAAACGAACGCTTGATGTGTCGTGTGCTATAGAAGATGTCCACGAATCCATTCCCACCACCCTTGGCAGAGATTCCCTTATCGTCGCGAATAATATAGTGCAAACGCTTACAAGCGGGGATGCTGTCAGATGGTTTGAAATACAACGTGCTCATCACGGTGGCCGTTACCTGACGGATGTACGCATCGGGATTGGATATGACGGCATGATAAATGCGCGATCCATCGCTACCTTTGTCCTGATCTTCAAAATCTATTCTGCCCAAATGCGTGTTCCATTGGTCGTCTGTATAACGGGACACGCCTGCCATTTTCTTTGATATTCCACACGAGATGAGCAACATTCCGCTCACCATGGCAGCCGCTATTACCCATACATTCTTCTTCATAATCGTTTAGTTTCTTAATGTTGATTGATATTGAACTTTACTTTCCATTGGTCATTGAATACGGCTTGTCCGTCTTTGCCAATCCTCTTCTCTTATTAGGTCTGCTCCCCATGTCAAACTCCAACACGCCTCCCTTCAGCAAGTCGGCATGGGTGATGTACAATTTGGTGTACGGTTTGCCATTCAGTCTTACCCGTTGAACATAACGATTGCAATCGTTCACCTTCGGAGCCTTAACAATCAAGGGCTTACCCGTAGGCATTGTTACCTTCATATAGGGCATGTAAGGAGCCCCCAGCACATATTCATCGGTCCCAGGGCATACAGGATAAAAGCCCATGGATGAGAAGATGTACCAAGCCGACATCTGTCCACAGTCGTCGTTGCCACCCAATCCGCGCACTTCGTTGCGATACATCTTGTTCATGATGGTGCGAAGCCACTCTTGTGTCTTCCAAGGTGCCGAGGTCCAGGCATACAGATAAGGAATGTGATGACTGGGCTCGTTGCCATGAACGTATCCTCCAACCAAACATTCTGCCGTCACATCCTCATTGTGTTCATAGTACTTGGCCGGCAAATCCATTGCAAACAAACGGTTGAGCTTTGCCAAGAATTGTTTTTCTCCGCCTAACTTGTTCATAAGTCCATACACATCCTGTGGCGCATGGAATGAGAAATTCCACGAATTACCTTCGATGAAACCTTCGTTTGAGGTCTGATAGGGATCCAAATCCTTCTTAAAAGAGCCATCCGCATAACGAGGACTGGCAAAACCAATCGTCGTGTCGAACGTGTTGCGATAGTACAAGGCACGTTTGGCATACTCGGCAGCGACATCTTCTCGCCCAGCTTTCTTGGCTGCCGCATAGATGGTCCAGTCGTCGTATGCATATTCCAGCGTGTTCGAGGCCGCCGTTGCGTCACACTCGTAGGGGACATAGCCCTTTTGCATGTATTCGCCAATGCCCGCAAAATAGTGACAGGTAGCCGTGGAGGTCATGGCCTTGAGAGCGGCATCATAGTCGATGTCGGCTCCTTTCACCATGGCATCGGCAAGAACGGACACTGCGTGATAGCCTGTCATGCACCATCCTTCGTTGCCCATGAGGCTCCAAATGGGCAGCATCTTGTGCACACTCTGCTGCTGATGAGCCAACATAGACTTCACCATATTGGCGTTTCGTTCGGGCTTCAGTAGGTTGAGCAGCGGATGCAGGGCGCGATAAGTATCCCAAAGCGAGAAAATGGTGTAGTTGTCAAAGTCGTGTGCCACGTGAATGTTGCCGTCCAAACCACGGTATTGTCTGTCCACATCCATGTAAACCGACGGGTTGATCATGGTATGGTAAAGCGATGTATAAAGCATGGCCTTATGGTCTTCGGGTCCCTCACATTCGATGACATCCAGTTCGCGTTCCCACTGGTCGTGCGTTTCTTTGCTGATTTGCTCGAAAGTCTTACCCGCAGCCTCGGCACGAAGGTTCTTCAGTGCCCCCTCGGTACTCACTGCTGACAGGGCTACCTTGATTTCAAGAACCTGAGAAGCCTGGTTGTCAAAGTTGAAATAGGCCACCACATCCCTTCCTGCTATCTCCGGAAAGTTGTGGTACAGGTCAAACTTTCGCCAGAATCCTACGTATTTGGGACGTTTCATGTCACGATAGCCATAGCTCTTGATGGGCTTGCTCAGCGAAATGGCAAAGTAAGTATAGTTGCACCGCGCCCATCCGTTGGTAAGTCTGTAACCCGTTATCAGCGTGTCGTTCTCCACTCGCATGCTGCTCCACAACACCTTGCCGTCGTAGTTGTAGATTCCATGCAACAAATCGAGTATGATGCGGCTGTCCGCTCCCTTTGGAAACGTGTAACGGTGAACGCCCACTCGTGGAGTAGCGGTGAGCTGTGCTTTAACTCCATAGTCATCCAACATCACTTCGTAATATCCGGCTGTGGCCTTTTCGCTGGCGTGTGAATAGCGCGACCGATAACCATTCTCCGGGTGAGTGGCCGTGCCAGGATTCAATTTCAGTGCCCCCGTCTGCGGCATAATCATCACGTCGCCCAAATCACTGTGTCCCGTACCGCTCAAATGTGTATGACTGAATCCCACAATGGTAGGGTCATCATATTGATAACCAGCGCAGTAAGCATATACTTGTCCTTGATATTTTCCATCAACATTATGCGGAATAGTATCGGTTTCGGGACTCAACTGAACTACACCAAAGGGAGCACAGGCACCTGGAAAGGTGTGTCCCATGCCGGCTGTGCCAATCATAGGGTTGACATACGATGCCAGCGAACGCTTGGGCTGCGCCTGCATAAGCAAGTTGCCAAGCATGAGAATTGCCATCAACGGCAACAATGTTTTTTTCATCTGATTTAGTTTTAGATGGTTTTACTTGCCAGTTGCCTTACCACTGCGCTTGCTGCGGTGGTAACTGCGATAGTCGTCGAGCGGTATTTCCACGTCGGGTTCTTCCAACTGGCCTTCACGCGGCAGTCGGAATTTGATGTACTTGATGTTCAATCCCCGCTCCATCCACATGCTTTCATAATACGTCTGGATGGACAAGATGCGTCGGGTGGCCTCATCAACGTCAGCGGTGTGATAGAGGTCGGCTGTCTTTTGGAGCAACGGCAGCTGGTTTTTCTCTACCATGAGCGATGTGTAGGTGAACAAAAAGTTGGAGTCGGTCTTGAGATGCACCACCCCACCGTCCACCAAGAAACGGCGATAGCGGTTCATGAAATAGGTGCTGGAGAGCCGTTTTCGGGCATTTTTCATCTGCGGATCAGAGAAAGTGAGCCATATTTCCCGCACCTCATCCGAGGCAAAAAAACGATCAATCATCTCAATGTTCGTACGCAGAAAAGCCACGTTATCCAGCCCTTCGGCCAAAGCCTGCTTGGCTCCGGTCCACATGCGCGCACCCTTGATGTCAACGCCGATAAAGTTTACGTCGGGGAAAAGCCTGGCAAGCCCCACAGTATATTCGCCCTTACCACATCCCAGCTCCAGCACAATGGGATGGTTGTTCTTGAAATAATCGGCGCACCAGTGACCTTTCATATCGAAAGGAACGTTCTCAAGTACGGAAAAGGGATATTGAAAGACATTCTTGAATGTCTCCATTTCAGCAAATTTCTCTAATTTTCCTTTGCCCATAAAGTGTTTTTTGTGTTTGCAAAGATAATCAATTATTTAGTTTCAGCCAAACCCACACAGGCATTAATCGGTCGAAACACAAACTCGCCTGGTGCACGTTTTCCCATCTTCGATTCCCTTTACAGAAACAAGCTAAAAGGGCTCGACGACACCATCGTAACCACTTGATAAATACCGACTATCATTT
>JBNPOM010000043.1:0-26414 GCA_050315175.1 Prevotella sp. SGI.027
CTAACCATCCCTCCACAAAAAATATTTTAACATGAAATCAATTAATGAAATTGCAAGCGAGAATGAACTATGGAAGAGAAAGAAATCATTACACAGCAAGGCCCTCAAATGCAGATGTTTGCACAGTTGATGGAGGGTACTTTGAAGAAACTGGAGCGTTATTGTTCTACAGCCCGTCCGATGTTAGGCGGAGAGGTTTACCTCACTGGCGAGGAGGTTTGCAGCCAATTACGGCTCAGCACACGTACGCTCCAAGAGTACAGAAATGCAGGAATACTTCCTTTCTACAAAATCGGAGGGAAGATACTTTACAAACAGAGCGACATACAAACAATGCTTGAAAGGCATTATAACGCAATACCCAAGAAATTATGGCAAGAATAGATGAACAATGGAAACAGCGTCTGGAACAAGCCCTTCGAGATATGGGCAATTATGGCGTTAAGCTCCGCAAGCCCGAAGAGTTGCCCGATTTTGATCAGCCCATAGATTATGAAGAGGAAAAGAAAAGATTTGAGCCTGTTAAAGTTGAGGAACAAAATGACGAGGAGAGTCACAAGGACTATTCTCAACCGTCCTATCAAGAAACAGAGTTGTCACCAACGGAAAGGGCTACTTCTACAGAAGAGAATCATTAACGAATGGGAAAAACAAGGGACAGGAAGCAATTATCCGAGTTTCAGGGGAAATATCTACGGCCCTTTCGCAACAGCCACCGCAAAGCCGTGTATGTATCAGAGGAAACTCAACGAAAGTTGGACTTCGTGGTGAGGAAAATCGGTGAGCAGGGAGCAAGCGTTTCAGGATATGTGGAGCAGGTGCTTCGAGAACATCTCGACCAATACAAAGATAATGTGGAAAGATGGCGGAAACTCTGAAGTACTGCATTCCTCGAATGCAAGCCTACGCCGAGTTACTGTATTCAGTGAATGCAGTAACACGGCATGGGCTTATAATCCCATTTTCTACATCAGCAAGGTGTGTCTTTGTACCACAAATTGCCATTTGTACCACAAAGACCCTTGCCTCCAAAGGGGATTAAATCACTCCAAAGTCGTGATTAGAGACATAAAGGACATTTTAGCAGGTTGAGAAAGGCAGACCAACTTTTACCACAGAGGTCTACCTTACAGATAGAAGATGCAAAGCCTCTAAAAGGCATCATACACTTAGAACATCACTGTCTTGTGTTTGCTAACACAATAATAGAATACTAAGTTTGCTTTCCAACATACCATTTCTATCTCAAGATCTTAATATTCATCAGTTTTAATTCCTCATTATTCATGCGAACCCATTCATCCCAGTCTTCGTCAAATAATTTTAGCAATGGGCTTGGATGTGTCCTTAATAGTTCTGACAAATAAATCTTTGCTTTCTTCTCTCCATCGCGCAGATAAATTGCCTTAATCTTATTAATAGCCATATCTTCGTTATACTCATCATTCAATGAACTGTCACAAACAGCAATTGTCTTTTCAATGTAATAAGCAGCCGAGTCTTTATTATGTTCCCTTAAGTATTTTTCCGACAGAAAGATAAGCCGTAACGGATTATTTGCTTGAAGGGTCAAAACTGCATGTTCAGCGTTGGCTATAGCCTCATCCATGTGTCCCAAAGAAAAGAAAACCATGGAACGGTGACGATAACAATGCCTCTTACCGATGTTCGTAGTATCAATACTAAGTAAGAAGTCTGAAAGTTTCAATGCTCTTTCGAGCATTGTTGTGTCGTTACGCAGAGTCCCCTCAAGGACCATTTTGTCTAAACTATCACGAAGGGTATTGAGATTTTCTTTATTCTGTCCTTTGGCGCATCCTATAATCAATACGAAGACAATAAAAAAATACGATATTTTTTTCATAGAAACTTATTGGTTTGTTATTTAATTCTGAATTCATGATTATATCTTCCCCATGCACCAGTGATGAAACCAATGATAGTCGGTCCTGTAACTACCCCGTGGCCTCCAGGTGCGCGATAATTCCAACCTCCAAATACATTTAAATTTATTGGGAGTCCATTTCTATAGCTAACATTATTAATATGGATATCACCTGTAAAATTTGTTCCTGAAGGAACTACATATACTCCTGTTGGTTTTTTAAAAGAGTATTCTGACTTCTTACCTCCTATTTTAAATTCTACTCCAAACGCACCTTCAATATCTATATCGGAAATATTGGAATATGATGTTAGCATAACGTGTGTATCAAGAATCTTGGTCTGTACATGATCATTTATATAAACGTAGGTGTCAACTGTCATCAATGCATTTCCAGCACCCACTTTTTCATCAAAAGGAAAGGTGACAAACTTTTTATCTCTATGATGCATTCTCGTTTTTCTTAAATGCATATAATCGTTAAAAAGAAATGAAAAAGCACCAGTAACAGCTCCGTTTGCAAACTTTCCTCCACCTATTTCGTCTATAGTTCCACTAACGATAGAAGCAGATATGATTTTTAAAGTTTTTGTCATACTTGTTGTTTTGTTAATGCCATATCCACCTGCTCCCGATACAGCCCCCATCATAAAACCATGGAACATATTACCACCTTGCACACCTTCAAGCCACCCTTGTGAAAAAGTGTGCTTAAATAGTTGTTCCCATATAGTCCCACCACCTTAAGCAAAATTTAAAAAGCCACTGACACTTCCCCAAAAAGCTCCCATAAAAGTAGATTTGGCTATTTGCCCAATGTTTGCACCATTCAATAGAGCACCCGTCAATGCGCCTGCTGCTCCTCCTGCTGCACCAGCTATGATTACGGCTCCTATGGTAGTGCCAGAACCAAGTGTTACAACAGAAACGGCTATACCAACTATAGATGCGGTAATTGTCTTCCAGTTTTTGCTGAACCAGCTATATCCTGAGGGATCTATCAGGGAAAGAGGGTTATTTATACAATACGCATAGCGATTCAGACTTTGTGTAAAGTCCGGACTCTGTATAAACGGGTCTGCAGAAATAAAACGTCCAACGACAGGGTCATACATTCTACCGTCCATATTGACCAGTTCAAACAAGTCAATATGCTCATGTCCACCGAAGCCATGGTCATTATAAGCATTGCTTGATGCCATCACATCAAACACTACCCATGTATCTGGGTTACGCCTTACCCCCCATGCATCATAGCTTAGTTCCTGATACAGCTTGCCGAGTTCATCAGAATAAGCCTGAATGGAGCCTAAGTGGTCATGATGTACGTATTTTACATCTTCAATGTCATTAGCATCTTGTGAGAGTATTGCCACAGCCTTTCCAAATACAAAGATATAGTTCGTGCTATTTATCTTGCCATTTTCAACCTTCTGCTCAAACAGATTATCCACATAATATTTCCGCACTCCCTGAATGTCTACCAATACTCTCGATTTGTCCGGACCATATTCTATCAGCATTGTTTTATTGCCTGATACAATCTTGGTTACTTTGTCGAAAGAGTTATAGCTGATTTCATCCCAAGTCGCAATGGGACGCTTGCAATCCGTAATGGAAGACAACTTGTTGGAACCGTCTGTATAGATATATGTTCCGACATCAGACTTGCTGGTTATATTGCCAGCGTTGTCATAAGTCATGGACTGCGTTACCTGACCGTTCTTACGAACCGTTGTCAGACGATACAAACCATCATACGAGAAAGATTCCGATAGATTTTTCTTTAAATCACGGCGTGTGACAAGATTGCCCACGGCATCAAAACTGTATGTCCAATTTTGAATTCCGGGTGTCAATATGCTGGAGATAGTACCTTTCTTTGGATCATGAGCCGTTGTTGTGATGAGACCGTTTCCGTATTCTTCCTTCTCAATCTGTCCCCTTGCATCCAGGTCATGGAGCTTCCAATAGAGTTTCTGGTTGTCGGCATTTGAAACTGATATCTGTATTCCGCAGACATCATACCCATTCTTGACTTTCAGTCCTTTGGGATATTTTATGGTCTCAACCTGATTTGCCAAGTTGTATGTATACGTCGTCTCATACCCCCTGTCATCTATGAAAGTATTTTTCTTGATAACCCGTCCGTAATTATCATAAGTATATCTCTCTGACAACAGTATGGAACCCACAGAAACAACTTCATCAACAGCACCCTTCCATCCTTTGTCATACGTAGTTGAAATCGTTACATCCGGTCGGACTTCCTGTATGACACGTCCACCAGTGTCATATTCAAATCGGGTCTCCCCGTGACCGTCTTGATGGGCAACGAGCTCTCCAAACCCATTATACGTGTCTTTGGAAGAACCCAAATCCGGGTCATCCAAGGTTGTCCGATTTCCCGCTATATCATAGGAACAACGAATAGTCGTCCTCGGTCCCTTGGTTTCTATGCACTTTCCGTCCGCATTGTATTTGTATGTGATTGTTGTCCCCGCATTGTCATTACTGGAAGTCAGCCAGCCATTAAGGTTGCTTACTTTAGTACTGATGCTTCCAAGTGGATCCGTTGCCGTGGTCTTTAGTCCACTATATGCGAAGATGTGACGGCTTCCATCAGGGGAAGTTTGCGCAATTGTCCTGCCCACAGCATCGTATTCGTTCTTGCTCCAATACTGTTGCTCGCCTGTATAATATGGCTCAGAGGTCTTTTCGACAAGCCCTCTATTGTTATAAGTCTGGTCTATATAAACTTCCTTTCCGTTTACAGATTCTGTGACTTTTCTCAGCAAACGTCCCAAGCAATCATAAAATTCGATGGTAGCAGGCTCTCCTGTAACTTTGTTCCATTCAAAATACAAGGCATTCGTAGGTGCATCTGCCATCCCTGCGCTCCACCCCATAGTTTTCAATGTTTTTGAGATAGGGGTAGATGCTGTAACAAGATTACCGAACTTATCGTAAGTGTAATTGGTAACAATGCCATTCATGTCCGTTGAAGCGGTAACAAGTCCCTCCACCTCGTTGTATTTCGATGTTTCAAGAAATCCTAAACTATTGATTGAGGACACAATATATCTACCCTTGGCATCATAGTTGGTTTGGGTAACCCTTTCTGATGAGCCATCAAGAGAAGAAACAGTATTTTTAACAATATTTCCGAAATTGTCGTGGACATATGTTTTTCTATAGCCCAATTCGGTATTTCCTGGAGTTAACACTTCTGTGGTCAGCAAGCCAGAATTCGGATCATATTCGAATGAGGACTTTCTGGTTATTGTACCGTTCTCATTGGATTTGGAAACAGTACTTTCCGTTAGTCTGCCCAAAAGCCATTTGTCAGTATTATTGATGAAAGTGTTGGTGGTGGTTGTTTCAATGCTTCCATCCTTAACAATGGTTTTTGTGGTATTCCCCCAAGTGTCATACTCATAATCTGTCTTTACATCCTTGATTAGTTCACCAGTGTTAAACTCGTAGTTCCTCTGATGAACCGTCATCGGCATATAGGTATAGATGTCGGAATTATAAGATGACGAATCATAGTTTGATTTAAGTGTGTAAGTATGGTCACTTTCCTCAATCACCTTGCCGTTGACCGTGGTCTGGCTATGCTTGGGCGCAATCACATATTTCTCGATGTTCACCGAATATTCCGTAGTGTTCAATGTATTAGTGCTCTCGTCTTTCACATAGCATTTTGCAAAGCCCAGCAAGCCGCGCCCATTTTTATGAAATAGAGCATCCTCATATTTATATGATGTGACATTTGTTCCGCCAATTCCGTTAGGAGATGAAACAGATGCCACTACAGGCCATGATAAGCCTATGGAGACTAGAGGATATGAATTTGTCTTGCCTCTGGTAAACACACTTTTATCTGTCAAATATTTATAATCAATATTGGTGGAATTGCCCAAACCGTCTTTGATACCCGTCAAAAGACTATGCTTGTCAGATGGCATCAAATAAACTTGATAACCATCCCAGTTGCTTTTATTCCAATCAGAGGTACAAACGAAATCGGCTTTGCCGTCACCGTTGAAATCGCCGACATAGAAATGCCACTTGTCTGTAGCATATACGCTACCACCTTTTACCTGTTGATAAAAATTGCCTCTCCCGTCACTAAGGTAGGCCTGTGGTTGCGTCATATTGCTTCCTGAAGATGTCTTGTCAATGGCCTGAAAGTCATCGAATCCATCTCCGTTCAGATCGGCGATATACAGTTGTTTTGAACGTGCATCAAAGGGTTTTGCATAATACTCTCTGGTAAACTCACCATCTCCCTTTGAATAATTGATGCACCAGTTGCTCCATCCACTTCTATTAGGGTCTTTTGTCCATCCGGTAAGCAGCATGTCTGTCTTACCATCACCATTGAAATCTCCTAGTTCCAGATAATGTTTTTTTTCAGGCCATGGTGATTTATCCTCCTTAGACATGGTTCCCGCACCACCACAATACATGATACAGTTACCATTGTCATTAAGGTTCATCACATCTGTCAGTCCATCTCCATTGAAATCGCCAAATTCCACTCTGTCCCACTTTTCGAAGCAATAACGTACAGCAGTGTAACCAAAGGGAGTTATCCCATTTGCGCCCTCTTCCGAGCGAATTAGTTTACACACTTTGGAATTAGAAAGCCACGCGAACAAGTCCGCAGCTCCATCGCCATTCAGTTCCACTGTTTGGATTGTATAATCCGTTGCAAGCGAGATGAAGCATTTCGAGAAGGCTAGACTTACCCTTCCGTTGTTGTCCACTGATGTCGTGTATAAGTCACAGTTATGCCATTTGCCGGAATGACAGCGTTTTGCAACAACATCGGCATAGCCATCACCGTTAAAGTCTCCACATACAACCTGCTCAAGTTTATCGTCATTCCAATTCCATGTCCCACTTGCGACCTGTTCAAAGTAAGTACCATGACTTATAAAAAGTTTCCAGCCTTTCCATCCAGCTCTGTCATTCTCTGGAGTGGCTATGAAATCCGCCAATCCATCACCATTGAAATCACCTACAGTCAAAGCCGCCTTGTGAATAAGATTTGTCCGGGAGTAATTGTAATTCTGCACCTTGAAATCATTAAGATTGGTCCATGTCAGTTGTGTTGGATTTTTATGTTCCCCTCCCGACGCGGTCTCTGTTACTTTTGAAAGTTGGTATTTGCGGTTTACGATTTGATAACTAAACTGGAAGCTGCGCACCGCTTGGTTCCCCATGAACAGTGCTATAGAAGAAAGAAGGTGACTTCTTTTAACTCTCACGCCATTAACATAAGTAACCGGTGAATAAGGATTGCTCATGTAACTAAAACGGATTGATGCATAAGGAGATAGTCCTGCCGTGGCATTTCCCGTGTAGTCAATTCGTGAAGGATAGAAATCATTGGTACTGGCATCACCACCATATGTGATGGTGAAATAGTTACCTTTTGTGTCAGATACTTTTGACACAAGCCAAAACAGGGTTGAGTCAGTTTCTGCCTTACCTAAGGCTTTTGATACGGTCACATAATCATATATCAATCCAGACTTGGTATATACCGTGAAAGAAGTGGGGTTGGTACTTTTACCATTTGCCAAGATTTTTGCGAAAGAATTATTTTCTGTTCTATATTCTGTTTCCGTACCATAGGAATAGCTATAGTATATTAATCTCTGACCGTCTAATGCAAAGTGATCGTGATTGGTAAAATCTATTGCGGTGGCCCTCCCATCATGAAATCTGTCTGATGGAATTCGGCTTATAATGGATAGCCCCGTGAGGTCAAAGCCATATCCAGCCAAGCCATTTTTCGTGGAACTATTGTAACATACTGATAAATTCGGCTTCATGTCACCTGTTCCCGGAAGAGCTGGTATCGGTATTTCATATGACAGTTGTCCTATAGGAGAAACATTTATCTCATCATTGATTTTGCCGAAAACTCCATTTTCGGCTCCTCCGTGTTCCTTATCAGTATAAAGACGGTCCTGTGCGAAACTGCTTAGCGTTACCAATAAATATATCAAAAGAAGTAAATGTTTTTTCATAAGCTCTAATTTTTAAGCAATTTATATGATTTTTCAAAGTCCTCTCCACTTACTTTAACAATGTAAATTCCTTTTGGCAGGTTTGTGGTCGTTAAGGTAATACTTCCATTCCCAATTAAACCATTGAAGGCAACTTGACCTGATACATTTGCCATGATATATGATAAATTATGGCCAGACGGCAATCCCACAACCGAAATTGAAAGCTGATCTTGAAAAGTCGGGGATGGTGAGAGGTCTACTTTTAACCGTTTTGTGTCTATAGAAGCCTTTGGGGCTTTCTTGGCTTTTGGAGGTGTTCCCTTAATAACCCGGGAAGTACAGCTTCCTTGTGCATTATATGTGTAAACAATCGTCTGTCCCTCTGCCTTAGTATATGTAAAGACAAATAGCAGTATAGATAAAATGGCTTTGTTCTTCATCGGTTTATAATTTTAGTTAACTATTAAATGGATGCTTATAAAACATTTACGTTAATAAGAAATTAAGCTTATAGAGGATATTTTGGTAATATCCAGTATAAAGGCAAAAAGGTACTATGAGAAGAAAAAGTTGGAATTGCGATAGACCAACCGAAAAGTCAAACGCCACGAATCGGAAGGATACGCGACATGTACAAGGCATATAGCAAAATAGTCTGCAGGTATTCCATACTCCAAGATCTTTTACTATTATATCGCAAAAATAAAGTGTCATAATGAAATTGCGAAGAAAATTTCTGCAGAAAGTGCATTTTTAACATTTCGAGCACTTTAAATGCATGCAAATAGGGGAATGTCAGGTGTATACCCGCAGAAAATGGGACTCCGTTTTTCTGTAGGGGCATAAGCTATATTCATTGGCGGAAATTAGTGAAATAGTCCCTAATGTTAAAAACAGACATATTCTTTTGTTTTCTTCAAGAAATAAACTATCTTTGCAGCGAAGGATTAAGAGTTCTTTTAATCATTGCAGAAGAAAGAAGAGTAAAGAAATTTGCTCGTTTCCAAGTCGTAACCCATTCTTCCTTTATACTTTCTTATTTCATTGATTATCTGAAAGATACAAATTTGTAGAATCTTTTGCGGGCATAAATCGACTTTCCATATACAACATTTGTCGTGTGCTGCTCTCACAGTTCGCAGCACTCTCCATTCCTTAACCCTTATCACTCACACAGTGATCTTAAATTGTAAGTAACAACTAAGGCTATCATTTCTTTCACTCATCGCAAAAACGTAACTATTCAGCAATCATTCGCATTGAATATCAGAAACTTGCAGACTTACTATTATAGCAGAATGTTCAAAAATGACATTATTTACAAAAAAATAACATAATTATTCTTGTAACAAGCTGAATATCAATGATATTTAATAATTCTTATTGCTAAATAGTTACGCAAAAACACGCTAACGCAAAATTTTGTTACTACTTCTTTCCCTTTTGGTTTGTTTCTCATGCCGGCTCCGCCAGAGTTCCATCACGCAGCAGCCATCTTCGCCTTTGTCCTGTTCCTCCTTCGCTCCACTGCGACAGCGGCGAAGAGGCAGACTGCTTAATGGAACACAGGCTACGCAAAAACCCTTAAAACAGTTTGTGCTGTTTTAATCCCATGAAAGACACTGTTTCTGACCTTTCAGATTCGCCAACAGAGTCTTTCGTGGGACTTCGGGAGAGCGGCAAGGTCAGCATTCTTTATTGAGCCTTCAAAGGCACTCTTTACTGTTACCCTAATTCTTTTCTCCATTTCGTCTGAGCCAATGGCACAGACTTCATTTAGCCCATGCAAAACACACTATCGTAAGTTTTGTTCTTATTCCAACCCCTCTATTACTCCTGCGGAGTTATTTATTCAGTAAGCGTTGCCTAATTCTTACCAGGTAGCTGCCAGTATTGATTTTATTGTGCAAAGGTAGTGTGGCCTCCATTCCTGCGAAAGTACCGCAGAAGCTATTTTCAGGGAATTTTGGACAGACCCTCCACAATTTCTATCAAAATTGGGTATCCATCCAAATTCCCTGAAAATTCCTTGCGCATCCATTGCGTCCCCACTGTTACCATGCACATAAAAATTCAATCCCGGTCAGCTCCCACTGGTAAGTAGAGGAAAACTAAAGGGAAAAGTATCACATCATTAAAACTAAAAAACATGGTAACAATTCAAATTCCTGCCAATGTCGATAAAACAATGTCGATTATTGGCTATGAGCCGAAGACCACCTTTTGGATGGATTTTTCAATTGCAGACAGGTTTGGTGCCAATGCCATCAAAGACACCTACAATAGAGCTTTTAAGGAGTGGAAGACAAACTACATTTATCTCACCGAACTTGTTATAGTACTCAACCACAAAATTTGGCAATGGTATAAAATCAATAAGACTATTGCCAGTGTGTACGACACCCTTTGGAAAGAAGCTGACCTCTATGCACAGGAGAATTTGCATGTGGAAGAACTTAATTATTTCTACAATGCAACTGATTAACAAAGGAAATGGAGGGACTATCCACCCCTCCACTAAGTAACTTCAAATAAAAGATTTTGTGTTATTAACTTATTTTGTGGTAAACAGTATAAACTTAATTGTTGCTAATCAAATATCCGACTTGATTCAATGCACCTATTTCCTTCTGTTTATGAAACTTTTTCCAATACAACGCCCCAGACAGCTCATTTGCAGATACAGCATCATCTCAACAGCAACTCTTGAGTCCAGTTCTATGAAACATTTATAGGAGAGGTGGTTGGGAAACAAATCTCTTATGTGCTCCCTGACATAAAATTAGTAATGATGTTCGAATTACAAAAATCAAAATTTAGATTTTTGCAATTTTAAGTATCTTATTTTGTGTCTACACCACATCCATTTAAACCAGGGCCACCGCCAGCTGTATAACCACAACTCTCTCCAGTAATCCAAGGTGAGATCCAAAAGGCATACAAGTCGCCACGTGTAAGATAGAACTTGGCACGTATGGTACGTCCTTTAAGTTCGGCAAGATCTTTTTTACCTTTCCAAGCAACTTGTATCTTAGTCTTGTTAACACCACGCAAACCAATGCAATCGTGCTTGGTAAAACCCGGAATAGAATTTCCATTTGCATCAAGCAGTTCCACCTTAAGCTGTGCCCCCTTGCCTTTAATGTCAGCATTTACAAAGAAGTAGCTACCATTTACAAATATATTGTCACCCTCAAAACTACCATCATTGTTGCCGACGCGCATTGAAACAAAACCATCACGGCGCAAAACGGCGAGTCCAGTAGCAAAGTTTGAATCGTGTACGGGCTTGCTATTATATCTACCAGAGCAATAGAAATACAAAGAGTCACCTACTATAATAGGGCTACCAGCTACAGACTGCACATTACCTGCATTCCATGCCTTAAAGTCGGAACTTACACCAAGGAAAGGATGTTTAAACTCTCTGTTCCAGTGGAAACCGTCATTTGCCCATCCAATAAGCACCTCGTTACGTTTCTGTATCTTTAAACTGTCACATGCTTCGTTTTCCGGCCCCTGCCAAACGGTAAAGTATCCCAGCATACTACGCTCGTAAGCCATCGCCTCGTGGTTGTATATTTGCGGGCGAATGTCTGGGAATTGTGGGTTGCGAGGATCATCATTTTCTGCATTAAACCAATATTTGATGAACTTGTCGCTATGGTTATCGTATACACGATGTGCAAGACTCACTGTCAATTCAGGGTCTTCACCAGCAAGATAGCAACGCGAACGACGATATTTTTTACCATTGATTGTCTTTAGAGACAGCACATACTTTTTACGGAACGGATCGTAATAAGCTGCACAGCGGTCGAAAAGCTCACCAGACAACGCCTTGGTATCGCTCCAATGAATACCATCTGCCGAATAACGCAAATGCATACTCACTGTAGCCTTACCATTAAACACAACAGCAAACATCTTATATCTCTTTTGTGGATCTTTTTCTGCCTTATCGAGAAGCACAGATACACAGTCATGTTCAAGTGTGTCAACAATGTTGGTACCAGGCACAACATCAAGCATAGGCTTATGCCATGTCTTTCCATCAGTCGACTCGGCATAGCATGTTATAAGACCGTAAGTCTTTTCGCCACCTGCCGAATACCACATTTTGAACTTGTCTACCGACTCGTCATACCATACACCTCCACTAAAGGGAGCTGCATATGGGTCACCAGTAGCGTTGAGCTCCCATTTGCGATCAGCTTTCAACACTGGATTTTGGTCGTAATAAGTAGGCGTGTGCCACACCCGCTCTACTCCCTCGCACTTGTCAAACTGCGTGTAGGCTGCTATATGCCGACCAGGTTGAGCAGAAATCGTAAGGGAAAATAAGGAAATAACTGAAACTATAAATCCTTTCATAAACTCAAAAAGGAGTTTATTATCATTATGATAGAACATAATGAACAACAAAGGACAAAATTTATAGTTTTTGAAATTACTATATTGTCTCTTTTCGTCCTTTGTTGCTTTCATTATATTCTGAAATTCACTTACTAAATTCATAAAATAATACCATGTAGTCATTTACGTGATACATCTACAAACCATACCCCCTACAGGTAGCCTTTACTTGGTATCAACACCACTTGCATTAAGTCCAGGACCGCCACCGGCTGTATAGCCACGGCTCTCGCCAGATGCCCAGGGAGAAACCCAGAAGGCATAGAGGTCGCCATGTGTAAGATAGAACTTAGCGCGGATTGTACGACCCTGAAGTTCTGTAAGGTTTTGCTTACCCTTCCAAGTAATCAGCTGCTTAGTATTGTCAGCACCGCGCATTACTATACAATCTCGCTTTGTAAAGCCTGGGATAGGATTACCATCAGCATCAAGCAATTCAACCTTAAGCTGGGCACCCTTAGCCTTAACGTTGGCATTTACAAAGAAGTAACTGCCATCGAACGAGAGTTTCTCAGTTGTAAGGAATCCTTCCTTAATGCTAGCACGCATTGATACAAAACCATCGCGACGTAAAGTAGCAAGGCCAGTAGAAACACCTGCATCCCACCAAACACCGTTCTTACTTCTACCTGACGAATAAATATAGAGCGAGTCACCAACGATAAGAGGTACACCATTTACCGACTGCATATTGCCATAATTCCACGCGCCATCAGTTTCGTTTACAGGCATAAACGGGCTGTGCGAAGGACGAGAGAAATGAAATCCGTCACGGCTATAGCCCAACATTATTTCATTACGCTTTGGTATCATCAATCCACGTGCAATATGGTTCTCTGGACCTTGCCACTGGCTGTAGAAGCCAAGCATTATACTCTCGTATGCAATAGCATCAAAGTTGTATATGCCCGGATCAACGTCTGGGTAGCGCTCATGACGCTTCTCCTTATCGTCTGGAGTAAACCAGAAGACGATGTGCTTATCGGGCACTCCTTCACGAAGACGGTGTGCAAGACTCACTGCCTCTTCCGGGTCAGCGTGCTCAAGATATGCTCTTGAACGCCACGACACATTGCAATGATGACGCATACTCATAACCCACTTGTTTGTGAAAGGATTATAGAATGCGGTGCATCTGTCGGAAACGGCACCCGACTGAGCAACAGGCTTCGACCAATGAATACCGTCTGCCGAGTACTTCAACACATACTGCCACTGAATATAGTCGGGCTTATACTCTACATTGAAGAACTTCCAACGTTTTGAAGGATCTTTCTCGTTGCGGTCAAGCCATACAGTAGAGGCATCACGGTTCATCGTGTCTACCACATTTGTACCCGGCACAATATCGAGCGAAGGCTTAGTCCATGTCTTGCCGTCAAGCGATTCGGCATAGCAAGTGTACAAACTATGCTTCAATGTGTCAACATATCCTGCTCCTGCAAGATACCACATCTTGAACTTACCGTCCTTGTCGTCATACCATATACCATCACTGAAAGGTGCTGCATATTCGTATCCTTCAGGAGTAAGCTCCCATTTGCGGTCTACCTTCAACACCGGATTAAGGTCATAATAGTTGGCCTTGTGATAAACCGAAGTTAAATTTGTATTGCTAATAAGGAAACTATCTACAAATAGCTGTCTTCCTCTGTTTATCAGAAGTACTTCTGGCTTTTGCTTAAGATATGGCACTGGCATCTCCTTAGGTGCTGTTGGGTCTGCATATCGAGGCGGCCATACACTTGGCAGAGTTATTCCGTTGTCAAGGGTCTGTGCATTGACCCCAAGAGTCAATGCACAGGCAGCGATTATCAACAATTTCTTCTTCATATGAATAGATATTTGTAATTATTGAAATTCTCATAATGATTTACTTAGTGTCTACGCCACTTGCGTTAAGACCTGGTCCGCCGCCGGCTGTGTAGCCACGGCTCTCTCCCGACTCCCAAGGCGAAATCCAGAAGGCATACAAGTCGCCACGTGTAAGGTAGAACTTGGCACGTATTGTACGACCCTGAAGGTCTGTAAGGTCCTGCTTGCCCTTCCATGTAATGAGCTGCTTGGTCTTGTCGGCACCACGCATCACAACGCAGTCGCGCTTTGTGAAGCCTGGAATAGGATTGCCGTCGGCATCAAGCAACTCTACCTTAAGCTGTGCGCCCTTAGCCTTAACGTCGGCATTGACAAAGAAGTACTTGCCGTCGAACGAGAGCTTCTCGGTTGTAAGGTAGCCTTCCTTGTTGTCGGCATGCATCGAAACAAAACCGTCACGACGCAAAACGGCAAGACCAGTAGAAGTGTAGCTGTCCCACATAATCTTGTTGAGGCGTCTGCCCGAGCTGTAGAAGTAGAGCGAGTCGCCAACAATAAGCGGTGTACCGTTGATAGACTGCATATTGCCCCAGTTCCAAGCGCCCTCTGTCTCATTGACATCCATGAATGGCTGGTGAGTAGGACGGGCAAAGTGGAAACCGTCACGGCTATAGCCAAGCTCTATAACATTGCGCTTCTGTATACCGTCGCGCTTGCAAATGTCATTCTCTGGTCCGCACCATGCGGCATACTGACCAAGCATGATGCTCTCGTAAGCAATGACATCGAAGTTGTAGATACCCGGCTCAACTTCAGGATACTTCGGATGGCGCAGCTCCTTGTCGTCTGGAGTAAACCAGAATCGCAGATTGTGGTCGGCAGCATCCTTGCGTACACGGTGTGTAAGACTTACCAACATTTCAGGGTCTTCGTTCTCGGCGTATGCTCTTGAGCGCATCGATACAGGTGTAGACCAGCGCAAGCTCAATGCCCAACGTTTAGTAAACGGATTGTAGAACGCAGTTGTACGGTCGTACACGTCGCCCGACTGGGCTACACCACGGCTCCATTTGCGTCCATCAGCCGAGTACTTTAGTATAATTTGCCAACGCTTGTCTGTAGGACGACGCTCTATGTTGAACAACTTCCAACGACGCTCTGGATTCTTCTCTGTGCGGTCGAGCCATATAGTGGCTGCGTCACGGTCGCAGGTGTCAACGATGTTTGTACCAGGTACAATGTCGAGGTTTACCTTTTTCCAGTTCTTGCCATCCTTCGACTCGGCATAGCAAGTATAGAAGGTCTGGTTGCTCTGCTTGTGCATAGTGCCAGCTCCAGCAAGATACCACATCTTGAAGATGCCCTCCTTCTCGTCATACCATATACCGTCGCTGAATGGTGCTGCATAAGGAGCACCCTCGGTGGTATTCTCCCACTTCTCTGTAGGCTCCAACACGGGGTTGCCCTTGTAGAAGTTAGGAGTGTGATATACACTGCGCAGGTTGGTAGAGCTTATCAAGAACGAGTCGACAAACAGCTGACGGCCATTGTTGATAGGCAGCACAGCCGGCTTATTCTGCAAGTAAGGCACCGGCATCTCATGACGTTCTGTTGGCTCTTGATACTGCGGTGGCCATACCTTAGGCAATGTTATTCCATTATTTAATGTCTGTGCTGTCGCCATAGAGGCGACAGCACAAAGGGTAATGGTTGATAAAACTTTTCTCATGAATACTTGTTGTTAGTTCCAACCTGGATTATTCTTTGTTATATAAGGATTTCCCTCAACTTCGTCCACTGGTATCGGCAGCCACTCATTCTTGTTCTCCTGGAAGCCAAGATAAGTAGAGTTGGTGTACTGCTTGAAGTATGGATCACTCTGCTCCAACTCTCTGAAACGTTTGGCAAGCTTGCCCCAACGCAACAAGTCGTAGAAGCGATGGCCCTCACCTGCAAGCTCAAGTATACGCTCATTCTCTATCACATTCAGATCAACCGAAGCCACAGGAGAACAGTTTACGCTCTTGCGCTGGCGCACCTGGTTTACAGCCTCAACTGGTGTGAGCTTTCCCTTGTTGCCACCACAGATAACGCTCTCAGCATACATCAACAATACATCGGCATAGCGGATGAACGGATAGTTAAGACCATTGGCACGCAGATAGCCAATCCACATATTGTCACCAGGGTTCTTGCCAGGCAGAGTCCAGTCAAGTCCCTTGCGGCAAGCCGACTTATAGTTGCCTGCACGTGCACTTACAATGCCAAATCCATGAATGATGTTGCCGTCCTTGTCGGTCTTGGTATAGTATTCGTCGAATGTCTTGCCGTCGAATACACGTACCTCATTGCCAGGCTTAGCGTTAATCTCTGGAGCATGGTCGTCAAAGATAAGTGTGCCAAACATACGTGGGTCGGTATAGCCATTGGCATCCTTTGAAGCCACGAATGTATCGTAAAGCCACTGGTGAGCAACATTGGCATTCTCTGATATAAGCGACGGTGGCTGTGTACCTCGTGGGTCACGCCAACATCCCGAGTTGGTAAGTCCAGGGTTAAACTGTGTGTTCACTACGTCGCCCTTAAATTGGAACTCAAATATCGACTCGTCGTTGTTCTCGGTTGCCACACGGAAGTTGTCCTCGTAGTTATCTACAAGACTAAAGGTGCCGTGGTCGCCACGTATAATCTCGTCGAAGCACTCGGCTGCCTCCTTATAATATGTGGTAGTAGATGTGCCATACTTAGGCTCGATACCACTGCGGTAGAGATAAGACATACCAAGCATTGCAGTAGCAGATGCAGAGGTAACACGACCAAGATTGTCGCCCTTCCAATAACCCTTCTTAGGCAACAGTTCCTTGGCTTTCTTCAAGTCGGAAATGATAAACTCCCACGCCTCCTCCGGTGTTGCCTGTGGCTTATAGTCCTTTGCAGTCTTCGGAAACTCCTTCATAAGCGGAATGTTACGGAAGTTGATAAACAGATACCAGTGAGCAAAGGCACGCCAGAAGTAAGCCTCTCCGAGGTAAGCGTTCTTCAATTCGGTATTGGTGAACTCCACCTGCGGAATGCTCTCTATCATCTGGCAAGCCTGCGAGGCTGCTGTATAGAACAAGCTAAATGGCTGCACAATAGTATACCACGATGCGTTGAGGGTGGCACAATACTGTCCTGGCACACCATAGTCGGTGTTGTCGCTCTCCTCGTCGCCACGGTTTACAAGCAAGCGGATGCCCGACGCACCCATAGCACGTGGTGTTGTGATGTACGAGTAGATGCCGAGAATGCCCTTGTTCACATTCTCCTGCGTTGTATAGAACGATGTTACGTCCTGCTGGTTGGGGTTCTTGGCAAGGTCGTCAAACACGCTATCGCATGATGTAAGTGCGAGACACGACATAACGAGAGCCGCGCCAAAGAGTTTACTATATTTTTTCATAATTGTTGTCTCCTTAGAATGTGATGTTAAAACCGAGGTTGTATGTACGTGCGTTGATTGACGGAGCTATTGCCTCAAGACCATCCACGCCACGGTTGAAGAGAGTATTGCTACTTACTTCTGGATCATAGAGCGAGTAGTTGGTTATGGTAAAGAGGTTCTGTACGCCTGCATAGATGCGAGCCGACTGTATGAAACCTACTTTCTTAAGCAACTTCTTGTCAAATGTATATCCTATCTGCAAGTTCTTAAGACGCAGATATGAGCCGTCTTCTACATAGAATGTGCTTGGCAAAGAGTTTACGCCACCATAGTTGTCAGTCTTTGGAATTGGCAGACTTGCGTTCTTATTGGTTGGGCTCCACGAGTTGAGAGCGTCTGTCAGACAGTTGTTGTCGTAGCAGAAGTAGTACATATACTTAGCCGCAGCAAAGATGTCGTTGCCCTGGCTACCCTGGAAGAAGGCTGTGAGGTCCCAGTTCTTATAGCCCAAGTTGATGTTAAGACCATATGTGAAGTCAGGATTTGGATTACCTATCACGCGCTTGTCGCTTTCCGAAGCATCCTTTGCAGCAATTGGATTGCCATCTGCACCCTCAAAGAGGAAGTCGCCCTTGTCGTCAAGACCCACTACCTTGTAGCCCCAGAACGAACCGATAGGCAAGCCTTCCTTGGTGATTGTAGGACGGTCGTTGAACTTACTGCTCATAAGCTCGCCACGTATTGGCTGTACACCTTCGCCAAGCTTTATTACTTTGTTGCTCAGGAACGAGATGTTGCCCTGTACGTCAAGAGTAAAATCGGACCAGCTCTTACGATAGCCTAAAGTAAACTCGAAGCCCTTGTTCTCTACAGACGCTGTGTTATAATAGGTTGAAGTACCCTTGTTTATTACGATGGTCTGACCCGAAGACGGCAGCGACTCAAGCGGAGCAAGGAGGTCGTTGTTGCGACGGTAGAAGTATTCGGCTGTGAAGGTGAGTGCATTGTTCAAGAAACCAAGCTCTACACCAAAGTTTGACGAAATGGCTTTCTCCCATGAGAGGTCGCTCTGTGTAAGGCGTGTAATATAGCCATACTGACGCTTGTTGCCAAGGATTGTTCCTACCGGACCGTATGCCAGCGATACAAATGAGTAAGGATCGATAAAGTTGGCACCCATCTCTCCATAGCTACCACGTATCTTCAACTTTGAAACCCAAGGCAACTTGAAGAACGGCTCCTCATGAACATTCCAACCGGCAGAGAATGACGGGAAGTAGCCTGTGCGGTGGCCCTTTGCAAACTTAGACGACTCGTCGCTACGTATACTTGCCGACAACAGGTAGCGGTCCATATAGTTGTAATTGATACGGCCAAAGAACGAAAGCAAAGCCGAGTTCAACTCGTTTGAGCCTATTGTGCCGTCTCCATTATAAGTAGTAACAGTAGGTGCGCCAAGGTCGTGTACACCCGACGAAATAGACATTGTGCGATAGAACTCGCGCATCCAGCTCGTACCGAGAAGCATATCAAAGTTGTGGCCACCTATCTTGCCATTATATGTCAGCAAGTTGTCGATAGTGTAGTTGAAATTTTCACCACGCGACTCACTAAGTGATGTATACGGCTGACTGAAACGTGAGTCGGCACTGCCATCCTCATTCCAATACGATGCATACTCGGGCAGCTGGTTATATCCGTGTGTATTAAGATAGCTGGCAGCAAGGTTTATTTTGTACTTAAGACCCTTAAAGATGTCTACCGTAACACCAAGGCTACCCGTGAGGTCCGTCTTCTTAGTATAAACATCCTGTGCATACATTTGCGCAAGTGGATTGGTTATTTCAGAATTGGTTGTAGAATATCCCAACTCCTTTGGTGTAGAGACATAACGTCCATAAGCATCGTAGACGGGGATTGTAGGTATCTCGATATAACGTACAGAAGGAGGACTTACCTTGCTTGTGTGTGCCAACGAAAGGTTCTCGTTTATAGTGAAGCGTCCCTTCTTGTATGTACCATTGACACGGGCATTGTACTTCTCATAGTCCGACTGTATGATGATACCATCTTGCTTAGTATAACCTATGCTTGTGCTGAATGTAGAATTCTCGCCACCACCAGACACAGCAGCGCTTAAGTTCCACATCGAAGCATTGCGATAATAAAGGTCTTGCCAATCCTGCGAATAATTAGGGTTAGACGGATTGACATTCTCTGCTGCACGGTCGTATGCAGGGCTATTGTCGGCTACAGTGTTGGCAAACTCGCGCCACTGGCTGGCATTCATAAAGTCGAGCTGCTTAGACGGTGTCTGATACGACCAAGAACCATTGATTTCTACAGATGTACGGCCACTCTGTCCATTCTTGGTAGTAACAAGCACAACACCATTGGCTGCACGCGAACCGTAGATAGCTGCTGCTGAGCCGTCTTTCAAAATCTCGATTGAAGCGATATCGTTAGGGTTAAGAGAATTGATACCGTTGTTGCTCACAGCACCATCAACAATGTAGAGAGGTTCGGTAGAACCGAAAGAGCCAGCACCACGTACCAAAATGCTAACGTCGCCACCAGCCTCGCCACCTTTCTGCAACACTTCCACACCTGGGGCGCGTCCTTGCAGAGCTGTAGCAACATTGGATGTTACCTGCTTCTGAATCTCCTTCTGCGATACTGTGGTAACAGATGCTGTCATGCTCGACTTCTTCTGAACACCATAACCCACAACGACGAGTTCTTCAAGCGATTGTGAATCGCTCTGCATCGTTACATGAAGAGGTTGTCCATTCCATTTCACTTCGACAGGCTCAAAACCCAGATAAGTAATAAGAAGTACGTCACCCTTGTTTACCTTGTCAAGAGCAAAGTCACCATCAAGACCTGTAATCGTAGCAGTCTTAGAGCCTTTTACAACAATGGATGCGCCGACAAGAGGCTCTCCAGTAGAATCTTTAACTATACCCCTACATACACCGGATTGGTCAGCCTGTGCATGTATGGTCTGTTTTGTGGCAGCTTTTGCTATTTGGGGATACGTTATACATCCCCCAGCAATTGCAAGCAGAGCAAAACTAATTGACTTAAAGTTAGTTGCCATAAATTAATTGTTTATTGTTAGTAATAGGTTTATTATTATATCTTTACTTTTACGATCAGTTTTCTTATCTTACGACTGCCTATTGCTGGCGCATGTGGGTCTTCTGGCCACACGATCATGAATTGTCCAGGGTGAAGCTTTGCATATACTGAAGCTGGTTCTGCATACAGGGCACAGTCGGCATCCTCATCATAAGGCTTTGAAGGCGACCCGGTGTCAGCAATATCTTTCCATCCTATGGTTTCCTCACCTTCCAACAACACGTGAATGTCTATATACTTGCGGTGCACTTCGAGCATCTGCTTTTTGGCTGCAACACACTCGGGATTGACGTTGTTTATAAACAAGTCATCTCCCTGAAGTTCAATACGTCCACAAGGTGTGTTTAGTAAATCATTCGATTTGATGTAGTCAAACGCTTTTTTGAACAATGGATGAAGCGATTCAATACGCTTACTATGTTGTAGACTTGATATTATCATCGTTTTTAGTTATATTAAAATTAGACATTATTCCATATTGTCAGTCTTTGGGTGCAAAGCAAACAACTGTACTGCAAGTGCCACGGCTACAACTGCAGCAAGCACAGCAAAGCCAAGTCCGAGGTCGCCATTATCGCTCCACTTGCCCAATATATTAGTAATGGCTGCTCCAGCAAATACACCCACCATATTCATTATACCATAAGCCGTGGCACGCTGGCGCGCTCCTACAAACTGACAAAGGATAGGCATGTTGTTGGCATCGAACATACCAAAACCTAAACCGAACAACAACCCAGCACAGATAATGCCTATCACGCTATGGCCGAAGCCAAGTAGAAGTAGCGATGGTATAGTAAGACCAAGACCTATAGCACCTGTATACACTCGTCCACGTATGTTTCGCTTAACCCAGCGGTCGCTCAAGGTGCCACCAAATAGCACTCCGATGAATGATGAGGCAGCAATGGTGATAGTAGCCATTGGGCCTGCTTGTGACATTGGCAAGTTGAGGTTCTCGGCAAAAAGTGTTGGCAACCAGTTCTTGGTAGCCCATCCCGGCAAACTTGGAACAGCAAAATATAGTAGAATTACCCAGAAAGCGATGTTACTGAAGAGCGACTTCATACTGCCTAATACACTTATCGATTGCGATTTTGTAGTTTCAACTGCTGTGGGGATCTCCTCACGCTGCTTGTCACGAAGAAACACTGCGAGGATAAAGGCATAAACAATACCGATGATACCAAACCAGTGGAATGTGGTGTGCCAAGAATAAGCTGCAGCAAGTGTAGCTCCAAAGCCACCCACAGCTTGACCTATATACAATCCTGTCATGTGTATACCTACTGCAAGCGAGCGCGATCCCCCCGTGTGATAGTCGGCAATAAGAGATAACCCCGCTGGTAGGTAGAGAGCTTCGCTAATGCCCATTAGAGAGCGCAGCCAGAATACTTGTTCGAATGTGGTTGCCAACCCCATAAGATAAGTAACTGATGACCACACCAAAAGGCTGCCTACAATAAGCCACTTTCGGCTCAGACGGTCGGCAATGATGCCTGACACCGGACTCATCAAGCCATATATCCAAAGGAATACAGCCATTAGTCGACCAAAATTAGTGGCAGACTGTAGCTCTTGTATATCCATTTGCATAGCATCCCTCATGGTGCTGAGCATCTGGCGATCCATGTAGTTGAGCAAAGCCACTCCTCCAAGAAGGCCTACCACAACCCAGGGATAAATCTTTGAATTCTTCATAGAATGTTCAGATGGTTTTTTAGTTTAATATAAACCAGAGATTACGTGTAAGACTTAGATTAAAAGTTAGGCTGTCACCATTGAACAGTATCAATATGCTGAGTACAAATGAGACAAAGCCTAACTTTGAACTAACCTAACAACTCACTTATGTTCTGAAAAGATCTCATTACATAGCATATACGAGCGAATCATCATACGCGGAATATGGAATGGACCTTTGAAGAGATTACCTTTAGCGGGCTGTGCCACCGAACCGTCACGACGTAAATATCCGTACCATTCGCCATACTCGTGATCGGGGAAATGAGCGTAGGTCCAATCGCTTATGATACGATGACGTTCCAAATACTTCTCATCACCAGTCAGCTTATAGGCATACAGGTTCGCTATGATAGTCTCGCACTGTGGCCACCAGAATTTCATATCCTGCGAATAGTCTTGCTGTGGATAGCCTTTGCAATCACGGAAGTTGATAATACCGCCATACTCCTTGTCCCACCCCCAGTCCCAAGACCAGTCAAGTACTTGCAAAACAAATTTCAACAATTCCTTATCGCCGCGACGCTCTGCCACTTCCATAAGGAACCAGGATGTCTCGATGCTATGGCCGGGGTTGATAAGACGTCCGTTAATTGTGTCTATGAACTCACCGTTTGGCCCAACAGTTTCGAGCAGAGCTTTAAATTCGGGGTGAGCGAAGTTCTTTGTAATCAACTCAAGAGAAATGTTGATTTGGTCGTCAAGCTCAGGGTCGTCAATAACCTGCTTCAAAACATTGGCTACGTTGATGAGAATCATCGTTATGCTGTGACCTATAGTCTTGACCGCAGGTAGGTATTTGGGCTCGAGTAGTCCCGGAGTGTTGAGCCGATGACGCATCTCACGGAATATTTGCATAGCCTTATGCGCATACAAACGATCGCCGGTGGCCTTGCTATACTCGGCCATTGCGATGGCTGCAAAACTCTCGCTAAATACATAGCGACGCTTGCGAAGCGGAGTGCCATCGGCAGCCACCTCGAAAAACATGTGACGATCTGTGTCAAAACAATGAGCCTCAATAAAGTCGATGGTCGACTTTGCTGCATCAAGCCACTCTTGACGGTGTTCTATATTGTTGTAAGCGAAGCTGCATATGTAGGCAAAACGACCTTGAAACCATACTGACTTCGTGGTATCCATCAACTCACCGTCGCGTGCAACGCAGGTATAAACGCCTCCATTTTCACGGTCAAGGCCAAACTTCATCCAGAAGGGCATGATATTCCGAACCAAATCCTCATAATAACGATCTGCCCAATAGCCTATATATTTATTTCTATCCATTATTGAGTTTTTATTTTATGAGGCTTCGAATAGCGCAAATATAACTTAGGCGTACGGAGAACGTCCTTATAACTTAAGAAGGACATGTATGTCAAAACCTCATTCATTAATAATAATAATACTTACATTAGAAAATATTACACTTGCTAAAGAAGTTAATATCCTCAAGCTCCTTCTTCATCTGAGCTTCTTCCTCGTCAGTCATGTTGCGGAATGGCACGCGGTTAGGCCCGAGGTCGAATCCGAGAAGTTTCATGATGCGCTTTCCGCCAACGATATTGCCACGGAAGTGGCAGATCACGTTGATAACCTCTTGGGAAAAGTTTTGTTTCTCGCGGGCAGTTTCGATATCACCGCGGTTCCATGCTTCAATAATGCCTACAAGCTCACGTCCGTTGTAGTTGGTTGTGCCGCCGATACCGCCACGAGCACCACCCTGTGCGAGACTCGGGAGGATTGTTTCATCTTGTCCGTGAAGCATGTCAAACTTGCCGCCACCATAGAGACGGCACTGGTTATACTCGTAGAGCGCCTCGTATGTATACTTGATGCCTGCAAAGTTCTTGATGCGTCCGTCGACTGCTTTCAAGAGGTCTACCATGGGCAGGAATGCGCCGTTGAAAGCAGGGATATGATAGTAGTAGAACGGCAATTCTGGAGCAGCGTTTGCGATAGTTTCACAATACTCCACGAGTTCCTCTATGCGGCCGATCTTAGGGAACGGAGGTGCCATTGATCCGATGCCCCATGCACCTATTTTCTGAGCGTGTTCTGCAAGGCGCACACTCTCGCGCAGACAGCAACTGCCTACATGCACAATAACCTTAAAGTCTTCGGGAGCAACGCTCACCCAACGCTCAGCAAGTTGCATGCGCTCCTCGGTTGTGAGCATATAGCCCTCACCAGACGAGCCGTTGATAAACACCCCCTTCAATCCGTTCTTCTGCAACATCTCGGCATAAGCCTTGATTGGCTCGAGATTGACGTCACCATTTGCATAGAACGGAGTAAATGGTGCATCAATAAGTCCAATAATCTTTTCCATAAATGAATTTAAGTTATTATTGTTGTTAGATAGTATTTTCGAGTGCAAACTTACAATTATTTTTAATATAAACCAAAAGAAAACGTAATAAAATTAATTATTAGCATTAAATAAATATATTTATTAATTTATTCTCGCATAATTTATTAATTTGAATAATAAATCTCTAATTACCAAATCTTCATTATTACTGATAAAAATATAATTTGTTGCACTAGTGTCCAGTTAAATTTTCCAGACTATCATTTATTTCGTTAATATTCAATGAAATACATCTATTAAAAAAATTCCGATTTGATTTCTTATCTTTGTACTGTCTCATATATAAGATAGCACAGGATATGAATGTCGGAAACACTGTACTCACGCAACTGATGTCTCTCATCCCTGATTACGAGCTCAGGAAATGTGTTGACAGATATCGAGGGGATTTTCATGCAAGACGTTTCACTTGCCGTGATCAGTTTCTTGTCATGAGTTGTGCTCAATTTACTAGCAGTGCAAGTCTTCGAAGCATAGAAGCTCAACTTACTGCATTCAATTCCAAATTGTACCATGCGGGGTTGAAAATCATACCAAAGTCTACTCTTGTTGATATGAACGAAAAAAAGACTGGCGTATTTATCAAGACTATGCAATGATACTTGTCGATAGAGCTAAGGCCCTTTATAAGGATGATTATTACCGCCTGAACATCGACAACATGGTCTATGCTTTTGACAGTAGTACCATTAATCTTTGTCTGCAGTTTTGTTCTTGGGCAAAGTTCCATCATGATAAGGGAGCATTCAAAATGCATACCTTGGTTGATGTTAAGAACAGTATACCTAACTTTGTTCTCCTTACTCCCGGCAATGTATATGATAGCCAAGCTATGGATATGCTGCCAATCGAAACAGGCGCCTATTACCTTATGGATAAAGGATATGTCGATTTTGATCGGCTGTTCCGAATCTTTCAACAGCAACATGCATACTTTGTTACCCGAGCAAAGGATAATATGAAGTACATTGTTTTCGAGACAAGAGAGGTTGATAGACAGACTGGTGTTATCTCTGATGAAACAATCAGTCTCACTGGTCTGCTTACTGCCAAGAAATATCCAGACGTATTGCGATTGGTTACATATGAAGACTATGCTCAGAACGTTGTGTATCGATTCCTGACTAATGACTTCATCCTTCCAGCAATTACCTTTGCAGAACTCTACCTAGAGCGTTGGACTATCGAGACGTTCTTCAAATGGCTGAAGCAGCACTTGCATATCAAGTCGTTCTATGGAACAACACAGAATGCAGTCTTTACGCAAATATGGATAGCTATCTGCGATTATCTGCTTCTTATTATTGCTTTGAAGATGTATCATATTAAGCAAAATCTTTACATATTCTCTAACGTCATCGGACAAGTTCTATTTGAGAGGACTCCGTTTAATGAACTATTTGATAAAACAATTACTAATCAAAATCCAGAAAATGACCACCAACTTTCGCTTTGGTGAAATTTAACCGGACTGTAGTGAATTTGTTGCTCTAAACTTTATTATGATTGGGATTATACATATAAGACACATAAAATACAAATAACCTATTTATTATTTTAATTTATTAACTATCGCTTATCAAAAAA
>JBNPOM010000044.1:0-25444 GCA_050315175.1 Prevotella sp. SGI.027
GATATTTTAAACTAAGGCTATATGCACTACATGACTGTCGTATCACTCGAAAAGTCGGATGAACCTGAATTATTCTTCGGAGAAAAAAGTGGGGCAAAAACCGGGGCAAAAACCGGGGCAAAAAGTGGGGCAAAATAAAAAAACAACCAAACAAAAAGTCCCTAAGTTGTTGTAACTTAGGGACTTGGCTCGCTATGCGAAGCGGAGAGAGAGGGATAAAGACATTTATACAATATCATTTAACATCATTTCAATACATATCAAAAGTTGCTGAAACACAACCTTTTAATGATATGATTTGAAATGATGTTTATTTGTTGATAAAGAAAGTTCGTATCTGCCATGATTTTTTGTGGGTCAAGTGGTGGGTCAAAATTGGGAGGTTCAAAAATTCCGTGGCGATTTCCGATTAGGATAATCATCACGGAATTTTATTTGACATTACTTGTTTTGATCCAAAAAGTGGGTCAAAACATTTCCCTACTCCACAGGCAAGAATTTACTGAACCAATCTGCCAATGGTGAAGGACAGCTATTTATTCAAAAGCATATATATTGAAAGCCTTTTAGTTAAAAATGCGTTTTAGGATTAAGGATTATTCTTGTAAAACTTGTATGAATGAAGAGAAAAACGTATTTTTGTAGTCGTTAAAAATGTGTATTTACACAAAATCAAAGAGTAGAGAATATGAATATAAGCAGAGATAAGTATCTGAACCAACTTATTCACAGTTGTGGCAATGGTTTAATAAAGGTGATAACAGGTATGCGCAGATGCGGTAAGTCATATCTGCTATTTACACTTTTCAAAAACTATCTGCTTGAGCATGGGGTAAAGGAAGATCACATCATAGGAGTAAATCTTGAAAACCGTCTGAATAAAAGTTTGAGAGATCCAGATGCCCTACTGCAGTACATAAACAGCCGTCTGTCATCAGATGGTCACTATTATGTGATGCTGGATGAGGTACAGATTGTCAGTGAGTTTGAAGATGTATTGAACTCATTTCTTAGCATCAGCAATGTTGACGTGTTTGTGACAGGCTCGAATGCGAAGTTTCTGTCTAAGGATGTCATTACAGAGTTCCGTGGCCGTGGCGATGAAATACACGTGCGTCCACTGACTTTCAAAGAAGTGGCAGATTTTCGCGGAAACTATTCACAAGAACTAATTCGCGAATATATGCTGTATGGTAGCTTGCCTCAGGTAGTGCTTGAGCAAGACATAGACAAGAAGGTTAACTATCTGGAGCAGCAGATGGAGCATACCTATTTGCGTGACATTAAAGAACGCTATGATGTGCGTCAGGACAGCGACCTTGCAGAACTGGTGGATATTATGGCTTCCTGTGTTGGTGGATTGACTAATCCACCAAAAATAGCAGACACATTCAAAAGTGTTAAGCATAGTAGCATTTCGAAGGATACCATACGCCTATATCTTGAATATATGGAAGACGCATTCGTGCTTGAACGTGCCACACGGTATGATATTAAGGGACGCAAATACATAGACTCCCCTTATAAGTATTACTTTCAAGACCTCGGTTTAAGAAATGCCCGTCTTGGTTTTCGACAGGTTGAGCCTACACACATGATGGAAAATATGCTTTACAACGAACTTCGCGCTGTAGGCATGAAAGTGGATGTCGGACAAGTGTTTACCGAAGTAAAGGGTGAAGATGGTACACGCAGGAGAAAAACGTTGGAGGTTGATTTCGTCTGCAACCGTGGCTATGAAAGAGTGTATATTCAATCGGCTTATGCGATGGAAACAGAAGAGAAGCGTAACCAGGAACTGGCCTCACTGCGTAAACTTCGCGATGGCTTTCGCCGGATCGTGATAGTGAATGGACTGCAGCCTACCTACATGAACGAAGAGGGTGTATATATCGTCAATATTATGGATTTTCTCCGTGATCCAGAGAGGTTTATGGAGAAGGGTACACAATAAGGATTTATAATATATTCCCATATTCTACACTTTTAAGCACTTTCCATAGTTGTTAGTGCAAACAATAGCAATTATTCATGAAACAGACAAGTTTTTACGAAAGGAATATTGAGAGTTTGCCCTAACAACACAATGCGCCATTCCTTTTTGATTTCATTGTGGAAAATACTCCTGGCACATTTTTGAAAATGATATGATTTGATTAACTTTGAAATAAATGTTATCAAATATGATTATCAAACGAACCATAAAACTTGCTATTCAGAGCCAACAAAATGCCAGCAGCAGAGTCCGCATGAGAGTGTCATACAATGGGTACAGAGTTGACTTTCAGACAGGAATACTTTTAAATAAGGACAGTTGGGATAATCTGCGACAGCGGGTTTTACCTAATGATTCCAACGTTACGCTTGCAAATGATTTGAATGATCATCTATCTAAAATGCTGTCTAATATGATTGAGGTTTTTCGAGAGTTTGAATTACACAAAGTTATTCCAACACCCACCGAGCTTAGAAAAGCATTTAATCTTCATCAAGTTCCACAGCCAAATCATGACGATACAAAGCAAAAAAGTAGTACTCTATCTGTTTCACAAGTAGCCAGTGAAGAGTCAAAGATTAAAAAACGCAATTTTTGGAAATGTTATGATGAGTTTGTTAAGGTTAACGGCAAACTGAATGACTGGACACCTGCAACTTTCGAAAAATTTTCTGCGTTACGAAATCATTTATTAGATTTCGATAAGAAATTATCGTTTGAGAAGTTTGACGAAGAGGGCATTGCAAACCTTGTAGATTTTTTGGGAAAGAAAGGTATGAAGAACAGTACCATTAACAAGCAGCTTGGTTTTCTGCGTTGGTTTCTTCGTTGGTGTTACGAGAAGGGCTATCACCATAATCATACCTTTGAATACTTCAAACCGAAATTAAAAAATGCACCTAAGCAAGTCATATTTCTTACGGAGAAAGAACTTGAACAATTGGAAACACTGGCCATACCACAAAAGTATGCATCACTCGGAGTCGTACGTGATGTTTTTCTATTCTGTTGTTATACAGGGCTGCGCTATTCAGATGTATATAATCTGACATGGGAGGACATACATCACGGAAAAATTGAGATTGTCACCATAAAGACAGCAGATAGAATTCAAATTGAATTTAACAGGAAATCCCAGGCAATCATTGACAAATATACGGATGTACATTTGCCAAATAAAAAAGTGTTTCCTGTCATCAGTAACCAAAAGATGAACAAATATCTTCATGAACTTTGCAAATTGGCAAAGATAGACACCCTCATCAAGTCCACGCACTATGAAGGAAACAAAAGGATAGATGATGTTCAGCCTAAATACGAACTTGTGGGAACACACTGTGGAAGACGTACATTCATTTGTATGGCTTTATCTAAAGGCATCCCTCCTACCGTTGTGATGAAGTGGACTGGTCACAGTGATT
This sequence comes from Prevotella sp. SGI.027, assembly GCA_050315175.1. Classification (GTDB taxonomy): domain Bacteria; phylum Bacteroidota; class Bacteroidia; order Bacteroidales; family Bacteroidaceae; genus Prevotella. The sequence goes on from JBNPOM010000044.1 coordinate 3,418, forward strand.
ATAAAGCGATGAAACCTTATATAGACATAGCGGATGATGTAAAATCTTCCTACATGAAAAAATTCGATCAATAAACTCTAAAAAAGAACGATATGAAATAATATTTATTATCTTTGTCATGTCGTTTCGAGGCACTTTAATACAATTGCCGACCAGGTGGACAGTTTTCTTCCCGGCAGACTTTAATACATTTTTCGCAACGACGACCATCTGGCGTATAGCCGTAACTGTTAATGTATTAAAGACATAAATATGGAGTTATCTGAAACACTATTACAGACACCGCTGGCAGAACTGTCAGTAAAGGATTTTGTCGCACTGATGGACTCGTACAAAAACGGTGGTAATGCTACATCAGAGCATCTGTTTAACGAAGAAACATGGCTGTCAGGATATAAGGCGTTGGCCAAATACCTGAATTGCAGTGTCCCCACTGTCTGCCGCCTTGTAAAGAGCGGTAAGATTGACCCTGCCATAAGAAAAGTGGGTGCAACCTATTGGTTTGACAAAAGCATGATACGCAATTTGATGAAAGTCGGAACTGCGTCTGATGCAAATGAGTAGAAAGGCTAAAAAAGATACAAAAATCATGGTATGGACAGAATCTTAAAACGAAGGGCAAATCTCCTGTATGTTTTGAGAAGGAAGAACGTGCGCTGCTTGACAAAAGAACGCATGATATTCTTTCCTTATGGCAAGAACCCTTATGCGATAAGGCAAATTGTGCGCCTGTGCCAAGAGTATCACTTTCATATTCAATTCGAACTTCCATAGCACATTTAATATTAAAAGTACACACAGAATGACAAAGATAAAGGATTTAACCGTAACAGTAACCTATACTGTAGGTTTACATGATGTAGAAGTCACCGAAAATGTTTATGAAGCTCTAAACGCCTTGGCGGATAGAGGGCGTGTAAACTGTGACTTTATGGATTTGGGCGAGCAAGTATGTACTGGTTTCGAGTGGCTTTCAGACCATATTCACGAAAGTGACACTTATGATTGGAATTATGAAGTTGATATTGAGTAGTCTTCAATTCAATAATTGAAAAAGAAAACAAATATGAAAAATAAGGCAATACTCGATGCTTGTTGTGGAGGTAAAATGTTCTACTTTGACAAACATGATGACAGAGTTCTGTTCCAGGACATTAGAACGTTGGAGACAACATTGTGTGATGGAAGGCATTTTGATGTCAATCCTGATGTTCAGGCCGACTTTACAGACATGCCATACCAAGATGGCAGTTTCTCCATGGTCGTTTTTGATCCGCCACACTTGCTAAGAAGTATTGAGAACTGCAAGACACAGGACATATATAACGCTTCAAATCACAAGAACAAGGCAACAGGCTATCAAATGATCAAGTATGGTGCCCTTGGAAATGCAGACTGGAAAGAAGTCTTACGCAAAGGCTTTGCAGAATGTTTCCGTGTCTTGAAGCCCGGGGGATTTCTGATTTTCAAATGGAATGAAACGGACATCAAAGTTTCTGAAATATTGAAACTCACTCCAGAGAGGCCTATCTTTGGCCATGTGTCAGGAAAACGTGCCAATACTCATTGGATTTGTTTCATGAAAGAAGATTGCAATAAATAAAAATAGCCACACAACGGCATCGACTTGTGCTAAACAAAGAGAACAGTAAATCATGAAGAGTTAAGAATGAATTATGCAGTAGAGGTGGTGGGTAACATTTATGAACACCCAGAACTAATCAAATAGCATTTAAATTATGAAAGCAAAACTTAGAAAGACAGGTGAGGTGGTAGAGCTAAGGCAATACTACTGTGATGGTACGGCAATGGATATTAACGGGAAGCTGTATCATCAAGGTGATCTATCTGAATTGTTTGAAGACACCAATTCTAAAGGATTAGAATACGAGTTTGAGCAATTAGGTAGGACAAAGAAATGTGAGTTTATATCACAACACGTAGACTTAGCCTCTCCTGAAGCTATTGCGAAGTATGTAAAAGGTTATCTTTTTGACGTACTTAAAGATGTTGGTGATGATGAGTATATCGCCACATATCTTCGGAATAAAGGTTACATGGTAGAGGGTAATATAGAATAGCAAATGGAAAACATCAAATTACTCTATATAGACCTGTTCTGTGGAGCCGGTGGAACTTCTACTGGTGTTGAAAGTGCGACATTTGACGGTCAGAAATGTGCAAAAGTGATTGCCTGTGTCAATCATGACACCAATGCGATCCTCTCTCACCAGGCAAACCACCCGGACACCCTTCATTTTACCGAGGACATCAGAACCCTTGACTTAACGGCTTTGGTTGTCCATTTGAATAGAATGAAGTGCAAATACCCCAATGCTTTAGTAGTGTTGTGGGCATCGCTGGAATGTACCAACTTCTCGAAGGCCAAGGGCGGACAGCCGCGCGACGCTGACAGCCGCACGTTGGCAGAACACCTTTTCCGTTATATCGCACAGCTCGATCCTGATTACATTCAAATTGAGAACGTAGAGGAATTCATGAGCTGGGGAGATATGGATGAAAAAGGGCATCCCATATCAAGATTAAAAGGGTGCAGTTATGTCCGTTGGTGCAATAGGATTATGTCTTATGGCTATCATTATGACTGGCGGTTACTGAACGCAGCGGACTTCGGCGCATATACATCACGCAAAAGGTTTTTCGGTCAGTTTGCAAAGAAAGGACTTCCAACGGCATTCCCCATTCCTACATTTTCAAAGGAAGGAGACAATGGAATGTTCCATATGTATAAGAAATGGAAACCGGTTAGGGATGTGCTGGATATGAACGACACAGGGCAAAGTATCTTCGAAAGGAAAAAGCCGTTGTGCGAAAAAACCTTGAAAAGGATTTATGCCGGTCTCATTAAGTTCGTGGCTGGAGGGAAAGATGGCTTTCTGATTAAGTACAACTCGATGAACCAGAATGGTAAGTATGTGGCTCCTGGCATTGACGAACCTTGTCCAACCGTCGCTTGCCAAAACCGTCTGGGCATTGCGAACATCAGCTTTATGTCCAAGGCATTCAGTGGAGATCCTTATTCCAAGAACCAATCAGTAGATGTACCTGCTGGAGCCATCACAACCAAGGATCATCATTGCTTTGTTACGGCGTACTATGACAATGGAGAAAACCATTCCATAGAGTCTCCATGTCCGACGATCACAACAAAAGACAGGTTGGGCCTGGTTTCAAGTAGGTTCTTGGCAAATGAATACTCCTCTGGTGGTCAACTTTCCAGCATTGATGCACCTTGCCCTGCTGTGTTGACAACACCGAAGCAAAAAGTAGTTGACTGCTTCTTGATGAACCCACAGTTCAACTCTGTAGGTGGAAATATCAATAAGCCGTGCTTCACTTTGATTGCTCGGATGGATAAGATGCCCCCTTACCTTATCTCCACAGAAAAAGGTATCGGTATAAGGATATTTGAAACGGACACTGAAATGACTTGCAAGATAAAAGAGTTCATGGCCATGTACGGAATCATAGACATCAAGATGCGAATGCTCAACATACAGGAACTGAAACGCATTATGGGATTTCCAGACAGTTACATACTCGTCGGAACCCAGGCCGAACAGAAAAAATATATCGGCAATGCAGTTGAGGTCAACATGAGCAAGGTGCTCTGTGAGTCACTTTGTGCTGCTCTTGTATCTAAGGCAATAGCAATATAGAATCAACAAAAAGAAATATGAACAGAGAAATAATTTTGATAATCTGGAACTTTTAAAATAAAAACCATGAACACCTATTGCATAAATTGTGATTATAGGAACCGTTGTGAAGAAACACATATACAACAATGTAAATTGAAAGACAATGAGAAAGTTGTATGTATCAATGGTAAATGGATAATACAGCGTAATTGGTTATAATCGTGTAATAAAAGAAGAACGTGACAAATTCAGGATATAAACAAACAGACTCCGAAGAATGCCAGTCGCAACGAGGCAAAATATTCTATTACTTTGCCACTTGCATGTTGCTGTTGTTAATGGTTGATAAACCATATAGTACCTCTGCAAAGGGGCTGCATTTGTTTCTGCGAAAATGTAAGCGAGTATGTAAACTCCTTTTAGTCCAGGTACTTTGCGGAGTTTTCAAATGCGTAGATAAATTTTATAAAACAAAGTAATATGGCCAACAAGAATTTTACAAATCAATTGTGCCAATATGCACAATCCAAACAGGACCCTGAATATCCGCAAATACAAGGCTTTACGGATGGTTACAAACAAGCAGTCTTGGATCTCAAAGCTATCCTGCAAGAGCAAGAAGGCAAAGGGTACAAATCCTTTAAGGACCATTTGTGGAAAAAGGTCAACGGAGACTTAGCGACAATCGCGGCAGTAAAGAACTATGAGGATATTCAAAGTATTCCCAATAATGAGTTCAATAATAAAACAGAATTGTATCATGCCAGGTTCGTATATGATCCGACTGGTACCCATCAAATTTACTTTGATAAAGATTTGCCTTTTATTCCAGTAGTGGGACAAAAATTCTATTGGAAAGACTGGAATGACTTGGATTCCCCTTTTTGTATAGAAGAAGTACAATTGGCTTTCAAGGGTGACGGATTGCGCAATTTTGATGGGATTTGGTGTTGGTGTACTTGATTGGTCAACGGTAAGATATTGCGCAATCCGTCACCCTTGGAAAAGCGGAAGATAATACGGTCTACAGGGGTGGTTTTCGGAGGTAGAATCAATGACGATGACCATTAAAGCATAAAGCATTCCAAAAAGGTTTATTGATTATCAAATCATCATATTTTAATATTTTCATAAAATAATACGAGATTTTCTTGCATCGCTTGTTTATTATTATTATATTTGCAATATCATATTACATTGCTAACTCCCTTTGTATGGGTATCAAGGCAGACTTGTACTGTCGTTAGCGAAATACATGTTATGGGGTCCCACTCCAATGAACATTCGTTCAAGTGACCTACCAAACTATGGAGATTGTTGTTTTAGCAGGTTTTCGTTAAAACCGCAACAATCATATTCTCTTTACAGGAGAATCATAGAGAAGTGTATTTAAATATGATAAAAATGAAAAAGAATGTTTTTAAACAGGTATTAATGGCAGTATTTTTGTCATTACCGATGTTGTTCAGTTCATGTAGTCATGAAATTACTGATGAGGATACCGTCATCAACAACGACAACTCCACATTAAGAATGGAAATTACGCTGTCGGGAGATTATGCCAAGTTCACCCCCCACTTATCATTTGACACAGCAGATTTAAATGGTCAAGGGATGATAATGCACACATCTACCGGTGAGGATGTGAAAACATCATGGGCAGTGTCTTATGATGACGCTCTCTACCCTACACTATGGGCGGAGATCAGAGGAGCTTATATACTTTACTTAGCCACCATTTTGTTTACAAACACAGAAAATCAAGAGGGCTCCATTCATATTCAAGCTAAAGTATACAGAAACAACACGTTGATTCGGAAACAGGAGGAAGACATAAACATTGAAACATCTATTGGCAGTGTAGTTACAAGCTTTTCACCCGACAAAGGTTTCACCCTATCAAAAGAGGAGGATTACAATGGAAAATAATAACAATAAGATTATTCTCTTTGCGAATCAAAAAGGAGGTGTGGGGAAAACAACTATTTGTGGATTGTTTGCCAACTATCTATCCAATACTCATCAACTCCCACTCCTTGTTATCGACGCAGATCCACAGCAAACATTCTCCAGTCGACGTAAAGACGATAAACGGAGGAGTGACCAACTGCCGTATCAGGTGCAGTCAGTAACCATCAAAAATGCCACCAACACTCGTATTTTGATGCAAAATATAAGAAAGCTTCCTGGAACTACAATTATTGACACCCCTGGCAACCTGACCCAAGATGGAATGGTTGAGTTGTTGGCGCAAGCAGACTTTATTCTCTGCCCATACCATTACGACCTCAATACAATTGATTCTACCCGTTCATTCATCTTAACCGTGTATAAATTGCGTCAAATCCACCCCCAAATCAAGGCACAACTTATTTTCTTTTGCAATAAACATGATGTGCGAGTAGGGACAGGAAAAGAGTTGCAAGCCTGGAAAATCGTTGATGGTTACTTAAAGAAGTTTGGCATGCTTGCTCCTCGTATAGGCAATTATGTTGATATTGAGCGTTACAACACCATTTGTAATAGTGACAGAGCGGACACGCTTACGAAGCCATGCTTTGATTTTATATATAAAACCATTTACAAAACAGATAGCAATGACAAAATATAATTCTGACATAGCTGATTCAGCATCAGCTTTAATGCAATTACCAAATAACTTAGAAGGCATTTTACAAGAAGTCAAAGGACAAACAGAAGTTACTGCGTCAACCCATTCAGAAGAAGAGTCCTCACCAGTAAGCAGTCCTTCTAAAAATATGCCAAACAAGAAAAGTAAATATTCGAAGCAGAAACTTTCATCTAATGAAGATCCCCGTTTGGCAAGCACAGATGCTATGTGGCAGACATTTTGTTCAAACTGCGAGTTAGAAGAGAACACACCAAAAACAGTAGGGAAAGATGGTGTTACAAGTTTTTGCAAGGTAGATAAAGACATTCTCACCACTTTTAGACTCTATGCAGTAGGTGGTTATTCCAACCAAACACTGATCAATGCGATTTTACGGAGTTTTATTTTACATTATAAAAAAGAGTTTAGTCAATTTAGGACGAAAGGAAAAAGTATTTTATAATGAGGAATGCTAAAAGAAGATTTAAAAATTATAGTTAGGAAATTTCTATCAAGAGTAGTCCGGTTGATGACGATTATTTCAATAGCCTTGATTACATGGTTATATATTGTCTCTCCCTCAGCTCGTCAAGAAGGAAAGTTGCTCTATGAACGTGGCAAAACACTTTTATGGAGCCAACCCCAAACCTCTAAACAGCTTTTTAATAACATCTCTGATAGTAGTATCATAAATAAGAGTAGTAATCATGAAAAGGAAAAGTACGATATGGACACCAAAGAACATAGATTTTCTGGTGAAAAATTACGCCAACGTAAGTAATAATAACTTGTCTCGTGTTTTAGGTATATCGACAACATCAATTAAGTGCAAGGCACGTGAATTAGGATTAAAAAAAGAATGTGTCAAAAGGAAAATATTTTCTAATATTGAAAATCAAGTTATTCAATTGAGTAAAGACGTTTCTTACAGAAACATTGCCAATCAAATGAATATTTCGTTAGCTGCTGTCCATCGAATTATCAACAAAGCCAGTGAAAAAGGGTTTCAAAAGCGCAGTCCAGAGCAAACAGGCAAACTCATATCTCAAGCAAGGCATAATATAATAAAAAAAGAACGTGCTCGAGCCATTTTTGGCTTCCCACCAAAAAGTAAACTCAAAGTATTTCCAAACAAGCAGAAATATCGCATTAGAGAACGTATGAAACGTTGTCGTTATGAAGTAGACTATAATGGTATAGATGCCATGGTTGATGAAGAAACCCGTCGGCACAGCAAACTGGAAAAGGAAGCAAAGAAAGCAGGATTCAACATTATTCTACCTGCCATAACATACTATTCGTTAGATGATGTTTCGCCAAATGGAGAAGCAGAAAAGCAAATTGTTCAAGAAATGGGAACATTTAAATTTACTCACTTATTTTAAATCAAATTATTATGTCACAATGTAAAGGAAAAATTATCGCCGTAGGTGAAATCAAAACAGGCGAAAGTAAAAGAGGGAAATGGTCATCCCAACAATGGGTGGTCGAAGAAGTTGAGCAGCAATTTCCAGAACGCTGGGTATTGGAAACATTTGGTGAAGATAACATCAACAAGTTCAACATTCAAGTTGGAGAAATTGTTACCGTCAAATATACAGCTCGTTCTTCTGAGAAAAACGGTAACTATTATCCTTCTAACCGCCCATGGGAAGTTGTCAAAGAACAACAGAATTAATATTTACACAATAACTTTGGAACACGGTCAATGCGGGTAACGGATTTTTGGTTGCTCGCATTGCTGTTGTTATAATAAGTAGTCTTTTTAAATAATTTATCTATCAAATTATTTTTTTTTAAAATTCAGGCTTCATTTTTATTCTTTCTATGCCGTCCATTTTTTATATTTGTATAAATCATTTACATTTGTACTGTTTCTACAAAGACCTTCATTAAGTTAGCTTTAAAATTTTGTAGAAAGCACCGATACCTAAAAGACCTTTTTATGTTCGGAACATTAATGACTGTCATTCTCATTGGCTATGTTTGTTATTATTGCTATAACATCATTCATGACTTATATTTCAAGAAGTCCATGGAAGTTATTGCTACACCACAAGTAGAAGAAAGCGACATTGACATCAAAGACGAATTACAAGACTTTACCCACTATGATGCGAAGACTGAATTAGAAGATGATAACGCCCCAACAGGCACAGGTGGTAATAAGAATGAAAATTCGATAACAATGAGTGGTGGTATGACCGTTGACCAATTACAAAAGCTCGTTTCTTCATTAGAGGGTCAAGAGGCGAGCTCAGAATTCGACATTGTCTGTCAGGCCATGAACACATCATTTGCTTAAGCTTTATCATTTAAATACACTTAGGTTCAAAACTTTTCCTGTGCAGAATGCTGTTGTTTGGTACTCTTGCCAAAAAGTTTTTCAAATGATTTTTCTAACTAAAACTAATAATTATGGTTCAACTAATCAAGAAATCAGTGTCTACTATCAAAGGCAAAAATTCTACTTTTATCTATGCACTTCATAGGGGTTTAATGTTCTTTGCGTTAGGATTTATTGGCGGTCTCCAGGCATTTTCACAATCCAGGGGTGCAGGAGGTTTTAACCAAGCAACAACAGAGATTAGCAGTTATGCCGATCCAGTCAAGAATTTGTTGTATGCCATTGCAGCAGTTGTGGCATTGGTAGGAGCCTTCAATGTCTATTTCAAGATGCAAAATGGCGATCAAGATGTCAAGAAAACCATCATGATGACTATTGGAGGATGTGTCGCCATGGTCGCCATGGCAACAGCCTTGCCTCTCTTCTTCAAGTAATCAAACAGAATTTAGCACCCACTAAATCATGACGCATAAAGCAGTCTCTACAGTGGGTGTTATCTATAATTATTTATGAAAGAATCAGATGGATGAAATCATTAGTTATCCTGTATTCAAGGGACTTCAAAAGCCATTAGAATTCATGGGTATCCGTGGTAAGTTCATTTATTATGCCGCAGGAACATTTCTATTAGGTTTTATAGGATTTCTTGTTTTTAATATTCTTATGGGGTTCTTTGCAGGTCTCATAGCCCTATTATCAGTGGCTGCAACAGGGATTGGAAGCATCTTTATTAAACAGAGATTCGGTCTTCATAAGAAAAAAGACTATAAGGGAAAAGTATTTTATACTGGTTTATTTGATCATTAAAGATGACAAAAAATAAGAACAAGCCATTTGATAAATTATATGCACAACTCGAAGATGTGAAAGATGCTCGAGGAGAAGTCATGAATACTGTTCTATTTTCAAAGAATGGTAATCCTTCCGTTATTTTTGAAATTGAAAATCCTATTCAGCAATATTGTACAGATGCCGAATTATATTATGTTTATTCAGATACATTGAGTAACATCATCCAAACGCTTGGTGAAGGGTATAGTTTACAGAAGCAAGATGTTTTTTGTCGTCAAGAATATGACCACCCTATAGATGACAACATGAACTTTCTCTACAAATCTTATTTTTCATACTTTAAGGGAAGGGCTTACACAAATATCCGTACTTTTTTGATCATCACACAAGAAGTCAAGCGTAGTTCTTTTGTAAAATACGATCCTAAAACATGGTTGGATTTTCATTCCAAGATAGGCAAGATAGAGAACATTCTATTAGAAAAGAGCATTTCCTATTATAAGCTAAACAAGCAAGAAGTATCGGAGTACATTCATCGTTTTCTTGCGTTTGATTTTAAGCAACAACCCTACTCACTTAATAACATGAGTGTAACTGATGAGTATATAAAAGCTGGTAATCGAGCCATCAAATCATTTTCCCTCGTAGACATTGATACGATAGACTTACCAACCTTTATCCGTCCTTTTAACACCATGGAAGTCAATGGATTTCAGATAGCAACGGATTTGTTAGCTTTTCTCTCTGATATACCATTTACTGATTGCGTGATTTATAATCAAGTCGCTCAAATTCCACCACAAAGACCCTTGATGCGAAAATTGCAAGGTAAGGCAAAGCGTCATGATTCCATGCCAGACCCAAGTAATAAAATTGCCAAGGCAGATATCGATGATGTTCTCAATTTACTTGCCAAAGAAAGTAAGCTGTTGGTGTATACCAATTTTAACATCATAACCTCATGTCCCTTAGATAAAATCAACAGTGTTACTTCCTTTTTGGAAACTAAATTATACGATTGTGGCATCTCACCTTCAAAATCTTGTTATAACCAGTTAGAGTTATTTGCCAATTCGTTTCCGGGCATGTCCTATTCATTCAATATAGAATATGATCTTTTCCTCACGCTCTCTGATGCTGCCATTTGCCTGTTTTACAAAGAACACATGAAGCACAGCGAAGATTCTCGGCTCAATATATTCTACACCGACCGACAAGGAATTCCTGTTTCAATCGATATTACAGGTAAGGAAGGTAGAATAAAGATGACCGATAATGCCAATTTTTTCTGTCTTGGACCCAGTGGCAGTGGAAAAAGTTTTCATATGAATTCTGTTGTAGCACAACTCATCATGCAAGATACCGATGTTGTCATGATTGATACAGGAGACAGCTATGAAGGCATTAGTCATTATTTTCGTGGCAGTTACATTTCCTATAGCAAAGAGAATCCTATATCCATGAACCCCTTTAATATCACCCCAGATGAATATGAATTAAATTTTGGTGAAAAAAAACAATTTTTAAAATCATTGATTTTTCTCATCTTCAAAGGAAATGCCTCCCCCACCAAAATTGAAGACAAGATTATCAATCAAACGATTGTAGAATATTACGATGAATATTTCAATCCTTTTGAAAAATTTACAGACCAAGAAAGGGCCAGGCTTCGTGAGCGTTTGATGCTGGAAGACAAAAAAATGGCGCATACGAAAGATACGAAGAAAAATTAGAGGAAAAATATGGTGACGACTATACGATTAATGAGTTAGAAGAGCAGCCCTCACTGTCACATATCTCTATAGAAGAAGATGTTCAAGATACCCAAGAATTTGTATTTTCACAAGAAGAAAAAGACCACCATGCCAAAGTAGAGCGTCAAATCAGTAAATTACGCAATGTCATTAATGATCGTTCAGCTACAGATGGAGAAAAGAGCAATGCGAACCGACAGTTAGTTCGATTGATGCCCGAGCTCATAGAAGGCAAATATCTTATGCGTATTGAAAAGAAGATAGATAAGATTGAACGACAACGCCAAAAGATACATGTAGACAACCTGTCTTTTAATACCTATTATGAGTATGCCTTAGAACGCATACCCCAGATTATGTCTGAAAAAAAAATAGAATTTGATATTGATAACTTTGCTGCTATCTTAGAACAATTTTATCAAGGTGGAGAATTAGAACAGACGTTGAATAACGATATAGATACGTCTCTCTTTGATGAAAAGTTCATTGTTTTTGAAATAGACAAAATTAAAGACGACCCCATACTTTTCCCTATAGTAGTATTAATTATCATGGATGTTTTTTTACAAAAAATGCGTCTCAAAAAAGGTCGTAAAGCACTGATAATAGAAGAAGCATGGAAAGCTATTTCGTCACCTACCATGGCCGGATATATAAAATACCTTTTTAAAACCGTGAGAAAGTTTAATGGTATAGCTGGCGTTGTGACCCAAGAGTTAACCGACGTGATAGACTCCCCCATTGTCAAGGAAGCTATCATCAACAATTCAGATATAAAAATTCTTTTGGATCAAAGTAAATTTAAAGACCGTTATGATGCCATATCAGATATTCTTGGTTTAACAGACGTTCAACGTCAGCAGATATTTACGGTCAACGCCTTACCATCAAAAGAAGGAATACCCTATCACAAAGAAGTGTGGATAGCCCGGGGGCAATATTCTGATGTCTATTCTGTCGAAGTACCTCCTGAATGGTATTGGGCATTTACGACTGAACGAGTTGAAAAAGAAGCTCTTAAAATATACGAGCGAGCTTATAATAACGATATAGAAGAAGCAATTTATCATATAGAACAAGACAGAAAACATATGAAGATAATCCGGTATTTTGACTTTGCCGTACTTGTGAACAAACACCAAAATATTATGAGCTTATGGTAACACGAAGAATTTTAATCATTGCTTCATTAGCAATATTTTTGTCAATGAAGATGACAGCCTTACCCAAGATTGTTTATGATCAGAAATGTATTGAAGCTGTTGGAATCAATACGGCTTATCAAAATTTAGCAGAAACGTCACATAATGAAATGATCGATTCAATTAGAATCAAACAAAATAGCATCATGAAATATGTCACCTCCATGGAAAGCATGAAAGAGCTATATAAAATGTCCATGCAAAATGTGCGCGGTTTTGGTCAAGAGTCCGTTTATTACAGGCAGATAATTGAGAATTTCTCACAAATCCCCTTCAATACCGCCGAAGCAGTTAAAGCAATCAGCCGTAATCCAGGGATCAATTACATCAACAGTCTTCATGAGATTGTAAATATCCAAGCCGAAGTAGTCAGTTTAATCAAGACTTTTGTAGATATTGTCAACAATGGTAAGATTGATTTTTCAGCATTCACAAGTGGTAAGAACAATGATCAAATTTCTGTTTTCCTAAAGAATGCCCATCTTGGTCAAGGAGATGGTTACAATTTTATAGATCGGTACCAACGTCTTACACTGGCAAACGACATTTTATCTCACCTTGAGGAAGTGAATACACGGCTGTATCAAATCAAGTGCATTTGTGAATATTGCAGTACATTCAGTAATCTTCTCTACAACATAGATCCTGTAACGTGGGCTTCTTTTTTCACAGGTAAAAACATAGTTGACAACATCATTCATTCTTGGAACGACCAAGTATAAAAAAGGCAAAAAATCAAACTCTTATGAAAAGATTATCAATTTTACTATCATTGATGTTTCTTGTTCTTAACATGACCAAAGCTAAAATTGTCATACCAGAGGATATGCCAAGTATCATTGCTCTGATTGAACTACATAAAAAAATGGCGAAGGCAGAAGACCAATCTGTTAAGCAAGTTACAGAAAGTTCTGTCATTCAAAATCAAACAACGAATCATTCGTCAAAATTCAACGAGGTGCGCAACACCTTGAATACAAAACTCAACAATGTTCATCAGGTTGTATTGTTAGGTTCGTTACAAGCCCGTGTTGCCCTCAATGTAAAGGATGTTATTAACTCATACTATGAGTTTGCCGATTTGGTTCGTTCTAACCTGGGAAGGAAGCCTCAGGTGGCATGGTATTTTGCCGAAGCCAACTATCAAATTTATGAACGCATCAAATTATTGAAGAATACCTTTCCAATGCTGTTCGTCAGCAATTCTCCTTTATTAAAAGCCACTCTTTCAGAAAGAATTGAACTTTTATATACCATTCAATCCCAAATTGATATCATCAACGGCATCATTCGTCAAGCCTATCTGTGGAGTCGTTGTGTCACAATTGGTGGCTTTCATTATGATTATATATGGGACATATTGAACAGTGATGTTTGTAGCAAAATTGCCGATAATATCATAAACGATTGGAATCAAAATTTACAAGCTCTATGAAAAAAGCCATCATTGCAACCCTCGTGTCATTGTTTACGCTCAATGCTTTTGGGCAAGTACCAGTTCACGATAAACAAAAGGAAAACCAAATCAGATCAATGGAGCGTGGCCACTGGGATTTTTCTCCCAGTTGGTGGTATTATTTCTTAGAAAAGAAATATAGTGGTGCTTCATGGCATTGGAAATGGCGTGGTTTCAAATCTCATGCCGTTGTAGAGTTTCACGAAAGTGACTCAAACGTGAAAGGGATTGGAGCCAGACGTGAAAAGCAACTTGCAGCTCAACTGTTGAAAAAGAGCATTGTTGAGAAGGAACGTCAACTAATTAAAGAGCTCAATGATGAAGAAATTGTTCGTGCAGCAGATAGAAATTCGAATTTAGTATCTGCCAAATATCAAGATTTATTTCATCAAATGCAGAACTCGATAGCCGATGGATTAACTTATTGCATGCTGAAAAGCAAGGGGAAGTTGGCAAATAGTGTGAAGGAACTCACCAATAGAAACGAGGTCATTAGTGCCAATATTGCCTATCTTAACCAAACTGGTGTTGGCAACGAACTGGAAAATGCCAAACGAGAAAAAGGACTTGCTAAAGCCAAGACTGACATGGAAGATTTGCTCAGAAAAGTCATCTCGCTGTCCCGCGTAGCTAAAGCATTCTGTGAATAACAACAAAAAGAAAATGGTATGATAGATTTATTGTTACATATTAACCTTACACTCTCCATCTTTATCGACCAACTGTTGACGATGGGATTACCGCTTATTGATCAAAGCTTGGAAAAACTATTGACTGCACTAAGAAGCAGTCCAACCAACGGTTTGTATCATAACATGGTTTCTTATGCAAGAGGTTTGGGTACGCTCCTTGCTTTATGTGTTGGGTCATACGAATGTTGGATGATGATGTTGGGGCGTCGAGGTATGGACGTTATGAAGATGTTGCGTATTGTAGGTTTAGCCATTTGCATTCAATGTTCCAGCTTTATATGTGATGCCTTGATGGTTCCCGGCATGGCATTAGAGGAATCGACCATGATGATGGCAAAAAATGAAAATCAAAAGGTAGCCACGTTAGAACGTGAGGTTGCCAAAAAGCAACAAGAGTATGTTGATTCTTTGCGCAGTCAACAAGCCAAACAAGCAGAACAGAAAGCGGCACAAGATGCAGCCACCGAAGATGGTCTTTTAGATAAGATAAAACATGGCATTGATAATATAGGCATTAGCCTTCAAAACTTTGCAAAACAATCATCAGTGCTTGTTGAAACAAAAATCAGCGAATGGGCCAATGACATCATCCGATTCATAGGAGAAGTTATATTCCAAATGACTTATTATGGCATTTTGATGGGACAGCGTATTTTCTTGAGTATCTTGCGAATTTTCTGTCCTGTCATGTTTGCCTTGTCCATCGTGCCACCATGGCGCAATGCCTGGTCTCAATGGATTTCAAAGTTTCTGACCATTTCGCTGTGGGGATTTGTTGTGTATCTTGTTGTTTACTATGTAGATTATTTGTTAGTGTATAACCTGACCAACGATCGCACTGCATATATTGCATTATTGAACAATGCTAATTCATGGAATAATATCGGTGCTTTGGGTATGCAAGCCATTGGTACCACTTGTATGTATGTGGTAGGTTTGCTTGCTGGTGCAAAAATTCTCAGCATGGTTCCCGAAGTTTGCTCATGGCTTGTTCCAGGAGGCGTTGCATCCGGGCTTGGAGGTGCAGCTTCAGGTGTTGCAGGAGGTGCTGTATCAAAGACAATTAACACTACCACAACGGCTGCAATGATGGCTGTTCCTGTAGCTGGATCTGTTGCAGGAACCGCAGTGAAGGGTGCTGCACGAACTGGAGCAGCTGGCATAGGCGGAGCCATCAGTGGTGGTCAAGCAGCCACTGGTGGCACAATGAACACATTAAAAGGAAGTGCTGGCGGTGCTCTGTCAGGTATGGGAAGACAGTTTGCCCATGATGTGTCTCATTCATCGGTAGGTAAAACGGTGTCCAGCGGTGTAGACTCCATGAAAGATTCGTTCAAACGTGGTAAAAAACAAGATTAGATTATGTTGATTCAAAGTTTAGAACAAAAGACACGTCTTGCTCTAATGACCGTCTTGTTGACCATCATTGGCAATGTGATAATCTGTGGTTTTCTTATCATATATGGAGCAAAGACCCTCACGGAGGAACGCAGTCAGGTGTATGTGCTTGATGGAGACATTCCATTTCTTGCACAACGCAGTCAGCAAGAAGCCAACTTTATTATGGAGGCGAAAGCGCATATCCAACTGTTTCATCAATACTTCTTTACCTTACCTCCAGATGATGATTACATCAAGTGGACTTTAGGGAAAGCTATGTATATGGCGGATGAGACGGCCTTAAAGCAAAAGCAAGCCATGGATGAAAATGGCTTCTTCTCTGACATTGTTTCCTCTTCGGCCATCTGCACAATTATGTGCGATAGTATAAAATTAGATGAAAAGAGCCGGATATTCACCTATTATGGAACACAAAATATCAAAAGACGAACCAGAAGCGTTCGTCGAACTCTCATTACTACTGGGCACTTAGAGAATGTCCCAAGGACAAGAAATAATCCACATGGTTTACTGATAACTCGTTGGAAAACTTTAAAAAATATTGATTTAGCATATTAGGTCTATGGCAAGAACAAACAAAAAAGAAAAACTACCCAAGTATAAACGGCGGTTAAGATATTTGTGTTGGCGACTATCTAAGGCATGGAATGTGCGTGGAAAAATAGCCAAAAGCAACCAATGGGCAATTCACCATAAAAAAAGTTTTTTTGCTTTAGTTGTAGGTAGCTTGGCATTTATATTCATCATCTCTTTGTTATCAACTTTCTTAACATCTTCCTCTGGCAACACCCTACAGCCATCAAGTAACGGCATTATCCCTGGAAGCGAGATGCGAGAAATTGAAGATATTCAACCCATGATTAGTGGATATCATCAAATTCAAGAAACGAACAATCTGGTGCGGTCTGAGATTAAAAACATGACGGAAAAAGGTCTTACAATTCATCAGGAATTGGATTCACTTTTAAATCTCGAGAATAAAACTCATGAAGATTCCGTTCGCATTATTAGAGATTACCGCTTATTAGAAAATATTGTCAAATTTTTAAAGAAAGGAAAAGAATGAAAAAGCTGAATTTGAAACAACCCAAATACATTTTCCCATTAGTCATTTTCTTGCCACTTACTTTCTTTGCCTATGAGATTTCTACGTTTATTGACAAGAGTTCCACTCCCACATCGAAAGTAGCAACCGACTCGTTGAACATGGGATTGCCAGATGCAGCCACCGAAGCCTGGAAAAACAAAATGGCAGGAATGGAAGAAGCCAATATGGGTAGAGATGGATATTCGGCTATAGACGGATTGGGTGAGGATAAAATCCAGAACGATTCCATGGGAAACGCATATAGCGAGCATGAAATGAATCAAATTGATAAAGACAACGCAGAACGTGAAGCACAACGTAAAGCCCAAGAAGAACTTGAACGAAGTTTGGCGGAATCACGCAAGCACATCAATGCCTATGCCCAGGGAAGCAGCACGGGTAGTGCTGCAAAAAGCCATCGTGACGAACTTGATGACTATGCCAAAGAATTAGAGTATATCCAGAAACGCAGTCAAGCTGCCCAACGGGCTATTGATGCGAGTTACGGCACTGGCATTGGCGATGGCCAAACGACAACCACGGCCGACGGCTTCAAAGGAAGCAACCAAGCCAACATCAGCCGTCAACGTGTGAATCGCAAGTCTGATGATAAAGTTCAAACCGTCAAGAAAGTAGAAAATTTGAATGCTGAAAAATTTCATACCATCTCTTCTGAACAAGAACTTGATGCACCTCTCATTACAGCTATGATTGATAAAACAACAAAAGCGCATGAAGGAACCCGGTTGCGGTTTAAGCTGCTGGATGATGTATCAATCAATAAGGTATTACTCAAAAAAGGCACTTATTTGTATGGTTTGGTAACAGGCTTTGGTCAACAAAGAGTTCGTGCGAACATTACAAGCATCTTAGTTGGAAACAAATTTTTGAAAGTAAATCTTGCTGTCTATGACAATGATGGCATGGAAGGTTTTTATGTTCCAGAGTCTGCATTTCGTGATTTTATGAAAGAGGCCGGAGCCCAAGCCATGCAACAGAACATGCAGTTCGGCAACAATTATAACTCGGCCGCTGTCAGTGGCGAAGCCATTGCCCTGCAAGCTCTGCAAAACATCTATCAATCTGCGAGCAGTGCAGTATCTGCAAACATGCGTAAAAATAAGGCACGTATAAAATACAATACCATTGTATATCTAATCAACACAACTGCAAATGAATAAGAATATCATCAAGCAATAAACTCATAAAATCATAAACTCATAAATTAAAAAAATATGAAAATCAATATAACTTTTTTCACATTAGCTGTAATCATGTTTACAACGCCAGCTGTAGCACAAAAGAAGTATAATGCCATCCGTCCCGACACGGCCAAAGTCCATTATATCCACACGGGAAACATACAAGATGCATACATTTTTAACAGCGAACTCCATAAAAACACGATTTATGTCAATGAGCAAGTTACCACTCACATTTTGATGCCCGAACCCATTAAGATGGTAGATATTTCCACCAACAGCATTGTTGGAAACCAATGTGCTGATAATATTGTTCGCATCAAACCAGCCGGCCGCATGTACGACAAGGAGCTTGCTGGAACGATAACCGTTATCGGTGAACGACACATTGCGCAATTCAATGTTGTCTATGTAAATGGTCCAGCTCGTGCCAATACCATATTCAACATTCATCTGAATGATACCAAGAGGTATACCAATCCCAGTGTATTGATGCCTGCTTCTGACATGGTTCGCATGGCTTGGGGGATATATGGCATGCCAGCTCATTTTCATAATATCAGTTACAAGAAGTATGGGATGAAAGCAACGGTGAATAATATTTTTGCGATAAACGATTATTTTTTCATCGACTTTTCACTCTACAACAAGACAAACATCAAGTTTGATATTGACGACATCAGAATCAAGCTGCGTGATAAAAAAGAGACCAAAGCTACTAACAGCCAAACCATTGAGCTGACACCTGTATATACACTCAATTCAGCAACCTCATTTAAAAGAGGTTATCGCAATGTAATCGTCCTGAACAAGCTGACTTTTCCGGATGAAAAAATATTATATCTTGAAATATGTGAGAAGCAAATTTCAGGGCGTATCATCTATATTCCCATAGAATATTCAGATCTTTTACATGCAGATAGTTTTGATAAAAAACTCATGGATAGTTTGTCAAATTTAAAATAAGAGATGATGAAGAAGATTTTATTTGTGACGATTTTGTCGCTTATATTTGTTACAAAAACATTTGCCGGCAATGATGATGAATTTGTTTCCCTTCAAGCGGGTTTTCTATTCAACAATACCCTCAACGCCAGTTTCGGCTATGAGAAAGAATTAAGATACGACAATGCGTATGAAATTTTCGGAGACATGGGGTGTTCACTCAAAAGAGGAAGCCATACCTGGGGAGAAGAACATTATTACTGGGGCGGCAGCATCGTCTATAAAAAAAGTCTGGTGCGTTGGCGCAATGCAACTCTCCGTTTAAACATCGGTCCTTTTGCAGGTGCCTACCGAGGTGACTTTTTTTTGGCTGCTGAGGGAAGTTTTGAATACAACTACACTTGTTATAATGGCTGGAAATTGATGGTCAAACAAAAAAACAATGTATTTTTCCTTCACGGAGATACTTTTCTAAATGGCATTCAAATCGGTTTAAAGATACCTTTATAATTGTTTGAATATCAATAGAGAGCAATGTCATTAGCTATCTCATTACAATAATCGACTCATCTCATATTATTTAGTTGGCAAATACAATGGAATAACTGACAAAAGTCAATGGGTTGAGAAGAAAGCAAAAATGAGATAGTTACAATATTTTTAATCGTTCATTTACCCATTAAATTCATGCTAATGGAAGAAACCAAAGAACAACAGCAGATATATACGATTTTTAGGAGTTGTATCTACATCATTTTGATATTTGAAATTGTAGTGAACTTGCCTATCCCCGCTCACGATCCAATTATCAGGTTTCTGCTTACTTTTCTTTATAAGCTGAAAGTGTTCAACAGTGTTCCGGGATGCAAACTCATGGAGTTAGTTTGCATTGCCATTACTTGCATTGGAACAAAAGCTCGTAAAGAGATGAAGTTCAACATGAAGACGATGGTGATTTATCCTTTGGCCATTGGGTTTTATTTGGTTCTTACCAGTATTTTTGTACATAAGGATGCCTGGGGAGGCACACTGCTGGGGTTACCTACCAATCGAGCTATTTATGCTTTCTGTTCAGTCATAGGCATCATGCTGATACATCAGGGGTTAGATGCCATCAGCAAGTACTTCAATCATAAATTAGGAGAGGATCGGTTTAACTTTGAAAACGAAAGCTTTCAACAAATGGAAGAAAAGGTTGAAAACGATTTTTCAGTCAACATTCCAATGATCTATTACTTCAACAAGCGCATGCGCAAAGGATGGGTCAATATCATCAACCCCTTTCGAGCCACACTGGTGTTGGGAACTCCTGGATCAGGTAAATCGTTTGGCATCATCGAGCCGTTCATCCGGCAGCACAGTGCCAAAGGCTTTACGATGATGGTCTACGACTATAAATTTCCCACGCTTTCCAAAAACTTGCTGTATCAGTATTGCAAGAACAAAAAGTACGGACACTTGCCGGAGAATTGTGGTTTTCATATCATCAATTTTGCCAATGTGCGATATTCCAATCGCATCAACCCCATCCAGCGGAAATATATCACTGACCTTGCTGCCGCATCAGAAACAGCAGCTACGTTATTGGAATCATTGAACAAGGGAGGTGGCGACAAACGAGGAGGATCAGAGGCATTCTTCAAAAATGCGTCTGAAAACTTTTTGGCTGCCATCATCTATTTCTTTGTCAACTTTCATCCTACGGGGTTCTGCAAAGGCAAGAAACTCAAAAGATATTTTCATTATACACGAACCCCTCGTTACGGAGACATGGAAGAAGGCACCTTGCAGCTTGTCTATAAACAATGGAAAGACTATGCCGGTGTAGACAAAGCTGGAAATATCATACTTGATTTCTATAATGAAGAATGGGTGAACATGTCACTGGACAAGGATGGTATGTTTGTCGATTTGGAAGGATTCTCATACCTCGACTCTGACGGCAGTCTTGTCAATATTACAGAAACATGGTACGAAGACCAACAAGGTAACAAGGTGAAGCCCGATACCATTACCGGTGAATATTCCTCCATGGCACATGTACTACAATTTTTAAACAAGCCCTACAAAGAAGTATTTACCATCTTGATGAGCGACCCTGCCATCAAACCCCTGATGGCACCCTTTGAGTCTGCATACCAGAACAAAGCCATGGATCAATTGGAAGGTATGGTTGGAACACTGCGGGTTTCAGCTGGCAGGTTGGCAACCCAAGAAGCCTATTGGGTATTTACAGGTGATGATTTTGATTTGAAAATATCCGATAAAAATCATCCAACTTATCTTGTCATTGCTAATGACCCGGAAAAAGAACAAGTAATCGGTTCTTTGAATGCACTGATATTAAATCGCTTGGTCATGAAGATCAACAGTAGGGGGAATTATCCATGCAGTCTGATTGTAGACGAGTTACCAACACTATATTTTCATAAGATTGATCGTTTAATTGGCACTGCTCGCAGCAACAAAGTATCAGTTACACTGGGATTCCAGGAACTCCCACAGTTGGAAGCCGACTACGGCAAGAATGGCATGCAGAAAATACTCTCCACCTGCGGTAACATCTTCATGGGTGCTGCCCGCAATAAAGAGACCTTGGAGTGGGCGCAGAATGATGTATTTGGTAAGGTAAAACAAACCAGCAAATCAATCTCTATCAATGACCAGAAAGTATCTACTTCTATTTCCGAGCACATGGATTATTTACTCCCAGCTGCTAAAATTGCCGATATGGCTACCGGTTGGCTCGCAGGACAAGTAGCAAGAGATTTTACACAAACTGACGACAGTTCAATGCAGTCGTTTGAAATTGAGAAGTCCACGGAATTTAAAACCTCAAAGTATTTTTGTAAAACCAATTTCAATATGAAAAAAAT
>JBNPOM010000045.1:0-23348 GCA_050315175.1 Prevotella sp. SGI.027
TGAAAAAAGCACTTGCGAGAAACTCGCAAGTGCTTGATTTTCAGGGTGGACCAGCCAGAACTAATCCACAGTGTATCCTAATCGCTGAAAGCTAATTGTTTACCTTTTCGTTCAGATAGTTTCTGTAGCAGAAATGTAGCAGCAAACTGACTGGTTTATGACCGCTATTCTGACTATCTGTCGAAAGCATGCTTGCCCTCATTTTCTGTGTACAAAGTTAGTTTTTTTTGTTTATATTTCCAAATCTTTGTGTCATAAATATTTAGAAACTTTTCTGCTACATTTTCCAGTGCACGGTGCAAGCCCTTATATATAAAGGGTCTTGCACCGTGCACTGGCTTTCATAATAATTATCTTTTTTTGCCGATTTCGGAATGATAATAAAGTTTTTTTTCGTTTTAATCTATTAGGAGTTGGAAAAGGTATTCCATGCTGACACTGCCAAAATATTTATCTGCACCTAATGCAAGCTTCCTTGCATGGGATGCAAACATTTGAATGTGGCGGGTTGCTCAAATTTAGGTGCTTTTGTAACTTTATACATATGAAACAGTTGCACAAAACCCTAAAGGAAAAGCGAGAGCATGAAGGATACTCACAGGAGTATATCGCTGAAAAACTGAAAGTTAGCTCAAGTACCATCTCAAGATGGGAAACAGGAGCTGTATCCATGAGTATAGTACAAATTTGTAGCTATGCCAAAGTTTTGGAAATGGATGAGGGCGATCTGCTTGCATCCATTGCAAGGAGAAGAAGAGAAATACCACCCCCATTTATCCGACTGGGCATAGA
Organism: Prevotella sp. SGI.027; assembly: GCA_050315175.1. Lineage (GTDB taxonomy): Bacteria > Bacteroidota > Bacteroidia > Bacteroidales > Bacteroidaceae > Prevotella. The sequence goes on from JBNPOM010000045.1 coordinate 793, forward strand.
CGTGTTTGATGAAGAGACTTATGGAAAGATAATGGATCTCTCCAAGGAATTGGGACCGCAGCACATGATCTTACAAACCAAACTGTGATGACATATGGAAATAATAGCAGTAGAAAGCCAAGCCTATCAAGAACTGATAGACAGGCTCAACCGAATTGAGCAGTATGTTGAGCGCACCTCCCGTCTTATCCAAGACATTGACGACGAGCTGGAGATGACCACGAAAGACCTCATCGGGACTCTGAATGTTTCAGAGTCCACCCTTTACCGTTGGCGCAAGAAGCAGTTGGTGAGGTATCGCTACACCGAGGGTGGTGATGTGCGTTATTTTTTCAAGTCTATCGTGATTGCCACGAAATGCAACCGCCTCCGTGTTTCCGGTATGAGGAATGACGAGGTTCTTGGTCGGCTCAACCGTTTCAAGGACAATCTTATCATGAGTTCATGTCTTAACCCTAAAAACAGACAACTATGATAGAAAAAGAACAGATTCTTTTGCTTACCCAAGGAGGTTTGAATGTATTTTCCCATTTCCTTGGTTTTGAGGTGAATCTTCACCGAAACTTCCGTAGCCCCTTCTATGACGACAAACGGGCTTCCTGTCATATCTACTATGATAGGAAAACTTCTTCTTATAAATTCTATGATCATGGCGATACCACCTATTCAGGGGATTGCTTCTGGTTTGTGGCAACGTTGCGTAGTTTGAATCTGAAAACGAATTTTCCCGAGGTTTTGGAAATCATCATACAAGAACTTGGACTGTATTCTTTATGTGATGCTGAAAAGCATAATAAGCATATCACATCGTCATATAAAAATCCTAAAGCCTCCAGTCCTACGATCGAAATCATCAAGCGGACGGAAGAACGACCATATAGTTTCGAGATACAGCCATTTGACGATGGACTGCTGAACTATTGGGCGCATTATGGTATCCATGAAGATACACTCCGGCTTTTTCGGGTACGGAGTCTTAAACGGTATGAGAGCGTATCTGCCGAGGGCAAGAAGTTTGAACTTCACAGTTCACCGACAGAACCGATATTTGCCTATATCGGAAACGGCTATGTAAAGATATACCGACCACACAGTCCGAAAATCCGCTTCCTCTATGGTGGAAGGATGCCAGTCACCTATTGCTTCGGTATGGAGCAGATTCCCACCAAAGGTGATATTCTTTTCATCACAGGTGGAGAAAAGGATGTGCTCTCGTTATATGCACACGGCTTCAATGCGATATGTTTCAACAGTGAAACGGCACAAATACCGACAAGCATGATTGAGAGCCTTCAACTTCGCTTTCGGCATATCATACTCTTGTATGATGCGGATGAAACAGGTGTAAGGGAGGCCCATAAACAGGCTGAACATTTAGTAGAATTCAAGGTATTGAATCTTACACTTCCTCTTAGTGGAACCAAGACGGAAAAGGATATCTCTGATTTCTTTGCTTTGGGCAATGGGGCAAAGGAACTAAAAGAGCTGCTTGCCAAGATGTTTGCAGACCTATACAGCCAAACCATGATGATGTTGCGCTCCTGCGAAATTGACTACGAAAACCCTCCTGACATTTCCAAATCGGTGGTAGCTGTGAATGGTGTCCCATTGGGAACACAAGACAATCTATTCTGCATCACCGGAGGAGAAGGTACGGGCAAGAGTAACTATGTAGGAGCCATTCTTGCCGGAACATTGGGAGAAGAACAACTGCCAATAGAGAAAACCTTGGGCTTGGAGATTACCGCCAATCCCAAAGGCTTAGCAGTTCTGCACTATGACACGGAACAGTCAGAGGCTCAACTTCATAAAAATTTAGGCAAGACACTCCGTCGGGCTTCACTGGCAGCAGTACCTGAGTATTATCATTCTCTGTATCTTGCTTCGCTCTCCCGTAAAGACCGGTTGAAACTTATCCGTGAAAGTATGGACCTGTTTCACCACAAGCATGGGGGCATCCATCTTGTGGTGATTGACGGCATAGCTGACTTGATACGTTCCGCCAACGATGAAACGGAAAGTATTGCCATCGTGGATGAGCTTTACCGTCTGGCAGGGATTTACAACACCTGCATCATCTGCGTACTGCATTTCGTGCCGAATGGTATCAAACTCCGTGGGCATATTGGCTCCGAACTTCAACGCAAGGCGGCAGGCATTCTCTCCATAGAGAAAGATGATAATCCTGAATACTCTGTGGTGAAAGCTCTGAAAGTCCGTGACGGAAGCCCATTGGATGTGCCGATGATGCTTTTTGGATGGGACAAGGCAGAGGGTATGCACGTCTATCGTGGTGAGAAGTCCAAGGAGGACAAGGAAAAGCGCAAGACCGATGAACTCGTTGGCGTTATAAGAGAAGCCTTCCGAAATTCTTTCAAACTCACCTATCAGGAACTTTGTGATGTTCTGATGCGAGAAATGGAAATCAAGGATAGAACCGCAAAGAAGTACATCGCCTACATGAAAGAGCAACATATCTTGGCACAGGATATCAATGGCAACTATCAAAAAGGAGAATTATGCCGTACATAAACTATAATGCAGAAGACACTTGGCAAAAACGCCTGTTCGATAAGCTCATGAATGTTGAGGACAAACTCGATCGTCTGCTTGTCCTGCAAGAACAATCCGTCGATACGACTGTCCACCCACCATTGAAACCCGAATATTTGGATATCATAGATGTGTCCAAGATACTCAAAGTGGAACAAAAGACCATCTACAACTGGGTGTGGGCAGGTAAAATTCCCTATCTCAAGGCTAATGGTCGATTACTTTTCCTTAGGGGTGAGATAGATAAAATGTTACAAAGAAGAGAGGAGTGAGGAAGAACGATCTCTCCCTTTCATTCAATCAAACTTTAATCGTTATGACAATTCAATAACAATAAAAAGAAACTTATGAAATTACGAAAATTATCAAATTCACCAGCTGTGGTGTTATTAGTCTTTATCCTGTTGGGGATGGTATCTTGTTCTGATGAAGAACAGGTTGTATCCAATGTAGCATCTCCTTCTGACTTTATCAACTTTTCTGTTGCAGAGAACAGTCAAACTCATACGCGTACAGCGTTTGACTCTCAAAACTATGTCAAGAAGTTGAAAAACTTTTATGTGTATGCGTTCCTTGACGACCCAGGAGAAGAAGAACCATATATGGATAATGTAGAAATAGTCAATCAAGGTAATGGCATATTCTCATATAAAGACGAAAATAAAAGAAAAAGATGGCTGGAAGATGAATCCCTGCATTTTGTTGCGGTCAACTCTCCCAATAATTTTGGAAGCAGACCAGAAATAGATGTATGGAGCAACCACGAGGTAAGCCTTGGTGTATATTCGGGGGGAAACGAGGATTATATGGCAGCTTTCGAATCTGATGAATATAAACAAGCAAATCATGGTACCGTAAAATTACAATTCCATCACCTCCTTTCACAAATCAAGTTTGGAATTTCCAATATGTCAAACAATCTTGAAATCATGGACATCAAGCAAATCGGCTTAAAGGGTGTGTATCATGAAGCAGAGTTTACAATGTTGGGAAATGGGGCGGTTCAAACACGCATGGCAAGGGATTATTTAGGTCTTGGCGAATATTCATTTGATATAGAAAACTTTGAAAAAGCAGACAAATCATATCTTAATGCCAGCAAAGACATTTTTTTAGTTCCATTGAATCATCAACCGTGGAATCCCAAGTCAGGCGTTAGAATTGCAGACATTAATAAGGCTATTGGTGAGAATGACGCACAAAACGTTTATTCCTATGTATGGGTTAAATGTAAAATTTATGACCACAGCACAGGTCAATATGTTGTTGGCGACAACAATAGTTATGGCATTACTTATTTTCCTTTCAAAGCTGATTTGAAAGCAGGAAAAAGATACAAATACACGATTACCATTACGGATGACTTTATTGGCTACCTAGACCAAAATACAACACTCCAAGAGCCTAAACTTGGTTGGGTGATATCCGATGCTGGCAATATTTACTCGACTTGTGAAGAAGCAGACAATGCAGGTGAGAAACCTGTTGCCATGATTGCATATATAAGTGATAATGGTAACGGCCCTGCACCTTATAGCAAACATGGACTTGCCATATCTTTGCGAAATCTAAAAAGCCCGGACAGGACTAACTTGTTTTTAATAGAGGAATTGGAGAAAGTAGACACATACCTTTCTGAATATCAAAAAGTAGCGCCATCTTGGACCCAATGGTATGTGCCAAGATTCAAAGATTTTGATTTAATATTTGATGCTTTTGGCGGTACTAAATATAGTAATAAACCACATTATACAACCCAACCGTGGGACTATGGAAGACTTAATGATTTTATGGAATCAACGGAACGGTATGGTGAAGACGAGGTTTATCATGATTGTTTTATAGAATACCTACCACCGTATTACGATTGGCAACCATCCCGTTATTGGATTAATGTTTCCGAGAATTCAAACTCATCATTTTTGTGGTTATATGATATTAAGGGTAAGCAATACTTACAATGGCACCGTACTGCACTGGGAGGCTGTTTTATACGTCCTGTATTTAAATTTTAATTCTTAAAATGTAAAAAGATGGAAACAAAAAAAATAGAAATAAACAATCAGATAAAGAAGAAATATATAGCACCAAAAATTACGATTTTTGAAATGGGCGAACCTGTACTGGCAGCAACTTCGTCAAGTGAGAATCCGAGGATGGAAGTCGGAGTAGACGACTGGATCGATGATGAAGAAGTAAACTCAACAAATGCAAAACATTTTTTTCATGTCTGGGAAGATGAAAATAGAGAAGAACTTTAATGATTAAGATACTCTACAACTTGGTTTAACAAAATCTACAAGTTATATCATGTGTATTAAGATATGTTAGATTTTGGCAATTTGTTTGTTTTATTGCCAAAATCCAACTATCTTTGCACCGAACTATTAGTGATAGTAGAATGAACGTCAATAATATCATTTTAGATTTTGCAAACACCAATAAGGAGTTCAGGACGAATGACTTGTTTGAGTATCTTTCTGGAAAGTTTGAACTTTCCAAGAAGATGCTGTCTTGGCATTTACGCAAGTTGATGGATGAAAACAAAATATTCAGAATAAGCAAGGGAGTATATACGACTACTCCCAAAGATATTTTTCGCCCGGTTCCCAATACTCATTCCATTCGGTTGTACAAGAAATTAAAAGCGGAATATCCATTATTAGACTTTTGCGTATATAATGGTGAAATTCTGTCTGATTTACAGCATCACCTTTCATACAACAATAATATCTATATAGAAACGGAGCGCGATGCCACTGAAACCATATTTCACTTTGTACAGGATATACATGAACGCAGTTTCCTTTCTCCAAAGGAAGACATGATGTCCGACTATATTCGGTTGGACAAAAGATCCTATATCGTAAAGCCTCTTGTTTCAGAATCTCCCATACAGGAAGTAAACGGCATCAATGTACCAACAATCGAGAAACTTTTAGTTGACATCCAATGCGATAAGGATTTCTTTTACATGCAGGGGCAGGAAGCCCTGTACATGATGCAGAATACCTTTGCTAACTATAATGTAAATGTAGGTATGCTGTTGCGGTATGCCTCACGACGCAATATTAAATCGCAAATAGAAAAATATATCAAGGAATTTGTATGATCAAGAAAGAATGTATGACTACAGAATGGATAAAGACCATGTCTGTTCGTAACAAATATAAGGACTTGAACCTGATAGAGAAAGTCATCAGGGCAATGTCCCTGCTGGAGATGCTGAAATTGTCCGGATGCCCTTTCTGCTTCAAGGGCGGTTCGGCTCTGATGCTTATTTTGGGAGAATCCGCTCACCGACTATCCATTGACATTGACATTATCTGCCCACCCGGGACGGATATTGAGCCATATTTGAAAGATATAGAAAAGTTCGGCTTTATATCTATGACCCTTGATGAGCGGCAGCAGAGAGACACGAATATTCCCAAGAACCACTCGAAATTCTTTTATCACATCGCTTATAAGAACGATGATAAACCTGCGTATATACTGCTTGATGTCCTCTACGAGGATTTACAATACCATGCGACTGAAGAAGTTGAGATTAAAGGTCCTTTTATAGAATTGGACGGTGATCCGTTGAAGGTAACCGTGCCATCCGCTGATGATATTCTCGGTGATAAACTAACGGCATTTGCCCCCAACACCTCGGGTATTCCTTATATCAAGGGAGGCAGAGACCGCTCGTTGGAAATTATCAAGCAGTTATATGATGTAGGCAGGCTGTTTGAACATTCCGGTAACTTTCAGCTCACTAAGGATACTTTCATCCAAATTGGGAAAATAGAATTGCAATACCGTGGCTTACCCGCTGAACTTTCACTCATTTATGAGGATATTAGAGAGACCGCATTGTGTCTGGCTACCAGAGGGCAAATTGGTAAAGGTGATTTCAAAATGCTACAAAGTGGCATTAAGAAAATAGACGGCTACATCTATAAGGGGAAATATCGCATAGAAGATGCTATCATAGATTCGGCTCGTGCAGCTTACCTTGCTACCTCAATAGAAAAATCAAATGCAGAAATAGAGAAATACGATGGAAATCCGAACACCATACTTGCTATGGAATTGTCTCCTTCCGTCAATAATAAACTCAACAGATTGAAGAAAATACTACCTGAAGCTTTTTTCTATTGGGTCAAGACAAGCGAACTATTACAAAAATAATCAGTTAGATTTTGGCAATAAGCAAGTATTATTGCCAAAATCTAACCAACTCAACAAATAACTATAAATACACTTCCATTAGTGTCTCCACTTGGGTCTGAAACTCTGCAAAGGGCTATCCTCTTCTTTGTCTTGGACAGGGTTGTTTTCATTTTTTATTTTGGCTGAATAATTGTTGTTGGGTAAATCTTTTCCTTGCTTTATTCCCGCTTTTTCTTCATTATCCTCGTCAGGCGGTGCAAGCGTAAGTGCAATCCGCCTATCCAGCTCGGCTGCTTCTCCCTTGAGCGCACGTAGTTCGTCCTCCCTCTTCCATGAACTATTGGCAATGTTGGTATAAACGTCTTTATTGGCTGCTACCTTTGCCATTTCTTTCTCATGCGACTCTATCACCTTAGGGATACGCTCCAAGGCATTTACGAAGTTCTCGCAGGCAAGTTTCGGGTCTGCCGCTAACTTACCGTTATTATAGGTATAGTAGATGCTTTCCTGTCCCTTGACAAAGAAGCGGTTCACCGAGCAGTCGAACAAGTCCTTGGAAGTGCTCTCCGTCTTGACCATGATGGAAAAGCCGTAAACCTCGCCAATCTTGTTGTACTCGCTCTTGGTACGAGCCTTTTCCTCTATCTCATGCAGACGGGCGGCGATGACCTTTATGTCGGTGCTGTCCTCTACACCTTTGATTGTCAGTTTATTGACGGGCAGTCCCTCCTTGTCCCGTTCCACACGCTGCTCAAAGCAAGCCAAGTCAGCTTTAGCTTCCTTAATCTTGTCGGAATGGAAGGACACGGAACTCTCAATCTCTGCCAGCTTGCCCGTTGCGGCATCACGCTCACGGAGAAAGTTCTTACGCTCGGATTCCAAGGTGGTAATCTTCTTGTCAAGCCTCGCTTTCTCCAAAAGGTCGGTATTGCCCGACAGAACGGCCACGTACTCTGAGAAGTTCATTCCGCTGTCCTCGTCCATACTTCCCTCATCAATGGTTCGGCTACCCAAAGTGTTTGTTTTTAGCTGGTTGATAAAGAGCTGTTTGTTGTGCAACAGATTGAACTTATAGCTATCCAAGGAACGCTCTACGGCATAGATGATGACATCGACCTTGTTGTCCGCAAACTCCTTGGCGATAAGATTTCCTTTTCGGATGGCACGCCCATTGCGTTGCTCAAGGTCTGACGGTCGCCAAGGCGTGTCCAAATGATGGATAGCCACAGCCCGTTGCTGGGCATTGACTCCAGTTCCCAACATCGAGGTAGAACCGAAGATAATGCGAATGTCGCCACGGTTCATGGCATCGACCATTGCTTTCTTTGCTTTCTCGTTCTTGCACTCCTGAATAAAACGTATCTCGTATGCTGGGACATGATAGTCCTCTACCAATTTTCTCTTGATTTCCGAATAGATATTGAAGTCTCCGCCGGGCTTGTAAGTACCCAAGTCAGAGAAAACAAACTGCGTACCTTTCTGTGCATCGAACTTTTGGTAATAGTCATTCAAGAGTTTCGCACAATGGCTTGCCTTGTTGTCTATATGGTCTGAGTACCCATTTTCATCAATCATGCGTAAATCTAAGCTCATCTTGCGGGCGTAATCAGTTGCAATGAGCATCTTTGCCCTTTCCTCGCTCTCACTAAGTGGTGCGCGTCCCAATAACGTGGCATTGCCCGTCTTGGCGAACTCCATCAATTTGCCGATAAATTCTTCCTGCTCTGGCGTGGGCGGTATGTTGTGCAGTATCTCGTTCTTCTCTGGTCGGTCGATACCGATGTCCTTTGCCGTGCGAAAATCGCAAATCTCCGCATAAAAGTAATAGAAGCGAATGTAATCGGCTGATTACAAAGGGAAAGCATAAATAAGAATAATAAAAGGTGAACGATTTGGAAACGAGCGAGTTTCTTTCCTTCTCTTTATTCTGCATTGCCTCAAAGAACTCTTTGTTCTTGTTTGCAAAGATATAAATTTTTCACAAGAAGGTATGCGGATTTCAAGAAATTCATAGAAAACTTCACTACATGAAATTGGAAAAATTGGAGAAATTGGAAAAATTATGAAAATCATAGAAAAAAGATGCTGAAAAATTTGTTGTAAACAATTTGGTTTTATATATTTGCGTCATATTTTCCTATAATATAAGAAAGATTTTTGAAGACTTACCTGAGGATCTATTTGAAAGTCTAAAATAAAGACACTAAACACAATAGCTTATGAGAAACTATTACCTATCCTTATGTCTATTCCTGCTATCTTTCCCGCTATATGTGGAAGCCCAGTCGCCAGGTGGCGTTGACGGTGCGGAGCTCTGGCACATGACGGTACCCATGAACACGGATTTAACTGGCAATTACTTCTGGAAGGACTATGCCGGGGATACCGTGCGTTCACGAATCTTGGACAAACAGAGCGGTCGATATGGAAAGGAATTTATACAGTCCCAGCAGCATGTGCGCACGTTTAACTTCCGCCCTGCCCTTAACCTCTCCCAAGTAAATGCTCCCAAAGTTTCCCTGATGAAATACAGTTCATTGGGTCAGGCGACCGTTATCGGACTCTTTTGTCACAAACCTGCGGATGCCAAAAAGGATGCTGTACTGTATACGTTGAGTGGTCGTCCCGGTAGCGGTGTCCTAATGTCCAAGGACAAAGCTGTTGGTGTCAGTGGCACGAGTACATTGGATTACGGAAAAGAATACGGACAAGATCTTCTTTACGGTAGTGTGGACACCACAGCTAAGGAAACATTTGAGGAAAGTGCCCTCAGGATAGTATCCTATATCAAAGCTAACAAGCCTGCACGTTCTGTATGGGGTGAGAAATGTGGAGGTTTCTATTCTGTTGGTTCCACCTATAACGGTCAGGATGTCAACCTCAAAAATGCTTTCAGCACGACCGATATTGGGAATAATATCTTTGATGGCTACAGCCCCGAGGCAATCGTATTCTCTCGCCATCTCACCAATACTGAGCGGCTTAGAATTGAAAGTTACCTTGGTTTAAAGTACGGCGTCACGCTGAAAGGTTCCTACCTTGATCCACGTGGCAATCTCATTTGGGATGCATCAGCTAATGCTGCATACCATCACCGCGTAACGGGCATTGCCCGTGAGGATGTTGAGTTGCTTTTCCAGCCCGTGTCAACGACTTCTTATGAGGAAACACCTCTGTATTCTTCCCTCCATGATACTTATTATAAGTCCAAGCCCTATAATCTTTCCTCCGAATCCCGCTTATTAGTTATCGGGCAGGAATATGGCAGTCCCATTCCGGACGGGTCCTATATGATTTGGGGTGACAATGGGGTTAACACCTCCATCGGCATACCTGAGGAATATTCCTCTTGGCATGTCATGAACCGAAAGTGGCTCACAGCCACCAATATACACGAAACGGCTGACACGACGGCCGTATGGGGTGGCAGTGGGTTTTACTTTGAGCGCGACGGACATTTCACCTCGCTCCTACAAAATGACAAGGACATGACAGCCGTAGCATACAGCAAGCCCCTTGTCGGCACAGATGGAAGCATTTCCATGCTTTGCCCTTTCAGTCCTTTTGATGTGGGCTTCACGGACGAAGCGAAGAGCATCACGGTATATGGCTATCGCATAAGAGACGGAAAAGTATATTCCATCATCAAAGGCATTCCACAGACAGAAGCCCTATGTGCCATCAACGTAGGAGAAAGAATGATTATCCGCAAGACAGGCAATGCGCTCCATCTCATCATATCAGCCGAAGGCGATGTGAAATATACTGTGGATATTCCTGAAAACGAAGCTAAGCGAATTGCTTTCATCCGTCCCATTGACAATGCCTATCGTCTGGAAATCAGAGACGTTCTCGCCAGTGGATTCGGTGTGACAGGTAATGTTATTGAGCTCGCCACGAATTTGCTGAAAGATAAGCAGTTCATTAAAAACGCATCCAATGCCCTTTTGCTGATTGATGGCACGGGAAAGGGCGAATGGGATCCCGAGACGGTACGTGTCTATCGTTGCAGTGAACAGGATGCCAAGAGAGGTAAGTTTATCTTCCATAACGTATTCTTTGACACTGACGGCAACGGCAGTGATGTATTTACCTTCGGCTATCATGATGGCGTCTTCGCTCGTCTGACGCCAAAGCCAGCCAGTTGCATAGGTAGTAAGCCACAGGCAGACGGCAGTATTGATGTGAAAGTTCTCTTCGGCAATCCATCCTATCGCTATGAGGTACGGGCTGAATCTGTTTCAGGACTAGTTACAGACTCCCTTGTGCAATCGGGCTTGATGACTACCGACCACGCAACCATCAAAAAACTTCTTCCCGGTATCTACCATGTTGATGTGATTCAGACAGGAGGTACCGTGCTCACAGCCAACATGTCTGAAAATAAAGGAGAGTCATATGCCAACTCCCCCGGTAAGTTTCCTGAATCCACTTTCTCGTGGAGTGTCAGCGACATGACATCCGTCTATCATGCAGGTATGAGTTCAGTCATCAGGCTGGGCGGGCTTCCCGACTTCGGTTTCTCTGTGAACGGTTCCACAGTTACGGTCATTGTTAAAGGAAAAGTGGACGAACAAAAGCAGTTCACCGTTGCCAAAGGCGACGTACTTTCCCTAACATACAGTGGCAAGTACTTGGATTACCGAATCAACGGCAAGAGTGTCAATCAGTACAAAGGTTTACTTCTTTCCAGTTGGCATTTCAGTTCTATATTCACGAAACGCCATTCTTCTTTGAGTAATCTCCTAGTCAACGACCAGCCGTGTCCAATACTGACAAAATCTTCGGATGTTTCTGTTGAAACCATTGCACGCAGCTTATATGACAAGAAGGTGACGATCAACAGTGAGTGCGGAGGTTCGGTTGAATCCCAGCCCATGACAAGAAGCAGCCGTGAAGACGGCATTGGTATTTCCGACGACAGCGCATTCAAGGTGATTGATAACGGTAATCATTCTTTTACTGCAAAACTTTCCATGAGAACCTCTCATTCGGCAGACTTGATGGTCTTTGATGCTTCAGGTCAGCTTCTTCTCAATAAGCAGATGGAAGGCGGAACAGAAAAAACTTCGACCTTTACACTTCCTCAAACGGGTGTATTCATCGTGAAAGCCATCACACCGGTGAAGGAATATACCCTAAAGATGATGAACAAATAAAATACCCCACTATACTCTTATCCTATGAAAAAAATATTGGCATTGACACTAGCGGTCGGAACACTCGCTGTGTCCGGTATCGCCATTGCAAGATACACCGACAAGAACGACCTCGGCAGTATGACGCCGACCAATAAAGAAGCCACTGCTTCTAATCCTCAGTCAGGAAAACATATAACCGCATCAGCGGATAAGAAAGCACAGCCAGGTTTTACCACGGCTCCTTCATCGACTGGTGTCAAAGCAGCCACCTCTGCATCGGGAACGGTGGCGCAGTTTGCCTCCATAGGCTCCGGTGTCATTGGCACGCCCGATGGGCGTGTTTCGGACAATCCCGAGGACAACCTCTTTGAGATTGTACTCAAAAAAGTTTCAGCCGATACACGCTCATGGCTTGTCTACGATCTCAAGGGTGTCAGCTCTGGTGCTGGCATCAGCAAGAGCATCAATGATCGCATGGCTGCTGGCGGTTATCTCACCGAGCTGTCTCAAGGCTGGAAGACCGTCAGAGAAGAAATCAATCCCCTGTGGCTCAAGAAAGGTAGGAATACCGTCTTGTTCACCATCCCATCGAATGCCACCTACAGCTATACAGTCAAAAACGTACGCATAGAAACAACACCTGCATCTGCAGATATGCGGGATGCTATCGTCCTGTCAACCGTTCCCGTTGTTTACGGTGGACAGACCTATGTCCACGGCTTTGTTCGTGGAAACGTACAGAAGGTATCTGTTAGCGGTAAGGCTCTGTCGGTCAGAGACGGCGAGTTCGAAGGAATCATTCCCACAGCATCGAAGCAGCTCACCCTCACAGCTACCGTTGCAGGAAAGAACGTCAGCAAGACCATTGTTCCCATCATACGGGAAAAGGCGGACTATGCCCGTGCCTTCGTTTCCGTAGGCGGCAGTGCAGAAAAACTGTTCTTTGCACACAAGGCGGACAGTCTCTGTGTCAGCGGCAATATATTGGCAGTAACCTCTAAGGATATCAGCAAGGCTGGAAGATATTCCATCTCGGCACTCCGTGAAATGGATATGCCCGCCCTTGACTATGGTATGACCAACGTCACTGCCAAGGGTGACGGCTATCGCTTCCTTCCTCACGGTAATCATTTTGATGGGAAAGGTGCGACTGTCAAGATCAAGTATGACCGCACAAGAATCCCGAGTGGCTTTACTGAAGATGACATCAATACCTATTACTTTGACAAGGATACCAAGCATTGGGTAGCATTAGAAAAGGTCAAAGTAGATAAGAAAGCAGCTTGCGTGGTTTCACGAACAACGCACTTCACCGATATGATCAACGGTGTGATAAAGGCACCCGAATCTCCACAGACCGATGGATTTACACCGACGATGATGAATGACATCAAGGCGGCAGACCCGACAGCAAAAATCAATCTCATCACTCCTCCGACAGCCAACAACAGAGGTTCCGCCAACCTGCAGTATAGTTTCGAGATGCCCCCTGCTCGCAATGGCATGGCACCGTCCTTAGGTATTCAGTATAGCAGTGAGGGTGGCAGCGGATGGCTCGGTGAGGGATGGAACCTCTCCGTTCCTTCCATCACGCTCGACACCCGATGGGGTGTACCCCGTTATGACACAGCAAAGGAAACCGAGACCTACCTGATGTCAGGTTCCATGCTTTCTACCATGGGGGATGACGGTAAAATGGGTGTTGCCCACCGTGGTGAGAAGATGGCACGTAAGGCAGACCGTCAGTTCTATACCAGACAAGGTGGTGACTTCAGTCGTATCATCCGTAAAGGAAATTCACCTGCCGACTATACTTGGGAAGTGACCGACAAGCAAGGCATCAAGTACATCTATGGTGGTGAGGGAGCCGTACTCAAAGGTACTATTACCGATATCAGCGGTACCAAGCGTGAAGTCATCTCTGAGTGGAAGCTCAAACGTGTGGAAGAGACACACGGTGACTATATAGAATATGTCTATGAGACAGCCGACGAACCTGTTCGTGGCGGACTCATGGCGAAAGCCATTTATCTCAAGGAAATCCATGCAGGTAACAGCGGACAACAGCCCCATACCGTAGTTACTTTTGAGGGAACGAAAGAAAAACATCTCAAGACCAACAATGCACGCTTTGGATTCCTCACCTCTTCCAACAGGCTGTTGGAGAAGATAGTAGTCAACTTCCAGGGTTCCGTACTCCGAAGCTATACCTTTGCCTACAAGGAAGGTGCTTTCCATAAGGACATCCTCACAAGTGTTAAACACCTTGATGATGCGGGAACAGAGGTATCCTACCAAAACTTCGACTACTATGACGACGTACAGTCCGACAAAGGGTATGTGCCATTTAAAAATAAACAAGAGGTTTGGAACACGCAGGATGACCATCTTGATGCAGGTTTTGTCAATCGATTAGGTTCTGATTCCAAGCGATTCAGTGACAAGCCGACGGCATTAGGCGGGACGACGGGAACGTCCGTGAATGGTTCGTTCTTTGCAGGCATAGGACCTGCCGATACAAGTCCATGGAGAAGTAACACCGTGGGTGGCTCATATAGTTATTCTATAGACAGTTCGAATGGTCTTACAACATTAGTGGATATCAATGGAGACGGGCTGGCTGATAAGGTTTTTCGTCACGGTAACACTCTGTTCTATAGAACGCAACTCAAAAATGTATCTGGAGAACCAATTACCTATGGAGATCGAATACCAATAAAGGGTATCAGAAGCTTTTCAAAGGCAAAGAGTACCACAAATTCCGGTGGTTTAAAAGCAACTCCCGGATATGGTAGGTTTACTTCTGTCTTGGGTGTTGATGTATCCAAGACCAAGACCAAGACGACCGAATACTTCTCCGACATCAATGGTGACGGTCTGGTAGACCTTGTCTCGGGCGGCAGGGTATATTTCAATCACATCGAGTTTGATAAGGCGGGTAATGCCATACCTACTTTTACACTCAGCAGTGCTGATACCCCCAGTCCTATTATCTATGGAGGTAAAATTGACCCCTCAGTCATCAAAATAGACCCTGCCGAGCAGCAAGAACTTCTCCAGTCTTCTCCGATGGAAGATATGGTACGTGTCTGGCAGGCACCTAAGGACGGTGCGGTCAATGTGTCCGGTACGGTTAGCCTTATGACACCGATCGGTGATTATGATACGGAGGAATATGCCAAGGCGGACGGAGTTCGGGTTGCCATTCAGAAAGGTAGCAGCGAACTTTGGAACAAGAAAATAGCCAAGGGTGATGCTACGGCTTATCAGGCTACAGCACAAAACATTGTTGTCAAGAAAGGCGACCGTATCTACTTCCGTGTCCAGTCGGGAACGGAGGAGATGAGCAACGGAGCCTTTGATAACGTGAAATGGGCACCTGTTATCACCTATACAGGAACAGATGAAACACTTCCTGACGGACTATCTTCAACTGTGTACAATTCTGAGGAAGGCGCTGTTTACGATGTTAACACTGCTATCGTCATACCACAGGGTACATCCTTTTCACTGGCAGGAAAATTTACTAAGCTGGTAACTTCGGATGACATTGTTTTGAAAATCATTGCATCCAACGATGAGAAGGACAGCTTGGGTAATGCCAATCCTAACTACAGACAGCAGGAAATCTATACCAGATTCTTTGCGTGGAATGAATCTTTTGACGGTGAACTGAGGGAGTCTATTTCTCATCCCAACGGACTACCGTATTTGAGCTTCAGCGTTACTTCTACTTCAAATGTGGATTGGTCAAAGATTAAATGGATGCCACAGGTAGAAATAACGATGCAAAATGAGGAGAAGCATATCATGACTTCTGCTGTCCATTATGCGATGTTCCCACAGATGGTGCAAGAGGGAATACCGTTCACCCTCGCTGCAGATGCTGCCAACCTTACTGTTACACCGAATATGACAGTTGTTCCGTCAACTGCCAGCGGTACGGTAACCATGACAGTCAAGACAGCAGACAAGTTATTGGGTAAGAAGACCTATACACTCAGTGGCGGAACTCTGTCAGGTGACGCACTGACCCTGACCAATGTGAGTGCAGGTAAACTATGGGTAGACTATTCCTATTCAGGTAATATCTCTGAACAGACGGTTCTTGCAACAGCCAAAGTAGGCAACAATGATTCCATACAGGCAGGCGTCTACGCCCAAGCTGACAATCAGGGATTCGGTTCGATGTTCAGAGGATGGGGCGGATTCGTTTATAATGCCTCGGAAGGCCGTTATGCTAAACCGATAGATGAGTCATTGCTCACCCTCCCAAAGAGTAAGGATGAGAAACTTGATCCAAGAACGATGGCATTCACTCCGATAGCAACAGACCAGAAAACACTTAACCGTTGGATGGGACAGAATGGATATATCTATATGACAGGTCAGGAGATGGGAACTGCTCGTCTGGCAGAACAAGATGTTGTCCTTATAAATCCGTTGGAAGGTGGCGGTGATGTTGCAGCAGCAACGGGTGACTGTTTACAGGGAACCGGTGCAATGGCTGTCACACAGGTATCGGAGAACAAAAGTACCGATACGCAGAGTGGTGCCATGGGTATTACCTATAATGATGCCAAGGGTCATATGAAGTCTCTGGTATCCATGATGGATATGAACGGTGACGGTTATCCTGATGTCATAGCAGGTAACACGATACAATATACCAACAGCCAAGGCGGCATGAGTGGAGAAAAGTATAACGGAATCGGTAATGCATCCTACTCTAATAATGCTTCTTATGCTTGGGGCTATGGTGGTAACCCTATCTCTTCCGTTGCTAATATTATAGGAGGTAAAGCTGGTGCAAAATTAGCGGAACTAGCTCAAACAACATGGTTAGGCAAGTTTTCTATCTCGGGAAGTAAACCAACTAATAAAGACGAAGCCGTAGAGAGCTTCACGGATATCAACGGTGACGGTTTGCCTGACAAGATAGAATCGGGCAACAAGGTAAGACTGAATCTCGGCTATGCGTTTACCGAACCGATAGACTGGCAGATAGATAGGATTCAGGGTGGAAAGAGCATTTCATACAACGGAGGTATTGGTATAGACATCGCCTCCTCAAGCGTCACTGCAGGCATTGGCATCGTTGCTACGGAAACATCTGAAGAGTATAGCCTGATGGATATTAACTCAGACGGGCTTCCTGACAGAATATGGCAGGCTGATAATGGTATTATGGTTGCACTGAACAACGGACAGGGCTTCGATACTCCCATCCAATGGAAAGGTGTCTCAGCACTCACAAAATCTTCTTCCACGGCAGAGTCCGTTAATGGTGCATTTACTATTTGTATACCTGTAACATTATTTGGAGTGGGAGCCAAGATTATTACAAATCCTGGTGCTTCAACAGGTCACAGCATCAACCGTACGCACTACTCGCTACAGGATGTAGATGGTGACGGCTATCTCGACATATTGGAATCTGACAAGGAAAGTGAGCTGAAGGTTACTCGCTCTGCCATCGGCAGGACGAACATGCTCAAGAGTGTCACTAACTCCCTCGGAGGAACTTTCACACTCGACTATCAGCACAGCGCACCAACCTATGGGCTTCCCGGTGGTAAGTGGGTGATGTCTTCCGTGACCGTTGATGATGGTATCCACGACGACGGGCCACTCATGAAGACACTCTTCACCTATTCCAATGGTCAGAAAGACCGTCACGAGCGCGAGTTCCTCGGTTTTGGTAAAGTCATCACGAAGAATATTGACACCGAGAAAGGTGACAGTGTCATCTATCGTCAGGCAGTACAGCTCTATGACGTGTCCACCTACTACACACAGGGCAACCAGCTCAGTGCCACCGTGGAGGATGCTACCGGCAAGAAATATACCGAGACGAAGAACGTATACGATGGCTACTACCTCACTGCCAGCGGTGACAAGTACACCTTTACCAAGCAGCAAAAGCTCTGCAGCGACCGTGCATCAGCATTTGTCCCACTGCGCTATACTGCCAATAAGCAGTATGAGGGACAGGCAAGCGGCATCACCACCTCTGAAGCTTGGAACGAGTATTACCTCACGGGTTATCATGGTGAACTCAAATCTTATAAGTTCAGCGACAAAGGCACATTGGGTGAAGAAGGTACGGGGGCGTTCGATTACCAGACCGCCATTCAGTATGCTTCCAACGAGGGCAAGCACATCATCGGTTTGCCTACCGACGTCATTGTGACGGGAGGAGACGGCAAGACATACCACCACGTATCGGCGAAGTACGACATGAACTATGCCGACCACCTTACACAGATTAGTCAGCAGTTAGGAAATAGTACTGCCGTTTCAGACTATACCTACGACGGTTACGGTAACATCACCAAGACTACGCTTCCTGCCAATGCCAAGGGGCAACGCATGTGGTACAGTTACCGCTACGAACCGGTGATGAACATGTATGTCTCCCGCATTGATGATGCCTTTGGTTACAGCAGCGAGGCTGGCAACTTCGACTACCGTTATGGCATGGCTTTGCGCCGTACAGACCTCAACCGGCTCAACTATGAGACCGACCTCGACAACCTTGGACGCATCAAGGCGGTTCGTGGTCCTAACGAATTGGCAACAGGAGTGCCGTACATTATTGCCTTTGACTATCAGCCTAAGGCTACATTCGGCACCAATGGCATCACTGCACCTGCTTACGCCGTGACCAAACATTACGACATCCAGCACCCAAGCGATGATATGGAGACCGTCACCTTCGTGGATGGCTTCGGACGTCCTGTTCAGGTGAAGAAAGATGGAGTGGTTACCACCGCTGCCAAAGGCAGCGCACCCAAGGACGAAACCGTAATGATTGTCAGCGGACGCAATGTCTATGACGCTTTCGGACGTGTGGCTAAGGCTTACTATCCAACAACGGAGGCAGTGGGCAGCAAGACGACTTTCAACAAGGCTTTTGATAACGTATCGCCAACCGTAACGGTTTATGACGTGCTCGACCGTGCCATGAAGGTGACGCTTCCCGATAACACGGAGACCAAGACCGAATACTCTACGGACGCTGGTAGCAATGCACTCGTAACGATTGTAACTGATGCGTTGGGTAATCGTCAAGCAACCTACACCGACGGCAGCGGCAAGACGGTGAAGACCGAACAGCTCAGCGGACCTAACGGAACGATTACCACCTCCTTCGAATATGACGGCATCCACCGATTGGTCAAGGTAACAGACACCGAGGGCAACGTCACGACATCCGTCTATGACATGGGCGACCGCCGCACGGAGGTCAACCATCCTGCCAGCGGTATTACCACATTTACTTATGACAATCTTGGCAATGTACTCACCAAGCAGACTGCCAACCTCAAAAAGGAGGGCAAGACCATCAACTATGAGTACGACTACGGCAGGTTGGTAGCCATCAACTATCCCGACCATCCAGAAAACAATGTGAAGTACCATTACGGCAGTGCCACCTCTTCCAATAACCGCGTTGGCAGGCTGATGCTTCGTGAGGACGGCAGTGGTGCCATCGAGTACTACTACGGCAAGATGGGCGAGGTGTTGAAGACCGTGCGCACGCTGATTGTGCCCAACCAGGCAGTGGCAACCTACGTCACGCAGTGGAAGTACGACAGCCACAACCGCCTGTTGGAAATGATCTATCCCGATGAGGAAAAGGTCACCTACGGCTACAACCTCGGAGGACAGGTGGACCATGTGCGTGGCTATAAGTCCTACGGCTACGATTATGTGAATAAGATAGGGTATGATAAGTTCGAGCAGCGCACCTACTTGAAATACTGCAACGGAGCGGAAACGTTCTACAGTTACGACCCACAGCGTCGCAGACTACAGAACCTTGCGGTCAATGCAGGTGGCAAGACCATCATGGATAATGCCTACAGCTATGACGTGGTGAGCAACGTACTTTCTGTTGTCAATAAGGCGGCAATTCCGGAAAAGGGAAAGGCGGGCGGACAAATGAGCCACAGCTACACTTATGACCCATTGTATCGTTTGTCAAGCGCAACAGGTACTTATAAGGGAACGGACAATAAGATGGCTTCTTACACCCTTGCCATGGGCTACGACAACATGTATCGAATCACAAGCAAGAAGCAGCACCTCACGCAAAGTAACGTACAGTTCAACGGTTCGCTCAACGCAGGCTATGACCTCACCTACACATACAATAATGATGAGGGCAAGAAGTTCCAACTGGCTAGTGTCCGTGACATCAACTACCGCACGGAAGAGACCCCTACGGACAGCACGAACATCAACAACGGACACAAGTACACCTATGATGCCAACGGAAACCTTGTCTACATCAACACCAGCCGTGTAAAGCATGATGGCAAGGAAGATGAAAAGGCAACCGAGCAGAAGTATAAGTGGGATGAGGAAAACAGACTCTTGGCAGCCGATGAGAACGGCTTTGTAAGCAACTATTGGTATGATGCCGACGGTGAGCGCACGGTGAAGACCAGCGGTGAGAACGAAGCCATCTTTGTCAACTCCGAGTTCTCGGGTGGCAACACGAGTACGGCACGCTTCAGCCTTTATGTCAGCCCATACCTCGTAGCAGGACAAGGTGGTAAGTACACCAAGCATATCTACATCGGTAGTCAAAGAATCGTTTCTAAATTGGGCGACTTGGCAAGTTATGGCGCAGACCCAAGACGAATACCGTATGCAGGCAATGAAGCTGACGGTGTGACTGTCAATTACAAGGATAAGTACAATCAGCAGTTGCAATCCATCAAGGACAATTACAAGACATTCGATTTGCCATACAACGGTGTAGACAATAGCGACTATGTCAATGGCAAAGGCTTTAGCAGTAATGACGACACGCCGGAGGCTGCACAGGCAAGGGCGATGTTCAAGACAAAAACTGGCGACATTGGTACAAACGAGCGGATGCAGTTCTACTATCACCCCGACCACCTGGGCAGCAATAGTTACATTACCAACCTTGACGGGGAAGTATCGCAGCACATTGAGTATGTGCCGTTCGGAGAAGTGTTCATAGAAGAGCGCAACAACACGTGGAACACGCCTTACCTCTTTAATGCTAAAGAATTTGACGAGGAGACGGGTATGTACTACTATGGTGCGAGATACTATGAGCCGAGACTGAGTCTGTGGATGAGTTGCGATCCGTTAGAAGAAAAATATCCAAATTTGAGTAGTTATTGCTATGCTGCATCTAATCCTGTAAAATATATAGATCCCAATGGCTGTGATATTGTTATTACAGGGAAGAAAAATTCCTCAATTACCCTTACTACTGATCTCATAGATATCAAGGTAAATGCGTCGGTGTTAGGAATTAATTGGGGAGGAAATTATAGATTAAACGGAGAAGATGTTTTAAGCGCAGCTTTAGATATTGTTGGAGTAGTAGATCCTACTGGAGCAGCTGATGGAATTAATGCTATATTGCAGGCTCAAAAAGGAGACTGGGGCGATGCTTTAATAAGTAGTGCAGGATTATTACCTCTAGTTGGAGATGTAGCTAAAGTTGGAAAACTAGGGAAAGATGTAAAAATAATAGAAACTGCAATTGATGCTGTAAAAGAATCGAAGACAACTATTAAGGTCGTAAATGGGAATTCAAGAAAAAGTCAGAAAGCTCAACACCTTTATGAAATCTTTGACAAAGAAACAGGAGAAGTCGTAAAAACGGGTATAAGTGGTGGAAAGATAACAAAAAAAGGAAAATCCTATCGAGCAACTCAGCAAGTTAATAAGTGGAATAGGATGAGTAAGAAAGATGTCTTTGACTCGCGAATAGTAAGAAAAATACCCGCTGGAAAAAATGCAAGAGAAAAAGCTTTGCAGGCAGAGAAAGCTAATGCTATCCGACTTCGTAATGAAGGTCAGCTTGATGCAAGATATCACAAAAGACCATAGAAAATGATTCTAAAGTATATAACAATGTCTCT
The DNA here is from genome assembly GCA_050315175.1 of Prevotella sp. SGI.027. Lineage (GTDB taxonomy): Bacteria > Bacteroidota > Bacteroidia > Bacteroidales > Bacteroidaceae > Prevotella. The sequence goes on from JBNPOM010000045.1 coordinate 22,562, forward strand.
TAATCATAATGTAGGCGATTCTCAATATCGTTTACATTATGATTTTAATGTGCGATTTATTTGTAATTATTTGTCCAGAAAGATTCGGAGGTATCACTTTTTAACAAAAGAGCCTTTTGATACTATATGTATAAATGTTGGTGGTACAAATTCTTCTGAAATAGTATTTAATAATGTTTTACAAATAAGTGTCCCTTTTAATATGAAGTACTACGAAAATAATGATGAATCAAATAAATGTAAATACTATATAGAATTATTTCAGCAAGGCTTTGTACTAGCAAATACCTATACGGATATTCCTTTAGATATTTTAAATAACATATTGTGCAAATTTGAAAAAGAAAATTGTGAGAATGTTTGGATTGCAAAAAGAAAAAATTTAAAAAAAATAGGAATTAAAATCATTTTAAAATGCGTTTTCAGCATGCGAAATTTCTCTGCTTATATAATTTTTATAGACAGCAAGATACAAAAAGAAATTTGTTCGGGGATGATTGTGAGAACAAAACCTGATGAAATTTACTTTGATAGGTTATTTAAAGATATGATCGTAAGGAATGATTTTTTATATATAAGAAATTATAATAATATCGAGTTTATAAAAATAGATATAGATAAAGCCTTACATGGAATTTTCCAATCTTCATTTATGGAATGCCCCTATGATGATGATGATTCAATTAAAGATTACAATTATATTATACAAGAATTGTCTTACAATGGATAATGGTAATGCTCCAAATTGGGAGTTGTCAGAATAACTGCCAGATAATCAATTTGGTTC
>JBNPOM010000046.1:0-23274 GCA_050315175.1 Prevotella sp. SGI.027
GAATATGGGCAACTATGCAAAAGTTAAAGAACTTACAGATTTTATTATCAATAGTGGAAAGTTTAGTCTATATCCTGACTTCTATCAGCTCTTTAAAATCCCTGGTAAGCTGTGTAATGAAAGCCTCTTTGAGTGTCAGACAACAGACTTTGGGCTCGGTTCTGGTGATTTAGTTGATGCTGATAACTGGTTTGTTTTTCAAGGTCCAGCAAACCCAGATAGCAATATTTCTGGTTGGGGCTTCGTTGGATATCATAAAACATTCCAGAATTGGGTTGACCAACGTGGCGAGACAGTGCGTAAAACGACTTCTTTTTTGAAGAAAGGCACGATTACACCCAGTGGAGATGAAATTAAAGGCTCTGATAATCCCACTCAAACAACGTGTTGGAATGGAAAAGCTTACACACCAAGTAACCAATTAACAGAAGGTAGAACAAAGTATGGAACAAATAACAATATTCGTGTTTTCCGTTATGCAGACGTGTTACTTATGAATGCAGAAGCACAGGTTCGGTTAGGAGGAAATGGTGACCAGCCTTTCAATCTTGTTAGAACTCGTGCCAAGATGCCAGCTATAAATAACGTTACTGTAGATCAGATTTTGGATGAGCGTCGTATGGAGTTCTGCGGAGAGTGGGGAGAACGTTACAATGATTTAATTCGTACAGGAAAAGCTGCTGAGGTTCTTGGCGCACAAGGATGGACAAAAGAAAAGACCTATTATCCGTTACCATTTGAACAGCTTAATAACGTACCTACACTTAAAAACGCTCCACGTAATGAATAAATATTATTCGTTAAAAAATCACGTAGTTAGAAGTTTCACATTTTCTAAAAAACTCTTTTTCCTAATATTCGTGAGTTTGTTTATGTTTCCAGTGTATGCTGGAAACGTAGACAAACAAGACGATTCTATAAAAATAGTTAAGGGACAAGTGAGCAATTATTATATTCCAGTGAATCATGAATACGATATTTCTGGTATTGTTGTCGATGCAGATGGTAAGCCTCTGGATGGTGCAACAGTTATGTTTTTTGCCTCTCCTCGCCACGTGAACACGGATAAGGCAGGTCGCTTTATACTTAGAGCTACTGATAATGACAAACATCTGTATGTTTACTATCCTGGAATGAAGTATGCCAACGTTATACGAAAATCAACTCAACGAACTGTGAATATTCGACTATTATGGGGGAACAGCACTACAGGTAGTGATTCAAAAGATTGGTGCAATGGTACAAATGTACTACCAAGGAGGAAAGCCTTGAAGACTAAATGGTACAATCCCGAGCATCCTATAACTAACACGTATTGTAATCCTTTGAATATTAGCTATAACTATGAGCCTTTTAATAATAATGTAAAAAATGGAGGATATTTCCGTTCATCTGCTGATCCCATGGGGTTATGGTATCAAGGAGAAAACTTGTTGTTCTCGACCAATCAAGGAGGATATCATTGTTCTAAGAATTTGAGTGATTGGGATTTTCAAGTAGCATCCTTTCAACGCTATCCAACCGATGATGATCAGTGTGCCCCTGCTGCTTATGTGAGTGGTGACACCTTATTTTATACAGGATCCACTTATGAAGGATTGCCAATTTGGTATACACTTAACCCTAAGTCTGGACGATGGCGGCAAGCCGTGACCCGTAATACCTTACCAACTTGGGACCCTTGTTTATTTTTAGATGACGATGGACGTTTGTATGTATATTACGGATCAAGTAATGAGTATCCTCTTAAAGGGGTTGAATTAGACAGGTCTACCTTTGCTCCTGTTGGAAAGATTCATGATCTTCTCATGCTGCGCCCATCTGATCACGGATGGGAGCGGTTTGGTATGAATAACGATGATGATTCCACTTTACCTCCTTTTACAGAAGGCGCCTATATGACTAAGCATCTTGGAAAATATTATTTACAATACGGTGCACCTGGAACTGAGTTTAAAGTTTATGCAGATGGCGTGTACGTAAGTAATCATCCATTAGGACCTTTTACCTATCAACAACATAATCCGATGAGTTATAAACCAGGTGGGTTTGTGCAAGGCTCAGGACATGGTGGTACTTGGCGGGATGGATACGGACAGTATTGGCATGTAGCAACATGTATGCTATCTTTAAAATATAAGTTTGAGCGTCGTATTGCTCTCTATCCCACTTATTTTGACAAAGATGGAATTATGTGGAGTGATACATCTTTTGGTGATTATCCACAGCGCAATGCCGATTATCACGATACACAACGTTTTACAGGGTGGATGTTACTTTCGTATAATAAGCAAGTTACAGTGTCATCCAGTGATAGTACATTCGTTCCTGAAAATTTGTCGGATGAAAACATGAGAACGTATTGGGCAGCTTTGACTGGTAAAGCTGGTGAATGGGTAATGATGGATTTAGGTGCACAGAAAGACGTTAGAGCTTTGCAAATAAATTTTTATGATCATCTAACGAAGCAAACCAATCGTGCAAATGATACTTATTACCAATATCGGGTATGGGCAAGTAAGAACGGTAAGCAATGGGATTTAGTGGTAGACAAAAGCGATAATGATAGAGATACCCCTCATGACTATATAGAATTGCTTACCCCCTTACAGACTCGGTATGTAAAAATTGAAAATCTGCACGTGCCAGGTCAAGGCTCTTTCTGCTTATCTGATTTACGAATATTTGGTCACGGATCAGGCAGGAAACCTCAAATGGTGAAGGGATTCAAAGTGAATCGAGATCAAAATGATACACGAAATGCAATGATAAGCTGGAAAGCTGTTGATGGTGCTTATGGATATAATATTCGTTATGGTATCTCACCTGATAAACTTTATCACTGTATCACCGTGAATGGAGCTACTTCATACAACTTTAGAGGGATGGATAAAGATAAACCATATTATTTCACCATTGAAGCACTTGCTGAAACAGGTGTGTCTAAACCAACAAAATTCATAAAACGATGAAATCAACATATAAAATTAATATTATCATGTTAGCTTTGTTTGTCATGTTATCATGTCAGGCAGGAAATAAAATAGATGAGAATAATACACGAAATATTACCAATTCAAGTAGAACAACTTCTTTTCAAACCAAAAGTGAAATGTTAGATGATATTCAACGAACCACACTCAATTATATGTGGGATGGTGCTGAACCGACATCTGGACTTGCTCGTGAGCGAATTCACTTGGATGGTGTATATCCTTTGAATGATAAGAATGTGGTAACAACAGGTGGTAGCGGTTTTGGAATAGCAGGTCTTCTCGTTGGCATAGATCGTGGCTTTATTAACCGAAGCGAAGGTGTAAAACGCTTTACTAAAATTGTTGATTATTTAGCAAAGGCAGAACGATTCCATGGCATTTGGTCACATTGGATTGATGGGCCTACTGGAAAAGCTAAACCATTTGGCAAGAAAGACGATGGTGGCGATATCGTAGAAAGCTCATTTCTTATGACCTCTCTGCTCTGTGTTCGTGAATACTTTAAAAATGGTAATCAAGAAGAACAAGAGTTGGCAACTAAAATCAATCAGCTGTGGCGTGAAATGGAGTTCGATTGGTACACGCAAGGGGGGCAGGATGTTATTTATTGGCATTGGTCACCTAATTATGGATGGGAAATGGACTTTCCATTAGAGGGATATAATGAATGTTTAATAACCTATATTCTTGCTGCAGCATCCCCCACGCACAGTGTGTCAGCTCAAGCTTATCACAAAGGTTGGGCACGTAGTGGAGGTATCAAAAGTAAGGAAAAACCGTTTGGCATTCCATTAGAAGTAAAGCACAATGGTGCAGAGAAAATGGGAGGCCCACTTTTTTGGGCACAATATTCATGGATAGGACTTGACCCAAGAAATCTTAAAGATCAGTATGCCGATTATTGGAAAGTGGTGCGCAATCATGCCCTAGTTAATTATACGTATTGTGTGCGGAATCCTAAAGGATATAAAGGATATGGACCCAATTGCTGGGGATTAACAGCAAGTTATTCTACAAACGGGTATAGTGCTCATGCCCCTCATAACGATTTGGGCGTTATAACCCCAACGGCTGCTTTGTCGTCATTTCCTTATACGCCCAAAGAATCAATGGCTGCGTTAAAGTATTTCTATTCAAAAGGGAATTGGCTTTGGGGGAAATATGGATTTTATGATGCTTTTAGTGAACAAGACAATTGGACTGCTCCTCATTATTTAGCTATAGATCAATGCATTATTGCACCTATGATTGAGAATTATCGCACTGGATTATTATGGAGATTATTCATGAATGCTCCTGAAATACAAAACGGATTAAAAAAGTTAGGTTTTACCTATTAAATAACTAAATACATTTATCATGAGACTACAGAAAATAATATTGAGTGTAGCTGTTGCTGCAACTTTTATACCGATGGCAGGAATGTCCCAAAATGCAAGGATGGATGCATTTATCACCGATTTGATGAGTAAAATGACACTCAAAGAAAAAATTGGGCAACTGAACCTTCCTGTAACAGGCGATATTGTGACAGGGCAAGCAAAAAGTTCAGATGTAGCTGAGAGAATTAGAAAAGGAGAAGTAGGCGGACTATTCAACCTTAAAGGAGTAGACCAAATACGCGAAGTACAGAAGTTGGCAGTAGAACAGAGTCGGCTTAAAATCCCTCTTATTTTTGGTATGGATGTTATTCATGGCTATGAAACAGTTTTTCCTATTCCATTAGGAATCTCTATGACATGGGACATGGAGGGAATTGAACGCTCGGCACGTGTCGCTGCACAAGAAAGTAGTGCCGATGGTATTTGCTGGACTTTCTCGCCTATGGTTGATGTTTGCCGTGATGCACGGTGGGGACGTATGTCTGAAGGTAACGGAGAAGACCCTTATTTAGGAGCACAAATTGCCAAAGCCATGGTGCGAGGATATCAAGGTGATGATTTGAAAAAAAATAATACGATTATGGCTTGTGTAAAGCATTTCGCACTTTATGGTGGTGCAGAAGCGGGACGTGATTACAATACCGTTGATATGAGTCATTGGCGTATGTTTAATTATTATTTTCCACCTTATAAAGCTGCTATCGATGCTGGTGCTGGTTCAATAATGACTTCATTTAATGTTGTTGACGGAATCCCTGCTTCTGGTAATCAATGGTTGATGACAGAGGTGTTGCGTAATATGTGGAAGTTCAATGGTTTTGTAGTTACCGACTACACTGCTATTTCTGAAATGATGGCTCATGGATTAGGAGACTTGAAACAGGTTTCTGCGTTAGCTCTTAATGCGGGTACTGATATGGACATGGTGTCAGAGGGATTTCTTGGCACACTCCAACAAAGTATTAAAGAGGGCAAAGTTTCAGAGCAAGCGATTGATTTGGCTTGTCGCCGTATCTTAGAAACGAAATATAAGTTAGGTCTTTTTGATAATCCTTATAAATATTTAGATAAAACGCGAGCTAAAAAAGAAATTTATACCAAAAGTAATCGTCAAGAAGCTCGTAACTTAGCTGCCAAGAGCTTCGTATTATTGAAAAACGATGGACAAATACTTCCTTTAAAGAAGCAAGGTAAAATAGCCTTAATTGGTCCTTTGGCACATACGCGTGCCAATATGCCAGGTACGTGGAGTGTAGCTGCTACTTTCGACCGTTATAAAAGTTTGTACGAGGCAATGAAAGATGCTGTGGGAAAAAATGCAACGATAACCTATGCTAAGGGTAGTAATGTAATGGATGATGAATACATTGAAGCTAATGGGTCGATGTTTGGTAGAGAAATACGAGACAAGCGTAGTGCCCAACAAATGATTGACGAGGCATTACAAGTAGCCAGAAATGCAGATGTTATTGTGGCTGCTATAGGAGAAACATCAGAAATGAGTGGAGAGAGCTCTTCACGTTCCGATATTTCTTTACCAGATGCACAACGCAGACTGTTAACAGCATTGAAGAAAACAGGTAAACCTGTAGTATTAGTTAACTTTAGTGGTCGTTCTACCGATATGACTTGGGAGAGCAAAGAGTTTCCAAGTATTCTGAATGTGTGGTTTGGAGGCTCAGAAGCAGGCGATGCTATTTGTGATGTGCTATTTGGAGATAAAGTCCCCAGTGGACATTTGTCGGTGTCAATGCCTAAGAGCATAGGACAATTACCAATTTATTACAACCACCTACCCACTGGTAGACCTTTAGAAGGTAAATGGTTTCAAAAGTTTAGATCTAATTATTTAGATGTTGATAACGAGCCTCTTTATCCTTTTGGCTTCGGGCTTAGTTACACAACCTTTTCTTACAGTCCCTTATCTTTCTCTTCAACCTCTATGGCGGAAGATGGAGAAGTACAAGTTTCGGTAACTGTAACCAATACTGGTAAATACGATGCTGATGAGGTGGTGCAACTATACATTCGTGATTTAGTAGGATCAGTGTCTCGTCCTGTGAAAGAACTCAAGGATTTTCAAAGAATCAACATCAAGGCAGGCGAAGCAAAACAAGTGATATTTACAATCAATGCTAACAAACTAAAATTCTATAACAGTCAGCTTGAATACGTTTGTGAACCTGGAGAGTTTGAAGTTATGGTTGGTCCAAATAGCAGGGATGTACAGAAAAAAATAATTACTCTAAAGTAGGGATACGAAGAAACATACAACTAGTTGTATCTCAGTTAGATATATATTTATTTAATAGAGTAGATGTGGAGGAGATATCCCCCATATCTGCTCTATAGACACATCCGCCATCTATCGGTCGTAGAGGCCTTTGATATCCTCCAAAGTGATGTTCCCGATGAGGTGGATGAGTGACAGCTCGTCTTTCTCCTCATTAAGAAGAACAAACTCATTGTTGCCCTTACCCACCACTTTCTGGTAGATGGTGGTACGCTCGTCGTCATCTTTCACCCGCATAATCACTTCGTATCGGTTGTTGTCATAGTACGCCTGCGCCTGCTTCTTGATAGAAGGAATCAGCGATGGGCGCTCGCATTGCAGGATTTGTAGGCGCGTCAGCCGGGAGGCCAGCTTGGCCAAATCCTTGTCGCCCACGTCGAGTTTGGGCATCAGCTTGAACATCGCGGGCGAGATGTACACGGTAGACACGCCCTTGGTGTTCTCAAACTGCTTGAACAAACGGTTCTGTGCCGACAGCGACACACACCCCAATACGAGGCAAATGGCCAGGGACAATGTTCTCAGCCATGCGGTCAAATCACTCTTGTGTAACATTTTCTACTTTATTTAAACCTTTGTTAATCGACTTGGAAAACATCATCAGGGCCTTCTGTGTTTCGGCATACGCATCCCTCGGGTCGTCGAATGTATCTTGCTGCACGGCATATTGCGCCTGTTTTTGCTGTCTGTCGACCAGTAGGCCGATGGTGAAAAGCAACAACAGGGAGGCCGCAATACCGGTTATCCACCGCAGACCGATGGTGCGGGTACGCCGATTGGCCGTCTTCTCCACCCGGTTCCAGCCGTCAATCTGCCGTGACAACCGCTGCTCCAGACCGTCAATGGCCGGCATATTCGCACCATACAACTGCCGGAACAGCTGTTGGTCGGTCGCCCACTGAGGCGGAACGTCATCCTGAAGGAAATAGTCTTTCAGCACTTGTTCCTCGCGCTCGTTGGTCTGCCCGTCATAATAACGGTCAAGAAGTTGCCTGATATTATCTGTATCCATTGTCTTTCATCTGTTTTAGTTGTTCTCTCATCTGCTTGCGGGCGCGGCTCAACAGTACCCTGATGTTTACCGCTGTGAGGCCCGTTTGCCGCTCTATTTCCCGATACGCCATCTCGCCGATGTCCCTCATCATCACGATTTGCCGTTGCTGCTCGGGCAGACGACTGATGAGTTGCCACGCCATCTGCCGGTCTTCTGCCTGTTCCATCGCCCTGCCGGCATCGTCATCGTGGGGTATCTGCAACTCCTCCGGAGTATGATCCGAGGTCGGTGGACGTCGCTTCCGCACCTGGTCATAGAACAGGTTCTTCACCGTGGTGACGCAGAAAGCCTCGGCCGAGTCGGTAATTTGCAGTCCATCGCGCTTGATCCACAGCTTTAGGAAAGCCTCCTGCACCAGGTCTTCGGCCGCCTGCGCATTGCCCGTGAGTCGCCATGCCATGCGGTACATTTTCTCATGACATGGCAAGACACACTGCTTAAACTGTGAGGCATCCATACAGCTGGTAAGGTTGAGTGGGTTGGAGAGCTACCTATTTTTTCTTTTTGTCAGCGACTATCTTTTGTATCTCTGAATTCTTGATGTTTCCCAAGATTTGGATTAATGCGGCATCGTCATTATCCGAGTCGACAATGACAAGTTCTTTAATTCCCGTTTTGTTTCTCTTCGCCAAGATCACGGTTTGCTCATCTGCTTCCTTTGCTATCATCAGCTCCTCATACCCTGCTGTTTTCAGTTGCGTAACATCCTTGAAAAACTGTTGTTTAACAGCGTTTGAGCAATCCTCCATGTCCAATACTTTGATGCTGTCGATGTGCTTGAGATACTTCGTATAGTCGTCGGCATCGCCGGTCTTTATTGCCTTGGCCAGCGTCATCATTATTTTTGGCACATGAACATATTCCGCCTTGGGCGAATGTTTGTACTTCCTCATCAAACGGTCTACCGACATTTGGGCCTGAACAATCATGGTCATGAATGCCAATGCTGCAATCATCATCACTTTTTTCATACGTATTTAATTTTTAATGGATTATGTTGTGTTACTTCAAAAACACGCCATCATGGTGGTGTTCTATTTCATCAGACGTAGAAAATGCAGATTGTGTTACAAATATTGAGCACTTTTTTTAGGATGATGAATCGTTTATTGGAAAATAAAGGATTGTCAAATCGTTCTTGATGGAGCATGGAAATACAAGCTATCGTGTAAGCATGACTTTACTGGGCGTTGATTTCTTTGAGCAAACGGTCAGCGTGTCCCCAGCGATCCATCATCAACAGCACATAACGGATGTCCACTCCAATGCAGCGAGCCAGGCGGGAATCGAAGTTGATGTCGCTCGAAAGACTGTCCCAGTTGCCGTCGAAAGCCAGTCCGATGAGCCGTCCTTGCCCGTCGAACATTGGACTTCCGCTGTTACCACCGGTGATGTCGTTGTTGGTGAGGAAGCAAAGTTGCATCTTACCCGTGTGCTTGTCCTGGTATGGACCGAAGTCCTTGGCGCTGAGAATCTCTTTCATCACGGGTTCTGCCTGATACTCGTACACCTTATCGGCCTGGTTCATTTTCTCCACAATGCTTTCTGCCGTGGTGTAATAGCCCGAAGGTTTACCGCCCAGCAGGAAGCCTCCAACCTGTCCATAACTCAACCGCATGGTGAAGTTGGCATCCGAATAATGGGGCATGTCTTCCTCCATGCGCAGCTTGGCAGCACACAGATATTTCTCTTGGAGCTTGATACTGTCCTCGAATGCCGACAAATCGGCTGTAAATTCACCCATGGTCTCCAGCAAATCAAGACTATATACAACTCCTGGGTCACGCTGGTAGCTTTTCTTGTTGGCGTAGATTCGCTTGCCACTCTTCATCAAGAACGACTTTTTGTACAGCTCATTGACATAGCGGGTGTAGTCACCGCCAAACTTGGTAGTGATGGTTTGGTAGAATTTAGGTAGATATTTGGCCGGCACCTTGTCTTTATAGTTCTTGAGCAGCGCAGCCATTACCTCCTTATCCAGTGCCTCATCCCACTCGTCACTGTTGTCCTTGAAGAGGATGTACTGCTTCTTCGGGTTGTTTTTGGGGCCGAGTATTTCCTTATTGTTCAGCTGCATGGCACGGGTAGTGAACTCGTTGGTGCGGCCGAATGTCTCACGGAAGAACATATAAGCCTTCATGATATTGAGGCGTTGGTTGTAGAGTCGGGCCATGGTGTCAAAGTCGAGCTTGCCCTTCAGGTACCCCGTTTGCTGTTGCCATTGGCGTATTTTCTGCTCGTACTGCTGCTTCTGCTGGATAATGCCAATGGAGTCGATGCACTTGTTCATGCCGATGGAGTTCTTCCAGTAATTGGAACTCTGCGCAAACTTCGAATCATACTTGATGCGTACGCCATCGTCTGCCCGCATGTGTCGGGTCATGATGGTTTGTTTCACGCCGCGCACTTGCGCACGGGGAGCATTGAGTGCATCCCTACGCTCACGAATACCGTACGACGAGAGGTAGCGGCTGGTCGACCCAGGATAGCCAATCGTCATAGAATAGTCCCCATCTTTATATCCTTGTAAACTAACAGGTGCCCAATATTTGGGACGATAAGGCACATTATCCTTAGAATATTCAGCTGGTCCGTTGGTCTTCTTGTCGGCATAGATGCGAAACACAGAGAAGTCACAGGTTTGCCGTGGCCACATCCAGTTATCGGTTTCACCGCCGAATTTGCCCATCGACTTGGGTACGGCGAACACCAGTCGCAGGTCGTTGAACTGTCGATAAGTGGTTGCATAGTAGGTGTTGCCCTCGTAGAAGGCGTCAATCCCGATGTGCAGTGTCTTGTCAATGCGCTTGATGGAGTCGCTCATGGCGTTCTGTAGCGAGTCGAGTATCACATCTTGTCGCTCGGTAGAAAGATTGTCAAAGTCCATCTTTCTCAGCCTGTCGGTAATGTCTTTCTGCTCGACCATGAAGCTCACGAACATGTCTTTGTTTGGAAGTTCCTCCTCATAGCTTTTAGCATAAAAGCCATTTTTCATGTAATCGTGCTCCACAGTGGAGTGACTGCGGATGCCTTCGAAGCCACAATGGTGGTTGGTGAACACCAGTCCGTTGGGCGAGACCACCACACCGGTACAATAACCGGAGAAGTTAACCACCGCGTTCTTCATGGCCTGGTCGCCATAGTACAAGTCGTTGTAAGGAACCTTGAAGCCTTGTGCCTGCATATGCTCATACACAGCTTGCGGCAAGTTGTACAAGGTCCACATGCCTTCGTCGGCTCTTGCCACGCCTACAGCAAGCAGGCAAGCAAGGAGTAATGTTGATTTTTTCATATTATTGTGATTGATTTATTTTCTGAAATATTTGCCTATGATGGGCAATTGGCGCAATGGGAAGTCAAACTTGATGATGTAAGCCACAAACAACGCAATGAGCAGTGTGTTGACAGCCAGCGCACCTGCTGTGGTAAGTACATCATTAAAGATTGTCATAACAAAGAAGCAGGCCCCTGCCAACGCCACATAGGTGAGGATGTTGCGCATGGGATAGCGGATGGGATACATCTTCTGTCCGACAATATACGACAGAATCATAGCCACGCCGTAGCCCGCAAAGCCAGCCCATGCGCAGGCTATGTAGCCGTAACGGGGCACAAAGATGACGTTGATGGCAATGAGTACGGCGCAACCAATGCCCGAGAAATACGCTCCCCAGATGGTCTTGTCGATGAGTTTGTACCAGAATGAGAGGTTGAAATAAACGCCCATCATGATTTCGGCGGCCATGACGATGGGCACCACACGCAGCCCTTCCCAGTAATCCTTACCGATGAGATAGCGCAAGATGTCCATATAGCCCACCACAACAAGGAAGGCCAGCAAGGTGAAAATGATGAAATATTTCATGGCTTTGGCGTAGGTTTCGCGATTGTCGCGTTCCTCTGCTTTGCCAAAGACAAAGGGTTCGTAGGCAAAGCGAAAGGCTTGTGTAATCATAGCCATAATCATAGCTATCTTACTGGCGGCCCCATAGATGCCAAGTTGGGCCAAACTGTCGGCTCCTTGATAAATATGTGGAAACAATATCTTGTCGGCTGTCTGGTTCAGGATGCCCGCCAATCCCAGCACAAGGATGGGCCAACTGTACGAGAGCATGCGCCTCATCAGCTTCTTGTCGAAGACATAGCTCACGCAAGTCAGCTCTTTCCACAACAAAGGAACAGTGAGCGCCGAGCAAGCCAGGTTGATGTAGAACGCATAGCCCACGCCAACAGATGGACTGTAGACCATTCCCACCGCCTCTGGATGACGCTCATAGAGTGCGGGCAGCAAGAGATAATAAACCAAGTTGAGCGAAATATTCAGAACAATAATGAATACTTTGAGAGATGCAAACTTGATAGGGCGGTTCTTAAAACGCAGGTAATCGAACGGAATGCACAGGAACGAATCGATAGCCACCGTGAGTGCCATGACCCAAATATACGATGGATTGTCGGCATAGCCCATGAACGAGGCAATTGGCGACAAGAACATCAGCACCAACAGGAAGAAACTCAGCGCGCCAGAGCCAACGGCAATCAGCGTGGTGGAATAGACCTTGCGCGGGTCTTCGCCCGACTTGTTGGCAAAACGGAAAAAGGTAGTTTCCAATCCGAATGTCAATATCACGAGTATCAGAGCCGTCACGGCATACATGTTGGTCATGATGCCATACTCGCCGCTGGCCGATGCCAGCTTGATGGTGTACAGGGGAGTGAGCAGGTAGTTGAGAAAACGACCGACAATGCTGCTCAGTCCATAAATGGCTGTATCCTTAACCAATGACTTTAGATTCGACATAGTTGAGATAATATTGTTTACAAATTAAAGCCCCACCCCTTAACCCCTCCCCAAAAGGGAGGGGAATAGATAGTTGGATTAATTGACAAGCTCACAAATTGATAGTCCCATTACATAATACAACACAATACAGCTAACCACTCCCCTCCCTTTCGGGGAGGGGCAGGGGGAGAGGCTCCTATCCAAAAAACATGTACGCGATGGCTATTGCCGCCACAACACCCGCCAAATCGGCCAGCAATCCGCACGCCACGGCATGGCGTGTGTAGCGGATGTTGACACTGCCGAAGTAGACAGCCAATATATAAAAGGTGGTGTCGGTGGAGCCTTGGAAGATGCAACTCAAGCGACCAACGAACGAATCGGCACCATACGTGGTCATCGCATCAACCATCATGCCGCGCGCACCACTGCCCGAGAGCGGTTTCATGAGGGCGGTTGGCAAGGCACCCACAAACTGATTGTCGCCTCCTACCGCCGACACGCACCATCCAATGCCGTCGACCAACATGTCCATGGCACCCGATGCACGGAACACACCGATGCCCACGAGGATGGCTACTAAGTAAGGTATGATGCGCACAGCCGTGGTAAACCCGTCTTTCGCCCCTTCAATGAAAGCGTCGTAGACATTCACTTTCTTGCGCAAGCCAGCGAAGATGAACAGCACGATGATGATCATGAGCAAGATGTTGGCCACACTGGTACTCACCACGTTCATCGTGTCCTTGCTCATCTGCCCGAATCCCCAAATAATGAGCGCCACAATGACCGCCATCCCACCAAGGGTAAGCACCATCACCTTGTTGAGCAGGTTGATCTTCTGATAGATAGATGTGATGATAAGACCAGCCACGGTAGAGAAAAAAGTAGCCAGCAGAATGGGGATGAAGATGTCGGTGGGCTGCGCAGCTCCCAGCTGTGAGCGGTACACCATGATGCTCACGGGTATCAAGGTCAGTCCCGAGGTGTTGAGAACCAGGAACATAATCATGGGATTGGTGGCCGTGTCCTTCCTGGTGTTCAGCTCCTGAAGCTGTTCCATCGCCTTCAATCCTAACGGTGTGGCGGCATTGTCAAGACCCAGCATGTTGGCCGCCATGTTCATAAAGATAGAACCTGTGACGGGATGTCCCTTCGGTATGTCGGGAAACAACTTAGAGAACACGGGTGAAAGCATGCGTGCCAAGACGTTGATGACACCTCCCCGCTCGCCTATCTTCATGATGCCGAGCCATAAGGAAAGCACGCCCGTCAGTCCCAACGAAATCTCGAAAGCCGTCTTGGACGAGTCAAACGTGGAATTCATCATGGCTGGAAACACCTCCATGTCACCCATGAAAACCATTCTTGCCAAAGCGATAACAAAGGCAAGGATGAAAAATGAAACCCAAATATAGTTCAATACCATTTGGTGCAAAATTATATAAAAATGGCGGTTCACCCAAGTAAACGGATGTTTTTTACCAGCAATGCCCGATGTGCGGGGGCAAATCAAGGTCCTTTCTCGATTTTCATCAAAACAGACCTCTAATTCAAATATTTTGTCTAAATTTGTATTTGGATAGTGTTCAACAAGATAAGAATGACTAATTATGATACATTTATTGGAAAAATTCAAGTTCTGCCCAGTGTGTGGAAGCCAACACTTCGTTGTAAATAACGAGAAAAGCAAACGATGTGAGAACTGCAATTTTGTGTATTTCATGAACCCAAGTGCCGCCAACGTGGCCTTCATCCTCAACGAACGTGGTGAATTATTGGTTGAGAAGCGAGGAAAAGACCCCGGAAAAGGAACGCTGGACCTTCCCGGTGGATTTACCGATGCAAACGAAACGGGCGAAGAAGGCATCATCAGGGAGGTGAAAGAGGAAACAAATTTGCAGGTAGACCGCGCGGAATATGTGTTCAGTCTGCCCAACAAGTACCGCTACAGCGGACTGGATATCCCTACGCTCGACATTTTTTTCCGTTGCGAAGTGAGCGACACGTCTACTCTGAAAGCTGGTGACGACGCCGATGCAGCCTTGTGGTTGCCACTAAATGAGATTCGAACCGAGCAGTTCGGACTGCGTTCTATCCGCCAAGGTTTGCGCATTTTCCTGGAAAGAGCCAGCGAAATGGGATGGACAAACGTAGGCAAGAAACCAAACAAATGAACAAAAATCAATAAAAATATATCATCATGAAACTGGCAGAAGCATTAAGTTTGAGAAAAGATTTGCAGAAGAAGATTGATCAATTGAGCAGTCGACTGACGCAAAACGTGAAAATCCAGGAGGGCGACGAGCCTGCCGAACAGCCGGAAGAGCTGCTCAAAGTGCTGGACGAATGCTTGAAACAGCTCGAGGAACTGATTCTGAAAATCAACATCACCAACCTGAAGACAGAGCGCAATGGACGCACCCTGACCGCCATGATGGCCGAACGCGACATGCTGACCAAGCGCATTGGCATTCTCAGAGAGGCTTTTAACGCTGCAACTCAGACTCAAGACCGCTATTCGCGTACCGAGATTAAATACGTTTCAACAATCGACATCAAGGCACTGAACAAGCAGATTGACCACTTTTCGCAGGAGTTGCGCAAGCTGGACATGCAAATTCAGGCCACCAATTTTGAGGTAGACTTGGTATAAGGTCGCACCAACGACAAACGCAACCCGCGGGTTGCGCAATGACATTTTATGGGCGTAGTCTCGTAATACAGGGCGAGTTGAAAAAGAAAAGTATGATCACTTGCGCTGTTCGGAACCAACAGCATGATTCTATTATGAATCAAGTCACGGTGCAGGTTCAGCACACCAGCATACGAATGCACGGCGTAAAGAGCACGTAGCACGACCGTCAACTGACTGTATTTTTTGAGATGAGGGTGGGATGTGGGATTTTTAAACATGCGCAGGGCTTCTTCTGCCCCGTTTGTTAATAAACCTTTAGTTTGTTAAATCAATTCTTTTTCTTTGACAAAATAAAATCGGGAAATAGACAAAAAGAGGAGATTTTGAAGGCATTTAAAGTCTTAAACTCAGCCTCTTGTACCCTATTCACATGCAGTAAATGGGCAATCAACATGCTTTTGCCCTCCAAGTTGCATGCTTTAACCACTCAATATGCATGCTATAACCGCCCTATTTGCATCATAGTGAAGAGCTTTTGGGCACAAACTCATTGCTTTTTGATTTCGACTTAGGGTTAAAAATTCTATAAATCTATGGTAATCAAGCAAATAATAACCTCCTCTCATAATGAGCCTATTTACGACACACGAACGAGTTGGTTGAAAAAACGCCCAGCATTTGTGTTAAAAACGCGTTGCGAGCGCAGACATTTCACGGAAGAACGTTGCGTTTAATCCAAAAACAAAAAGCACCTATACACCGAACACTCCTGGCGCATCGAGGAACCTATCGTCAACGAGTAGTTCTTCGTCATCGTATAAAAATCATCGAAAAGCTTGCGTACCTTTCCCTTCTATTTGTATCTTCGCCACATCGTTCATTGGGAAGGTGGCTTGCACTTCAACATTGGGACAAAGCCATTCTTCTATCAACAAAACCAACCAAAGATGTTCAAAATTATTCAACAGTCAGATTATAAGGTTAACAAATGGAGCGGCGGCATCACAAGAGAGCTGTTCATCCTTCCTCTCGACAGTAGTCTTGCAGAGAGAAACTTCAACCTGCGAATATCGTCAGCGGTGATTGACCTCACGGAAAGTACTTTTTCTGACTTTTCAAACTACCAACGTTTTTTGTTACCTGTTGAGGGAAACATCACCTTATATATAGATGGGCGTGCGCACCAACTGAGTAATGACCTTCCTTTCGCGTTCGACGGGAGCAAAAATGTTCGTTCGGTAAACAGCAGTGGGGCTATCGATTTCAATGTCATTTGCCGTAAAGACTACAAAACAAAGGTTTCTGTCGCTTGCAAAGGAGAAAGCGAAAAGAACACCACAACCTTTATTTTTGCCCTCGAGGACATCGATATCAATGGCAGAAAAGTGGAGAAATACAATTCTATTCTCACAACCGAGCCATACCAGTTTACAGGAAAAGCAGTGGTAGTAGAAATGCCTTGAGCTGTATTTACGGCTGATATACGATAACAATAATCTGATTGCATGAAGCAGAATGTTCACCCAAAAGGAGGGATTGCTTCGATGATGATTATTTGTATCTTCGCCATGCCAAACGTTGGGTAGAAGAATCGATAGCGGATAGTGCATGGTGTACGACCATCTACTGACTGTATTTTAAGAGATGAGAGTGGAAGCTGGGATAAAAAACAGCGGTAACCCAATTGTTTTGAATTAAATGTTGTACCTTTGCAGGGCATAAATCTTCTATTGATAAAGCATCAAAAACGTTGATAGGTATGCTTTTTAAGCATGAAGATTGTTTCAGTGTCAGTAAATTTTATTTTTTATTAGCATGAAAATTGAGAACCAAATAGCCAGTTCTGTCATTGCTTCAGTGAAAGAACTCTACGGACAAGATGTACCCTTGTCGATGGTACAGTTACAGAAGACGAAAAGCAACTTTGAAGGAAACCTCACCTTAGTGGTGTTTCCTTTCTTGAAAATGTCACGCCAGAAACCCGAAGACACGGCCCAAGCCATTGGCGAGTTGCTGGTGCGAGACTGTTCGGCCGTAGCTGGTTTCAACGTCGTAAAGGGCTTCTTGAACCTGAACATCGCCAAAGAGGCGTGGGTGGGATTGCTCAATGACATGCATGCGGATGAGAAATTCGGAGAGAAACCCGTTACAGACCAATCGCCCTTGGTGATGATTGAATATTCATCGCCTAACACCAACAAGCCACTTCACTTGGGTCATGTTCGCAACAACTTGTTGGGATGGTCGTTGGCGCAAATCATGGAGGCCAATGGCAACAAGGTGGTGAAGACCAACATCGTGAACGACCGAGGCATTCATATTTGCAAGTCGATGCTGGCATGGCTGAAATGGGGCAACGGGGAGACACCCGAATCGAGCGGAAAGAAAGGCGATCACCTCATCGGCGATTACTATGTGGCGTTTGACAAGCACTACAGGGCCGAAGTGGCAGAGCTGAAAAACAAGTTCATGACAGACGAGGGTCTGGACGAAGAGGCCGCCGAGAACAAGGCAAAAGAAGAGGCTCCGCTGATGAAAGAGGCGCGCCAAATGCTCGTAAAGTGGGAACAGGGCGATGAAGAGGTGCGTGCTTTGTGGCAAAAAATGAACAATTGGGTTTACGCCGGCTTTGATGAGACGTACAAGACGTTGGGCGTGAGCTTTGACAAGATATATTATGAATCAGATACTTACCTCGAGGGAAAGGCTAAGGTAGAAGAAGGACTGGAGAAAGGTCTTTTCTTCCGAAAGGATGACAACAGCGTATGGGCAGACTTGACACAAGAGGGTTTGGACCAAAAGCTGTTGCTTCGTTCTGACGGCACCAGCGTGTACATGACGCAAGACATCGGAACGGCTGACATGCGGTTTAAGGATTTCCCCATCGACAAAATGATATATGTGGTCGGAAACGAGCAAAATTATCATTTTCAGGTGCTTTCCATCTTGCTCGACCGCTTGGGATTCAAGTGGGGTAAGGAGTTGGTACACTTCTCATACGGCATGGTTGAATTGCCAAACGGCAAGATGAAGAGCCGCGAAGGCACGGTGGTGGATGCCGATGAGTTGATAGCCACCATGATAGACGATGCCCGCAAGACCAGTGATGAACTGGGTAAGTTCAAGGACATGAGCGAGGAAGAGAGGCGTGAGATTGCCCGCGTGGTTGGATTGGGCGCACTGAAATACTTCATTTTAAAGGTAGATGCCCGCAAAAACATGTTGTTCAACCCCGAAGAGTCTATCGACTTCAATGGCAACACGGGGCCGTTCATCCAATATACTTACGCCCGCATCCGTTCCATCATGCGCAAAGCGGCAGCAGAGGGCATGGCACTGCCCGCGCAACTGCCCAGCGATGCGCCACTGAACGACAAGGAAATTGCATTGATACAGAAGATGAACGACTTCGGTGCGGTGATAGAACAGGCTGCAACGGATTACAGTCCGAGCGGCATTGCCAACTACTGTTACGAGTTGACCAAAGACTTCAACCAGTTCTACCACGACTACAGCATTCTGAACGCCGACACACAAGAGGAGAAACTCACCCGGTTGGTGCTGGCCAACAACGTGGCAAAGATTATCAAGAACGGCATGCTACTGCTTGGTATAGAGGTTCCTGAGAGGATGTAAGGAAGCCCCTCCCCGCCCTCCCCAGTAGGGGAGGGAGAAGGAAATTACCTTGTTTGCCCATCTTCTTGACGGATGTTGATCGCTCAACTCTCGCTTGCTGATGCCGATAATCCACCTTATTATATATAGAGGGAGATACATTTTCGGCTTTAATGTAAGTTTACCGTATGATATGAAACGGAAACATGAAACGGCAGATTGTGCGAATTACGAGTTATTGAAAGCATTTGCAAAGCGAGGTAGAACGCATTCAACACAGGCGGAAAGCATGTTGTGGGAGGCATTACGTGGAAACCAATTAGGATGTAAGTTCAGACGACAGCATATCATCGGCAACTATATTGCTGATTTTGCTTGCATTCGTTTCAAACTGGTGGTTGAAATAGACGGTGGTTATCATCAACAAGGCAATCAACCGCTCATGGATGCCGAACGTACAGCTGATTTAAAAAGTCGTGGTTTTACCGTTTTACGTTTCACAAACGAACAGGTGCTTCACCGTCTTTCATCCGTCATCTCTCAAATACTCAAATCATTAGATCACATGTCTCAAGCAGAACAGATAAAAAACAATTCGCAAGAAACCAACGTAGTTACGCCGTTAGCTTCTTCCCCCCAATCGGGGGGACAGAGGGGGGCCTCGGCATGGGCGGTCGATGCGGCATGTTCAGGCAATCCTGGACCTATGGAATATCGGGGAATTGACTTGACGACAGGAGCGGAAATCTTTCACTTTGGCCCCGTACATGGCACCAATAACGTGGGTGAGTTCTTGGCTATCGTGCATGCGTTGGCCTTGTTATGGAAACAAGGTGACACGCAAAAAACCATTTATTCGGATAGTTACAACGCCATTTTGTGGGTGAAGAAGAAGCAATGTAAAACAAAGTTGAAGCGAACATCACAAACAGAACAACTCTATCAGATTATCTCGCGCGCCGAACAATGGCTGAAAACGCACGCTTACCGCAACCCTGTCGTTAAATGGGAAACTGCCGAATGGGGCGAAATTCCCGCTGATTTCGGTCGCAAATAAGCCGTTCACACAGCTTACTTTTATTCCTTGCACACATGAGGTTGTGCGGTACCCATGTCCACATGCGGTACATGACATAAAAAACCGTTGGCGAAGAAAGAATGATGTCATCATTCCTTTCGCCAACGGTTTTACATGAGTGGGGTGTCTTTATCACCCCACTTGTTTAATATTCATTCATTGAGATCATCAATACGTGAGTTCGGGATAAGAAAAGCCTTAAAAAAGTTGGTAATCTCACTAACATTTTGTACATTTATAGTTGTGAATCAATTAATTACAAAAAAATATTGAGTGATGATTACCAACTTTTTTAAGGCTTTTCTTATCCCGAACTCACGTTGTTCCTTAGATCAGACGTTTGCCGCCAGCTTCCTTCAGATTCCACCTCACGGACACCCTTGCTCTTGGCTATGTAATTCCCGCTATTATGACTTACTCGAGACTTCCACCCGTTAGATAATGCTCATGACGAGCGTACACAACGGCGCAAGGCCTGTGTCCCAACAGGCCTTGCGCCACAAATTAAAGAGTTATATAAAATCACGCAGTTACGTGAGTGGATTCTCTCCGCCGCCGGGCGGCGTTCCTGAGCCGTCAGTCTCGACCTTTTCATTCCTCCCACTCGATGTCCACGTCTGAGAGTCCGCGCACGGCGGCCGCCACCCGTGGCTCGTGTGCCACCTCCTCGGTGGTGACGGCGGAGCCCAAGAGAACGGACTTGGGATACACCTGCCGCTCACCGTCATCTTCATTTTCTTGAAGAAAGACATAGTTTTGATCGTTTTATGCCTTCGGGCGGCGGAAATGTTAACAACGACTAAAGTATAAGTAGTGGGCATCTAAAGTATAAGTAGTGCCCCACTGAAGTATATTTAGTCACGGTCTCAATCTGCTGCACCCGAAAGGCCGGTTGGTAAATTATGGTTCGGGTGTCATCAGATGGGTGACGGGTGCTTTGCGTCAGGACGGAAATTTTGCTTGCCGAAGCTCGACGAGGTCTGATCATACTGCTGGAAGTTCTTTGCCTGTCCGTTGCCGTCGTAGCCTGCGAGGGGCTTGTAGTTGCCGTTCCTGTCGTGGTATGCGCCCAGGTAGTCCCATGTGATATTCATGAAGCTCCACGCCTCGGGCAGGAAGTTCTTCTGGGGCATGCTCATGCCGGTCTCCTTGGTGCGCAGGAAGGTAACGTTGCCCATGTAGTAGGCGTAGGTGAGGAACTTGTTGGCAGCCGGGTCGTACACCACGCGCACGCCGAGATTGTCGACGATGTCGTTTTGAGGGTCGTTGAAGTCGATGTTCCAGCCGCCCTTGCAGAGGAACTTCGGCAGGCGGATGCCGCCGGAGACGGCCGAGAGGTTGCCGACACCCGACTGGGTGTTCACCATCTGATAGGCCAGGCCGTTTTTCTTGACAGCATCCCAGCCGCTGTTGACTTGTCCGGCCGCCAGGCAGATGCTGCGCCCTGCGGGTATCGTGGTCGTGGAGTTGGCCGGGTATCCGACGCCACGCTTCTTCCAGTCGAGACGCTGGAGATCCTTGAGCTCCATGACGTAGAAGTTTTTCATGTTGTCGCAGTCGGGGCTCACCAAATAGTAGTCGTCGAGGGAGATGGTCTTGTTCGTGGCATTGGTGATCTCTATCCAGTTGTATTCACCTGTTGCCAACGTGCTGTGGTAGTATTCGGTGATGATCAGGCCGCCGTCGCTCTCCTGCAGGTTGGCATTGATGCCGAAGTTGTAGGTGTGTCCGTCGGCGAACTGCACCACCTGCTTGGCCTCGCGGTAGAACTTGTTGCGCGAGGAGAACTGGTCGGCCTTCTTGTACACGGGGCCGGCCAACGAGGTCGCCTCGTCGCGTACATACACCCTTGCCTTCTTCGTGCTGTTTTTCGAGGTGCCGGCTTTCGCCCATACGTAGAACATATTGGAATAGAGCGTCGTGCCCTTGCCGGCAGCACTGCCTCCGATGACCACGCCACGCACCCGGATGGTGTCACTGATCTCCTTGCCGGACTGGTTGATGCGGTAGTTGCCCGGTGTCCATGAGGGTGTTGCGGTGGAGAGGTCGAGATTTCCGTCCATGTGTAGCACGTCCGATTCCACTGCCACAGAATACAGGCTGGCTGCGTAGTACATGTCCGACTTCGCCCTTACGCCAATCCAGCTGCCCAGCATGGAGAATGTCACGCTTGCCGTTTTGCCGTCGGCACTGACCGGTGTGAGCTTGGCATACAGGGGGATGTTGTACTTGTTGGATGTGGCGTCTATTGACTGGGGCGTTCCCATGGTGACTTTTCCGGTTGCGTCGATACCTGTAGCCCATGCTCCGTTCTCTGCGTCGCTCTCCTTGCCTGTGGCCGCCGCCACCTTTACGCTGGCGAGGTTATAATTGGCAGGCACGGTGAAGGAGAACCGCCCCCTGCGGTCGGACTCGACCTTGAGGGTGGTGGTCAGGGTCGTGCGGCGTGTGCCGTCAGTGATATAAACATAGAGGGGAATGGTCTTTCCCGTCTCCCAATTGTATTTCAGTCCGCCGTTGCCGTCGGGCGATACGGCTACCCTCGTCATGGGAGAGCCGGCTTGCTTGGCTTTGCTGACCATTGCCTGTTCGTTCTCGCCCAGCACGGCCTCGGCAGTGATGACGGTTCCCTTGCTTTGCGATGTTTCGCTTTCGTTTCCTGTCAGATCGTTTTCCATGTCTGAACATGCCACGGCAGCCATGCATAACACGGTGGCTGCGAGTGTCTTCAATAATGTTGTTTTGTTTGTCATGTTGTTTTTCTTCTTCATTAAATTGATGTTCGTTCCGGTTGACCGGTCATTACCGTCCTTCCGATTCGCTGTCGTCCCACAGGTTGAAGGACTTGGCCGGCATGGTGATGGGCTCTTCGTCCTCGCCGCCGCCCATATCTGTACCGGGAGAGCCGCCCGGCAGGTTGCCCGACACTGATGTCAGAAGACTTTCTGTGTCGATTTTAATGATGTCGCAAGAAGGCTGTATATAGGCCTTCCTTTCCTTGAGTTTGAGATCTTTTTCTCTATTCATAATCTTGTAATTAAAAATGGTTATAAAATAATGATGGTTTTGTTTTTTTTTGATTCTCGTTTATCCTGACAAGCACGGGCGGATTCAATGTTTGTCTTTATGTACTTCGTATCTGTTATTTTCTTCGGTAAAGATATTCTGTCTTTCTTCTGTTTGCAAAGATAGATATCTTCGAAAATATGACACATAACAAGTTGTTTCAAAAGGTTACCATTTTGTATCAATCTACACATACCACAACATTGACAATATCAGAATAAAACACAGCAAAATCATCCATTGTCCACATCTTTATATACGCGAGGGCAAAAGACAGGAATTCAGAACAAAACTACCGTGCAAATAGTTAATAAATGTTACCCCCCCCATATATTTAATAATATTTGTTAACACTTGAAGCGCATATTA
>JBNPOM010000047.1:0-22833 GCA_050315175.1 Prevotella sp. SGI.027
TTTCAATAGCATTGAAGTTGATCGCCAAACTCAATGAGTTGAACCCTCAATAGCAATGACTTTGACCACCAAACTCAATGCAATTGAAATGGCAGAAATTCATGAAAAGAAGTGTGAATTATTCTGAAAAAATAGGTATAAACTTGAATTTAAAACACTACCCTATACCTCAAATTTAGAATAGTCATCTAATTTTAGCAATGCAGCTACCGAGATGCTCTTGTGCTTGCGCATGAACCTGTCGACAACATTCACATAGTCGCTCTTGAAGAATCGCCTACCCAGCACTTTGTTGGCCGTCCACATAATCTTGGCCATGTGCAAATCTTTCTCCACCTGCGTGTTCACGCCGTGATCCTCCATGGGATAGACGCTCAACAGGTAGAAAATGATACAGTCGGGCACGATGTATTCGCGTGTCATGGACTGTCGTTGCTGCTCGGAATAATATTTCTTATATACCGAATAGTTTTCTCCCAAATACTTATCCAACGAAATACCAATCAGCTTGTCGCCCACCACCACACTCTGATTGAGCGCGCCAATTTGCGCATAGACGGTGGGAATTTCAAGCCCCGGCAGCAACTTTTGCAACTTCATGAATACTCGGCTAAGCTCTTTGTTGAGGTCATCCATGTCAGCATATTCAGCTTCTGCGTCAGAAATGAGGACCTGTAGCAGGGAGTCTTGGTAGAAATTAAGGAATTTTGAATTGATGTACGGTTCGTTCACTTCGCCTAAATCCAAAACGTCTTCTATCAACGTGCGGGTTTCCATGGGATAGGTGGTATTCATTTGTTGAAGCGCCGAGAAATCTCCCGTCGTGAGATAACGGCTCTCCAGACGATCATAGCGCTGCACTTCTACCAGCATCTTCTGATCTTCTTGATTGTAGGGCTTGAGTTTTAGCTGACAAGCGCTACACAACAGGAGGGCTAAAAATAATAGACTATAATATTGCTTCAAAACGAATACACATTATCCTTATTATGAGCAAAATTAAGCAAAAATATAATAAGTAGCAAATTTTAAACTAAAAAAAGATAAATTTAAGCCAAAATTACTTTAATTCCGCTTAGATATCACTGTATTTTTTCTTTCCTTTGACATAATATTTCCAAAGAATAGAATAAGAGTTCAGTATTTTTTCGTCTTGCACCAACCTGCTGTTTTGAATTTTTTGGCGGTCAAATTCAAATTCATTTCGCCAGCGTTTGAATGCTTTTCTGGCCTTGAACACGGCGCAGAAGTCGCCCCAATGGTGTCCCAACAACAGCATTTGCAAGGCTGCAAGATAGTCGAGCCACCACCGAACGCGCATAACATTCTTCAAATCTTTGTCATTAAGGTTTTTGTAAAGCATAGTCAAATTGTTCCTGAAATTCAGGAACGTTTTCATCGGATTGTTCTTAGGCAGCGTTCCTCCACCCACATGGTACACCTGACTGTCGGGAACACAATAGATATCACGGCCGCGTGAGCGCAAGCGCCAGCACAGATCTATCTCCTCACTATGGGCGAAGAAACGGCCATCTAACCCTCCGGCCTCCCAATAATCGTGAGAACGAATCATCAAACACGCACCCGTAGCCCATGCTATTTTGCAAGGATCATCATACTGGCCATCATCATTTTCTACCGTTTGAAAGATACGGCCACGGCAAAATGGATAGCCATATCTGTCAATAAATCCTCCGCTCGCGCCCGCATACTCAAACTGGTCGTGATTGGAAACCGACAACAGCTTGGGCTGACACGCTGCCACCTGCGGATGAGCGTCCATAAACTCTATGAGTGGCGTCAACCAGTGATGGGTTACTTCAATGTCGGAATTAAGCAATATGTAGTACTCGGCATCAATATGGCCCAAAGCCTTGTTGTAGCCTTCGGCAAAACCCCAATTACGATCCAGGGCAATTTGCTTCACCATGGGGTAATGCTGTGACAACCATGACATGGAATCATCGGTCGACGCATTGTCAGCAACAAAGATTTCGGCTTCATCGCGAGAATAATTGATGACGGAAGGGAGGTAGGTTGCCAACATCTTGGCCCCATTCCAGTTCAAAATGACAATTGCTACTTTCATATCATTGCTTTTAATGCAGAGCGGTCATGATTGAAGTCACCCAACTTGACCGTTATCAACTGGTTATCATATTCTTCTTTAGCCAATGCTGCAGGCAGTTCCACACGAATATAGTTACGAGTGAAACCGTGCATGGCTCGGCCGCGATTAGCCTTCTCAAACAGCACCTCAGCCTCCTGCCCCACATGCTTGGCATAAAAAGCATGCGTCTTTTCGTCAGACAACTGCAATAGACGCTTAGAGCGCAACTTCTTATCTCGCTCTGAAACGACGTACGGAATGGACAGCGCGCGGGTGCCGGGACGCTCGGAATAAGGGAAAACGTGTAGCTGAGTGATGTCCAGAGAACGAATGAACTCGTAGCTTTCTTCAAAGTATTCGGGCTTTTCACCTCGGCAACCTACCATGACATCCACACCGATAAAGGCATGCGGCATCACCTCTTTAATATGGTGAATCTTGTCGGCAAACAGCGAGGTGTCGTAATGGCGGTGCATCAATCTGAGCACTTCGTCAGAGCCACTCTGTAAAGGAATGTGGAAATGGGGCATGAAAGCTCTGGATTGCGCACAATAATCAATCAACTCGTCGGCCATTAAATCGGGTTCCAAGCTGGAAATTCGAAATCGGCGGATGCCCTCCACCTGATCAAGTGCCTTGACAAGGTCTAAAAAAGTCTCATCGGTTCTTTCGCCAAATTCGCCGATGTTGACACCCGTGAGCACGATTTCCTTCCCACCTTCTTCCGCAGCCTGCTCGGCCTGTTGAACCAAAGAAGCTATGGAAGGATTACGAGAGAAGCCGCGTGCAAAGGGTATGGTGCAATAGGTGCAAAAATAGTTGCACCCATCTTGCACTTTGAGGAAATACCGTGTGCGGTTACCTTTCGAACAAGAAGGTTGGAAGGTCTTGATGTCTTTTGTCTTGACCGATTGGAATGCATGAAGACCATCAGGCACTTCATCCCCCTGCTCACGAAGTGCATTCCTGCGCAACCAGGCATCATTGAGATATTGCACCAGGTGGGCTTTCTCATTAGAGCCCAAGACCAAGTCCACACCCACTATCTTGCTCACCGCTTCTGATTCAAGTTGTGCATAACACCCGGTTACAATGATAAACGCGCCGGGGTTCTCTCGTACCATCCTACGGATGGCTTGCCTACATTTATGGTCAGCAACTTCGGTGACCGAACAGGTGTTGATCAGACAGATGTCAGCACGCTCACCTCTGTCAACAGTGCGCACACCCAACTCTTGAAGCATCTTACCAAAAGTAGAAGTCTCGGAGAAATTCAGTTTACAACCCAGTGTATAATAGGAAGCGGTTTTACCTTGAAAAGCACTTGTATCAATCATCTAACCTTATTTAATATGGTATGCAAAATTAAAGAAAAAAGTTCAGATGGCTGTACTCGTGCATCCAATTTGTCGTTTTCATGTCCTATTTTTGCAAACCAAACAACATAGCGCAAATATTTAACATAATTTTAATATTTACAAATAATTGATTATCAGGTAATTACAGAAAAGTTACAATTAAAAGCAAAAAAAAGACTAAAAAAAGTATTGGGTATGGAAAAAAACCTTACCTTTGCAATGTTTTAATAAACAAATGATTGTTTTACAGATTTAAAAAGCAAAGAAATGAAAAAATTAGTTTTAATGTTCGTAGCTGTAGCAGCTATCTCATTCGCATCTTGTGGTAACAAAGCATCTCAGACAGAAGCTGCTGTTGACTCTTTGGAAGCATCTACCGACTCTTTGGTAGACTCTACAATGCAAGCTGCTGACTCTGCAGCCGCAGCAACTGTTGACTCTGCTACTGCAGCTGTTGACTCTGCAGCTCAGGCTCAGTAATCAATACGAACAAAATTGAGAGAACAACCATCACTCCTCGTGAGTGATGGTTTTTTTTGTATTAGTTTTTAAGTTTTTGAGTTAGTGAGTTCTTAAGTTCTTGTATTGGTGGTGCGAAGAAGCATACTCACCAACTCAAAAACTTTAAAACTCACTAACTCAAAAACTCACCAACTCAAAAACTCAGTAACTCAAAAACTTAAAAACTTAAAAACTTACTTGAACTCATCCCATGCCTTGATGTCTATATCGTCCATCTTCAAGGTACAAAAGGCAGATATAAACGCACTTGCCAATCTGCTGTTTGTAATCAGTGGCACATTGAGATCGATGGCTGCGCGACGAATCTTGTAGCCATTGGTCAATTCACGTGGTGTAAGGTCTTTCGGAATGTTCACCACCATATCTATTTTATGTTCATGCAACAGTGTGAGGGCCTGCGGTTCTTTTCCTTCATCGCTTGGCCAATATACCATGGTATTATCAATACCGTTTTCGTTGAGATACTGGCTGGTTCCTGCCGTTGCATAAAGTTCGTATCCATGCTGCTTCAACATCTTCGCCGCATCCAGCATTTCCGCCTTCTGCTTAGCACCACCCGTTGAAAGCAATACGGTGTGCTTGGGGATACGGTGGCCTACGCTGAGCATACTCTTCAACAATGCCTGGTTGGTGTCATCCCCCAAACAACCCACTTCACCGGTAGACGACATGTCTACACCCAAAACCGGATCGGCCTTCTGCAAGCGATTGAACGAGAATTGCGAGGCCTTGATGCCCACGTAATCCAAGTCGAACAGGTTTTTCCTGGGTTTCTCGACAGGCACTCCGAGCATGATCTTTGTAGCCAAGTCAATGAGATTGAGCTTCAGCACCTTGCTGACAAACGGGAATGAACGTGAGGCGCGCAAGTTACACTCGATGACCAGAATGTCGTTGTCTCGAGCCATGAACTGGATGTTGAACGGGCCATTGATGTGTAAGGCACTAACGATCTGGCGACTCACTCGCTTGATACGGCGAACAGTTTCGACATACAGCTTCTGCGGCGGGAACTGAATGGTTGCATCTCCTGAATGAACGCCGGCAAACTCGATGTGTTCTGAGATGGCGTAGGCCATAATCTCGCCCTTCATGGCGACAGCATCCATCTCGATTTCTTTGGCATGTTCGATGAACTTGGACACCACAACGGGATGATCCTCACTCACATTGGCAGCCAATTTCAAGAATCTTTCCAACTCTTCCTTATTAGAGCACACGTTCATGGCTGCGCCTGAGAGTACATAAGATGGGCGAACCAATACCGGAAACCCTACCCTATCAACAAATTCATTGATGTCGCTCATGGAGGTCAACGCCCTCCACTCCGGCTGATTGATGCCATGTTGCGACAACAGGGAGGAGAATTTAGCGCGGTCCTCAGCATGGTCGATGTCCTTGGCGGCTGTTCCCAAGATGGGAACATGCTGCTCGTCGAGTTTCATTGCCAAGTTGTTGGGAATCTGACCGCCAGTTGACACGATGACGCCATGCGGCATTTCGAGTTCAACGATATCCATGACACGCTCGAAAGTAAGTTCGTCGAAATACAGACGGTCACACATGTCGTAGTCGGTTGAAACGGTTTCGGGGTTATAATTGATCATCACCGACCGGTACCCTTCACGTCGGATGGTGTTCAACGCCTGTACGCCACACCAGTCAAACTCAACAGAACTGCCAATACGGTAAGCCCCCGACCCCAGTACGATGATGGACTGTTTGTCTTTTTCAAACGACACGTCATGCGCAACGCCCGCATAAGTCATATACAGATAATTGGTCTGTGCCGGATATTCGGCAGCCAAGGTGTCGATTTGCTTCACCACTGGCAAGATGCCGTATGACTTTCTAAGCTTCCTAACCACGAGCATGGCCTGGTGCATGTTGGCCATTTCGGCCTCAAGACCTACGGCACGCGCAATCTGGAAGTCAGTGAAGCCATAGACTTTGGCCGTACGCAACAACTCCTTATCCAAGACATTGATACTGGTACAGCGTTTCAGTGTTTCATCTATATCGATAATGTGCTTGAGCTTCTGCAAAAACCACTTGTCAATCTTGGTCAACTCATGTATCTGATCAATGGTATAACCCTTGTGCATGGCCTTGGAAATGATGAACACGCGCTTGTCGGTTGGCTCGCGCAAAGCTTCATCGATGTTCTCAATCTCAAGTTCTTTGTTCTCCACGAAGCCGTGCATACCCTGTCCAATCATGCGAAGTCCCTTTTGGATAGCCTCCTCAAAGTTGCGACCAATGGCCATTACTTCTCCAACAGACTTCATGGAAGAGCCCAGTTCTTTGTCAACACCACGGAATTTGGACAAGTCCCAACGTGGTATTTTACAAACCACATAGTCAAGAGCCGGTTCAAAGAAAGCACTGGTTGTCTTAGTGACAGAGTTTTTGAGGTCGAACAAGCCGTAACCCATTCCTAACTTTGCCGCCACAAACGCTAAAGGATAGCCCGTGGCCTTGCTGGCCAAAGCGGAACTGCGGCTCAACCTTGCGTTCACTTCAATGACGCGGTAGTCCTCGCTTTCGGGGTCGAATGCATACTGAACGTTACACTCTCCGATAATTCCGATGTGTCGGATGATTCTGATAGACAACTCACGCAACTTATGGTACTCACTGTTTGACAAGGTCTGTGAAGGCGCGATGACAATCGATTCACCGGTATGAATGCCAAGTGGGTCAAAGTTCTCCATGTTGCACACGGTGACACAATTGTCGTATCGGTCGCGAACTACCTCATATTCGATTTCCTTCCATCCCTTCAAGCTCTTTTCTACGAGAACCTGCGGCGAAAAAGAAAATGACTTTTCAGCCAGCTTGTTCAATTCCTCTTCATTGTCACAGAATCCACTACCCAATCCTCCAAGCGCATAAGCGGCCCGGATGATCACAGGATAGCCTAAACTCTTAGCGGCTTTGCGAGCCTGCTCAATGTTTTCACACGCCTCGCTCTTGATGGTTTTGACATCAATCTCGCGCAGCTTCTCCACGAAGAGCTCGCGATCCTCGGTATCAATGATGGCCTGAACCGGCGTGCCCAGTACGCGCACATTGTATTTCTCGAGGACACCACTCTTATATAACTCCACGCCACAATTCAAAGCCGTTTGTCCACCAAACGATAACAGAATGCCATCAGGTTTTTCCTTTTGGATGACACGCTCCACGAAATAGGGTTGAACTGGTAGGAAATAAATCTTGTCGGCCACTCCTTCTGAGGTCTGTACCGTAGCGATGTTCGGATTAATCAACACAGTTGACACACCTTCCTCGCGCAACGCTTTCAAGGCTTGCGAGCCAGAATAGTCAAACTCACCGGCCTCACCAATCTTCAATGCGCCGGAACCCAGCAACAGAACTTTCTTTATATTTTCGTCTTTCATAGTTTTCTCTTACTTTAATGTGTCAATGAATTTATCGAATATAAACGATGTGTCAACCGGTCCTGAACACGCTTCTGGATGAAACTGAGATGAGAACCAAGGATTGTTTTTATGGCGGATGCCTTCATTGCTCCCGTCATTCATGTTCACAAACAGCTCTTCCCAATCGGCCTCCAACGTCTTTGCATCAACAGCATATCCGTGATTCTGACTCGTCACATAGCATTTGTTGGTGCCAACTTGCCGCACGGGTTGATTGTGTGAACGATGCCCGTACTTCAGTTTATAGATGGTGGCACCGCCTGCCTTTGCCAATAATTGATTACCCATGCAAATGCCGCAAATCGGTTTTCGTGACTCATTGATCTGCTTTCGGAGGATGTTCACAGCGTCTTCACACATGTCGGGGTCACCGGGTCCGTTGGCCAAGAACAAACCATCGAACTCCATGTCTGTATAATCATAGTTCCAAGGAACGCGAATCACTTCGACACCACGACTTAAAAGACTGCGGATGATGTTTGCTTTGACGCCACAATCAACCAGCATGACCTTCTTGCCCGCACCTTCATTGTAACGAATGATCTCCTTGCAGCTCACTCGGTCAACGAAATTCACGCCGGCATAATCAGCTTCGGGGATGAGATCAGGATTGTCATCAAACAAAATCTTACCCATCATGACACCATTCTCGCGCAACACCTTGGTTAATTCACGTGTGTCTATGCCAGTAATACCCGTCACTTTCTCGCGTTTCAACCATTCAGACAGGCTTTCAACCGCATTCCAATGGCTGTAGTGATCGCTATAATCAGAAACAATCAGAGCGGATGCATGTATTCGCTCACTTTCCATAAAAGAAGGAATGCCATTTTCCTCCATGGTAAATGGAGGCACTCCGTAGTTGCCCACCAAAGGAAAAGTAAGTGTTAACAATTGGCCTTCGTACGATGGATCAGTCAAACTCTCTGGATAGCCCATCATGGCTGTATTGAAAACCACTTCTCCAGCCACAGGTGCATCGTACCCGAAAGATTTTCCGTGGAAACAGGTTCCATCAGATAATACAAGCGTCACATTCTTCATTATATCAATTGTTTAATCATGATTGTTTATATTCTTTCTCATAGTAATCAATGAAAGCCTGATTACAGAGCTTCATGCCATTGGGTGTTGGGTACAAACCTGTAAAGTACCAGTCTCCGCGATGGTTTGGAATGGCTTGGTGCAGACCGTCAATGGATTGAAACACCAACTCAATAGGTGTGGTGACATCTTTCGGACGGAGCATTTCAACGATTTTCTCATTAATCTCTTCCACCGCAAATGGCTCATAGATATCGCGAACACAATTGCGCATCTCTTCCACAGGCTTCTTCAGTTCTTCTAAACATGCGGCGTAAACGTCACCAATGACACTTTCTTTACCCTGATCTTTCAGCAACTTGATAGCAGCGCGGAAGACACAAAACTCCTGCAGGCTCGACATGTCTATACCGTAGTAGTCAGGATAACGTATCTGAGGCGCGCTGGAAACAATGATGATTTTCTTGGGATGAAGACGATCGAGGATATGCAGGATACTCTCCTTCAATGTCGTACCTCGAACGATACTGTCATCAATAATCACCAGATTGTCTTGATAAGGCACCAAACTCTCGTATGTGATGTCGTAGACATGCGAAGCCAAATCATTGCGCGAATTGCCTTCAGTGATAAAGGTGCGCAGTTTAATGTCTTTCCACGCCACCTTCTCCGATCGAACAGACTCAGACAAGATGTCCTCCAATTCAGCAGTTGTAGGCACATGTCCCAAGGATTGTATCTTCTGGATTTTCTTTTGATGTACGTGCTGCTTGAAGCCTTGCAACAAACCGTAGAACGCCACTTCAGCCGTATTAGGGATGAACGAGAAGACGGTGTGCGCCGTATCGTTATCGATAGCCTTTAACACGGCCGGTGTAAGAAGCTCGCCCAGCTTCTTGCGTTCTTTGTAAATGTCACGGTCAGAACCTCGACTAAAATAGATTCGTTCAAACGAGCATGGTGAATAGCCACGTTGTTCCAATATCTGTTCAATGCTACACTCGCCATTACGTTTGACAAGCAGTGCCTGCCCAGGTTGCAATTCGCAGATGTCATCACACTCCAAATCAAAGGTTGTCTGCAAGACGGGACGCTCACTGGCCAGCACAACTACCTCGTCATTCTTATAATAAAAGGCTGGCCTGATACCCCACGGGTCGCGCATGGAGAACATTTCACCTGAACCGGTGATACCACATACGACATACCCGCCATCAAAATCTTGCATGGTCGTCTTCAAAACATTGCTCATCTGCACATGGTCTTCAATGTAACGGGTAATATCCATGTTCTCCAATCCCAGCGACTTGGCGTTCACAAAATTACGTTCAACCTCACGATCCAGTCGATGCCCCATGAATTCGAGCATCAGGTAGCTGTCGCAGTTGATGCGTGGACACTGTCCCTGCTGTATCAACTTTTGGAAGATTTCTTCCACATTTGTCATGTTGAAGTTGCCACACAAACAAAGATTTTTGGCTCTCCAATTGTTTCGTCGCATGAAAGGATGAACATACGACAACCCTTTCTTGCCCGTTGTAGAGTAACGCAAGTGCCCCATGTACAACTCTCCGGCAAAAGGTAGTTTCTTTCTTACGTACTCGATGTCTGTCATGTTCGCGGGTGATTCATCTTTAAACACTTTCCTAACATGAGCAAATATCTCCGTGATGGCGTTCTTACCTTCCGCCCGCTCCCTGAACATGTGTTCAGATCCTGGCTCAGAACCAAGTTTAACGCATGCCATACCAGCACCTTCCTGCCCTCGGTTATGCTCTTTTTCCATCATCAAGTACAACTTGTTGAGCGCATATTGCCAAGTACCATATTTGTCCTGATAGTATTTTAAAGGTTTCAACAGGCGAATCATCGCCACTCCACATTCATGCTTTAACGGTTCCATATCATTATCCTCTTATCTGTTATTGTTTGTGCCATGCTGGCTCAAAAATAAAAATGAAGAATATCATAAAATCAAATCATGGTATTCTTCATTTTTATTCTGAAAAGTCATTATCCGCCTACTCTTAATTTCTCAAAATGTTTACTAACAAAGAAGAAATCGACGTCACGATACCAATGAACGAAAACCACAAAGTGGTTGACGGACCGATACCTGCGTTCTTTGCTTTCACGCTGTTAGGCTGTACATATATAATATCATTTTGTTGCAGATAATAATAGGGCGAGTTAATCAAGTTCGCATCATTCATGTTGAGCCGAACCATCTTCTTCTGTCCCGTCTCATCTTCACGAATCAGCATGATGTTATCTCGTTTACCATACACCGTCAAGTCACCAGCCTGAGCCAACGCTTCCACGATACTCATCTTTTCGGTAGATACTGGAATGACCCCAGGACGATTTACCTCCCCGGTGACCGTTACACGATAGCTCGACATCCTCACCGTCACAATTGGATTTTCTGTAGCGGCCATGTAAGGCAACAACTTCTCACGAATCATGTCCTGGCACTGCGATTTGGTCATACCCTGAACGTGCATGTGTCCAATGACGGGGAAATTGATATTTCCATCATTGTCCACGAGATATCCTTGAAGATTACCACCACCGTTCGACAACTGGCCTGAAGCTCCCACCGTGTTGCCTACAGACAGGTTGAAAGGAGCCGCTGCCGCAGGATCTGTTGTACTCACCGTAATGGTCAGCATGTCTTTTGGCATAATCTTGGCATCGTAGAGCCCCTTGGACCCTGCCAAACTTATCTCATCGATATTCTGAAAATACGGTACTTCTTTACCGCTGGAACAACTGCCCAGCAGCACAACCATCGTCAATGCGACAATTGGTAAAAATAATTTCTTCATAAGATTGTATCTTTGCGTCTAAACAACCGCAAAAATAATCTTATTTTTCGACACTTACAAATAATTCTATCATTAATTGTTGAAAACATTTTAAGTTTAAAACGTTGAAAAACCAAAAAAGGCTCGGCATAATACTTACAAAGTCAAGAGAAGGTACTCGAACTAACTTAATTCGAACAATTCGCTTTAAGTATATCTACAATACCTATTTATAATCATTGTAAAATAAATTTATATTTTATCCACTTTCGTAACGATTATTTTATCCACTTTCGTAACGATTATTTTATCCACTTTCGTAACGATTATTTTACCCACTTTTAGGTATTGTCCACTTTTTAGCTTGTGTGTAAATTTGCAAAATAAATATCAAACTTTATAAAAAACATTCATTAGAACGGTGAAAAGACTCTTACTGGCATTTTTGGCATGTATACTTTTCTGTCAGATACAAGCACAGATACAGTGTAAGATATTGGAAAAAGACACACACGAACCCATCATCGGTGCAACAGTTATGATAGTCGGGACGAAGAAAATCATTGCTGTATCCGATCAGAACGGTTGCTTCGTACTGTCTGAGGGCTTCAACAAACCTGTCAGGATTTCATATCTCGGTTACAAGAGCATACAAGTGACACCCAAAAAATCAAGTATTTATTATCTCTCCTCAAGTATAAACAGCTTGCAGGAAGTGGTTGTTACTGCTCAGGAGGGACACGGACTTTCAAGTGCTTCAACCATCAGCAAGCAGGCTATGGAGCATTTGCAGCCCTCGAGTTTTGCCGACTTGCTGGAGCTTTTGCCTGGCGGAAGAGCCCACGATCCACATCTGAATGTACCCAATACTATCAAACTGCGCGAAGTACCGATAGGAAGCAACCAGTACAACACCACTTCATTAGGTACGCGCTTTGTCATTGATGGTGCCCCAGTGAGTGTCAATGGCAATATGCAGTATCTTTCTGGAGCTGTGGACCGCACGTCTGGCAAGCGAAACTTTGTCAATGCAGGTGTAGACATGCGTGCCATATCAACCGATGATATACAGGAAGTGACCATCATCCGCGGTATCCCTTCCGTGCAGTACGGTGACCTTACAAGCGGTCTTGTGAAAGTGAAGCGACGCAAGGGAGGGAATGACATATCGGCAAGGTTCAAGGCTGATATGGATACAAAACTTTTCTATCTCTCCAAAGCATTTGAATGGCAAAAGAAGAAACTCTCGCTCAATCTTAGCGCAGACTATCTTAACAATAAAGCAGAACCGAGAAATCTCCTTGAAACCTACCAACGCATCACCCTCTCGGCACGTCTAAACAAGCGATGGCATACGGAAGCGATGGACTTTAATGGTTCGTTCAATATTGATTATGGCGGTTCATTCGACAACGATAAGGTGGATCCCGAGTTCAATCATGGCGGAATAGACAAATACAAATCCAAGTACAACCGATATGCCACGAATCTTTCCTTCAATATGGAGAGCAACAACGAGCATTTGTTCTTCAAGAATGCTGAACTTTCGGCAGCGTTCTCCTACGAGAGAAATCTCTTGGAGCGTACGAGGCTTGTGCAATTGGACGGCGACACGCCAGCTGCCATGACCATGACGGAAGGAGAAAGCGATGCCGTGCTGATTACGCCTTACAGATACACGGCGACACACACGGTAGACGGAAAGCCCATCAGCCTGTATCTGAAAGCAAACGCCACTTTCAGCGTCCCCATCAAGGGATTGTCTAACACACTGCTGGCAGGTATCGACTACCAAATGGACCGCAATCTCGGCGAGGGGCAAGTCTATGATCGGCTGCATCCCGTTTACACGGGTGCATCGTTCCGTCCACGCCGATATGCCGACATCCCTGCATCACAGATGTTGGCAGCCTACGCCGAAGAACGGCTCAGCATGGGAATTGGCAGCAACAAGCTCGACATAGAAGCTGGCGTGAGAGCCGAAACCATGCCGGGTATAAGCAAACGCTTTGCTACCTATGGAAAAATCAATGCAGACCCACGCCTTAATGTGGGGTGGACTTTCCCATCGTTCAGGCTCGGAAAAGATAGAATGACCATCAATCTTACCGGGGGTATTGGCTGGCACAGCATGTTTCCCACCATAGACCTGCTCTATCCCGAACTTGCCTATATGGATATTGTAGAGTTGAATTATTACCACGAGAAGCCGGAATATCGCAGAATGTATCTTCAGACTTATGTCGTCAATCCTACCAATAAAGACCTTAAGGCTGCTCGTAACCTTAAATGGGAGGTAAAAGGCGACATAGACTGGGCAGGAAACCGTCTCACCATGACCTATTTCGTAGAGGATATGAAGTCTGGATTTCGTTCCATGAGCGTCTATGCTCCCTACGCTTACAAGGAGTTCGACCCATCGGGCATCGATCCTGACGCACTTACCGACCGCCCCAACATCAAGACGCTGCCCTATCAGGTCAAGAATGTAATGCGTGCTTACGAACATTCATCCAACGGAAGCCGTACCTACAAAAGGGGATTGGAATGGATGCTCTCCACTGTTCGCTTTCCCGTCATAAACACCCGCCTGACCGTCAGTGGAGCATGGTTCCGCACCGAGTACCACAATTCGCTGCCCATCATGTACAAACCTACCAAGAT
Source organism: Prevotella sp. SGI.027 (assembly GCA_050315175.1). Lineage (GTDB taxonomy): Bacteria > Bacteroidota > Bacteroidia > Bacteroidales > Bacteroidaceae > Prevotella. The sequence continues at coordinate 13,952 of JBNPOM010000047.1, forward strand.
GATTGGTGGAGAACCGTTGGAAATCGTTGGAATATACAAAGACGACGATGGATTCATCCGGGAAATGGTTAATACCAACTTCACTTTCGACACCACTATTCCTAAACTAAAGTTAGGATTCTCACTGTCGGCTCAGTGTGTGTGGATGACAGCCGAACAATCCATGTACAAAGAAAACATTCCGCTGAAATACATGGACTCGAACGGAACAATACATCCCTATACGGAAGCTGACACGCACGACCTTCATTTGCAGCATCTCGTTCGGACCTATACCGATGGAATGTTTCTCCGCCAGACCGTTCCTTTCTGTATGGATTTGAACCTCAAGGCTACCAAAAAACTTTTCAAGGACAAGCTCATGGTTGCGCTCTTCGTGAATAAACTTTGGGACGTGTATCCTGATTACGAACGCAGCGACTTTGTTATCCGACGATATGTTACCCCGTATTTTGGATTGGAAATGAACGTAAGACTGTAGATACAAGCGAGGGTACGCTCTGTGTATGCCGCAGAAACTTTAACACATTTAAGGCAATGAAATGCTTATTTTATTTGATAACCGTCCTCATGTTACCTGTCCTTATTGGAAGTTGCGGACAGAAAGAGGATGACTACTACACGCAGGCAGCCGTTACGCTGCAGGTGCCCGATACGATTGTACCATTGAAAATACAAGGTACGGTCATTCTCAAAAACCTGTCTAACGGACGCAGTTACAGCATATCCGAATTCAGAGAAAACACTGTCACTATCGAAGTGTTGCGCGGCTCCTATATGCTTGATACCGAAGGTACATTACTTTGTAGAATGCCCGATGGAAAGGAACAAGTAAAATACTTCAGGGCTTCGGAAAACTATATAGAAATTATCGATCATCCCGTGCTGATAAACACGAAAATTATTTTTATGTAAGAGATGAACGGAAAATTACTGATAACAGCCTGCTGCAGTCTGTTGTTTTCGTCGACAATAGCGCAAGTACAGGACACAACAGCAACTGCCGAACACCAAAACAGATGGAAACATGTTTTGAGAGACTTCCGAAGCAATCCCACTTTCATGCACGATGCCTACAACACCTCAATGACGCAGATGTGCATGAGTGTCAGATACAAGAAAGCCAATCGTCCATTTCAAGCCGAAACTGGCGACGGACACATATTGGGTAATGTCGCCGTAGACTCCTATCTTCGACTCAATCCAAACAATACCGTTTGGGGCGGAGCATCCTATCAAACAGGCAAAAAGTACAATATTTATTTCAATTCCACATCCGACTACGACATGCTCTATCCCTATGTCATGGCAGACACCATCGGTGGAAAGATGGAAAACGAACGATATGCCTTCAACGGAGGCTATGCCGTGAAGATAAAACGATGGACTTTCGGTGCTGAGCTCAAATTCAGGGCGGAACACGAATATCGAACCATAGACCCACGTCCGCGTGGCATTGCCACCGACCTGCTCCTCCGCATTGGACTTGCCCACACGCTCGGACATTACGAGATTGGAGCAGGTCTGGGCATGAAAACCTACAAGCAGACTAATAACGTGGACTTCTACAATCCGTTAGGAGTGATTCCCGAGTTCCACATGACAGGGTTGGGGACCGACTATGTGCGCTTTGCGGGAGCAGTCCGTTCTTCCTACTACAAAGGAACGGGAGCGATTGCCGACCTGCAGTTGGCACCTTTGCAGTCCAGCGGAGCGTATGTTTCCATCGAAGGCTGTTTTATGCCCTATGATAAAATCCTCACCGAATTGAATGCACTCCCCATCAGTCGATTGGAGGTCGGAACAACCTCCGTGCAGGCTGGTTGGAAACACGAGGGAGAGTTCCGATGGGCTGCCTTCTCCGGCTGGAACATGGAAAACAGAAGAGGCAACGAACACATTGCGGGAAGCTCTTCAAGCACCGAATACAAATCGCTTATCACGCTCTCCATGTTCCGAAGTCGCAAGACGAATTACCACATCGGCGGAGCATTCGGCATGGGACGCATGTCCCGATTTATGCTACTCACAAAGTTGGGGTGGATTGACGAGCGTTCGGAATATACAGACCTGAAGCGCGAAATAGCTTTCACGAAAACCTTTGGCAGTTTGGGGTGGCAATGGCTATGGCGCAGCGGAAAACAATGGCTGTTGGAATGGAGCGGGGATGCTGCCTACTTCCATAATCGTTCCAAGCGGATTGTCATGCCCTATGCCGTTATGGACAAGAAGATAACACGGTTGATAAACGACACCTACGCTGCCAAGACCGCTCATCTTTGGTCATTGGGAACACAATATGCCGTCTATCATCACCCGAGGCAATGGAAAGGTGTAGGCCTGTTTCTCAAAGCAGCTTTTGCCTACAGCCATACAACTTTGATTCAACAGGTGGAAGCAGACGCGTCAGTCGGTGTGCTCTTCTGACTATAAAAATACATAGAACAATGAACAAAACTAACAAATAAACACAGAGAATATGAATAAAAGCATTTTCAGACACAAATTGTACAGGAACTTTGCCGCCCTTGCGGTATTCTGCATAGCGGTATCTTCCTGCAACGAGTACAAAGAAGACGTTACGGAAACACGAACTGTCAGCCACCGCCTCTCTCTCAACATGCCGCTCAACATCAAGGATGCAACACTGACTGAAGGAACGGCAGTGCTGACCAATATCCGAACCCGTGAGCAATACAACATCGAAAGTTTCACTCCGTCAGACAAAGGGTTCATAGCCGACATATCGCTACCGGAAGGCAATTACAACATCGCCGTGAAAGGCACCATCAGTTATCAGCTCAACAAGCAGAGCATCGAAGCTAAGGTCAAGGCAAACCGTGAAAACGTCGCCATTGGTGCGGTGGAACAAAAAACAACTACGGAGATAGCCCTAAACGTCTATTCAGCACAAGAGGGATTTGTTATATCCGAAATATTCTTCACCGGCACGACAACGCCCGACGGATTCATGTACACTGACGACCAATACATAAAGATTGGCAACAACAGCGACACGACAATGTATGCCGACGGCATTGCTTTCATCGAGTCGTTCTTCACCAGTGACGACAAGCACGACTATCAGCCCAACATCATGGACGAAGCAATGACCATCGTGGCCATCTACGTTGTGCCAGGAACAGGGCGCGACGTGCCTGTCCAGCCGGGCGAAGAGCTCCTCATTGCACTAACAGCTATCGACCACCGCCCCATCAACCCCAACTCCTTCGACCTAAGCAAGGCTGATTTTGAAATCTACGACAAATGCTCACACCCCGAAGGCGATCAGGACAATCCGAAGGTACCCAATCTCGTGAACTGGTATGCTAACTTCGAGGGAACTTTTGTCATGCACACACGTGGCGTAAAGAGCTACGCACTGGCACGTCCAATGGTGGATATGAAAACCTACATGACGAAGTTTCGCTACAAATTTGGCTACATCTTCCGACAGGGCGATTTCGTCGTGCCAATGGACGAACGTGAATACTTCATGCCAAACGCATGGATTGTCGATGCCGTTAACCTTGCCGTACCCACTGTACACGAGTGGAATCTCGTTTCGCCTACACTCGACAAGGGCTTTACCTACTGCGGCCATGTGGATTTCGACGAGACACGCTACAACAAGTCTGTCATACGAAAGAAGGAAGGCCGCAAATGGATAGACACCAACAACTCTACGGAAGACTTTCTGCCCAATGCCGTACCTTCCTGCCTGAGGAAGCCGTAAGCAATGTTTGAGAAAATGAGTAACCACAAAGGCAGCAACAGTAGACGCTGCTTGAAAGACAATGAAACATAAGAAAGAGATATAGACAACAATGAAACAAATTCTCACCATCATTGCAGTCTTTATTGCCTGCAACCTCTGCGCACAGGAAAGCCTCATTGAGACGGACAAGACCATCCGCAAAGGCGTACTGTCAAACGGAATGACCTATTACATTCGCCACAACAACCAGACAAAGGGAGTGGCAGAGTTCTACATTGCCCAGAAAGTGGGTTCCATTCTCGAAGAGCCTAAACAACGAGGACTGGCTCACTTCCTCGAACACATGGCCTTCAATGGCACACGCCACTTTCCCGGCGACTCCATTCAGCCCAGCATCGTCAAGTGGTGCGAGAGCGTCGGTATCAAATTCGGCACCAACCTCAACGCCTACACCAGTGTGGACCAAACAGTTTACAACATATCCGCAGTGCCTGTAGGAAGAGAGGGAGTGATAGACTCCTGCCTGCTCATACTCCACGACTGGAGCCACGATCTGCTTCTCACTGACCGTGAGATTGACAAGGAACGTGGGGTTATCGAGGAAGAATGGCGTTCAAGGCGCACGGGAATGGCAATGCAGCGACTTGCCGAGCAGTCCATGCCAGTCATCTATGCTGGCACCAAATACGCCGACTGTATGCCCATTGGCAACATGGACATCGTAAGGAACTTCCCATATAAAGACCTGCGCGACTACTACCACCGCTGGTACCGACCCGATTTGCAGGCAATTATCGTCGTCGGCGATATTGACGAAGACCAAATCGAAGCGAAAATTAAAGCACTCTTCAGCTCCATTCCCATGCCGAAGAACCCTGCCCCGCGCATCTATTATCCTGTCGGTGACAACCAACGAATGATAGTCTACACCGCAACCGACAAAGAACAACCCACCGTGAACTTTACCCTCTATATGAAACGCGACATCACTCCGAAAGATCAGCGAAACACACTCCGCAACTATGCCGATGACTACAAGACAAGTATCCTCCGCATGGCTATCAACGACCGCTTGGAAGAGCTGACCAGAGCCGCCAACACACCTTTCATATCGGCATCCGTGCGCGACGGTAACTTCTTCATGTCGACCACGAAGGATGTTTTTGAACTATCGGGCGTGTTCAAGGAGGGAAAAGTAGCCGAAGGCATCAGAATGCTTGTAGGCGAGGTGGAACGTACGCGTGCCAACGGTATCACCGAGCAGGAACTCAAACGGGGGAAAGCCGAAATGCTCTCCTATGCCGAAAGTGGCTACAACGATCGCGCCAACCGCCGCAACGGCGACTTTGTGGAGGCATGCGTGGAAAACTTCCTCGAAGCAGCCCCCATCATCGCTCCCGAAAAAGAACTCGAAATCGTCAGACAGCTTGATGCCACCGTTACACTTGCCGATATCAATGCGCTGGCAAAGGAAATCATCACCAACAAAAATCAGGTGGTAACGCTATTCGGTCCAGAAAAGGACAGCTTCACGATGCCCTCGAAGGCAACCATCGAAAAAACAATATTGAAAGCGCAAGCAGATCGCTATGCGCCTTATGTGGAGAAAGAATTGTCCGACAGACTCATCGACACGCTCCCCACGCCAGGCAGCATCGTCTCCGAACGCAGTTACAAATACGGCTACACCGAGCTGACGCTCTCCAACGGAATGCACGTCTATGTGCGACCGACCGACTTTGAGGCCGACGAGGTGAACCTCAAGCTCTTTAGCATGGGCGGAAAGAGCCTCTATCCTGACGAGGATATGCCCAACCTAACCTACCTCATGTCGGGAGCAACCATTGGGGGCGTGGGGCAGTACGACAACCTTACATTGGAAAAGATGCTGGCAGGAAAGACCGCATCCGTCAGTCCCTTCATAGACGACGAGACAGAAGGAATGAAAGGAAGCTCTAACGTAAAGGATATCCAGACACTCCTCGAGCTGATACACCTATATTTCACACAACCCAGAAAAGATCCTGAAGCATTCCGCAACCTCATGGAGCAGCAGGACGAATTTCTCACCAACTCCCACGTCAATCCGATGATTGCCTACAACGACACCCTGCACAAAGTGGCATACGCTACCGACCGATTAGAGTCTATGAATAAAAAACTCTTGAAAAAGGTCAGTTACGACCGCATCATGCAAATCTATAAGGAACGCTTTGCCAACGCCGCCGATTTCAAGCTCATACTGACGGGCAACATCGACCTCGAACGCCTCCGCCCCTTGCTCTGCCTATACATGGCAACTCTCCCTGCCAACGACACCTTTGAACAAGTGGGAACACACGGTGCAAAACTCATCGACGGAGAAAAAATCCACATCTTCACCAAAGAGCAGACCACGCCGTCAGCCATCACTACCATCGTTATCAAAGGCAAGATGGAATACAACAACCGCAACGATCTGCTCATGGACGCTATCGGGCAGCTCCTGCGCATCGTCTATACCGACAAGGTGCGCGAGGAGAAAGGCGGCGTCTATAACGTACAGGTGTCCGGAAGCCTACAGCACCATCCCTACGATGAAGCCATGCTGCGTATAGCCTTCCAAACCGACCCACAGAAATATAAAGAACTCATTCCCATCATCTACGAGCAACTTCACAAGATGGCGGACGAAGGACCCACGCAAGAAGACCTTGACAAGGTGAAAGCCTACGAGTTGAAAGTGTACAATCAGGTACAGCGTATGAACAACTACTGGGAATACGTCGTCTACAACGACCTCTTCAACGGAATAGACGTAGACACCAACTTCCGCTCCATCGTCGAAAGCATGACCAGAGAAGAAATCCGCAACACCCTTCGGCAACTTCTCAATCAGAAAAACTGCATCGAAGTAACAATGACACAAAAACCAACCACAAGGTAAAGAAAAGCACCCCAGGAACAGTCCCTAAAAAGCTCAAAGCCTTTCCCCGAAAACACGCGAGCTTTTTAGGGACTGTTCTATAACATGTTTCAAAAAATTATTGCCCTTCATACAAGCAGCTTACACAACAAGATTTAGGAGGCTTAACGTTTTCCAAGCCCGCACAAATAAAAAAAAACAGAAAGTCAGATCTTTTTTTCATAAAGGCTATACATTCCATGTGTAATCTTCATTCTATGTTTATGTTGCATATAAGGACAACAAAAATCCAGATTTGTAAATTTAGATAAAATTTTAACTAACCCAATAGCCATTTGACTTTTACAAACAAATGCTGCAATATAACACTAGAGATTTCTTACTATCTAACTTAATCATACCCGTTTTTTTTAGACTGACGAAGTCAGGACAAACATTCGACTATTATCCTTTAATGGAGATCGACAATTATCACTCCATGTTTTTTCCCTCCATATACAAAGTTAAGATTACCCGTATTAAACAACGTTTTAGTGGGTAACGTGTCTTTTGGATTATCAACATATATGATATTGATAATTCTATAAGTCTCTTTGTGAGAGTATGTCCACCTTCCCTTTTTTCGTTTTAAAAGATTTCTTCTAACTTCAGAAATCTTTAAATCAAATTTAACTGTTAAAGTATCGCTAGGATGTATAGATGGCTCTGCACCCAAGTTTGCTTTTACAAGTGTAAGCCAAGAACTGTCCTCTAAGACCTGTATCTGGTATTCTTTTTTCAGCCTAATAGGTTTATTTGATTTATTATGCATCCATAATGATAATTCCTTTCCTATTGTTTTGTCTACATGGCTCCTAACTACGATTGAGTCGTAATACTTTGTAGAAATACAATCCTTTTGAGAATTTCCCAAAAGACTTTCTTTTTTAACTGTATTTGTAGAGCAACTACAAATCAAAAATAGCAATATTAATAGGAGTGCCATCTTTATAATCTTATTCATAATTATCTAATGGATTGTCTTATCAAACTTACCGTTACAATCTCTAACAACTATTCTTCGATGGTATAACTTCTTAATTCGGATATCATCCCATGAATATTGTTTTGCAACTCTTTAAACAAGGATGAAGTTTTGTTGCGACACCCTGTCAGAAGCTATGAACAGGATTAAATTCACCTTTTTTTCTATCATAATCGACAGAGTTCCATAAATTGTTAAACTCTTGTTCCGTTATCATTTGGATATTGAATTTCTTGAAGAATTGCAAATCACAGTTTGTATCCAACCAATAACCGTAATTCCTTTCATCGGGCATTTTTACTATTATTTTTCCACCGCTATCAATTCCTATTTCTCGAAAAGGTTCATCGTATTTTTCATCATATTCTAAATACCACATTGCTACATCGCCTAATTTATCAAAAAAGTCTGGATCGGCATTAAAATATTTGCTTAAAATAAAACGAATTCTACTACATAAGTTTTTTTCTTTCATCGTTTGCACTGGGATTTCTTTTTTACGGTGCCGATATTGAAACTTAAAATACAACATAATTACATAAAATTTAAACGTAATAATTTAGCGACGAAACCAATGCCATTCATCTGTATCTCTAAAACCCCATTTCCAATGAAAATGACCTTTGTCAGCCGTACGCCAGCTATTTATTGGAATTCGAGAATCTCTCAGTTTTCCATTCAATTTTCTTAGATAGGGATTTCCAATTTTTTGTCTATAATAATTATTTGATCCCCATGTCGTAGAGCGTGTGTCAAAGCCTCCTCTGTAAGAATAACTATCATGAGTTCTAACCCAAGAATTAACACCACCCGTTTCCGATATAATATAATCTGAAACGCTTTTTCCCTCTGCCCTTATCGCCTGAATTGCACCTTGAAAGAAAGCTCTTCCCAACATCAGAATATCAAACTCTGGATGGATCTCAAGCAGAGGCTTCTCTATAGGGTGATTGGGGGCATAAGCAAGTTTTCTGTGTCCATATACAATTACTTCCCTTAAATCAGCTGGCGCCACATATGTACCATCAGGCAATCTCTCACAGATAGAGTTTCCACCTATAACATTTCCATCATTGTGCATGGCATGATTAAACAGTCCAATCGTCATCCCCTGCATCGCTCCTCGCAGGAAATCTCCCCCTGTAGCCCAGGCTGCCAAGCCACCCATGACAGTTGTGGAAGCAGTCATCAGTGCCGGATCCATATTCACGCCCTGGGCGAAGGAGCCAATGCCT
>JBNPOM010000048.1:0-22718 GCA_050315175.1 Prevotella sp. SGI.027
ATTAACAACAACTTGTTGAACTACTGGTACATTTACACGATGTAGACGTGCTTGTACATACTGATGACTCTGCTTGAGCTACCACTGTTTGTGCATCTAAATTTGTAATTAGCATAAGAATAATAAATTAAAAATTAATAAAATAAGGGCTAAGACATCTCTATTTGAAATGTACAATAACCCCAAGAAATATCGACCTGCTCATATAATTCATTTTATAGCTTTTTGAGTAATCGGTATTATAATAGATTGCGCTGTTATTATTACAATTAAATAGATTAGTAATATTTAGGAAAAACATTGTTTTACCAAAACTGAAGTCTACTGCTTTCGAAATATTCATGCAGACATTCAGATATTTATTGAATTGAGCAGAATTTATATCATCTGCATAAATTGGTGTATAATAATCGTATTCAGCATTATAAATAGCTTTATCTACAGGAGTATAATAAGTGCCTGGTCTATTCCAAAGTGATAATGACATATTCCATAATTTAAGATTTTCGTAATTTAAAACAGTTTTTATGAAATACTTCAGATAATCCTCTCCCTTAAAAGTCTTCCCACGAAAAGAATAATTCGTATTCAGGTAGAAATTAGAGATTGTCCAAGAAAGATTCCTTGTTAGCTGGATATCAAACGAGGTTTCAATTCCATATATATATTTCTTATAACTACCTATCATAGGCGCCATCCTTTTGATTCCCTTTTCGTCTTTTAGATATATAGCACAATGTCCTTTCAGCCAAGACTTGTTATAATCATATTCTAAGCACAATTGTCTACACGACATCTTGGAAAATCGCAGAAAAGTACTCTCATAATAATTATACATATTAAGACTTGCTGCTGATAGGAGAACCTTATGGTTGGAATTTGTATATTTAAGACTAAGATTCGTATTAAATACAGGTTTGCAGTTTCTAGCAAAGCAACATTTTACTCCAAGCAAAGCACTGTAATTCATTAAAAGTAACTTAATTGAGGTATATGGAGTTATTTGGCTCATAGTGCCTTTATCAGCGCTATTCCAGCTATTGGCATAGTCCGAAGTCGTCTTGAAAGTTGAAAAGATACTGTTCAATCCGAATCTATACTGGATATTCTCATTGACAAGTTGAGAATATGAAATGGCTCCATATAGATAGTTGCAAAGTTCATCCATGTTAACATTATTGTGCTTCACTTTCGATTTCAGATGCGAAAACGAGAAGTCTGCTTTCAGCTTAATCCCTTCATGATAATATTCATAATTAGCGATACTATTCACAAAAGATGTCATATTGAGATAACTAGAATTATTCTTATAAAAGAGCATGGGGTAGTCACCATTCTCACACATATACGAAGCATATAATGAATATTTTGAATTTTTGAGCGTCCTATTAAAATGAATGCCTGTATCGTAACTTCTATAATGATTGATATCTTTGATATTATTCATTTTTACAAATGGATACAAATCTGTGTATGATAGATAAGTTTCCAGAAAACTGCTTTTAAAGTTCTTGGAAATCGAAGCATTCGTACCTACTGTTGACAAAAACAATGTTTTTTTATCGCTTATCTCTTTGTTAAGTTGCATATCGACACTCCCCGAAGCCGAATTCTCGAATTCGATGGGTGAGTTTGACGCATAGATGGATTCCGTCCCAATGAAAGACGTATTCATTGACGACGTGCTAGCAATCGAATTGTTAACTAAATTACCCTTGGTCGGATAAAAAATAGGCACTTCGTTTAGATATACCATTGTAAATCCCATTGAACTTCCCCTGAGTGAGGGTTTTGCACTTTCGTTAATATTGGTTGATACTGCTGTAGACAGTATAGCATTTAAGGGATCAGCTTGTGACGTTGGTGACGCGTAAATCTCTAGTTGACTATATGATTTCATAGGGAAATCACTACTAAACTCCTTATTCCTAAAAATGAACACTTCGTCTAGACTTTTAGTATCCTCGGTCATTATAACCTTTCCGTTTTGTTTCAAATCCAGAACAGGTATTATTAGTTCCTTAAAACCGAGAAATGAAAAAACGATAGAATCATTATCCTCTACATCTCTAATGGTATATGTACCCAGACTATCACTTACATAAAAGTTGTCTTTGTTGTTTACAACATACACAAGCACACCAGCCAGCGGTTCTTTGTTGCTAATAATAGTACCATGGACATCCGACGAAAAGGACTGCCCATGAGCTATTATTAGCAGAGTCAATAGCGATATGTAAAGAGGATTATTCATCAAATAATCATAATTTATTTTTTAGCCTTAAAATGTCTCTTGAAGTCGGGAATCGTTTAATAGCTTGTTGGTACATGGCTTTCGCTTTTGCTTTATTACCATTTTCAATATAATACTGAATAAGTATTGAATATGAATCTACTATGCCCCATGTAGGCGAGAAGGGGGCATCAGAATTCTTCATCTTGATTGCCTTGAGAAGCAGTTTTTCTGTTTTCTTCTTCCCACCATATTCTTTCGGAGTATAATAGTCGTAGTAGCCATTCACAAAATAGGCCCTAGGGTTCGTAGCTCCCATATCCATCGATAGTTTCAGATTCTTATTTAATTTCTCCATGAAAATAAACATATCCTGACGCTTGATAAACTGAAAGTAGAAAACTTGTTCATAAGCCATCAGGCTATAGTATTCAGAATCCTTTTTCTTCATCTTTTCCAGATATCCCATTGCCTGCTCCGCAAATTTCTGGGATTTTTCCAAATCAGCCTCCTTAAAAGCAGATACCGCCTTGTAATAGGTCATATATGAAAGCCAATATAAATAATACGACTTCATATTTTCCGATTTTGCTGTCTTATATCCAGCCGTCAAGTCCTTTTCTAAGTCGTCGTAAGCCTTGGGGTTCTTAAAAGAAAGGACAAAGCAAGTGTCAATTTTATTTTGAATTTTATTCAAAACTACATCCTTTTTGGCACTCACGGTACAGCTGAAAATCCCAAGTAACAATAATGATAAAATATTTTTTTTCATAATTCAACGTTTAAAACTTATCCTTTTTATGATATAGGCAAAACCTACGAATAACGCAATAACCCAGGCTATGCAATACCATAGGCTAATATTACTACCACGTATAAAGTCAAGCACACATCTTAACGGGAAGAAATAGCCGATGATATCGAAAACAACATTTGCTTTCGTTAGTACAAAGAAACAATCTGACAGAAAAATGGTCAGCATATAATATAGTCCGATGACCCCCTGATCCTTATTGTCGTGCAATCCCCAAAGCGAAATAGACAAACCGACAAATGAGTAGATGGTAAAAATCAGGAATATACCGAGAATATATCTGCATAACGTGCCAATGTTCGGGCTGAAGCCAAATATAAAGTAGGAAACAGCTATTAACAATAGCATCGAGAATAGTATAAATATGATTCTTGCTGCTATAAAGCCCATGAACAAATAGGGCAATTTTACAGGGTAATTATAGAAATATTTTACAATATTGAGCGAATAATATTTCTTTATCACAGGACCTACGGCATAAAGGGCATCACTACACACCATGCTACCAATAATACCTGGTAAAAAAAATTCAGCATACTCTGTATCAATATGAAATGCGAAGCCGAAAATAATAAAGAGTATTGGCGACAGCAATATTGTGAAGAATATTGATTCAGGCACTCTGCAAGACAGCAAGAACTGATAATAAAATAATGCAAAAAACTTTTTCATCAAGCTATTGTTTTATAATATAATTATAAACATCCCTTAAAGTGATGGGCAGTATCGATAAATTGGTTATCCGGTTATTATTAAACTTTCTAAGCAACTCTTCTTTCTCCTCTTGGCTCTTATAGTAATATGCATATTCGTAGCTCTGCTTCTCTTTGCCAATATCTGGCGAAGTCAGACAGGAGAACTGACCATTTTCTCTAGAGATAACTATCTTACCCTTATAAGGACAATATTTGGTTAGCAACTCATCCGAAGATGCAGGTTGATTTAGCGTCTTACCATCCTTAACAAACATGATTTTGTTTGCGTACAAACGAACCTCTTCCCAAACATGCGTCGTAAATATCATTGTGCATGATATACCTGATATAGTTTCCCAAAATCTATTTCTTGAGTTTGGATCCAACCCATCCAACGGTTCGTCCATAAAAACAATCTTGGGTTCAAAAAAGAGTGCTGCATAAATGCCTAGCTTCTTGTTTTCACCCTTTGAAAGCACCTTGAACTGTTTGTCCAACAAGTCAGTTACACCAAACTTTTTCAATAGCGATTGGTCAACACGATGGTTGAATATAATCGACAATAAAGACACTATCTCACGTACTTTCAAGAGCGGAAAAGAGGAGAAAGTATCATATAGTACTCCATATGGACCATATTTCTGCCTATCGTCGAGAAAGCTGTTAGCCTCACAAGTACATTCGATGTTACCTAGTATGCCATCCAGTAAAAGACTTTTACCAGATCCATTAATACCCAGTATAGCTAATTTCTCATCCTCTTGTACCGAGAACGACATATCGTCCAAAAGATTCGTAGAATGTAGGCGATAAGAAAGCCCTTTTATTATAAATTCTTTTTTATCCATCTTTGCGTTTACCTATAACAATTGAATTCTGAATAGATTCCAGTTGACCATCTATCCCGAGGAAATCTTCAATATTACTATCATGATAGCCACCTAACATACAGCTTCCGAGATTCAAAGCCTCTGCTAGCAAGCTGATGGTTTGTCCCAAGAAGCCCACTTCAAGTAAAATAAACCTATAAGCACGTTCACCATATTTTATGTACATGCGATCAATAAAAGTTGTGGTGAAGATAATGCAGCTCACATTCTCTGAATTAATATAAGGGTCGGCTCCAGAATGTGCCTGCATCACACTAAGGAAGTCTCCATATTTTACAACCTCAAGTGAGTTGTCGTCTGGACTATAATGATACAAACCTTTAGGAATCTGCGAATTAATGGTAACAACATATAGTTCCGAGGCAAACAAACCACCACCCGAAGGAACTGGCCTGAACTTCCATGTCACACCATTATTAATAGACTCCTTACGATTTATACCATACGAATATCTCAGCAGATAATACAATTCTTTTAATGAGATATTATACGGCTCATACTTCTTTGTACTCTTTCTAGACTTCAACACGTCGAAGATGTTCACATTCATAGAACTATCTTCGTAATTGTTTAAACTATACTTTTCGTGTCCTTCATATCTCTTGAAGGGCTGAGCAGCACGTTGCAATACAAATGGGTGATAGAAGCCAAATGTTAGTCTTGATAGCTTTTGTACATCAAGCAAGTCATACTTCGAAGCAAGCATATATTGCATGCATAACGAAGACTCATATTTGATGGTATTATAAATTGACGAATCTTTCTTGCGGATAACATCAAATTCTCTATTTGTTAAAGTTTCCTTATCCATTTTTTTTTCATTATGTGATTAAAAAAATCCTTATCATTCAGTCCTTAAGGGAAAGGATGGGGCATGGTCGTTAAATCTTCAAATTTAAGTTTCTTGAACCCCATTTTTTCTGGTACTTCATATAGCCTTTTTCCGCCCAAATAATAACCTCCATAAGCACCATTAAGAGGTATCAGCTGAGGGCATATCACACGTACCACCTTAAAGTTCTCTTCAGCTACATCCTCTGTCGTAATATCCTTACAGTAAACATCTATATTATTCTCTCTAAAGATTCTGAGTATAGCTTTTATTTTGCTTTTAGCATCTAGTTCCGGCTCTTCGTCATATGCAATATCCTTTGTCTGTGGTCTTTCAAGCCATTTCTTGAAAATGCCTTGTTTCTCAGGATGTCTGGTATAGTAAATACTATGATCCTCAAACGATTTAAGTTCCGACAAATTATCCATTTTTTTCTTATTATCCTCTAACAAATAACGATAATAGGGTATGGACTGACATAATTCTAACACTGTTTTGTTAATGGCGGCAGTGTAAGTCATTCTGGTTGCAGCTGAGAAAGCTACAAATTGTCCATAATCATGTACTCCTTCTAGAATACCTACTACAGATGGCACTTTAATATCTGTTGTCATATCAAACAGGTGTACATTCATATGCGATGGCACAATACTTTCAACAAACTCTTTCAGCTTCCCATCTATCTTGATTTTAGGTATTCCCAATTGCCCCATCCAGCTAATCATAAATGCATCTCTTTCAATCACTTCGTATATGCCATTCAGAAAAGCATCGTAATAATTCGTATGTGCTGCAAAACCAGTTGAAATCTGCTCGGAAATCTGCACTTTACCCTTTGAGAATGGCATGTATATAAATGTTGATGGGCAAAATACGGTTTTCTGTCCAAATACATCATAAACGCTGTCCCAATAAAGGATTGTATCATTCGTGAAACGCTTGAAAGGGAATGTATCCCTCTGATACTGACTTTCATGAAACAGCGAAAAAGCAGATGGTTTAATTGCTTCATATCCACGTGCTATCAAATCCGCATACGACGTCTCCACCATACTACTTAGATTGTAGAAAGTAGGACAATACCGCTCCACGCCTTCACCGATAGCAGAAAGAAGCGCCTTTTTCAAATCAAATCCGCAACCGCCACTCTTGCCTGCATAGAATTCACCATTCAGCAACTGTGTTTCGCAATTATAAGCCGACACAGCCTTGATTTTGGGATCAGAATTGAATACAGCAACATTACCTATGTGACTCAGGATACCTACAGCCTCTGATACTAGATTCAGAGCCCTCTCCACTTGAATATGAGAATTATCAATTTTCATCATCTTACAATATTTCTAACGTTATAGGATCAAGCCAAGGTGCACAAGCATTATCCATCTTCGTGCTGCACTGTGGACAGAAAGGAACTTTATAGAAATGATGCCATTTTGATGTTAAATCATCAAAATTAATCTCATACAACTGCTTGTAAGTATGAGGAAATCCATAATCCATAAGAAACTTTTTACACTCAATGATGGCAATATTGTAAATCAATGTATAGTCACTAGTGCTAATATTTCCGATGTGACTGTTATTTTTAGACTCCCCAAGCCAATCCTCATATAGAGACAACTCTTTGAAATTTAGGAAGTTCGACTTAACCCTCTTCTCAAAACAAGAGTAGCAACCAGTTTTCTCGCCCCAAAACAATGGGCCGACATAACCTCTCACAGCTCTAAAACATGATATCAAGAGCCAAGGCTTGTTTTGACTCATAGCTATGTCGTTATATCTTCTCATAAAAATAGGATTATAGCTTGTCTTATCCACTATTACGAAATCATTTTTTGCCACAAAATCAACAATTTCGCTACGTTTTGTATCCTTGTCATATCTCAGAATTGACAATTTCGATTTGACCAACTCTGAGGCATTAATAATATCATAAGCTATTTTATTATTCTTCGTGATAACCACGCCAATCCTTTTTTGCTTGAAATCCTCATCGGAATTAAATTTACTATCGTATAATTTCCCCTCAGAAAGCGAGTCCTCGTCATTATAATAGAGAAAACCGTTTTGTTTTAATAAAAAGAAGAAATCTAAGATTTCATTAAATGGATATTTCTTTTTAAATTGCATCACTATTTTAGAATAACCTTCTGACGAATTTAACAAGTAGTCGAACATACTCTGTTTGTTGTCATTCTCATCGAACTCGATTTTGAACATTTTTCCAGCGCAATGCAACTGATAGCATCTCTCGGAAACCTTGAGAATATCAAAATTATTTTTGAACATAAGATTTATAATTTAGTTAATAGTTACTGTTATAATTTAGTTAATAGTTACTGTTTAATTCTTAATGGTAAATTTCTATATTATTTTTGTAAATTACAAAAATAAACAGTTAAAAAATACAAAAGCGTTCGTTGTCGTAAATCACATAGTATAAACTTCACACTTTAGACCTTGAAAAGATAGCGTTTGCTTGATGTTTTTTTTGATAACTTTTATTTCAAAGTTAGCAAAAAAGGGCTATCTCTTAATTTACTTTTGGTTCAAAATCGATTTTATAAAATTTCAATTTGTGATATATCAGAAAATCTGTATTTACTCATTCTTGCATAGTTTGACCTCACTTTTTACAAGAATATATCGGAATTCTAATCATCTATGAAACAATGTTGTTGCATTTCGTATGACAAAATTTCTGATCGTCTGTATTTAGAGATTAATTTTGATGTTTAAGGTTTTATAGCAAGATCCATTTCCGTCTGTGACTCCATTCCTCGGCAAACAAAACGTATTCATTCCGTTCATGGGTTGGTAGTATGTAGTCATATCGTAGTAACACACATAAGCAACTACTGACAACAACGTAATCCTTTTTCTTTCATCGGTTTATCTCATATTGTAGTAATGTAGTAAGAAAACAATGAAAGAAAAAGGATTGGTACATATTCAGCTATTGACACCCCTGTCAATTATGATGATAGGAATCACAGGGTTCCTTGGACGCATCAACTCACTGCACACATGCCTTCTGAACAGGTGGGCTTCTACGCAGTCAAGTTGAAAGGAAAGGGCGATGATTGTCGGTAGTGGGTAAAGCGGTGCGTAGCCCCTTACCTCCTTATTTGTTACTATTTTCCTTTCGTCTGCGCCCCTTTCTTCTGGATGCAGGACGGATTCTTCGGTTATCGTCCGAAGTCTGCCATTGACTTTTCTCCATGTAACTCCGAAGAACCTTACAAGCTCGCCCTCGGTCATGGCTACATCGCCTGTACCCCTGCGGATAACCTGCATACCATTTCCCCACTCGAAGTAGCTGCGCCCCGTGTCCAGACGGATTGCAGCCTTGGTCTTTATTCCATCTTCCGTATTCATGCCGTTTCCTCCATGCTTTTGTTTCTGCTTGCGTTGACAATCATCATTGCCCCTATGGTAATAGCTTCCGTTTCCATTGTATCGTTTTCTTTGTTCTTTTCCTGATGTTTGGCGATGAGTCTGTCCATATCCTCCGAAATCTTGCAGTCCGTTACCTGCGCATAAATCTGCGTACTTGCAATTGATGCGTGTCCCATCATCTTGGCGATGCTCTCTATGGGAATACCTGCACTTAGGCACATCGTGCCGAAAGTATGTCTTCCCATGTGATAGGACAGACGTTGCTTGATACCACAAGCTTTGCCTACGATGCTTAACTTTGCTGCTAACACATTTCTGCTACAACAAGGTTGAAAGATAAAACGATTATCCATATCCGTATTATTGCCTTCTTCTTTCACCGCTTGTAGCTGTCTTTGTTGCTCGATAATCGTCTTGGCTATGGGATGTAACGGCACAATGAACTCCACCTTGGTCTTCTGACGCTCCTTTCTTATATACATCTGTCCGTCCGCTGCGCTCTTGATATGCCCAAACGTCAAGTGTTCCATATCCGTAATGGCTAAACCTGTGAAGCAGGAGAAGATGAACATCCGCCTTGCAAGTTCGGCATCGCTATCACATATCTTCATTGCCATCAGGTTTGCTACATCACTCTTGCTAAGAAAACGAATTGCCTTTTCCACCTTTTCATATTCCGCATGTTCAAATGGGTTATAACGAATGATGCGCTGGCTTACTGCACGGAACATCAAACGGCTCAGCCAGCAAAGATAATTGTTGATAGAAGATCCTTTCAACCCTTTCTTTTTAAGAAAGAATCGGTATTCCTCAAACAGTTCCTCCGTTATACTTCGGATTTCTATATCCTTACTCTCTAAGTCCTTTATAAACTCGCACAGCATTCTATTCGCATAGCAAAGGTTAGTATATGTACCTTCTGCCTTAGACTTGCCCACACCTTCCTTTACCGATTGTAGTTCTGCATTGCTAAGTTCCAACAAAGTGGTAGGAGAAGTTGCTATGCCTTGCAATCTGTTTTTAAGCAGTTCAGCACTTATCACCCCGTCTTTTAGGAGCAGTTCCTGATAGGTCTTTTCTACAAATTCCCTGAATGATTGCAGTCGAAGATTGGTTTTCTTGTCCGTTGTCGTCCCCTGTTTAGTATTCCACTCCGCAGGTTTACATTCTTCGTTTGTTGTAATAACAGAGTTCTTGCCATCTATCGTGATACGACAGAGTATGGAGGTCAGACCATTTGCCTTGGTCTTTTGTCTGTTGATATAAAACAGTGTTTTGAATGTACTTCTCATCATGATTTTAGTTTTAATGCTTCTATTCTATGGCTAAATACACATCTGCATATCCTCCGTGAAAGAAAGGAAACGCTCAAATTCCACAAATAGTTTTTGTGGCGTAACCTTTGCATATCGCTCGGTCATACTCACATTGCTATGCCCCAACATCTTGCTTACCGTTTCTATTGGTACTCCTTGTTCCAATGTGATGAGCGTGGCAAAGGTATGCCTTGCCGTATGCGTGGTAAAGGGAAAAGCTATGCCTGCTCTTAGGCGCAATGCTTTAAGATACGATTGATAGGTGGCATATTTCATCTGTGGCAATAGCCTTTCCCTTTCATCGCTCTTGTACTTCTCTATTATCCTGATGGCTTCGGGTAGCAACTTGATACGGCAAAGTACGCCTGTCTTCTGCCTGTTGAACTTCAGCCAAAGACTTCCCTCATCATCACGGACAAGATACGACCTGTTTAACTCCATCAAATCGCAATAGGCAGCACCCGTATGGCAAGCAAAGACAAACAAGTCCCTTGCAGTTTCCATTTCCTCCTCCAACTCTCCAAACTGTATGTTCATTAGTTTGTCAAGCGAACACCTATCAAGAGCTTTGGGTAGTTTCTTGTCGCCTTTGCTTACCTTGATTTTGTCAAACAATAAAATATCGGCTAATCCTTCACGATAAGCCAATCTGCACACCGTTTTCAGATGGGTAGCGGCATTATAGAACGTACTTTCCTGAAACCCGCAAATCCCCATAAAGTATTGTTGAAAGTCGTAGATGAACTGCTCAGTAAGCTGTGAAAAAGCCAAATCAGAAACCTTATACCTACTTTTTATAAAGTTCTGCAAATGGGTACGAGTGGAATGGTAGCCAAATATGCTTTGTCCCTTTATGTCAATGCCTATATGGTTTTCTTTCTCTTTGATGAGTCTATCCAGTCTTTCAATAAGCATACACTTAGATTGAACGCTTCCTTGAAATTCCTCTTTTATATCAGTTGCATCAAATGGGCAACCTTTGGACAGCAGAGATTGGTAGGCTGCTTGGACGGATAGCAGCAGACTTTCCAATCTGGCATTCACTTCCACTGCTTCACGACTCTTTCCGTCCATTCTGCTTTCACGGTGATTCCACAAATCGGGGTTGCAAGACAGTTTGCAACTGAACTGTGCAATACTCCTTCCAAGCGTGATACGTCCCATAATGGGAGCCTTACCCGACTTGTCAATGCTGCTCTTTTTGAGGTAGAGCAACACCTTCATCTTTTCTGTTTTCATACGCTTTAATTTTTATGGGCAAAGTTACCCGAATTAAAGCGTTCTTTACTTATGCAGAAAACTGCCGACCAAAGCAACAAACACACGAACCACATAATTTCAGTTACCTATATCTGCATTTCGTTACCTATTCCCAATCTTGGTAATGATTTAGTAACTGAACTTCTGCTTAAATCCGCACTTTCCTGCCTTTTATAAATAGAGCAGTTTTATGCAAATTATTTCGTTTCCTCCTTATTATCAGTAAGTTTGCACAAACTTAGATTTATCTTCATTTTCTTTAATTAGTTGGTCGCCTAAAACATGCTTTTTGCCCCTGAAAAGCATGTCCGTTGCTGGTCAAACGCAATGCTCTTGCCGTGCAATATGATTGCTTTTGAGATGACGCTGATAGGGAATTAAGCAGGAAGTTACTGTGGGTGAGGCACATACAAAATTCGCGTATTTTCGACCACCGAGGCAGTTGCTTGCAAATACGCGAGTATTTGAGCCGGTTTGCAAGATTTTTCAACATCCTAGGCAACCCGTTTTTGACATCTTGGTTGGGGTAAGATGGCGTCGATGCCGAGGCATATTTTCATCTTTCTCCTATCCGTTTGATGTGCGTGTTTTTGAATTTTGGATCCAATGAAGAATGTTTGCATCCACTTGATGTAAATCATCTATTTTCGTTATTTGCAGATAATATATGTTAAATGTAAGTGGTATTGATGCCATAGTGAGAAAAAATCATGTAATTTTGCATGACAAAAACTTGTAGACTTGCAATAGTTTTCGATTAGGTTCTAATTGTATGTTTTTTTGAGAAAGAATGAAAAATAATAGATTATAAAAAGGTATGAGACAAAAAAGTATGTTTTTGTTTGCAGCCATGGCTGCACTCTTGGTTTCGTGTGGCGGTAGACCCAACATGAAATTCGGTGACAACGAATATCCAGTCACGCAAATCGAGTCGACGGGTTCTACAACCCAAACCACTTATCCGGCCGTGATCAAGGGTATTCAAGACGTTGAGATTCGGCCGAAGGTGTCGGGATTCATTACAAAGCTGAACGTCAAAGAGGGCCAAACCGTAGGCAAGGGCCAGGTGTTGTTCGTGATAGACAACAGTACTTATCAGGCATCGGTACGCCAAGCGCAGGCTGCCGTAAACTCAGCCAAGTCGCAACTCAACACCGCTAAGTTGACATACGAGAACAGTGAGCAGTTGTTTAAGAGCAATGTCATTGGCCAATACGAATTACAATCAGCTCAAAACACTTACGCAACGGCTCAGGCAGCGGTGGCTCAGGCACAAGCTGCACTGGCTTCGGCGAAGGAGATGCTGAGCTTCTGCTATGTCAAGAGTCCGGCGGCAGGTGTCGTGGGCAGCCTTCCTTTCAAGGTGGGGGCCTTGGTCAGCGCTTCAAGTCCCACGCCGTTGACCACAGTTTCCAACAACAGCACCATGGAGGTTTACTTCTCCATGACTGAAAAGGATGTGCTGGAAATGACTAAGACATCGGGCAACATGTCGGCTGTCATCGCGTCAATGCCAACGGTAAAATTGCAGATGGCTGATGGTACCATTTACAACCAGCCTGGCAAGGTGGTGAAGATGAGTGGTGTGATAGACCAAGCCACTGGCACCTTGACGTTGATAGCTCACTTCAATAATCCAGATAGGTTGTTGAAGAGTGGCGGATCGGGTTCTATCATCGTGCCACAGGTAAGCAATCAAGCCATCGTTATTCCGCAGTCGTATGCAACCGAGGTGCAGGATAAGATATTTGTGTATACGGTTGGCAAGGACAACAAAGCCAAGTACACGGAAATTAAGGTGGCTCCGCAAAACGATGGACAAAACTATATCGTGACAGAGGGACTGAAAGTGGGCGACCGCATCGTTACCAATGGCATCACAAAGTTGAGCGATGGCATGGAAATCAAGCCCATCACGCAGGCACAGTACGCCAAGAAAATAGCTGATGCAGAGAAACTTGGTGAGATTCAGGGTGACTACGGAAAGATGAAAGAGGCTTTTAAATAAAGGCGCATGTGATGGGTTGGGGTGAAAACTGACCTGTCATGAGTGCTGAAAAGTAAGCGAGAAAACAACAACGAATTATGACATTTACTAAATTTATCAAGCGACCGGTATTGTCAACGGTGATCTCGGTGGTCATCGTGATCTTGGGATTCATCGGACTGTCCACGCTTCCCATCGAGCAATATCCGGATATAGCGCCACCAACCATTTCGGTATGGACCAGTTACATCGGCGCAGATGCTGAAACGGTGAAGAACTCTGTGCTCGCTCCCCTTGAGGAAAGCATCAACGGTGTGGAGAACATGGAGTACATGACCTCGCAGGCTACTAACGCCGGTGCGGCGCAGATCACCATTTATTTCCGTCAGGGAACCAGTCCTGACATGTGTGCCGTCAATGTACAGAACCGCGTTTCGCAGGCTCAAGCCTTGCTGCCGGCAGAGGTAAACCGCGTGGGTGTGACCGTATCCAAGCGTCAAACCTCGCAGGTGTTGATGTACACGCTGACGTCGGAAGGTGGCAAATACGATGATAGGTTTTTAACCAACTACAACAACATCAACATCATTCCGGCCATCAAGCGTGTTCAAGGCGTGGGTGACGTGCAGAGCCCGGGTATGAAGACCTACTCCATGCGTATCTGGTTGAAGCCTGATGTGATGAAACAATATGGCTTGATGCCATCTGACATCGCTGGCGCGTTGGCCGAACAAAACGTGGAGGCTGCTCCTGGTTCGTTCGGTGAACAGAGCAATATGGCCTACGAGTATGTGATGCGCTATAAAGGTCGTCTGAAAACGGCCGACGAGTTTGGCAACATTATCTTGCACAGTACGCAGACCGGACAGACCCTGAAGTTGAAAGATGTGGCAAAAATAGAACTTGGTGGATTGACTTATGCAGTGAGCATGCGCAACAACAACCAACCATCGTCCATGGGTATGGTTCAACAAATTGCGGGTTCGAACGCCAATGACATTGCTAAAGCGGTGAAAGCTGAATTGGAAAATCAGGCAAAGAACTTCCCGCCGGGCATGGAATACAAGATTAACTATGATGTGACCGAGTTCCTTTACGCTTCTATTGCAGAGGTTCTCAAGACATTGGTCATTACCTTGCTGCTGGTGTTCTTGGTGGTTTACATCTTTTTACAGGACATCCGTTCAACGTTGATTCCAATGATTGCCGTTCCGGTGTCGCTAATTGGAACATTCTTCTTCTTGCAAATGTTCGGATTCTCCATCAACTTGCTCACGCTGTCGGCCCTATTGCTGGCGATAGCCATTGTGGTTGACGATGCCATCGTGGTGGTTGAGGCCGTGCATGCCAAGTTGGATTTGGGATATAAGAGTGCGTTGACGGCCAGCATTGATGCGATGAACGAGATTGCGGGTGCCATTATTTCCATCACGTTGGTGATGGCTGCGGTGTTCGTTCCGGTGTCGTTCATCGGTGGAACATCGGGAACGTTCTACCGAGAGTTTGGTGTGACCATGGCGGTGTCAATCATCATATCGGCCCTGAACGCCTTAACGCTCTCGCCAGCATTGTGTGCCATCTTCCTGAAACCAAAGAATGAGGATGGCACCGAGCGCAAGATGAGTAGGATAGACCGTTTTCATGCGTCGTTTAACACCAGTTATGAGAAGGTCTTGGGCAAATACAAAAATCGATTACAGAAGCTGGTTAGGAAGCCTATTCTTACGGGTGTCTTCATCTTGGTGGGTGCAATAGCCTTGCTCTTGACCATGAAGACAACCAAAACAGGATTGGTTCCAGATGAAGATACGGGTACGCTGTTCTGTACGGTGTCTATGCCTCCGGCAACAAGTGCGGTGCGCACGCAGCAAGTGATCGACCAGGTTGATGCCATGTTGGCCAGCAATCCGGCCATTCAGAGCCGCGAACAACTGCAAGGATTCAACTTCATTGCGGGGCAAGGATCTGATCAAGCCACCTTTGTTATTAAGTTGAAGCCTTTCAGTGAGCGTAACATGGGGCAAAGTGCCATGGCGGTTTTAGGCATGATTTATAAGCAGACGGCTCAGATAAAGGATGCTCAAATCTTGGCATTCGCACCACCTATGATTCCTGGTTTCGCCTTGAGCAACGGCGTTTCCTTGGTGTTGCAGGATAAAACGGGTGGCGATTTGAATAAATTCTTCCAAGTAACCAAGGCTTATTTGGCCGAATTGAACAAGCGTCCGGAGATACAAATGGCCATGACCTCGTACAATCCAAACTATCCTCAGTATCTAATTGATGTGGATGTGGCTAAATGTAAGCAGGCAGGCATATCTCCTGCCACCGTTTTGAGTACGCTTCAGGGGTATTACGGCGGCATGTACGCCTCTAACTTCAATGCATACGGCAAGCTGTATCGTGTTATGATTCAGGGCGATGTGTCCAGTCGTGAGCGTCCGGAAGGTCTGAATGACATCTATGTTCGTACACCTGGCGGCATGGCACCCGTGCAAAGTTTCATTTCGATGAAGCGTGTTTTCGGCCCATCAAACATCAATCGGTTCAATATGTTTACGAGTATCAACGTACAGGTAACGCTGAATAGCGGTTATTCTACAGGTGAAGCCATTCAAGCCATCAAGGAAGTTGCTGCGACAGACTTGCCTCAGGGCTACGGATACGACTTCTCTGGCTTGTCAAGGTCAGAGAGTGAATCGAGCAACGTCACTGGCATAATATTTGTATTGTGCTTCTTATTCGTGTATTTGATATTGGCAGCGCAGTACGAAAGTTACCTGTTGCCCTTCGCAGTTATCCTCTCTATACCGTTTGGATTGGCGGGTGCTTTCCTCTTCACGCAGTTGTTTGGACACAACAATGACATCTATATGCAGATTTCTCTGATTATGTTGATAGGTTTGTTGGCCAAGAATGCCATTCTGATTGTGCAGTTCGCACTTGAAAGAAGGCGCACCGGTATGGCTATCACATGGTCTGCCATTCTCGGATCGGGTGCTCGTTTGCGCCCTATCTTGATGACTTCGTTGGCTATGGTCATTGGTTTGTTGCCCATGATGTTTGCCATGGGCGTGGGAAAGAATGGTAATCAAACGCTGGGTGCGGCCGCTGTAGGAGGTATGTTGATTGGTACGCTCTGTCAGTTGTTTGTCGTTCCTGGTTTGTTTGTCATCTTCCAGGCATTGCAGGAGAGATTCACACCGATTAAGTTTGATGATGAAGAGAATTCTGAAGCAGAAGCTGAACTGCAGCAATACGCGCGTCGCCCGGTAGGAATCACAGTAGATGAGAATAATAAAGAATAGTGATGAAAATACAAAATATAATGATTATGGGACTTGCAGCATTGGCTTTGACCAGCTGCAAGAGCCTCTATGGAACGTACCAACGCCCCAATGTGAGCACCACGGGACTCGTTCGCGATTCCCTCTCGATGACAGATACGTTGGTTGTGACGGACACAACGAGCTTTGGTAACATGCCTTGGCGCAGTGTGTTTATAAACCCACAGTTGCAAACGCATATAGAAAGGGCATTGACCAACAATGTGGATCTTCTGAATGCTGCACTGAACGTGAAGATGGCTGAAGCACAATTGAAGGCAGCCAGGTTGTCTTTTTTGCCTTCTTTCACCTTTGCTCCCCAAGGAACCATCGCTTCTTGGGATGGTGGAAAGGCCGTTTCAACTTATCAATTGCCCATTGCTGCCAGCTGGAATGTTGACCTATTTGGCAATTTGCTCAGTCAGAAGCGTGCCGCACAGGTAGCATTATTGGCCACAAAGGACTATCAGACGTTGGTTAAAACCAATATCATCAGCGGGGTAGCGAATATGTATTATACCCTTTTGATGCTCGACAAGCAGCTCGAAATCGTCAACAACATGCACGAATTGACCAAGGAAACGTGGGACAAGATGAAGGTATTGAAAGATCTTGGGCGCGGTATTCGGTCGACAGGTGTGCAGAGTGCCGAAGCAAACTACTATGCAGTGGAGGCCAAAAAGACCGATTTGGTGCGCCAGATACGTGAGACAGAGAACGCTTTGTCGCTCTTGATGGGACAACCGGCACAGAGTATTTCGCGCGGAAAGCTTGAGAATCAGGCTCTGCCAACGAACTTATCTACCGGCATCGGCATCCAGTTGTTGGCCAATCGTCCCGACGTTCATGCGGCTGAGATGCAATTAGCCGAATGTTTCTATGGCGTAGAAACCGCTCGAAGTCGTTTTTATCCAAGTCTAACGATTGCTCCTACCGGCATGTTTACCAACAGTGCGGGAGCTGCAATCATCAATCCTGGCAAGTGGATGCTGTCGGCTGTCGGCAGTTTGGTGCAGCCTATTTTCCAAAAGGGAAAGATTATTGCGGGTCTACGCGTTGCTGAAGCGCAATATGAAAAGGCCTACAACACATGGCAGAACAGCATATTGAAGGCTGGAAATGAAGTGAGTAACGCACTTGTGCTTTATCATTCGTCAGATGAAAAGAGCAAGATTGAAGCTAAACAAATACAAACTCTGCAACAAAATGTGGAGGACACCAAGCTTCTTTTAAGTCAGTCGAGCAGTACATACCTTGAGGTAATCACGGCTCAGCAAACCCTTCTCAATGCGCAGATGGCTAAGATTACGGACGATTTTCACAAGATGCAGGCTGTTGTAAACCTCTATCAGGCCCTCGGCGGCGGCGTGAAAGAATAGGGTAGGATGGTTGATAAGTTGACAAGGCAGGACCAATCAGGCAAAATAGTCCTATGAGATAAGGTCCGACTCGCATGATGTCCCAACTCATCAACTAATAAACTATAAACTAAAAAACTAAAAATTATGGCATACGATATCAGTGAGAAAGCGGAAATATCACCCAAAGCGAAGATTGGAAACAATTGTAAAATCTACCCATTTGTCTATATCGAAGAAGATGTTGTGATAGGAGACAACTGTGTGATTTATCCCTTTGTCAGCATTTTAAAGGGAACTCGCCTGGGATGCAACAACACCGTGCATCAATGTTCGGTGATGGGAGCCCTTCCACAGGACTTTGAATTCAAGGGAGAAGATACCGAATTGATTATTGGAAACAACAACATTATTCGTGAAAATGTCGTCATCAATCGGGCAACCCATGCGGGAGGACAGACCGTCATCGGCCATGACAACTTCTTGATGGAAGGAGCTCACATCTCACATGACACCAAAGTGGGTAATCAATGTGTGTTTGGTTATGGAACAAAGATTGCCGGTGATTGTGAAATTGGCAACGGAGTGATTTTCAGTTCCAGTGTCATCGAGAATGCGAACACGCGCGTTGGCGATTACGCCATGATACAAGCTGGTACCACGTTCTATAAAGACGTGCCGCCATACATCATTGCTGGCGGTGTGCCAGTAAGCTATGGAGGACCCAACAAAACCGTGTTGGAAACGTATGGCATCACAGAAAAGGTTCAGAATCACATAGCCAATGCTTACCGCCTGATATTCCATGGCCAAACAAGTGTGTTCGATGCGGTGCTGCAAGTAAAGGAACAAGTTCCCAGCAGTCCTGAAATTGAAAACATCATACGGTTCATTCAGGCTACAAAAGCAGGAATCATCGGTAAACTTTAGTTCGCATCGAACACATTTATATAAAGGAGAGGATAGGTTGGCACAAAAGCCTTCCTATCCTTTTTTAATGTTGTCAACAAAATACCTGTGAATGCTTACGTCCTCATCCAGCTCGGGATGGAAGGCCGTAACCAGCTGATGACCTTGCCGAGCGGCTACAATGTGTCCGTTGACCGTTGCCAACGCCTCGGCCTCGCCATACACTTGATTGATATAAGGGGCACGGATGAAGGTCATGGGGATGTCGTTTTCAATGCCTTTGAATGATGATACGGTACGAAAACTGCCCAACTGTCTGCCATAAGCGTTGCGACAAACGTCAATATCCATCGTGGAAATGCGTGAAGCCGCTTGCCCATTCTCTTGTTTAGCCAGCAAGATAAGTCCTGCGCAAGTGCCAAACACCGGCAATCCCTCACGGATTTCGCGCTGTATGGATGTAAGTAAATCGAGGTCATGCAGCAACTTCACCATCGTAGTGCTCTCTCCACCGGGAATAATCAGACCGTCTTTCGGCTGCTGCCAGTCGTCTTTATTTCTCACTTCAAACGTTTCTACGCCCAAAGAATGGAGCATTCGTTCGTGTTCGACGAATGCTCCTTGTAATGCCAATATAGCTATTTTCATCTGTTTACTTTCCTCTTTCTGCCATCAGCACTTCAATTTCGTGTTCGTTGATGCCCACCATGGCCTCACCAAGGTCTTCTGACAGCTCGGCCAACCGCTTCGGATCGTTGTAGTTGGTTACTGCCTGAACGATGGCAGCTGCGCGTTTGGCTGGGTTGCCCGATTTGAATATGCCCGAACCCACGAACACTCCTTCAGCTCCGAGTTGCATCATCAGGGCTGCATCGGCAGGAGTTGCCACACCACCAGCTGCAAAGTTCACCACAGGCAGCTTGCCGTTTTCGTGTACATACTGCACCAATTCGTAGGGAACCTGCAATTGTTTGGCAGCCTCGTACAGCTCGTCTTCAGCCATGGAGGTAAGTCTTCTGATTTCAGCCTGCATCATGCGCATGTGCGTCACAGCCTGAACCACGTCGCCCGTACCCGGTTCTCCCTTGGTTCTGATCATGGTTGCGCCTTCAGCGATGCGTCTGAGCGCCTCACCAAGGTTCTTTGCACCGCAGACAAAAGGTACTTCAAACTTGGTCTTGTCAATGTGATAGACATTGTCGGCGGGCGAGAGTACCTCGCTCTCGTCGATGTAATCAATCTCAATGGCCTGCAAAATCTGAGCTTCAACGAAGTGTCCGATGCGGCATTTGGCCATCACCGGTATGCTTACGGCCTTCTGAATGCCCTTAATCATGTGCGGGTCGCTCATGCGCGAAACACCACCTGCCGCGCGAATGTCGGCCGGTATGCGCTCAAGAGCCATCACCGCACAGGCTCCGGCTTGTTCTGCGATACGTGCTTGCTCGGGTGTTGTAACGTCCATGATGACGCCTCCCTTGAGCATTTGTGCTAAATTACGATTCAGTGTTTGTCTTTCTGTTGTTTTCATTTTATTTGTTTTTGTCGGTAAATACTTGGTGTTGAGTTTCCCATCTTCTTGAAAAACTTCGTGAAATGCGATTGTGAGTTGAACCCTAACGCATACGCTATCTCTTGAACAGTCTTGCTGGTGGTGTCCAACAAGAACTTGCTTTCGTGAAAAACGTGTTCGTCGATGAGGGTCTTCGGCGTTTTCTGTACGATTCGTTTGGTCACCTGTCCCAGGTAACGAGGACTCACGTTCAGCATGTCGGCATAAAACCGCACGTCGTTGTTGGTGGCATAATGTGTCAACACGGCTTTCATGAACGCATTGAGCAGCTCACTTCCGCGTCCCTTCAGTTCGCCCATCTCACTCATCTGCTGATGAATGTAAGCGTTGCCTCTACTGATGGCCTCTCTGAAATCATCTGTTTCGCCCAGAAAATAGGCGATGGCCGAGGTCAGGTTGCTGCCCAATCCGTGTGCGTTGGTTTGCCAAAGGGTGGGCGAGGGCTCCACATGCATGTCGCCATCTTGCTGCCATGCGATGAAATCGTGGTCGTCGCCGCTGTGCAACAACACGGCCCGGCACCCCATGTCCAACAATTTTCTCATGCCGTTGACGATGTCGTCGTGGGTCTTGAGCGGACTGTTCAGCAAGTAGGCTGCGTCGTTTTGCTTCAAGATGACCAGCGAACACAGCGGCAGGAGCTTGGTCTTGACGCTGTCAATCATCTCTGGTGGCATCAGCAGGTCGCCTTGGCTCGACGTTACCACCGGATCGTAGATGAGTTGCGGGGGACGGCGTTTCGCCAAAATGCTCACCATGTTATCCAGCGTCTTCACGTTGCGAACCATGCCAACCTTTACCACCGAGGGCTTGATGTCGTCGATAAGCGCTTCCACCTGCTCTGCCACGACGTCGGCCGGAATGTCGTAAAAGCGCTGAATGCCAAGCGTGTTCTGCATGGTGATTGACGTGATGACCGACACGGCATATCCGCCCAAGGACGTGATGACCTTGATGTCGGCCTGGATTCCGGCTCCCCCAGAACCGTCAGAACCGGTGATTGTCAATATCGTGTTGCGCTGTTTCATGCTACGTCGACCCCTGATGGTGTGGCACCATGCACGCCGATTGCCAGATACAAAGGAAAACAAAAAAAGCGAGTTGTACAAATATAGTTCTCATTATGACAATGAAAAGGTTGTTTTGTGCAAGTCGTGACCCTGCGGGCAAGGTGAAATTTTCTTGACAAAGCCTTCTTCATAACTCGCATATTCGCAGCCTCACGCCCTTTTGCTCGTAAATACGGCAAGGATTTCGCGTGTTTGTAAGACATTTGTGTTCAGCGGGTTGTCGCATTTTGTCAAGGCTTCTTACTTTCTATAGCAATGCTTTTACCTTCCAATAGCATAGCTTTTGCTCCTCAAACCCTTTGCTTTAATCACTCAATGGCATGGCTATTTTCGACCAAAAGTGCATAAGAGTGGAGAAAAAGCATGGAGATTGGCCGTAAAAGGGCGTGAACAACCCGTCAAAACTCTCGTAAACATGTCTGAATCTCCCTATTCTTCTTCTGGAAGGAGCGTTGGGGAAGTGTTAAAAAACGGTTGGTTTTCTTGACAAAATCAGGTTTTTGAAAATTACAAATCTGCAGGGTCTGGTCGTTTTGTGGTTCATCAATTGTTTGGGTTGTGATGTTTTTCAAGCACAAGATGTGCAGTTTTGTTTTTTAAAGTAACAATGCTATTTTTCTTGTTGAAAATGATTTCCCTTGTTCAACAAAAAGAAAGATATGTTGCATCTGAGGAAACAATTTGTGTGCTGTTGGGCTTACATCCCGATTGAAGCAAACAATAACAATAGATTTTTACCGATAAATAGTGGATAAAGAAGCTTTAATTGTAAAAGAAAGTTAAAAACAGTGTTATGCTTTTAATACAACTTGCGATTACAGGTTTTTTAACTTATATTTGCCAAATATATTTAGCAGAGTAACTATTCAGCAATAGGCGTATGACCTATGCCTATTGCTGAATAGTTACTGAAATGCCTATGTTTATGATATTTTAATATTTACAGATGGACGTATTTATTATTCAAGAAGCTACTGCAAAAATACATTCAAGCCATTTAATTGATGTATATCTATTCATTCATTCGCCGGTGTCGCTTTCACCTTTAGGCAC
>JBNPOM010000049.1:0-22431 GCA_050315175.1 Prevotella sp. SGI.027
TAAAAAAATACAAACAATGAAACGTACAAAAGTTGTTGATGTTCTGAAGAGCACCGACTTTGGAAAAGAAGTGGTGGTAAAGGGATGGGTGCGTACACATCGCAGTAGTAAGGCAGTTGATTTCATTGCCTTGAACGACGGCTCTACCATCAAGAATATACAGATTGTCGTTGATCCGTCAAAGATCAATGCCGATACGTTGAAGAGTATTACAACAGGCGCTTGCCTCTGTGTCACCGGTACCTTGGTAGAGAGCCAAGGCAAAGGACAGAGCGTGGAAATCCAATGCCAGGACATCGAGGTCTATGGCTTGTGTGGCAGCGACTATCCCATGCAGAAGAAAGGACAGTCGTTTGAGTACATGCGTCAGCATGCCCACTTGCGCCTGCGTACCAATACCTTTGGTGCCGTGATGCGCATCCGTCACAACATGGCCATCGCCATCCATCAATATTTCCACGAACATGGATTCTTTTATTTTCACACACCCTTGATAACAGCCTCAGACGCTGAAGGCGCCGGTGAAATGTTTCAAGTAACTACGCAAGATTTGAATAATCTACAGCGAGATGAACAAGGAAAGGTGATCTACGAAGATGATTTCTTTGGTAAGATGACCAGCCTCACGGTGAGTGGACAGCTGGAAGGTGAGTTGGGTGCCACTGCTTTGGGGCAGATTTACACCTTCGGTCCTACGTTCCGTGCCGAGAACTCGAACACGCCTCGTCACTTGGCCGAGTTCTGGATGATTGAGCCAGAGATTGCTTTCATCGACTTGCCCGACTTGATGGATCTCGAGGAAGACTTCATTAAGTACTGTGTGCGCTGGGCCTTGGACAACTGCAAGGACGATCTTGATTTCCTCAATGCGATGATTGACAAAACCTTGCTGGAGCGGTTGCAGGGTGTTTTGAAGGATGACTTCGTGCGATTGTCCTATACAGACGGTATCAAAATCCTGGAAGAGGCAGCAGCCAACGGGCACAAGTTCGATTTCCCCGTATCATGGGGGATGGACTTGGCCAGTGAGCATGAACGTTTCTTGGTAGAACACCACTTTAAGAAGCCGGTCATCATGTACGGCTATCCTAAGGAGATCAAGGCCTTCTACATGAAAATTAACGAGGATGGCAAGACCGTCCAGGGTACAGACGTACTCTTTCCGCAGATAGGAGAAATCATTGGTGGGTCGGTGAGAGAGGAAAATCTTGAGAAACTAACTTCCGAAATCGAGCGTCGCCACATTCCGATGAAAGATATGTGGTGGTATCTCGACACGCGTAAATACGGTACGTGCCCACATGGAGGCTTTGGTCTGGGCTTCGAACGCCTGATTCTCTTCGTGACCGGCATGCAGAACATTCGGGATGTCATCCCGTTCCCGCGTACACCGAAGAATGCGGAATTCTAATGATGCCTGGCCATGCGCCATGGATGAAATTGAATCAGCCATGGCGTAGTGGTGCGTCATTCATGAATGAAATGAGTTGCTGACGGCAGCTTCATTTTCAAGAAAATATGAAAAACAACAAGACAATTCTGTGAAATTTATATATAATTAGTGAAGATGTAATAGTATTTGTGAAGATAATATAGTCATCTTTACCATGTACAAACATTCAGCTACATGGAAATGTAAATATAACTGAAGGATTCTGCTTCATAAAAAAGGCTTGAATAAAAATTTTGACTAAATTAAAAAAAAGATGCATTTTATTTGTTTGTTCTAATATTTATCTATATATTTGCACCAAAATAATTTGCCTGAAATACGGTTACTATGTACATAAATGACGTTTATTGGTATGAAAAAATTATTTGTGTTGGTTTCTTGACCAGAATCTAATGCAATATTAGCAAGTATATATTTTAATTTTTATTGTTTTATTTAATTTTTATATCGTATGAGAAAGAAAATCTTAAGTACGCTGCTGATGGGAGCCTTAGTAACGGCTTCTATGAGTACGTTTACATCTTGTAAGGATTACGATGATGACATCAATAATTTGCAGACGCAGATTGATGCATTGACTCCGCTCAAGACTGTAAAGACAGAGTTGCAGACCGAGATTGCCAACTTGAAGAAGCAGTTGGAAGCCAAGGATGCACAACTGCAAGAGTCTATTACCAAGCTGCAAACAGCTGGTGAAGCTCAAGCAAAACAGATTACCGAAAAGGTTACCAAGCTTGCTGCTGATGTATCTGGCTTGGAGGCTCGTGTAAAGACTGCCGAAGAAGCTTTGTCAAAAGTTAACAAGGCTTTGGAAGGCAAGGCAAGTAAGGAAGAACTGAAAGAGCTGGCTGGAAAGGTAGCTGCAGTGGAAAGTAGTCTTGTTGAGCCTTTGAAACAAATCAAGGATCTGAAGGCTGGTCTTGATGATGTTACAACAGCTCAAGAGGGTCTCAAAGCTGACATCGATGAGCAGAAGGCTGCTCTTGAAGGTTACAAGACTCGTTTAGAGGCTCTTGAGAAGCAAGGCTTGTCAGAAGCTGACATCAAGAAGATTTATGACAAGATTGAAGAGGCTAAGAAAGCTTTGGATAAGAAATTGTCTGAAGAAATCGCTCAGCTCAAGGCAGATGCAAAAGCATTGTCTGATCGCGTTGACGAGGTACAGAAGGAAGTAAACGTATTGAACGTATTGCTACCTACAGAGCTTCGCAGCATCGTATTCGCTCCAGATTCATATTACTGGGGTATCGAGGCTACCAAGATTCAAACCTTGAAGTTTGATGCATACACATTGTCTCCTGTTGCTTGGAACGTGAAAGAAACCAAGGGTTATGACAAAGCTGAGCGTTATGAAGCAAAGGCTGGTTCGAGAGTGCTTGCTTTTGTAGCAAACTACCACATGAACCCTTCAACAGCTGTTATAGATCCTGCTACTGCTAAGGTTAATGTCCTCTCTGGAGACAAGGAGTACACACGTGCTGCTGCTGAAGCTGGCTTGTCTGTTGCAAGCTGGAATGTTGAAGACGGCATGTTAAAGGTTAACTTGGACGTAACAAATCCTGAAAAGATTAAGTCTGTGAAAGAAAACGAAATGGTTACTGTTTTCGCTACACAGGTAACACTTCCTGGCATGACCTTGAACAAGGATCAAAACTTGGCTGAAAGAACCATTACTTCTGATTATGCTACTTTGTATGCAGAGTCTATTAAGAACTTGAAGTTGGCTCACCGTGCTGGTGACGACGTTCCATTCTTGGGCGTTGAAAGTCCTAACAAGTCTGTATTGGGCGGACCTGACGAAAATCACAAGCATCACCAACTGTTGATGCAGCACGCTTTTGAAGCAGGTGTAAGTGGTAAGTTCGGTCCTCAGGATTCTGTTAACTACAATGAAACTTTGGATCTCCGCAAGCTTGTAGAAGTACATTATAAGAATGCAAAGGGTGTCAACAGATTGATGACCGCTGAGGAGTTGGAAGCTAATGGAATGAAGTATAAGTTCGAGATTACAGCACTTTATTTAGGATCTAACGAGACTTCTGAGTCTGCCCATGCTGCAATCAATCCTGAAGATGGTTACACATTCCGTCCACAGATGCCAGAGTATGACGAAAAGCATATAGGTAAGCAACAAGCATACGGTGCTTTACAGGCTCGTCCTACTATTGGTCGTACACCTTTAGTTCGTGTATCTTTGCTTGACAAGGATGGTAAAGTGCTCGACTATGGTTACATCCGTATTAAGATTACAGAGAAGAAGGATCCTGCTACCATCATTCCTGACAAGCATGTAGATTACCAAGGTCCTGACTACAACTACTCTTACAATGGAGAGTGCAATGACCCAGCTACAGAATGGAAGTATGAAACAAAGTGGATCCAGACAGAGTACGATTTATACCACATGTTAGGTATCACTCGTGAAGAATTCGAGGCTAACTATGGTACTTCTCCTGTAAAGGATTTAACGAATGGTAATTTGCAGCAGTATAAGATGAGTGCAAATGGCAAGACATTTGAGAAGATGGCTAAGCCTATCGGACAAGCTTATACAAGAAACGAGACTTCTCCTGAGGACGGAACTCTGACCAGTATCTTAGGCTGGAAGTTGAACGCTGATGAGGCTAAACAATTGTTTGTTACTGAGAACCAGGCTAATGTAGTAATTGCCGTGAAGTACGAGTCTAAGGACAAGTCTAAGTATCCTGACGTATTCGTTACCTTCAAGACAGGCAAGCGCACAGGTACTGACTCTACTCCTGCCGGTGAAGTGAAGTTGGCTGACAACATCATCTCTAACTACTGGTATTCAGCTAATACTTCTAATCCTGGAACTGCTGAGATTCACAGCAATACTTTGACTCCTGAGGATAATCCTAATGGAACAGCCGATAAGATGGAGACCACATTTGGCGACGTATTCAAGGGCAACAAGATTGGTGCAAGTTTGATAAACGTTGTTAAAGACCTTACTGAAGGTAATGAGTATGCAGCTGCTAAACTGAAGCTCAGTCTCGTATTTGATGCTGCAAACACAGGCAAGGAATACAAGGGTATCGACGGCAAGACTTATGTAATGTCAGTGTCTGACGATGGTAAGACCTTGAATGCCCAGATTAAGGGTAATCAGGCTAAGAATCCTGTTGCAACTCTTACCAGTCCGGAAGACCCAAGTGAGACCATGATTGCTTACCAGCACAATGACTATGCTCATGCGTTGCTGAACTACAAGGATCACAACTCATTGGCTGACGACGTAGTGAAAGCTATCATCGGTATCAAGGCTCAGAATGAGTGCGCTAAGGAGTTGACGCTGACGAAGAATACGTTCGACGTTCGCTTCCTCCGTCCAATCAATGCAGAGAATGCCAACAAGGTAATTGTTGATGCAAGCTACGTAGAAATGCAGAAGATCAAAGCTACAGACCTCTTGAAGTTCACAGACTGGCGTGATGCTTGGAACAAAAAACAAGCTGCTGGTATCGGTGGTGAATATGAGAAGTACTATGGTGTAACGGGTGTTTCTATTGAAGGCATTGAAGACGGACAGTCTATCAGCCTCAATCCTAATGTGTTGACCAACTTGGGTCAGAGCGATCCTAAGACGTTCGTTCCATTAGGTGATGTTACTAAGAACATTGACTTCGTTTACACCGAAGCTGATGGTGGTACACTGACCTACAAGAACTTGAGTGCTACTGTTCAGGAGTTCCAGATTAAGATTCCTGTAACTGTGAAGTACCTCTGGGGTTATATCACTGAGAATGTAACTATTACAGTTAAGAAGACTGCCAATAACGCTAAAAAGTTCTAATTAAAGATTAGATCATCATACTTGAAGGGGAGGGGTAATTTACTCCTTCCCTTTTTTTCTTAATTTGACTTTATGAGAATCAAAATATTAACAATATGCATGCTTTGCATGGCATTAACACTTGTAGGATGTAAGTCTGGTAAAAAGAAAGACCCATTGCGTTCGGAGTATCTACGACCAGCCTCGATGGACTATTCTGGCAAAGACTCATCTGAGATTAAGAGCCTCGTAGACAACTATGTGGAAAATTTCAAGAACAAGAACTTCCGAGTTACAGCCAGCATGCTGTATACTTTACGAAATGATAGTATCTTTCCATTGTCTGAAGAGACGAAACAAAAATATATCGATGCCTATTCGCACATGCCTATTTACGATTGTGCTGTGAAGGGTATGATTTTGCGCAGTGACAAGAACAACGAGGTGCAAGTTGCCGTACAAATTATTCCAGATGGAAATATCGATGATGAAAAAGGCATTACTACATTTTGTTTGAACCCAGTTTTGAAGGATGGCAAATGGTATCTTACATTACTTGACGAATATGCTGAGGGTGTAGAAAGCGTTTATGATAAATATAAAGAAAACCAGTAGCCTGTTTGTGTGGGTGTTGCTCATGGTTAGCTGCGCCACCCTTTCGTGTGCGAAAGAAGCACCAAAGCTGAAACTGGCTACACTGCAATATGATTTGGGCGATCTGGGCCCTAAACATCGCGTACAGACCATCTTTGCTGATTTTACCAATCAAGGTGGAGGTGAGTTGGTTATTACCGATGTAAAGACCGATTGCGACTGCACTACGGTGCAATATCCCAAAGGTGCGTATAAACGTCACTTGGGTGACAAAATAAAAATTAGAGTAGATTTAACTCCCTTCTTTCCAGGGCCTATTTTAAAAAAGGTGGCCGTCTATGTTAATGACCAGCCTAAACCGGTTGTCATTACCATCAAGGGGAATGTAGTAGGAACGGAGAATTGATAAACGAAATATTGATGAGACAATCAAGAATTATAGTCATGTTATCACTGTTGCTGTGTATGTTTTATACAACTTCCATGGCAAGCAACGAAGGTGATGTACTGATGGTTCAGATGAAGTCGGGCGATTTGTATAAGTTTCATCTGACGGAACGTCCAGTCGTAACTTTCTATCCAGATGGAATAAAGATTGTTTCGTCTGACTTTAGTGCTGAGTATAAGGATGTACAAGAAATATATTTTGAGGAATACACAACCGACGTTTCCTTACCAATCGATAATCAAGCAAAAACAGTATCTTTTACCTATCTTGACGGGCAGACGGTACAAATAGACGGACTCAAAGGCCATGCGAGCATTCGCGTGTATGCTTTGGACGGCAAGAGTATGCCACTTCACGTGGATCAGCAATCCAATAGTGTTAAACTGAGCTTGGCAGCTTATCCCAAAGGCATCTATATTATCCGTTGTAACAAACATTCATTCAAAGTAACCAAACGATGAAACATAGAATACTTACTATATTATTGCTTTTTGCTGCTGTCTTTCAGGTTCAGGCGCAGCAGAAAGTTTATGTACACACGATAGACAAGACCTTTGAATGGTTTACCTGGGAGGTGGACAGCATCACGTTCAAGGAGGCTGACCCACTTGTTCTTCCCGCAACTGCGCAACCTGTTGACTTAGGCCTTTCCGTGCAATGGGCCGACTTCAATCTGGGTGCTACCACCGACACCGAATCCGGTCTTTTAGTAGGATGGGGTGACGTGACAGGTACCAACAGGTCGGTCAATCTGAAATACTTCCCCGTTGAGCATCCGCTGGGCAATATCATTATGAGTAAGTATGACATTGCCAAGCAGAAGTGGGGCGATCTATGGCGATTGCCATCAACAGACGAAATACAAGAGTTGATAGACCATTGTACCTGGACGTGGACCACAAAGAATGGCGTATCTGGCTATCAAGTTGCCAGTCAGAAGCCAGGAAATACCAATTCCATTTTCATTCCTGTCACGGGTTCACGTACCGGAGCCATTATGGCCGAGGAAGGCGTTGCTGGTTACTATTGGTCGGGTATCTTGGACACCGATAAGACCAGCGCTGTTGCCTTGAAATTTACAGATGCTGACAAGCTGCAAACTGCCTTGAAACGTTTCATTGGCTGTAGCATCCGACCCGTCTATGGCAAATATGTACAAGCTGTATATGCTATAACCGCACCAGCTACAGAGGTAACCTATCAAACTGCTAATGTTAACGTTTCTCTTTCAGGAGGTATTGACCAGGTAAAAGAGTATGGTGTTTGCTATGCTAAGAATCCTGTTGATTTAGATCCTATTAAAGGGGCTAAAGTCTCAGATACAACCTTACCTCAAGGAAATACCAAAACGTTCGTCCTCACAGATTTATCTCAGCGTACCACCTATTATTATCAAGCTTATGCTTTAGTTGGGAGTGATTACGTATATGGAGAAAAGTTACAATTTACTACACAGCCCAAATTCCCGGAGCCCGAGATTGTAGACTTGGGGTTGTCTGTGAAATGGGCAAAGTGGAACATGGGCGCTAAGACCGAGGCTGATTATGGAGGTTACTTTGGCTGGGGCGATCCAACGGGCGAGTTATTCTCGAATGATGTCACCGAATACGCCAAGGGATTGACCACTAAAGACATTGGTGGAACCAAGTATGACATTGCACGTGCGCAGTGGGGTGGTAAGTGGCGACTGCCTACAACCAAGGAGTTAAAGGAATTAGAGAAATGCACTTGGGCGTATACGCCAAATTACAATGATAAGGGCATCGAGGGGTGGATTGTTTCCAACAATGGCAAACAAATATTCTTCCCACGTGCAGGCTGGAGACGGTCAGATAATTCATCGCACGGTATTGGTGACGACGCCTATTATTGGTCGTCAGAGTTAGCCGACGACAGTCCAAACTCAGCCAAGTATGCTCAGCTCTTAGGAAAGAATTATGTAGAAATAGAGTTGAGTATGAAGAGTATCTTGATTCCTGTCCGTGCCGTCTATGACGAACCGGGTGAAAACTACACACCCGATCCGACACCTAATCCAGGAACTGATCCTACGCCAAATCCAAATCCCGATCCAGGCCCTACCCCCGAGCCACCATCTCCTACAGCTGGAAAAGCAGTTGATTTGGGTGTGTCTGTCATGTGGTCTGACCGCAACGTAGGTGCTGTTAAGGCTTCAGATGCTGGTAAATATTTCGCTTGGGCTGAAATCAGTGACAAGACCGAGTACACCAGGCAAAGTTACACTGCCGGATATGATACTATGACCGGAGCGTTCACCGACTCGGTTTCCGTGAGTCACATTGCTGGGAGCAAGTTTGATGCAGCCCGTGTATTGTGGGGCGGAACATGGCGAATGCCAACCGATGACGAGGTGGGTGAGCTGAAGAGCAATTGCACCCTGGAATGGACGTTCCAAGATGGTGTCCCTGGTTATCTGATTACGAACAAGAAAAATGTCAAGAATCATATCTTCCTGCCTGCTGCAGGTTATAACAATGGCACTTCAGTTGCTGGCGACGGATCGTTTGGAAAGTATTGGACAGACCGAATTTATACTTATAAGGACACGAGCAAGAGCACTGCCTATGCCCTGTCTTTAGCCAGTAGCGGTTTCTATGCAAGCAGTATGCCCAGGGAATACGGAGCCTTGATTAGGCCTGTGATGAATTATTAATTTTATCTAAATACAGTAATTATGAAGAAGTTTAAGAAAACTTTCATGGCTGTTGCTCTGTTGTCTATGAGCGTAGCCACCGCATTTGCGCAAGCAACTTACACAGATGCAGAAAACAACGAGTATCAGTTTAAGAAACATGCATTCCTGAACCTTCAGGGTGGTGCACAGTACACACTTGGCGAAGCTAAGTTTGACAAATTGTTGTCTCCAAATGTACAGTTGGGTCTTGGTTATCAGTTCTCACCTGTCTTTGCATTGCGTTTGCAAGCCAATGGCTGGCAGAGCAAGGGAGGCTGGAACGGTTATGAGTTGGCTCGTACTGGTAATCCATACACTGCTGACTATAAATTTAACTATGTGGCTCCAGGATTGGATTTCATGTTCAATCTGTCCAATTTGTTCTGTGGCTGGAATCCTAAGCGTGTCTTCAATGTAACAGCCTTCTTAGGTGGAGGTGCTAATGTTGCTTGGAAAAACGATGAGGTGAATGCCATCGCAGCTACCTTGAAAAAACTGGATGACTATCAGTTGCAAAACCTGTGGGATGGAACAAAAATTCAGCCCTTTGGACGTGGTGGTGTTGAGTTGGCTTTCCGTTTGGGTGATGCCGTTAGCTTCTTGATTGAAGGTAATGCCAATATCCTCAGCGATAAGTACAATTCTAAGAAAGCCGACAA
This sequence comes from Prevotella sp. SGI.027, assembly GCA_050315175.1. Classification (GTDB taxonomy): domain Bacteria; phylum Bacteroidota; class Bacteroidia; order Bacteroidales; family Bacteroidaceae; genus Prevotella. Next base: position 9,643 of record JBNPOM010000049.1, read on the forward strand.
CCCTGACTGGTACTTCAATGCATTGGCCGGATTCCGCATCAACTTGGGCAAGACTTATAAGAAGACAGAGCCCACACCAGACCCCGCTCCTGTTGTTGAAGAGCATGTTGCTCCGGCACCTGCCCCAGCACCAGCTCCTGAAGTAAAAGAAGAGGTTGTTGAAACGAAGGTAGAGCCTTTCCGTCGTGACGTGTTCTTCTTGATCAATTCTGCCAAGATTCGTGCTACAGAAGCTAACAAAATCAAGGAAATGGTTGACTATCTCAATGCCAACCCCAACGCAAAGGTATCTGTTACGGGTTATGCTGATGCCGGTACTGGCAACAATCGCATCAACGATCGTTTAGGTCGTCTTCGTGCTCAGATTGTCGTAAAGACCTTGAAAGAGAAATATAACATTGCAGCCGACCGAATCATCTCTGATTCGAAGGGTGCTCGTGTACAGCCATTCGCAGAGAACAACAAGAATCGTGTGACTATCTGTATTGCCGAGTAAAGCAGTCATATTAGTTATCAATACCAAAAGGGAGAGTCTTTTTCAAGGCCCTCCCTTTTGGTTTTCAATAATTATGTGTAAATTTGCGTAGTAATTACTTAAAGCTATCAATCATGAAATCTATCCATTCAGAAAAGGCACCTGCTGCTGTGGGGCCGTACAGCCAGGCCATCGAGGCCAATGGCTTTGTTTTTGCATCTGGTCAATTACCAATTGATCCTTCTACAGGAAAATTCCCTGAGGGTGGCATCAAAGAGCAAACCCGCCAATCCATACTTAATGCCCAAGCGGTATTAAAGGCTGCTGACTTGGATTTGTCCAAGGTGATTAAGACCACGGTGTATCTATCCGACATGGCTAACTTCGGTGCCATGAACGAGGTGTATGCACAATTCTTCACTGAGCCTTATCCTGCCCGCTCGGCCGTTGCCGTTCGCACGCTGCCTAAAGAGGCATTGGTAGAGGTGGAGTGTATTGCGGTGAAAGGGTGAAAGCCTCTCCCCTAACTCCTCCCCGAAAGGGAGGGGAGTGATTAGCTTTTTCATTGAACTCTTCGATAGTTTGCTCACTTGTTTTGAGAAAATGACAAAGCTAAGATACCCCAGTATTCCCTTGGGGTAGAACGTTCATTTCCAATATCAATGGGATTAGGGGATAAAGTCATTGCTTTTGTCGGTCAAACTCTTTGGGTTTGACCGCCAAAAGCAATGCTCTTTTAACCGCCTGCTAATGTGGTGTATAGGGGATGTGCGGCCGTCTTCGATGAGTCGCTTTTGTTTCTTATTTCACATTGCCCACCTTGATGAGGTATTCGGCAATCTGAACGGCATTGAGAGCCGCTCCTTTTCTGATTTGGTCACCTGTCAACCATAGCGTCATGCCGTTGTCGTCGGCCAAATCCTTGCGAATCCTGCCCACATAGATGTCATCATGTCCGGCCGATTCCAAGGGCATAGGGTACGATGCTTGGGTTGGGTCGTCCTTCACTACGCATCCGGGTGCAGCGGCAATAGCCTGTCGAACCTCTTCAACGGATAGTGGGCGTTCGGTCTCCAGCCATACCGATTCGGAGTGCGAACGCAACGATGATACACGCACGCACGTTGCGCTGGTCTTGACATCCGAGTGCATGATTTTGCGTGTCTCGTTGAACATCTTCATTTCTTCTTTGGTGTATCCGTTGTCCGTGAATACGTCTATTTGCGGTATCACGTTGTATGCCAGTTGATGTGGAAACTTGCTGACGGTCTTCACGTTGCCTGTTTCTACCAGCTCCTTGTATTGCTGTTGCAGCTCGGCCATGGCTGCTGCACCGGCACCGCTGGCACTCTGGTAGGACGAGATGCGCACCCGCTTGATGTGACTCAGGTCGTCGATGGGTTTCAGTACTACCACCATCATGATGGTGGTGCAATTGGGGTTGGCTATGATGTTGCGCGGACGTTTCAAAGCGTCTTCCGCATTCACTTCAGGCACCACCAAGGGTACGTCCTCGTCCATGCGGAATGCGCTGGAATTGTCAATCATCACGGTACCGTGCTTGGTGATGGTGTCGGCAAATTCTTTCGAGGTGCCACCGCCGGCTGACACAAAGGCGATGTCTATGTCTTTAAAGTCGTCATTATGTTGCAAGAGCTTTACTTCATAGTTTTTGCCCCGAAACGAGTATGTCGTACCGGCACTGCGTTGAGAACCGAACAGTACGAGCTCGTCCAACGGGAACTTCCGCTGGTCTAAAATGCGTAAAAACTCCTGACCTACTGCGCCACTTGCGCCAACAATCGCTATTTTCATGATCTGCTTATCTGTTGATTATAAATATTCTTGCCGACAAAGTTACGAATTATTCATTTCTTCTTCCTATAATGAGTGACATTTTTTAGTGTCTTTTCCGAATCCATCTGATTAGCGTGGCATAGTGGATAATTCATTGTTCTTGCTTTTTTCAATTTCAACGGGAATCAACTGTGATATCCATTTTTTTTGATTAACTTTGTTGCCTAATACTAAGTTTGATGTCGCAATTGTCAGCCTACTTTCCCATCTCCGATCCGACATTGATTTTCCTTGTCGTCTTGCTGGTCATCCTACTGGCCCCCATCGTCATGGGCAAGTTGCGCATTCCGCACATCATCGGCATGGTACTTGCCGGCGTGTTGCTGGGTGAGCACGGACTGAACATCCTGGATCGTGACAACTCGTTTGAGCTTTTCGGCAATGTGGGGCTCTACTACATCATGTTTCTGGCCGCGCTGGAGATGGACGTGGAAGGTGTGAAGAAGAACAAGTACCGCATGTTGACATTTGGTTTGCTCACCTTTGCCATTCCACTTGTGTTGGTTTATGTCAGCAGCGTTTCCATCCTTCGCTATTCCGTGATGTCATCGTTACTGTTAGGGTGCATCATGGCCTCCAACACGCTGGTGGCTTATCCCATCGTGAGTCGCTATGGTTTGCAGCGAAAGCCCAGTGTGATGCTCAGCGTTGGGTCTACCATGCTCTCGTTGTTATTGGCGCTTACCCTGCTGGCCGGCATCGTCGCCTCGTATCAAAGTGACGCCAACCTAACGTTCTGGCTGTTTTTCGCAATTAAGTTTGCCGTCTATTGCGCTGCGATGATTGTGCTTATCCCCCGTCTTACCCGCTGGTTTCTACGGAGTTATAGCGATGCTGTGATGCAATATGTCTTTGTCATGCTCATGATGTTCATGAGTGCCGCATTGAGTGCAGCGATTGGTTTTGAAGGTATCTTCGGCGCATTTTTCGCAGGATTGATTTTGAATCGCTACATTCCCACCGTTTCTGCATTGATGAACCGCATCGAGTTTATCGGCAATGCGCTGTTCATTCCTTATTTTCTCATTGGTGTGGGCATGCTCATCAATCTGCGTGGCTTGTTCAGTGGGGGCAGCATCCTGCTCATCCTGTTCGTCATCACGGTGATGGGAACGCTGGGCAAACTGCTGGCTGCTTATGTTTCCTGCATCGGTTTCAGGCTGCCGCTGTCATCCGGAACGATGATGTTCGGCCTCACCTCTGCCCATGCGGCTGGCGCCATTGTCATGGTGATGGTGGGAATGAAGATTGAAACGGCCCCTGGTGTCTACCTCGTCGACGATGATCTGCTCAATGGGGTGGTGCTCATGATTCTGTTTACCTGTGTCATCTCAACGCTGGTGACCGAACATTCGGCGCAGAAGATTACGCTCAGCGACCAAGACGTGGCCCCCGTGGAGACTGCGAATGAGAACGATGAACACATGCTGATTCCCGTAAAATATCCCGAATATGCCGACCATCTGGTTAATCTGGCCCTCCTGATGCGGAACAAGAAACTGAACAGACCGCTGACGGCACTTAATGTGGTGTACGAGGATGAGAACATGCGCGCCAACCAAGAGAAAGGCAGACGCTTGCTCGAGCAAGTGAGTCGCTACGCAGCCGGGTCGGATGTGGCTGTGCAGACCCAGGTGCGCATTGCGGTGAACATCGCCAATGGCATCAAACACGCTTTTCAAGAGTTTCGTGCCAGCGAAATCATCATTGGCATGCACACGCATACGGAGGTGTCTAAGAAGTTCTGGGGGCAGTTTCATCAGAGTCTGGTCAACGGACTGAACTGCCAAATCGTCATGGCGAGGTTGGTGCAACCCCTCAATACCTTGCGGCGCATCGTGGTGGCGGTTCCGTCGAGAGCGCAATTCGAGCCGGGCTTCTACCGCTGGTTGGAGCGTTTGTCTCGCATGGCAGCCCAGTTGGAATGCCGCATACAGTTTCATGGTCGTGATGACACGCTGGCTTTGATTCGTCAATATGTGCAGAATAGGCATCAGCAGGTGCGTGCCGAATTTGTGGAAATGACGCACTGGAACGAGGTGCCCAAGCTGGCTGCAACCATTGCGGCCGATCACATGTTTGTGGTGGTGGCGGCGCGAAAGGGAACGGTGTCGTATAAAAATGCTTTGGAAAATCTTGCCGAGGAGATCAGGCAGTACTTCTCTGGAAAGACCCTGCTTATTATTTTTCCTGATCAGTATGGCTCTCAGGACGAAGACATGACCTTCTCGCAGTCGCAACATACCGAGGAACATTCGGCCTATGAGGTGCTGGGCAGCTGGATTAAAAATGCGTTGGGTAAGAGAAAATGGTGAGGGCCGATGGGGCTTTTCAGAAATTATTATTTATCTTTGCATAAGATAGGCTGCGCCTCAGCAAAGTAAGTAAACTTCCTTTGTCTTCGGCTTGTGCTATCTTTGCATAAAATAGGCTTCGCCTCAACAAAGTAAGTAAACTCACTTTGTCTTCGGCTTGCGCTATCTTTGTAAATGATTGGCATCATGGGGTGATGCAAACAGAAAAGAATTGTTTTTTATGATAGATATTCAAGGTGTTACAAAGTCGTTTGGCAACCTGCAAGTGTTGAAAGGCATCGATTTGCATATCGATAAGGGAGAGGTGGTCAGCATCGTGGGACCCAGTGGTGCTGGCAAGACTACGTTGCTGCAGATTATCGGCACGCTTGACCGACCTGATGACGGGCAAGTTAAGGTGAATGACATCCTGGTCAATGGCTTGTCATCGGATAAGTTGAGCGACTTCCGCAATCGTCACATCGGCTTTGTGTTTCAGTTCCATCAATTGCTGCCAGAGTTCACTGCTTTGGAGAACGTCCTAATTCCGGCTTACATTGCTGGCAAGGGTCAGGGTGAGGCCAAGAAGCGGGCGCAAGAACTGCTGGGGTTCATGGGACTCACTGACCGCGCCCACCACAAGCCTAACCAACTGTCGGGCGGAGAGAAGCAACGGGTAGCCGTGGCGCGTGCGCTGGTCAACCATCCGGCTGTGATCTTGGCCGACGAACCCAGCGGGAGCCTTGACTCTAAAAACAAAGCTGAACTGCATCAGCTGTTCTTCGATTTGCGAGATGAGTTCGGTCAAACATTCGTTATCGTGACCCACGATGAGGGACTGGCTGCCCTGACCGATCGAACTATTCATATGAAAGACGGCAAACTGATTGAACCGCAAGCAACGAGCATTGAGTCTACCGAAAACAAGGAATAACAAGATGGAAAACACACATGCAGGTCATCCACAGAAGGATGTGTCGGAAGAGAAGCGAGAACAGGGCAGTGAATCGGCTCGCACGATGATTAAGTTGGGCGATTGCAACCAGTTGACAGTTGTCAAAGAGTTGGATTTCGGTCTTTATTTGGACGGTGGGGAAGAGGGTGAGATACTCCTTCCTAAACGTTATGTGCCGGATCATTATAAAATAGGTGAGCCTCTGGAGGTGTTCGTTTATCTCGATCAAGACGAACGGTTGGTCGCCACCACGCAAACACCGTTGGCTCGGGTTTGCGAGTTCGCCTATTTGGAATGCTCGTGGGTGAACAAGTATGGCGCATTCTTAAACTGGGGACTGATGAAGGACTTGTTCTGTCCGTTCCGAGAACAGAAAAAGCGCATGGAGATGGGCGAGCGTTACATTGTCTACGTCTATCTTGACGAGGAGAGTTACCGCATCGTATCATCGGCCAAGGTGGAACATTTCTTATCTGACAGCCGGCCAACTTATCAACAGGGTGAAGAGGTTGATTTGCTGATTTGGCAGAAAACCGACTTGGGCTTCAAGGTCATCATCAACAACCGGCATGCGGGACTGGTGTACGACAACCAGATATTCAAGGCTGTTCACACGGGCGACCGCATGAAAGGATACATCGCCAACGTGCGCGAAGATGGAAAAATAGACGTTACGTTGCAGCCTATGGGGCAGAATGTGGTTGCGGATTTCGCTGAAACGCTGTTGCAATATCTGCAAGAACATGGCGGCTATTGCGACTTGGGCGACAAGAGTGACGCCGAAGAGATAAAGCGTCGCTTCGAAGTGAGCAAGAAAAACTACAAGAAGGCCATTGGTGACTTGTACAAGCGCCACCTCATATCCATTGAGTCAGATGGCATCTATCTACAGAAAACCCGCAAGTAGGATTTGACAGACTTGCGGGTTTTTATGGGTGGTAATACCCTCTTTCCAGTTATATGATTGGGATTATTTGCCAACACCCGAGAAAAGATGATCGAAATTTTGTTTATTCCATCGTTGCCAAAGGCATGAATGAAAAATCCTAACCGCTTATATTCAAACGGTTAGGATTTCTTTGGTGCGCCCGATAGGACTCGAACCTACACGTCGCAAAACACTAGATCCTAAGTCTAGCGCGTCTACCAATTTCGCCACGGGCGCTCGGGCGGTTGCAAAGGTAATGAATAATATTCTATTTTTATTTGTTTTGAGCTGTTTTTTTGCTTTCTAACGAAATATCCTTGATGTGCAGGTCTTATTCTTGTGGTGTTCGTGGCTTTTCGTTCTCATTGTGATGACCGAATTTGTTCTTCAGTCTTTTGTAGCCATCTACTCCAAGAATCGTAAGGCCACCATATTGGAAGGTTTTGGCCAATCCAAAGAACACCACCCACAACGCACCTTTGGAGGCTTGGCTGATGGGAAGCAGCATCTGGGCGAAAGAGAGAATGTAGCAGGGGATGCAGATACACAGCACTATCACGCCTGTGCGGAAAGATAGTCCTTGCAGCCATTGTTTCATGCGACTAACCGTTTGTTTCATTGTCAATGTCCGGTTATAGGATTGTTACGACCCATTTGCCCTTTGTGGGCTTTGGCATGGCTTGTTGTTGTTGTCTGCTTGTCGTGCTTGCTGAGAATGCTGCGTGCGAACTCGATGATGGTGTCTTTTCCTCGCAGGAAGTCTTCATGGGAGATGTCCACGCGATAATCGGGATCGATGCCAAACTCAGTACTTTGTTTGTTCACGTCGTACATAGGACAGGCAGAAAAACGAACGCCCCAGCCGTTAGGCAGCTCACTGGAGAATGGAAGTCCGGCTCCTCCGCCCGTACGGTCGCCCACAATCGTGACGTTTGGACACGCCTTCATGTATTTTACAAACTCGTTGGCCGCACTGAATACCTGTCGGTTGGTCAGCACCACCACGTTCTTCTGCCATCTCATTCCTTTGCTTGGCTTGAGACGTTGTTCGCGCAATTCGGAGAAATCTCGGTGGCCTTTGCCTGTTTTGTGTTGCATGTAGCCCACCAGCAGTTCTTTGTTGGTAAATCGTGCGGCCAGCTGTTCGGCCGATGTCAGCATGCCCCCGCCGTTGTTGCGGATGTCAATGATGAGACCGTTGCACGGTGCCAGGTGGTACAACACGTTGTCCAGATTGCCGGCACCCATGCCGTTGCTGAATGATGCCAGGTAAACATAGCCGATATTGTCGTCCAATATGCGGTATCGCATGCCCGTAGCGATGCGGTAATCGGTGCCGAGATATTTGTTCAGCAGGGTGTCACTGAAGTTGGATGGGTAGTTCTCGTGCCACTTCCAATAGCGTCCGTGGTCAAAACTGGTGTAAAGGTTGACGTGTCCATCCTTCAGTTCGGCCAGCATGTTCGACAGCACCTCAAACTGTTGCTCTGGTCCCATGCGTTCTTCCATCTGCTTGGAATAGCGCTGATACACCTCTTGCCAATCAACATTTTTGTATTCAAAGAAGCAGTAATGCTCGTCGATGATGCGCCACAAGGCTTCCATGTTGCCCCGAGGAGTGTCTGGTAACGGCTCTTCGTCGACGCAGCCAGTCAAGCAAAAACAGGCTATCAATAGGTAGAACAACTGTTTCATGGGCGGAGATGGTTTATGGTGAACTTCTTCACGATGCCCAATACGAGCACATGCGAATAGGTGTGGTATCTCAAATGGTTCACATGGGCTTGCTGATAGTCACCCAGGTAGCCTATCCTAAACGTGGTTTTGTATAATGAGAAGTCGAGTGTGAGCATCTGTCGTAGTGAGAGAGCGTTGACCGGATGGGTGACAACGACGTTATGATCGTAATTTCCTTCTGAGAAAATCTCGTAATAGGACTGACCATAGTTGGGCGAAAACATCATGCCCAACAGTGGTGCGTCAGCCTCATAGCGCACCATGAGCGGCTTGTTCTTGATGGTGAAACGGTAGCTTGCCATGACTGATGGAGCCACGTTCAGCCCCACTTTCGCCTGCATGGGATTGTTTGAGTTGCGGGTATTGTACAACATGCCGAGGTGTGTGTTGAGCATGCCACCAGCCTTGACGTTCAAACGTTGGTTCAAAAAGTGCCAATTGTAATGCCAGGCGTATGCAAAATGGTACATCGCCTGCATTTCGTTTGCGTTGCCTGCCCTGTTGCTGGCGTGTGCAAAACTACCTTGGTGCACGCTCAAAGTGCTGATGTGACGGTCTTCGCGCTCGTGCATGGTATGCGATAGATAGTTGACTTGCCATCCCTTATAGCGTTCAGGAGATAGATAAGTGTCGAGCATGTCCACGCAGCCCCAGCCAACCATCTTGACGTTGGTGGTTGTTTTATCCAACGGCGTGGCATCTGTTTGTGCCGCCATGCCCATTGACCAACATAGCATTAGTGCGATACACGCCCACTGCCATGTTGATTTTCTGTGATTATCCCAAGTCTTCATCGCTGAACAGGTTGAGTTGTCCCGATATTTCGTCAATCACCTGCTGTTGGCTTTTTCCTGCATCCGGGTCGAGATTTTCTTCGTTTGCATCAGCATCCTCTTGGCCTTCGCCCTCTTCCTCTGGGTTGTTGTCGCGTTCGTCAGCTGGTGGTTCGGGGAAACGTGTGGGTTCAAGTTCTTCAATCTTGGCCACTTCCCATGTGGTGATGCGCTTGCCTTTGGCCTTGAAACCCTTGACGGCAATAAACTCTTCCACGTCAATTTCCTGTGCAGGGCGCGTGGCATCGTTCCCGCCGAAGGTCACCAACAGTCTGGGATAGACCACGTCGGTGAGAAAGACCAGCTTGCTGTCTGGATTCTCGCCGATGTAATTCTGCTTTTTCTTGCTTGCTTCCATCGTGAATCGCTTCACATAAGGATAGTTTTGATTGTCGGCATCGAACAACACGGCACTCCACACCTTACGCTCATCCCATTTCTCCAGCACTTGGATGTTGTCCTCGTAGTGGTTGTTGGGGTCAAAGTCGGTGATGTAGAAGTCACCATTTGTCAGCACGACCAGTATCGCATCATCGTCGTTGAACTCGCCCAAGAACCGTCCATGCTCTTCATAATTGATGCGGTTGACATCGGGATCGAACCAAACTTTTCGTCCACCAAGCGTACTGTGTCCATGACTCTTCAAACCAATGCGGTGAACTGCTTTCTTGGTCAGGATGTTGCCTTTGGCTCCTCTGCCCTTGATGAGTACTTCAGAGAAGTCTTTTTCCAAGAAGATGTTCTGCTTCTTCTTATTCGGATCGGGGTCCAGCGTCACCTTGATGGTTTCGGCCTCACCGTTCGGATTGGCCGTGAAATACATCACTCTCGACCCAGGCTTGCCCTGTGTCAGGTCGTAGTCCCTGTCTCGCGTTATGCTGGTCACGTTGAAACGCTTGATGAAGTAAGTGCCTTTTTTGCCATCTTGGTACACTACATTATAAATAGTGCGCTTGTCATTCTTCTTGAACACCTGCACGTGAATCACGTTCTTGCCCACGAATATCTTGTCGGCCACCTTGATAATCTTGAACTTTCCGTCCTTATAGAAGATGATGATGTCGTCGATGTCGGAGCAGTTGCACACAAACTCGTTCTTTTTCAGTCCGGTTCCCACAAATCCTTCTTGTCGGTCGATGTACAGTTTCTCGTTAGCTTCCACTACCTTGGTGGCCTCAATGGTTTCAAAACTCCTGATCTCGGTCCGTCGGGGATGGTCTTTTCCGTACTTGTCACGAATGAATTCGAACCAATGGATGGTCACGTCGGTCATGTGAGCCAAGTCGTGGTCAATGCTCTTGATGTCGGCTTTCGTGCGTGCGATGAAGTCGTTGGCTTTGTCTTTGTTGAACTTCAAGATGCGATTCATCTTGATTTCCAGCAGGCGCAAGATGTCATCGCGGGTCACTTCACGGATAAAACTGGGCTTGAACGGCTCCAACCTGTTGTCTACATGAGCCACCACGGAGTCTAAATCCTTGGCCTCTTCAAATTTCTTGTCTTTGTAAATACGCTCTTCGATGAAGATTTTCTCTAACGAGGCGAAGAACAACTGTTCCAGCAGTTCGTTCTTACGTATTTCCAATTCCTTGCGAAGCAGTCCCATGGTGCTGTCCACGTTGTGCCGCAGCACGTCACTGATGGTCAGAAAACCGGGCTTGTCGTCCTCGATGACGCAACAGTTGGGTGACACGTTGATTTCGCAATCGGAGAAAGCATACAGCGCATCGATGGTCTTGTCGCTGCTCACTCCTGGCGCCAAATGCACCTGAATTTCCACCTCCGCAGCCGTGTTGTCGTCCACTTTCTTGGCCTTGATCTTACCTTTGTCTATCGCTCTCAGTATCGAGTCGATGAGGGTGGTGGTGGTTTTGCTAAACGGAATCTCCTTGATAACCAGCGTCTTGTTGTCCAGTTTCTCAATCTTGGCCCTCACTTTTAGCGTTCCGCCACGCTGTCCGTCGTTGTATTTCTCCACGTCAATGCTGCCACCCGTGGGGAAGTCGGGATACAGTTGGAAGTTTTCGCCTCGGAGATAATGTATCGCCGCCTCGCAAATTTCATTCAGGTTGTGTGGCAGAATCTTTGAACTCAGTCCTACGGCGATACCTTCCGCACCCTGTGCCAACAGCAAAGGAAACTTTGCCGGCAGTGTGATGGGCTCCTTGTTGCGCCCGTCATAACTCAGTTGCCAGTGGGTGGTTTTGGGATTGAACACCACGTCGAGTGCGAATTTCGACAATCGTGCTTCGATGTATCGGGGTGCGGCGGCGCGGTCGCCCGTGAGAATGTTTCCCCAGTTACCTTGCGTGTCTACCAAAAGGTCTTTCTGTCCCATCTGTACCAAGGCGTCTCCGATGGACGCATCGCCGTGGGGATGAAACTGCATGGTGTGTCCAACGATGTTGGCCACCTTGTTGTATCGGCCGTCGTCCATGCGCTTCATCGAGTGCAGAATGCGCCGCTGAACAGGTTTCAGGCCATCTTCTATGTGTGGCACCGCACGCTCTAAGATGACATACGAGGCATAATCCAAGAACCAATTCTTGTACATCCCACTTAAATGATGTACTGCCGAAGCGTCAAATCGGTCGGCTGGTTGGTAGTCAGAATGCTGGTCGGTCTGCAACTCGTCGTCTTCAGTTTCCAGGTTGTCTATATCTGTTGTTTTATCGCTCATTGTCGTGAATTAAAAAGAGGATGAAAAGTCAATATGCAAAAGTAAGAAAAATAAGCCAAATGTGCAAAAGTCAGTCAGCTTTGCTGCTGGAATGTCAGCACAACAGGGTAGATGTTAAACAGCACAGCTGGCCTTAAAGCATGGTGAACACCCAGAGATCGCCTTTACTCTCTTGTTCATCGTATGCAAATCCTTCATATTCAAACGCTTTGAGTGCGTCGATGTTATGTGTTTGTTGCACGATGACATGGCGCGCAAGGGATCCCCGACACATCTTGGTGTACACCACGATGGTGCGCAGTTTGTCACCTTTGCGTACCTTGAAGGCCGGCTCAATGATGCGCACGGCCTTTCGGACGCGTTTCCAGTCGAACAGATTCTTCATCTCCCCGCTCGCCAAGTTCAGCAAGGTACCGTCATCATCGAGAACCGATTGGATGAGAACATCGGTCAGGCGCGGTTTCCAAAAGTCAAACATCGTTTGGTCGTCGTATTCGGGCAGCCGCACGTTACCTTCCAGTCGGTAGTTTTTGATACCATTGAGTGGGCGGAGCAATCCGTACAAAAACGAGGTAATCCATAAGTGACGTTCGGCATAAAGCAATTGCTGGGCTGTCATGGTGGTGGCATCCAACTTCTTAAAGACGATGCCGTGGTAGGCCCATGCGGCCTGAAGAGTAGGACCGGGATCTAAGAAATGAGCATAACGCAGTTTGTTGAGCGCCGCCAATTGTGGGTTGACGTGCAGCATTTCAGCCAACTCGTCGGTGCTGTATCTCGTGAGTTGCACGGCCGTTTGCTCGGCTTCTCGCTGAAAGAGGGGCTGTGTGGCATCCAAGTCCGCGACGGCAGCGGTGTCCGTCATGTCCTTGGCGCACGAAAGGAGTATTTGCATGTGACGATTCTTTTTGCTTACAAAAATACAAAATGATTGTTAGAAACATGCTTAAGGCTGGTTCTAAAAATTACCACCGCACATAGTCATCAAATGTTTATGAAATACGTTTTGTTATCTTTTGGCTTCTTTTTG
>JBNPOM010000050.1:0-20727 GCA_050315175.1 Prevotella sp. SGI.027
ACGCTCTCAACCCAATTGGATGAGAGCGTTCATATTGAAACCAGTATGGTAAAATTTACTTAGCTTCTTTTTCGCCTTGTGCCGTTTCTTCTGAAACTGCGTCATTAGCTTTGGCTTCAGAAGCTTCTTCTTTGGCTGTTGCTTCAGAAACATCTTTAGAAGTTTCTTCTGCTGGCTCTGTCTTAACGGCATCGTCTGTTTCAACTGCATTTTCAGCCTTAGCAGCTTCATCATTCTTCTTACCAGAAGAACGACGGCTACGACGAGTTTTCTTAGCTGTCTTCTCAGTCTTTGCCATATTGTCATCAAAATCAACTAACTCGATAAAAGCAATCTGAGCAGCATCACCTTGACGAGTACCCAGCTTGATTACACGGGTATAACCGCCTGGACGATCACCTACTTTTGGAGCTACAGTCTTGTACAGTTCTGTCACAGCTTCCTTTTTCTGAAGGTAGCGGAAAACTACACGACGCGAATTGGTTGTATCGTCTTTTGAACGAGTAATCAGTGGCTCTACATACTTTTTTAAAGCCTTTGCCTTTGCGAGGGTCGTAGTGATTCTTTTGTGCATAATCAGCGAGCAAGCCATGTTTGCAAGCATAGCATTGCGGTGAGATGCAGTACGACCTAAGTGGTTGAATTTTTTATTGTGTCTCATTTTTTGTTTTGTTCGTTGTGGATGAGAGTGGATTTGATAATATGGGCGTCAAGGATTCAAGTTGATGGAAAGTTTACTCATTCATGGTCAGACAATTGATTACTCAAAGCATCCAAACCTAAACTTATAAACTTCAAAACTTAAAAATCTAATAACTCACATACTAAAACCTTACTCCTTATCCAGTTTATACTTTGATGTATCGGTTCCAAATGATAGATTCAGACTTTCGAGCAAATCATCAAGCTCAGAAAGCGATTTCTTTCCAAAGTTGCGGAACTTCAATAAGTCTGTCTTGTTGTACTGTACCAAGTCACCGAGCGTTTCAACCTCGGCAGCCTTGAGACAATTGAGTGCGCGAACACTGAGGTTCAAGTCAACGAGCTTCGTTTTAAGCAATTGACGCATGCGCAACACTTCCTCATCAAACTCCTGGTTGTCGTCCTGATCAGGACTTTCAAGTGTTATCTTTTCATCAGAGAACAACATGAAGTGATGGATGAGAATCTTAGCAGCCTCTTTCAGCGCATCCTTTGGGGATATGGAACCATCCGTCGTTACCTCAATGACAAGCTTGTCGTAGTCGGTTTTTTGCTCAACACGATAAGGCTCAACAGAGTATTTAACATTACGGATTGGGGTGTAGATTGAATCGATTGGGAGAACATTGACATCCGTGCAGAATTGACGATTCTCATCAGCTGGAACATATCCACGTCCTTTGTTGATGGTCAGGTCTATCTGCATGGAAGCTTTAGCATCTAAATGACAAATCACCAAATCAGGGTTTAACACTTCAAATCCAGTCAGATACTTACCGATATCGCCCGCTTTGAACTCAGTGGAATTCTCTACGGTGATACTAACTTTCTCATTCTCGAATTCTTCTACTACTTGCTTGAATCGAACTTGTTTGAGATTCAAGATAATGTTGGTAACATCTTCCTTTACACCAGGTACTGAAGAGAACTCATGCTCAACACCAGCTATACGGATGGTATTGATAGCATAGCCTTCAAGTGATGAAAGGAGAATGCGGCGCAATGAATTACCAATGGTAATACCAAAGCCAGGCTCAAGAGGACGGAATTCAAACTTGCCGAACTTGTCATCAGCCTCCAACATTACTACTTTATCAGGTTTTTGAAATGCTAATATCGCCATTAATTTAATGATTTATTTAGAGTACAACTCAACGATTAACTGTTCCTTAATATTCTCAGGGATGTCAGCTCGTTCAGGCAAATGCAAGAACTTACCACTCTTTGAATTTTCATCCCATTCAATCCAAGGATATTTACTATGGTTGAAACCTGCCAAAGAAGCTTCGATGACTTCGAGAGACTTTGCTTTCTCACGTACACCAACAATTTGGCCTGGCTTAACTGCATATGAAGGAATATTGACAACATTCCCATCAACGACGATGTGCTTATGCCCTACCATTTGACGAGCAGCAGCGCGCGTTGGGGCTATACCCAAGCGGAATACTACATTGTCAAGACGACATTCTAAGTTCTGAAGGAGAACCTCACCGGTAATTCCATCAGCCTTAGCAGCCTTCTCAAACATATTACGGAACTGGCGCTCAAGTACACCGTATGTATACTTTGCTTTTTGCTTCTCTGCCAACATGGCGCCGAACTCAGACATCTTTCTGCGTCGGTTATTGCCATGCTGTCCAGGAGGGAAGTTTCTCTTGGACAAAACTTTGTCAGCGCCGAAGATGGGTTCACCAAATCGACGTGCAATTTTAGATTTCGGACCTATATATCTAGCCATAATATAAAAAAAATAAACTTTTTCTTGTGATAAATATCAGGAGCCTGACTGTATCTGCAGACTCGAGATAAGAATTTATACCTTACGTCTCTTTGGAGGGCGGCATCCATTGTGTGGCAATGGAGTAACATCAATTATCTCTGTAATCTCAATTCCTGATGCATGAACCGCACGGATGGCAGATTCACGACCGTTACCAGGTCCTTTCACGAAAGCTCTAACTTTACGCAATCCCAAGTCGTAAGCGACTTTAGCGCAATCCTCGCCGGCCATCTGTGCTGCGTAAGGAGTATTTTTCTTAGAGCCACGGAAGCCCATCTTACCTGCAGAAGACCAGGATATGATCTGACCTTCGCTGTTTGCCAATGAAACGATAATATTGTTGAATGAACTGTGAACATGCAACTGTCCCAGTGCGTCCACTCTTACATTCCTCTTTTTTGAAGCTGTTGTTTTCTTTGCCATAATCTTTTTTTAGTTTAAAAGTTAGGAGTTTAAGTTTTAATGTATTGAGAAAATAGTTTCTCAACCCTCAACTCTCAACTAAATTTACTTAGTAGCCTTCTTCTTATTAGCAACAGTCTTCTTTCTACCCTTACGTGTACGAGCATTGTTTTTGGTGCTCTGACCACGAACTGGAAGACCATTACGATGTCTAACGCCACGATAACAACCAATATCCATCAGTCGCTTGATATTCATCTGAATCTCTGAGCGGAGATCACCTTCTACTTTGAATTCAGCACCGATAATTTCACGGATCTTGGCTGCTTGGTCGTCAGTCCATTCACTAACCTTCAAGTCACGGTTTACACCAGCCTTATCCAATATCTTTGCTGAACTACTTCGACCAATACCATAGATATAGGTCAATGCGATTTCGCCACGCTTATTCTGGGGCAAATCTACTCCAACAATTCTTATTGCCATTTGTTGATAAAATTAATAAAATAAATAACTTTGATTGGATTTGAGCTGCACTCTTCAATTCTCATTGAATAGGACAACTCTTCATCTTTTTAGCCCTGACGTAATTTAAACTTCGGGTTTTTCTTGTTAATGACGAACAGACGACCTTTACGACGAACGATCTTACAGTCGGGTGTACGTTTCTTTAATGATGCTCTTGTCTTCATATCTTATACTTGATTATTTGTATCTGAAAACGATTCTGCCTTTGGTCAAATCGTAAGGACTCATTTCGACCTTCACCTTATCACCAGGCAGGATCTTGATATAGTGCATTCTCATTTTCCCAGAGATATGTGCTATAATCTCCACACCGTTTTCAAGCTCTACGCGAAACATTGCGTTAGATAAGCTCTCCACGATGGTTCCGTCTTGCTCTATTGCGGACTGTTTTGCCATAATTAATTATTTCTTTCTAAAAGATCAATATTCTTAAACTTTGATAAAATCTCCACTTGACCATGATGAATGGCTACTGTGATTGGACCAATGTCATCCTCTCGCAAAATGGTTTGCTTGTTTGAAATGCCATGTGCAACTACATGATTGACAGAGGTACAGGTACTTCCCCGAAATAAATCTCCAAAACATGAAAATTCTGAAAGCTCGGGGCAGCCCCATGGTCTCTGATGAATTTGTGTGCGAAGCAATCAAATGAGGGGTCGTGACCACCTTCTTTAATATGCTTACCAACTTCAGCAAGCGTTGCTCCTACCGGTTGGTTCGCCTCACGCATCAAGTCAATTTCATCTTCTGTCTTTAGGAATATACTCACTCTCAGACTTAAAGATTAGTAGGCTGAAACATGATTTCCTCTAGTGTGGCCTACGTTCAGCAGTCCATCGTAATGACGCATCAATAAGTGGCTCTCTATCTGCTGCAAAGTATCTATGACAACACCAACGAGAATCAAGAGAGATGTACCTCCGAAGAACTGCGAAAATCCTTGCTGTACGTTCAACAGACCTGCTAAAGCTGGCATAATCGCGATAAAAGCGATGAACAAAGAACCAGGGAAAGTTAAGCGAGACATAATAGTATCAATGTACTCGGCAGTATCCTTACCAGGTCTAATTCCAGGGATAAAACCATTATTGCGCTTCATATCTTCTGCCATCTGTACAGGATTCAAGGTAATGGCTGTATAGAAATACGTGAATGCTATTATCAGAATCACATAGATGACATTATATAACAAGCTGTGTGGGTCCATGAGAGAACGAACTACTGGAGACGCGTTGTCTGACTGATACTGAACAATAGCCAAAGGAATGAACATCAATGCCTGAGCAAAGATGATAGGCATCACGTTGGCTGCGAACAATTTCAATGGGATGTACTGACGTGCACCACCATATTGCTTGTTGCCCACCAACCTTTTGGCATACTGTACGGGAACTTTGCGAGTTCCCTGTACCAACAGGATTGCAGCGCAAATCACACCAAATAGAATCAGCAACTCAACGATAAACATGATTAATCCACCTCCGCTAATGGCTGTTAAGCGTGAACCTGCCTCTTGCACGAAAGCCTGAGGAAGGCGGGCGATGATTCCAATCATGATAATTAATGAGATACCGTTACCTACGCCCTTATCTGTTATACGTTCACCTAACCAAAGGATAAACATACTTCCTGCAGCCAGAATAATGGTTGCTGGAATCATAAAGATAGTCCATGAGATACCTGTAGCCAAAGCTTGTGAAGCCTGATACTTCAGGTTCATCAAGTAACTTGGGGCCTGCAACAGCAAAATGAATACTGTCAGGTAACGAGTGTACATACTAATCTTCTTCCGACCACTCTCTCCCTCACGCTGCATCTTTTGGAAATAAGGTACAGCGACGGCAAGAAGTTGCATAACGATAGAAGCTGAGATATAAGGCATGATCCCAAGTGCGAAGATTGACGCATTTGAGAATGCACCACCAGAGAACATGTCAAGCAGCGACATCAAGCCGCCTTCAGTCTGCTTTTGGAGTTGTCCTAACGAAGCAGGATTAATACCCGGCAGTACTACAAACGAGCCAAAACGATAAATGGCCGTAAACAGAAGCGTAATGAGGAGACGCTGGCGCAAATCCTCTATCTTCCAACAGTTCTTTAGTGTCTCAATAAACTTTTTCATTACTTAGATTATAGTTGTGTTACCACCTACTGCCTTGATTGCCTCTTCAGCAGTTTTTGAGAATGCATTTGCTTCTACGTCAATTTTAGCTGTCAGTTCACCATTTCCCAAGATTTTGACAAGCTTCTTGCCATTGGTTAGGCCAGCAGCCACCAGCTCAGCGAGTCCAATCTTGGTAAGGTTCTTCTCTTCTGCTAATGTCTGGAGTGTCGACAAGTTCACAGCGAAATATTCCTTGCGATTGATATTCTTGAAGCCACCTTTGGGAACACGGCGCTGAAGTGGCATCTGACCACCTTCAAATCCAATCTTCTTTTTATAACCAGAACGAGATTTTGCTCCTTTGTGTCCACGGGTAGAAGTTCCGCCAAGTCCAGAACCTGGACCACGACCAATACGACGACGTGAATGAGTAGAGCCTTCTGCTGGTTTCAAATTATATAATTTCATGATTTTACTTCTTAAAAGATTACTATTCAACGACGGTTACTAAATGATGTACCTTCCGAATCATACCACGCATACTTGGCGTATCCTCAACTTCAACAATCTGAGAGATTTTATGAAGTCCCAGTGCCAGCAGTGTTTTCTTCTGGTCCACAGGAGCACCAATTTTGCTTTTGATTTGTTTTACTTTTATTGTTGCCATTCTTCAGTTTCCTTATCCGTTAAATACCTTATTCATATCGATACCACGTGCGCCAGCAACGGTGTATGCATCACGAACCTGACTCAACGCTAAGATTGTGGCCTTAACCAAATTGTGAGGATTAGAAGATCCCTTTGACTTGGCCAAAATGTCTGTAATACCAACGCTGTCCAACACAGCACGCATTGCACCGCCGGCAACCAGTCCTGTACCAGCAGCAGCTGGACGCAAGAATACTCGTGCACCGCTATAGCGTGCCTCTATCTCATGAGGAATAGTACCTTTCAATACCGGAACCTTCACCAAATTTTTCTTGGCAGCTTCCGTACCCTTGGCTATGGCAGATGTCACTTCACCAGCCTTACCAAGACCGTAGCCAATAATTCCGTTGCCATCACCAACGACGACAATAGCAGCAAAAGTGAATGTGCGACCACCTTTTGTTACTTTTGTAACACGGTTGATTGCAACCAAACGATCTTTTAATTCTACGTCGCTATTTATTTTTACTTTATTCATTGCCATAACCGTTTAAAAATTAAGTCCACCCTTGCGAGCAGCATCAGCCAACTCTTTAACACGACCATGGTAGAGGTAACCATTACGGTCAAAAACCACAGCTTCTATTCCAGCTGCCTGAGCCTTTTGTGCGATGAGTTCACCAACTTTCTGTGCCTGCTCATCCTTTGGCACTTTGTCTAAGCCTAAAGAGGAAGCAGAAG
The DNA here is from genome assembly GCA_050315175.1 of Prevotella sp. SGI.027. GTDB lineage: Bacteria > Bacteroidota > Bacteroidia > Bacteroidales > Bacteroidaceae > Prevotella. Next base: position 6,912 of record JBNPOM010000050.1, read on the forward strand.
CAAGAGTTGTACCAGTTATATCATTTATTACCTGAGCGTAAATCTGTTTATTAGAGCGGAAAACACTTAGACGTGGGCGCTCAGCTGTTCCGTTTACATTCTTACGAATACGGAACTTTATCTTCATTCGTCTATTTTCTTTCTTTGTTGTCATAATCGTAAAAAATTAAAATTACTTAGCCGCAGCTGTCTTTCCAGACTTTCTACGAATAACTTCTCCTTTGAAGAGGATACCTTTTCCCTTGTAAGGTTCAGGCATACGGAAAGAACGAATTTTAGCACAAATGAGACCTAACAGTTGCTTATCGCATGTCTCCAACTTAATGAGAGGGTTTTGGTTTCTTTCTGACTTCGTTTCAACCTTCACTTCACTTGGAAGTTCGATAAAGATTGGGTGAGTATATCCGAGAGAGAACTCTACAATATTTCCTTGGTTGGATACACGGAAACCAACACCGATAAGCTCGAGTGTCTTGCTATAGCCTTCGCTTACACCAACAACCATATTGTTGACTAAAGAACGATACAAACCATGATAAGCTTGTTTTTGCTTATAGTCTACTGGACTTTTCTCATCTACCTCAAAGGTAATTTGTCCATCACTAATGGATGGTTTGATAGAAGGATTAATCTCCTGAGTCAATTCGCCTTTGGGTCCCTTAACGGTAAAGACATTAGTCTTCTCGTCGAAATTCACTGTTACTCCTGCTGGAATACTAATTGGCAATTTTCCTATTCTAGACATATTCTAACCTCCAATTAATATACGTAGCAAAGAACCTCACCGCCAATTTTTTGTGCGGTAGCCTCCTTGTCAGTCATTACACCCTGAGACGTAGATAATATAGCAATACCTAGTCCGTTAATTACTCTCGGCATGTCTTTGTAACCGGTATACTGGCGCAAACCGGGTGTAGACACTCGCTTCAATTTCTTGATAGCGTTCTGCTTTGTAGTAGGATCATACTTCAAAGCAACTTTAATTGTCCCCTGAGGACCATCTTCAATGAACTTATAGTTCAAGATGTATCCCTTCTCGAAAAGGATCTTGGTAATCTCCTTTTTCAAGTTAGACGCAGGAATCTCAACGACACGATGATGTGCCATAATCGCATTTCTGAGTCTTGTCAGATAATCTGCTATTGGATCTGTCATGTTATAAAAGTTTAATTAATCGGGACTACCCCGACAATATTAAATTAGCATCAATATGATGTATAGTGTCAGTAATGCGTTACCAATTACCAACTTGCCTTCTTAATGCCAGGAATCAATCCCTCCGAAGCCATTTCTCTAAACTGAATACGAGAAAGACCGAATTGGCGGATATATCCTTTTGGACGTCCCGTAACCTTGCAACGGTTATGAAGGCGGATAGGATTCGCGTTCTTAGGAATTGACTGCAATTTACGAGCTGCCTCGTAAGCTTCTGCAGGATCCTCGGATGTTGCAACAACCTTTTTAAGAGCTGCGCGTTTCTCAGCGTAGCGAGCCACCAGCTTCGCACGCTTAATTTCGCGAGCTTTCATTGATTCTTTTGCCATATTCTTTTAATCGTTTTTTGCGTTCTTAAATGGAAGGCCGAAACCTTTGAGCAATGCGTATCCCTCTTCATCAGTCTTGGCAGACGTGACAAAAGTGATGTTCATACCCTGTATACGATCAATCGCATCGATATTGATTTCCGGGAAGATGATTTGCTCTTCGATACCCAGCGTATAATTACCGCGTCCATCAAACTTGCTTTCAATACCTTTGAAGTCACGAATACGAGGCAAAGCTACACGTACGAGTTTTTCCAAGAACTCATACATACGCTCGCGACGTAAGGTTACCATCACACCAATCGGCATTTTCTTACGAAGTTTGAAGTTTGCAATATCCTTCTTAGAATACGTCGTAACAGCTTTCTGACCGGTAATAGATGAAATTTCATTCATCGCAACGTCAATAATCTTCTTGTCCTCGGTTGCATTACCAAGTCCTTGATTGATGACGATTTTTTTGAGAACGGGAACCTCCATGGTTGAAGAGTAGTGAAACTGTTCCTTCAATGCTGGAGCGATTTTCTCTTTATAAGTTTTCTTGAATTGCGCTGTATCCATATTATTTGATTTCCTCCTCTGATTTTTTGGCGATTCGTATCACTTTCTTTCCATCTCGTTTGATAGAAATACGAGTAGCCTTGCCACTCTTTGGGTCAATTAAACTCAAATTCGAGATATGTATAGGTGCTTCCTGCCTAACAATGCCTCCTTGAGGAGTCTTAGCAGAAGGTTTAGTACTTCTGGCTACTACATTCACCCCCTCAACGATGGCACGTTCTTCGTCGACCAACACTTTGAGCACCTTTCCAGTCTTGCCTTTATCCGAACCGGACAGTACAATCACTGTATCGTCTTTCTTTATATGTAACTTACTCATTTGCTTGTTATTTTAATAATTAAAGAACCTCTGGTGCCAAAGAAACCACTTTCATATTTATTGCACGCAGCTCACGAGCAACAGGACCGAAGATACGGCTGCCTCTTATCTCCCCAGCATTGTTCAACAAAACACAAGCATTATCATCGAAACGAATGTATGAACCATCCGGACGACGAATCTCTTTCTTTGTACGAACGACTAAAGCCTTAGATACTGCACCCTTTTTCAAATCACTTGATGGGATTACGTTTTTCACTGAAACAACGATAACGTCTCCCACACTTGCATAACGGCGACCGGTACCACCGAGTACACGGATGCAAAGAGCCTCACGTGCGCCGCTGTTATCACATACTGTAAGTTTTGATTCTGCCTGTATCATAATTACTTAGCTTTTTCTACTATTTGAACTAATCTCCATCTCTTTGTTTTTGACAAAGGACGTGTTTCCATAATGAGTACTGTATCACCTACATTAGCCTCATTCTTTTCATCGTGTACATGGTATTTTTTTGTTTTCTGAACAAACTTACCATATATAGGGTGTTTCTCCTTGAACTTTGATGCAATGACGATGGTCTTATCCATGCTGTTGCTAACAACGACACCCTGTCTTACTTTTCTTAAATTTCTTGTTTCCATCTGAACCATTGTTATTTATTAAGTTCTCTCTGCTGCAGTTCAGTTTTCATACGTGCGATGTCACGACGAGCTATCTTAATCTGAGATGGATTCTCCAAAGGAGATACTGCATGATTCAGCTTCATCTGACTGTAAGCTGCCTCTGCATTCTCTAGCTTCTCTCGCAAGTCTTTTTCAGCGAGTCCTTTTAATTCTGTCATCTTCATAGCTTAAGCGTTTTTATCGTAATCACGTCGTACAACAAACTTTGTCTTCACAGGCAACTTCTGAGCTGCTAAGCGCAGTGCTTCTTTAGCTACATCAAAGCTTACACCTTCTACTTCAAAGAGGATACGTCCCGGTGTAACCGGAGCCACCCATCCCATGGGATCACCTTTACCTTTACCCATTCGGACATCGGCAGGCTTACGAGTGATTGGTTTGTCCGGGAAGATTCGAATCCAGACTTGTCCTTCACGCTGCATGTAACGGTTTACTGCTACACGTGCAGCTTCTATCTGTCGGCTATCGATCCATTTGGGCTCAAGCGTCTTGATACCGAACGAACCGAAAACGAGCTGTGTTCCTCTGTGGGCGTTTCCTTTATTTCCACGTCCATCTTGAGGTCTTCTATATTTTACTCTTTTGGGCTGTAACATGATAACTTTTTCTTTTAACGGTTATTGTTTCTTCTACGATTACCACGACCACCGTTACGGCCACCGTTTGGACGACCATTATGCGTCTTATCCTGTGTGAAGTTTGGTGTCAATTCTTGTTTACCGTAAACTTCTCCACGACAAATCCAAACTTTGATACCGAGCAAACCTACTTTCGTAAGCGCTTCTGTTTGGCAGTAATCGATGTCAGCACGGAATGTATGCAAAGGCGTACGACCTTCTTTGTACATTTCCTTGCGTGCCATTTCTGCACCATTCAAACGTCCAGAAATTTGAACCTTGATACCCTCTGCACCAGCGCGCATCGTATTTTGGATAGCCATCTTGATAGCACGGCGGTAAGCAATTTTACCTTCTACTTGGCGAGCGATATTGTTTCCTACAATATTGGCATCGAGTTCAGGCTTCTTTACCTCAAAAATATTGATTTGAATATCTTTGTTGAAGAGATTCTTCAATTCTTCCTTGAGTTTATCTACATCTTGACCTCCTTTACCAATGACGATACCAGGCCTTGCTGTACAAATAGTAATGGTAACGAGCTTCAAGGTACGTTCAATGATAATGCGTGAAAGGCTTGCTTTAGCCAAACGCTCATTAAGATACTTGCGGATTTTCCTGTCTTCTACAAGGTTGTCTCCGAAGTCCTTACCACCGAACCAATTTGAATCCCAACCACGGATAATTCCAAGTCGATTGCTTATTGGATTAACTTTCTGTCCCATTCTATTTATTATTTTTCGTCATTAGTTTTGGCATCAACAAACAAAGTAACATGGTTACTACGCTTACGAATTCTGTACCCACGACCCTGCGGTGCCGGTCTCATACGCTTCATCGTAACACCTTCATCTACGAAGACACGGCTGACGAATAACTCTCCATCTTCAGCCTTACGATCATTCTTAGCTTCCCAGTTAGCAATTGCAGAAAGAAGTAACTTCTCTATATCTTGAGCAGCTTGCTTTTTTGAGAATCTCAATACTCCGAGAGCGCGGTTAACTTCCATACCTCGAATCATGTCTACTACATAGCGCATTTTTCGGGGTGATGAAGGAACACCTTTGAGCTTTGCGAAGTATAAATTTTTGCGGGCTTCTTTTAATTTTTCAGCCGCTATATGCTTTCTTGCTCCCATTATTAATTTTTACTTTTAAATGGTTTGTCCCTATTATTTCTTGTTACCGGCATGGCCACCAAAACGACGAGTTGGAGAAAACTCTCCCAACTTATGTCCAACCATATTTTCTGTAACGTAAACAGGGATAAATTTATTTCCGTTATGGACTGCAACAGTGTGTCCCACGAAATCAGGGGAAATCATTGAAGCTCTTGCCCATGTTTTAACAACGCTCTTCTTTCCACTCTCATTCATAGCGAGAATTTTCTTTTCCAGAGCTACGTTGATATACGGACCTTTCTTAAGTGAACGACTCATATTTTACTCTTAGTTTACTTGATTATTTGTTAGCTCTTTCAATAATGTACTTATTAGAATGCTTCTTAGGTGCGCGTGTCTTGAGACCCTTAGCATACAAGCCCTTTCGTGAACGTGGATGTCCACCACTCTGTCGGCCTTCACCACCACCCATTGGGTGATCAACAGGGTTCATCACTACACCACGGTTGTGTGGACGACGACCTAACCAGCGTGAACGACCAGCCTTTCCTGACTGTTCCAATGCATGGTCAGAGTTACCTACACTACCTACCGTAGCCTTACAAGCACTCAATATCTGACGAGTTTCGCCAGAAGGGAGCTTAATCACACAATAACTGCCCTCACGAGAAGTCAACTGAGCAAAATTACCAGCCGAACGGACAAGCAACGCACCCTGTCCTGGACGCAATTCAATGTTGTGAATCACTGTACCAACAGGAATGTTTGCTAAAGGAAGTGCATTACCTACCTCAGGTGCAGCATTAGCACCAGACATCAGCGTAGCACCTACCTGTAGTCCATTAGGAGCAATAATGTAACGTTTTTCACCATCTGCATAAAACAACAAAGCGATACGAGCCGAACGGTTTGGATCGTATTCGATTGTCTTTACTACAGCTGGAACACCATCTTTCTCACGCTTGAAATCGATAAAACGAAGTTTTCTTCTATGACCTCCACCCATGTAGCGGACAGTCATTTTTCCGGTGTTGTTTCGACCACCTGAAGAGCGTTTACCGTAAACGAGAGACTTCTCTGGCACGGATGCAGTAATCTCCTCGAACGTGCCAATAACCTTGTGTCTTTGTCCCGGAGTTACCGGTTTAAATTTACGTACTGCCATTTTTTATTTTAAATATTGCTGTAAAAATCAATTGTATCGCCCTCTTTCAGAGTGACGATTGCTTTCTTGAACGCAGCTTTCTGTCCCTTCACAAGTCCAGCGCGAGTATAGCGGCTTGAGCGCTTCCCAGCGTAGCGAGCTGTGTTCACATTTATTACTGTAACATTGTACAGACTTTCAATCTCTTTCTTAATTTGGAGCTTATCGGCTTCTGGACGAACGATGAAGCCGTACTTCAGTTCTGCAACCTTTGTGCGGTCCTCGCCCTTCACCTTATAAGTTTTTTCAATAGAAGACTTGTCTGTAATCTTAGTCATCTTCTCAGTGACCAATGGTTTAATGATATATGCCATGTTCTATTGTCTCCTTTTATTTAATTAAGATATTGTCGATCACCTTCAACGAGTTTTCTGTCACAACAAGAACATCTGCATTCAAAACTTTATAAGTATTGAGTGTAGATGCCGTCATCACATCTGCTTGTTGCAGATTACGAGCCGACAAATATACATTTTTATTTGCTTCTGGCAAAACCAGGAGCGACTTCTTGCCCTCTACTTTAAGATTTTTTGCAATATTTACGAAATCTTTAGTCTTTGGAGCATCCAAAGTAAAGTCTTCCACGATAACGATTGCGTTCTCCTGTGCTTTGTATGACAAAGCCGATCTACGTGCAAGATTCTTTACTTTTTTATTCAATTTAAAGCGATAGTCACGTGGTTTTGGACCAAACACACGAGCTCCACCAACAAGCAATGGCGAGTTGATGTCACCACGACGTGCACCGCCACCACCTTTCTGGCGACCGAGTTTGCGAGTAGAACCACTCAACTCACTTCTCTCTTTCGACTTAGCTGTTCCTTGACGCTGATTTGCAAGATACTGCTTTACATCAAGATATAGCACATGGTCGTTTGGCTCTATTCCGAAGATAGCTTCGTTCAACGTAACCTTTCTTCCAGTTTCCTGACCATTGATATTTAATACGCTAACTTCCATTATTTCTCAATTAAAACAGTTGAACCATTGCATCCAGCAAACGAGCCCTTGACAATCAACAGGTTCTTCTCTGGAATCACTTTTAACACTCTCAGATTCTGAGTTGTGACTCTGTCACCACCCATCTGGCCGCCCATGCGCATACCCTTAAACACTTTAGCTGGATAAGAACATGCACCAATAGCTCCCGGCTTACGAGCTCGGTCATCCTGACCGTGTGTACGCTGACCAACGCCATCAAATCCGTGACGCTTAACTACGCCCTGGAAGCCTTTACCTTTTGAGGTGCCTATTACGTCAACGAATTCTGTATCGTTAAACAACTCAACAGTAATAGTGTCACCTAGGTTATACTCCCCATCAAATTTGAACTCGACCAAGTGCTTTTTAGGTGTTGTGCCGGCTTTCTTGAAGGTTCCCAGCAAAGGTTTGGTTGTTCTCTTTTCCTTTGCTTCTCCGAAACCTAATTGAAGAGCCTTGTAACCGTCTTTTTCAACGGTCTTTACCTGTGTTACAACACATGGACCAGCTTCGATAACAGTGCACGGTATATTTTTACCGTCGGCACTGAAAACGGATGTCATTCCGATTTTTCTTCCAATTAATCCTGGCATTTCAATTTTTTATTTTAAATTATAATCTTGATAAACAAGCTACTGTTTCTGAAACCCACCATCCCCAACCGATGTAAATAAGTTATATTTCATTTCAGTACTTTAATCACTATAAAGATAATAGAAACAAGCAACACTAGAGAAGATTCTATGATACCACTTACATTGCGATTTTTTGGTTTTTGCAACTCGTTCCATAATCTATAAATAGAAATAGGTGTAAGCACAATCCAAAAAAACATCCAAATAAATGGATTCAACAAAACCTCTATGTCCATTGCACAACTATATCATCTTTATACTTTGATCTCTACCTCAACACCACTTGGCAGATCCAACTTCATCAGAGCATCAACAGTCTTGGCTGATGAGCTATAGATATCTATCAAACGCTTAAAGTTTGAGAGTTGAAACTGCTCACGTGCTTTCTTGTTCACGAAAGTACTGCGGTTCACGGTGAAAATTCGCTTGTGAGTAGGCAATGGAATAGGACCACTGACAATGGCACCTGTCGCCTTTACTGCCTTCACAATTTTCTCGGCTGATTTGTCAACCAACTGGTGGTCGTAAGACTTCAGCTTAATTCTGATTTTTTGACTCATCTTTGATATTTGTTAGTTATTATTAAGAGGAGAGAGATACACATCTTAAGAGTCATACGCTAAGACGTGATTCTCTTTCCTGACTTTGATTTCTTACAGAAGATCTGCTTTACCATTAACTTCCTCAAGCACCGTCTTCGCAATAGAAGTAGAGACGGGTGCATGATGATCATATTCCATCGAACTGGTAGCGCGGCCAGAGGTGATGGTACGCAATGCTGTTACATAACCAAACATCTCGGCCAATGGCACCATCGCCTTTACGATACGTGCACCGCTGCGTGCTTCATCCATACCTTGTACAAGACCGCGGCGCTTGTTCAAGTCGCCAATCACGTCACCCATGTTCTCTTCTGGTGTCACCACTTCCACTTTCATGATAGGCTCCATCAAGACAGGACCGGCTTTCGGACAAGCATTCTTGAACGCATTGTGTGCGGCAAGCTCGAAAGACAATTGGTCAGAGTCTACTGGGTGGAAAGATCCATCTGTCAACGTTACCTTCAAGCCTGTTACTGGGAAGCCGCCCAAGACGCCATTCTTCAGGCAATCTTGGAAGCCCTTCTGTACAGAAGGAATGAATTCCTTAGGCACGTTACCACCTTTCACCTCGTTGACAAACTGCAAGTCACCTTCGATATAATCTTCATCCTTGGGACCTACGGTAACGATAATGTCGGCAAACTTACCACGACCACCACTTTGTTTCTTATAAACCTCACGCAAGGTCACATCCTTGGTAATGGCCTCCTTATAGTTAACCTGTGGCTTGCCTTGGTTACACTCTACCTTGAATTCGCGCTTCAAACGGTCAATGATGATATCCAAGTGCAACTCACCCATACCAGAGATAATCGTCTGACCACTCTGCTCGTCGGTACGAACGGTAAACGTGGGGTCTTCTTCTGCCAGCTTGGCTAAGCCGTTATCCAACTTAGCGATATCTGCCTGGCTCTTTGGTTCAACTGCGATTGATATCACGGTATCAGGGAATGTCATGGACTCCAATACGATTGGATGAGCCTCATCGCACAAGGTATCACCGGTACGAATGTCCTTGAATCCTACACCTGCACCGATATCGCCGGCATCAATCGAATCCATCGGAATTTCCTTATGGGAATCCATCTGGAACAAACGACTGATACGTTCCTTCTTTCCGGTACGTGGATTATAGACGTACGATCCTGCGGTCACTTTACCTGAATAGACGCGGAAGAACACCAAACGTCCCATGAATGGGTCGGTTGCGATCTTAAACGCCAATGCTGCTGTCGGTGCTTCCTCTGAAGGTTTGCGATCCTCATCCTCGTCCGTATCAGGATTGGTACCTACGATAGCCTCCGTATCCAAAGGCGATGGTAAGAATGCGCAAATATAATCCAACAAAGGCTGAACTCCCTTGTTTTTGTAGGATGAGCCCAACACCATAGGAGTGAGTTCCATGGAACAGGTTCCCTTGCGGATAGCCTTGATCAGCTGTACCTCGTCAATCTCCTGGCCTTCGAGATATTTCTCCATCAAGTCGTCATCAAAGCCAGCGGCCGCATCCAACAGTTTATCCCTCCATTCGTTGGCCTCATCAACCAATTCAGCGGGTATATCGGTAATTTGGTATTCTGCGCCCATGGTCTCCTCGTTCCAGTACATTGCCTTCATTTTAATCAAGTCGACAACGCCCTTGAAGTTTTCTTCAGCACCGATTGGTATCTGAATTGGGCAAGGGTTAGCGCCCAAGATGTCCTTCATCTGCTGAACAGTCTCGAAGAAGTTTGCACCAGAACGGTCCATCTTGTTCACATATCCTATGCGCGGTACATTATATTTATCAGCCTGACGCCACACTGTTTCCGACTGAGGCTGTACACCATCGGCTGCAGAGTAAGTTGCCACTGCGCCGTCGAGCACACGCAAAGAACGTTCTACCTCAGCGGTAAAGTCGACGTGTCCCGGAGTATCAATCAGATTGATCTTGAAAGCTTTTCCCAAATATTTCCAGGTACAGGTTGTCGCAGCAGAAGTAATGGTAATACCACGCTCCTGTTCCTGGGCCATCCAGTCCATGGTAGCTGCTCCATCATGCACCTCACCAATCTTATGAGTTTTTCCTGTATAAAACAAGATACGCTCAGAAGTTGTTGTTTTACCGGCATCGATGTGGGCCATGATACCTATGTTACGTGTTAAATGTAAATCGCGATTTGGCATTGTCTTTTTACCTTATTATATTATTAAAATCTGAAGTGAGCGAATGCGCGGTTTGCCTCAGCCATACGGTGCATATCCTCTTTACGCTTATAAGCGCCACCCTGGTTGTTGAAGGCATCCATAATCTCGGCTGCAAGCTTATCTGCCATGCTCTTTCCGCCACGCTTCCGCGCGTACTGTATCAAGTTTTTCATCGAAACACTCTGTTTACGATCAGGACGGATTTCCGTTGGTACCTGGAACGTGGCACCACCGATACGACGGCTTTTCACCTCCACTTGCGGAGTGATGTTATCCAACGCCTGCTTCCAAATTTCTAATGGAGACATCTCTTCATTGCCCATCTTAGCCTTAACGGTGTCCAGAGCTTTGTAGAAAATTTCGTACGCTGTATTTTTCTTTCCATCGTACATCAGGTGATTGACAAACTTAGATACATTTTTGTCATTGAAGACTGGATCTGGCAAGATCACACGCTTCTTTGGTTTTGCTTTTCTCATTTTTACTTCATAAAAAATTGTGTCTGCGGAGGCTGTTATTGTTTTGATCTTCAACACCCACTCTTGAGCATTTACTCAACCTTGATAATAATTCTCCAGCAAAACGATAAATATTATTTTAATGGGATAAAGAAAAGATTCTAAGTCACTGGGCTCTTGAGCCATTTTCCAATCTCCAGTTCTGAAGTCATGTATCACCTACATTCTTACCAACCACAGAACCCGCTGATTTAGAATCTTTCTTGTATTCAGCTTACTTCTTAGCTGCCTTAGGACGCTTCGCTCCATATTTAGAACGTCGCTGTGTGCGGTTTGCAACGCCGGCGGTATCCAATGTTCCGCGAACGATGTGGTAACGAACACCAGGAAGATCTTTCACACGACCGCCACGAACCAGCACGATGCTGTGCTCTTGCAAGTTGTGTCCTTCTCCTGGGATGTAAGAGTTTACTTCCTTCTGATTGGTCAAACGAACACGGGCGACCTTACGCATCGCCGAATTAGGCTTCTTTGGAGTGGTTGTATACACGCGCACGCATACGCCACGACGCTGAGGACAGTTGTCCAAAGCCGGCGACTTGCTCGAGCTTTCAATCACCCGTCTGCCTTTTCTTACTAACTGTGAAATAGTAGGCATAATTTTACTTTTTAATTTTATATATTATTTTGTATATTATCGAAGCAATATCGAAAGAAGGCACAATATCCCCTTTAATGAATTGGATACAATGAACCTTTTCGGGCTGCAAAGGTACAAATAATAATTAAAACTCGTACAAAATAATAAGTTCAATTTTTCATGAGCTTAAAAATTTAACAAAATATAGCATTCGTTTTGATAATTTTTGTCGAAAACAAATGTATATCAACAACACTTTTTGTTCATGAAGTGCGAAAAATGAACCCGTTAAATGTAATCTCTCATATTATAATTTTTATAGTGGTCTTCTGTGGATACACTGATTTTCTTATCCTGAAAAACGCCTGTTTTAGCTATATAACTGAATGATATACACGATTGTATCATTAATAAGGCAATCGAAACATCGGCACAGCTCACATCATACAAACTGTTGTTTTACGCTCTGCATTTACGAAAAGAACATTTAGCCTATAAATAATTTAACTTCATTAACTTATTGATATTGATAACGATTAGAATTACCCGATGTACCATAGGTGTTCGTAATTAATGTATTACTAGCCTTGGTTGACGCAAGTCGTCCTTCGGCATCATACGTATAGGTGGTTGTGATATTACGAGCATCTGTAAATTTCATCACCTTACCATCGGTAGCATACTCATAGTTGATATTGCCAGCATCAGGCGATTGAACCGCTATTTTATTCCCTACTTCATCATATTGGATATGACGGATTCAACAAGCAAGTGCAAATTTAGGGAATTATTTCATAAAATCATTGTGTGGGTGAATTGAAATTCAATTTTTCTCTTGGTCTTATGTTAATCTTGTGCATGATTTTTGTTATTTGTTGATGTGAATATTGTGCAACAGTTCGTTAAAATTTGATATAATGGCTACGCAGCTTTCCTCTGCCAGCCAAAGAGTTCTTTGATAGTATGACTAATTAACTTTCGGTTCGGTATGGTCCGACACCTGTCGAAAATTAATTTTGCAATATATGTGCTCGCCATGAGCTCCTTGAAAGAAGCCATGGAATACGGTAGTCCGTTTTCCTTCATCATCACCTTTGCCACATTCTGTGATGCGAATGATGCGTTGTAGGAGAAGTCCAGCTGATTCTTGTGCCTTGCCTGACAATGCACGAGTCCGGTATACTGCTTGGCATCGCGGAAGCAAAACTCGATTTGGAATCTTGAGCGGTATGTGCGCAACACTTCCTCACCCGACATGGATGTCTTTGTGGAGAAGAAAAGCTTGTGCTTGCCGTTCGGCATCACCCAAATGGCAAGACGCACTTTCTGCTTCAGTGCCTTTGAATAGGCGATGAGCGTGCAGGCTGTGCCTTCAAGTCCCTCGATATGCATCTTCGCCATACGCGTGAGGTCGAGTTTCTTGTAACTGATTTTCCCGTCAAGTGTTTTGGGACGCCCGGGCTTATTGGAACGAGGCCCCGTGTACACATAGTATAGGCTCGCCGTATCCCTGAAACGGCTGACAAGACGAAAGCCTTGGTCCTTGATTCCGTCCACAAACGGACGTATGGAGAAGAAGGCATCAGCGACGACAATATCGGTGACCTTCAACAATTCTTTCCTGTAGCGTTTGATGACGGCAATGTAATGCTGCACAAGTGTCATGCTGCGCAGTTTCAACTCTCCTGTAGATGGGGTCTGATGGGCACGAAGCATCATGCAGTTGTTGGCGTAGACATCGACAAGGGCAAGTCCCATGATTTCTAGTCCGTGTTTCATGGAACCTGCACAGCCAGACCAGAAAGTACCAACATGCGGAGACTTCTTGCCTGACTTACTGATGTAGCTCGGATCTATGGCTATAGCCAGCAGTCCGTCCATATTCAGATAACGCCGGGAAAGGAAAAGGTTGAACTTAACCCAGTTGATGCACTTAGCCCGGCTGCGGTTGAAATTCGTTCTGTAGGTCTGCTCGCAATGGGTGCCGTAACGCTCCATTTGAGTGAAATTTATCTTTCTGTGTATCGTCATGTACAATAAGAGTATTTTCAAGAGTAGGTTCTCGAAAGTTTTGCCTAATTTTGCAGATGAGCTTTTGATGGCATCTTTGCAGATATCCGTATATTGGTCGAAGTGGTTCTGATGTCATTTACTTACGTGAGTTCGGGATAAGAAAATCCTTAAAAAGTTGGTAATCTCACTAATATTTTGTACCTTTATAGTTGAAAATCAATTAATTATAAAAATAAGCATCCAACATT
>JBNPOM010000051.1:0-20703 GCA_050315175.1 Prevotella sp. SGI.027
AGCTTGCCAAGCAGTCATCATGGAACATGGCGTATTGTTGCCAAATATGTGCTGAAATTTAGGTTAAAATGCCTGGGAATGAGCGGTGGTATTTGTCTAAAAAGGGCTATGTTTTTTGCCAACAAAGGATTTCGAACCGAACGAATTCACGAGCCTATTCCCATGAGTCCACGCCATGCGATGTTCAAAACTACAGTGGCGAGCTTGTTTTCCCGTATCGCAGATTTAAAATTGAAGTACAAGGCTGTTTTGATAATACGTTATTCAACAAAAAAAAGAGGAAAGCGTTGATATTGCGAATAAAAAACTATAAATTTGTAAACATAAGACGACCTATTGTATTGTATCTGTGATATGGAGAATACTATATGTACGTACAGTTTTTCTCAATGTACGGTTACTACGGCACATGTGAATAAAAGTTAGACATTACATCTATGAAATGTTACGGATGATTAAGAAAGAGCATGTTGCTAATTGTAGAAAAAGTAATTGTTTTGAGTTAATAGAATCAAATGTCCATAGATCAAAATTTAAAAATTGCGATGTCACAGGGTGACCGCGATGCGTTCAAAGTGATTTTTAAAGCGTTTTATTCTAAGGTACATCATTTTGCATTGCTGTTGTTAAAGAATGATGACGATGCTAAGGATGTGTCTCAGATGGTATTTGCCAAACTGTGGATAAAACGAGAATTGATAGTGGAAATAAATTCTTTAGACTCATATCTATTCACAATGACCAAACATACCGTACTCAACTATATTGCAGCAAAAAAGATAAAACCACAAGCCTCATGCCTCGATGTTGAGCCGACGGTTGGTGCCACGCCCCATGACGAGCTTGTGGCCAAAGATTTGCAACTGTTGATAGATATGGTGGTGGACAATATGCCACCCAAGCGCCGAGCTATCTATCTTCTGAGCAGACGAGACAATTTGAAGAATGACGAGATAGCTTTGCGATTGGGATTAAAAAAGAAAACCGTAGAAAATCATCTTAATTTGGCTTTAAAAGAAATTAGAAATGCTCTTTAACCTTTTAAAATGACAGTTTTATTTTTGGGTGTAACAAGTTTGTAACATGTCTTAATATTAACGACTACACAAGAATGAATAACAAGATAAGAGAAATCATACAATATTATACGACACATGAGGTGACGAAATCAACTCAAGAAAGAGTATTCAATCGGTTGTCCTCACCTATCGTTGATGAAGAAGCTGACGAGGCTTTCCGTGCTCTATGGAATGATGATGAAGCTCAACAGATGGATGAGGCGGAAGTGAATGCTGCTTACGAACGGTTGATGGGCGACAATAGCAATATCGAGCCTACGCGTCACCAAGTGCGGTTGCCGATTTGGATTCGGGTGGCAGCTGTTGTCATTCCATTGTTGATAATCGTAGCTTTTAGCGTGGTTTACGCAGAGATGAATGGTCGCCTGAAATCGTATGAAAATGTGTCTATGATTAGACAAGTCTGTGACAAAGGTAAGGAGCGTTCCATTGTGCTTACTGACGGAACGAGGGTGACACTCATTGGCAATTCGATACTTCTCTATCCATCAAAGTTTGTGCAAGGGGAACGACAGGTTTTTCTTGTGGGTGAGGCATTCTTTGATGTCAAGCATGATGACAACCATCCCTTTAATGTTATTACGTCGTGTTTTGAAATCACCGACTTGGGAACTTCTTTTGGCGTTTCTTCTTCTATGAATAATGACGAGGCGACAACCGCTGTGCTATCGGGCAAGGTGTCGTTACGAGTGTCCGGTAGCCGAGAGACGTATCTTTTGCAACCCAAGGATTGTTTTGTTTATAACAAAATCACCGGCGAACGGCGTATGGAAAAAGTGAACAACCTGACACCGGACAACTGGAATATTCCGGAGGTGGCGATCGACGATGCAACGATAACTGATGCAATGAGAATCATGGAACGTGCCTACGGTGTGAAAATTGTGTTAAGATCAAATCAATTCGCTCGTGCCAGGATAACTGTTCGATTTAACCGTGGCGAAACTTTGGATAATGCTATGGAAGTGATAGCCACTTTGATACCGGGACTTGACTACAAAATAACAGGCAACACGGTAATCGTAAAATGAACTTATCACATGCTTTAAAAATGTAGAAAGAGTGGAAAAAGTCATCCATCCAAAAAGAATTGCTTTTTGATGGTCTATTGCTTGGGTGTAAAGTGAAAATAGCTTGTCTTATAAGTATAATAACAAATATCTAAAATTATTAACCAAACTTATAAGATATGTATTTCAAACGAATCGCGGTATCGTGCTTGTGTTTGTTCATGGCTGGACTTGTTTCAGTTCGAGCGCAACGTGTCACATTTGATACCAAAAAGGTTAGTCTCAAGAATGGGTTTGCCAAGATAGAGCAAGTTTCCAATTACAAGGTCGCTTACAGTTCCACCCAACTTGACGTTAGCCGCGTGGTCACGCTATCCAAGAAGAGCGATGACGTTTTTAACATCCTTGCCCAATTGCTCAAAGGCAGTGGTTGCGATTATGAACTGAATGGTAACTACATTGTCATCAAACCACAAAAGAAGGACAAGAAGAATGTAGGGAAGAAAGTAAAGGTATCCGGTCGGGTGATAGACACCACAGGCGAGCCGGCCATTGGAGCCACCGTTGTTGAAAAAGATAACTCTCAAAACGGTGTGGCTACCGATATTGACGGCAATTATACCATAGAGATTCCTGCTGATGGCGAACTGACCATATCTTATATAGGCTTTAAAAGTCAGACTGTTCACGCCAAGGGGCGTAGCGTTATAGACGTAACCTTGGCAGAAGACAGAAAGACTCTTGACGAAATCGTGGTCGTTGGTTATGGCGTGCAACGCCGCAGGGATGTTTCAACAGCAGTTTCTTCGGTTAAGTCGGAGACCTTGGCAAACAATCCCGCCTCTGATTTTCGTCAAGCATTGGCAGGACGAATGCCCGGCGTTCAGGTCACGGTGCCTGGCGGCGACCCGGAGGGGCGAGTAAGCATACGTGTGCGTGGTGTGAGCACTGTTAATGCAGGCAGCGACCCCCTATATGTGGTGGATGGAGTTCCGATGGAGCGAGGCTTTGCCAATCTCAACACCAATGACATTGAATCGGTGGAAGTGCTAAAGGATGCCTCGTCCGCAGCCATCTATGGCAGTCGCGGCTCTAATGGTGTGGTACTTGTAACAACCAAGAAAGGCACTTCCGAGAAACTTTCCGTATCTTATGATGGCTACGTGGGCATGCAACATGTGTCAAAAAAGCTCAATATGATGAACGCCTATGAATTTGCCAATTTTGTAAAGGATTCACGTGACAATGCCTATCTTTCTGAGGTAAAGAATGCTTCGAAAACCGACCCATATGGCATGCGGCCAAAGACTTATCACCGCATTCCGCCTGATTTGTATCCATATTTGGAAGGTGAGGCAGGTTTGACAGACACAGATTGGCAAGACGCCATTTTCCGAAACGCCGTGACGACAGGACACAACATTTCGCTGTCGAGCAAGGGCAAGAGCGTGAGTTATTTTGTTTCGGGTAACTATATGAAGAAAAACGGTATCATCATCGGATCCGACTTCGAGAAATACGGCGCACGATTCAATCTTTCGGCAACAAGTGGAAAACTAAAGTTAGGCGTGAATTTTGCACCTTCATATTCTGTGTCGAACAGCGTCGATGCCTCTGGTGCCAATGGCATTGTGCAGTCTGCATTAATGATGCCGCCCGTTTTCCCGGTGTACAACGAAGACGGTACATATAATTTTCAGGGTAATGGATATTGGCGTATTGGTACAGACTATCAGAACAACGAGGTGCTCAATCCGGTGGCTATGGCTCGATTGCAGTCTGATGTAACAGATCGCATGTCGATAACAGGTAAAGTCTATGCAGAGTTGGAGCTCTTGAAAGGGTTGAGTTACAAGTTCTCTTTGGGAGGTGACTATTATGGTGCTCACAACGATAAATATCGCAGCTCAACGCTTCCGCTTCGTGGAAAGAACTATTACGACTCGCCATCAAATCCGGAAGGTTACAGCTCTTCTCGATTTTATTTCAATTGGTTAGTAGAAAACCAGTTTACTTATTCTACCATTATCAATAAAAATCACAACCTTACGGCCATATTAGTTCAGTCGGCACAAAAAGAAACATTGAAATTGAACAATGTAACTGCCACGGATTATCCCAACGACTACATCAAAACTATCAATGGAGGTACGGTCACAAAGGGCGGATCAGATAAAACGCAGTGGGCCATCGCTTCATATTTAGCACGTGTACAGTATAATTACAAAGGCCGATACATGCTCTCTGCCGCTATTCGAGCCGACGGCTCTTCGCGTTTTGGGAAGAACAATCGATGGGGATATTTTCCGTCAGCTTCAGCTGCTTGGCGTGTGAACGATGAGCAATTTTTCAGAGAAATCAAAGAACTGACGTTTATTGACGACCTGAAACTACGTGCCAGCTATGGTGTGACAGGTAATTTCCAAATAGGTAACTACGACCATCTCGCGACAATGTCACTTGACAACTATATCTTTGGCGGCGAGCTTGCTTATGGCTACAAGCCTGACAACATTAAGCGTGACGACCTTGGTTGGGAGACAAACCGAATGGTTAATGTTGGTATTGATTTGCAAATGTTTAAAGGCTATCTTGGAATGTCAGTGGATTATTACAACACAAACACCACCAACATGTTGCTTTATGTGCCGGTTCCTTTGCTGACAGGTTACAGTACCTCGTTGCAAAACTTGGGAAAGGTGAACAACAGAGGTTGGGAAATAGCCCTGAACTCACAACATACGTTTGCCAACGGTTTAGGCTATTCGCTCAGTGCCAATTATTCGAAGAACACCAATGAGGTGAAAGAGCTCGGACCGGGCAATGCACCGATTATATCCACCGCCAGCGTCAATCATGCGTACTACATCACAGAGGTGGGCAAACCCATAGGTAATTACTACCTGTTGGTACAGGATGGTGTCTTTAAATCAGAAGAAGAATTAAAAAGCTATCCACACTTCCCGAAGACAAAAGTCGGAGATTTCCGGTTTGTCGATGTTGATAAAGATGAAAAATTAGATTTGGACAAAGATCGTGCAATCGTTGGCAACTATATGCCCAAGTTCACTTATGGCTTTGGTAGCAAACTATGGTATAAAGGGTTTGACATGGACTTTAACTTCCAGGGTGTGTATGGTAACAAAATTCTTAACTTGAACAAACGATACATTGACAACATGGAGGGCAACGTGAACGGTACGAAGATAGCCCTTGACAGATGGAAAAGCGAAACAGAACCAGGCAATGGATGGGTAAACAAGGCCAACAGAAAACAGACCGGCTACAATGGCCGTACCTCAACATGGCATTTAGAGAGTGGCTCCTACCTGAGGTTACAAAATCTATCGTTTGGCTACACTTTCCCAACAGCATGGACACGCACAATGAAGATCAATAAATTACGCGCCTATGTGTCTGCACAAAACCTCTTTACAATCACCAATTACAGCGGCTACAGCCCTGAGGTGAATGCCCGTCCCTCCAACAACCTAACACCCGGAGAAGACTATGGCACCTATCCTCTTGCCAAAACATATATGTTTGGGCTGAACATCACACTATAAAATGGACAATGCAATGAAAAAAATAACAATTCCCATATTCCTGAGTTTCATGTTGTTTGCGTCTTGTGGCAACGATTTTTTAGAATTGGAGCCATCAAGCACGGTGACTACCGACAAGGTTTACAAAACCGCAAGCGACTTTGATGTGGCTGTGACAGGATGTTACGCCAAACTGCAGTCACAAGTAGGCTTCTACACAGAATGTTCCGATTACCGCAGTGATGACCTCACGCTCGATGCTCCTACGGCCGGAACGCAAGACCGGTATGACATAGACCATTTTGTAGAAAAGCCTTCCAATGGCATTCTAAGTTCTTTCTGGGCCAACTTTAACAATAATGTTTATCGTTGCAATCTTGTGCTTGACCAAATAGACAAAGCCCATTTTGACGAGCCGTTGAAAAAGCAATACAAAGGCGAAGCCATGTTTATCAGGGCACTTGTTTATTTCAACATGTATCGTATATGGGGTGGAGTGCCTGCCACAAAACACGTAGTAAGTGCAGCGGAAGCCCTTACGATAAAAAGATTTTCAGACCAAGAGATGTTCTCTTTGATAGAAGGAGATCTGAAAGAAATTGTGGACAATGGTTATCTGCCGGACAAATATCCTAAGGCCTCTAATGGACGAGCCACTGCTGGAGCGGCTAAGGCTTTGCTTGGCAAGGTTTATCTGACCTTCCATAAATGGAATGAGGCTAATGAAATTCTGTCGCAACTGATTGGAAAATATAAGCTGCAAAGTGATATTGCAGATGTCTTCAGTGTCGATAAGAAATATAACGACGAAATCATATTCACCGTGAATTTCAATAAAGATATAATGGGTGAAGGTCACGGCTATTGGCATAACATTACCAATCTCACCGATGAGAAGGCTCAGACTGCTTCTTTGAGAAATGCTTTTGCCAAGGCAGACAAGCGCAAAGCGATGATAACCTATGTGAAGGCTGATAAAAAAGTGTATCTGATGAGAAAGTTTTACGACATGAAGAATGTGTCGTTCAATACGGTGGGCAATGATCAGATATTATTAAGATATGCAGACGTGCTGCTGATGTATGCCGAAGCCCTCAACGAGATGGGGTATGATGGCTCACAACAGTCGGTTGCCTTCAGATGTCTTAATGCTGTCAGGAAAAGGGCAGGACTAAGCTCTTTAACGTCTTCAGACATTCCAAACCAAGAGATGTTCCGTTTGACGCTGCTCAACGAACGTCGGTGCGAGTTTCCATACGAGGGGCATCGCTGGTTCGACTTGGTGAGAATGGGTTATGCCAAGCAGGTGATGCGTGAGCATGGTCTTGACATTCAGGACTACCAGTTGCGCTACCCCATTCCTCAAAACGAAATAGAAAAGGTTGGGAATGCCGATATTCTATGGCAAAATCCTGGCTACGAAGATAAAAAATAGCCGTTAGTCCACAACAGAGTATTCATTTTACATAGAAGAAGACATGTCATTTATCATAAAAAGAACATATTGGTTGGCGCTGCTTTTGGCTTGTATGCTTTTCTCTTGCCAAAACGATGAGAATGAAAAGACAGAAGCCAAAACCAAAGATACAGGTCCAACGCCAGAAATGGTTGAGGCTCGGAATGTGGCAAATGCTTTGTGGAGCACCACAAGCCTAAACCTGCCTATAGGTCAGAAAAGGTTAGAAGCTTTTGACAAAATCCAATCAATGGCAGACAATTACACGGCTGGTGCATTCGAAGGGTACCTTAAGAGTTTTGATTCCTCGGCCGAGTTGATGGAGAGACACGATGCCATACTCGCACTTTATCGGCTCGCTTTTGACCGTGTGATTGATGATTTGAAGTCCACTAAGGTTGAAAACGGAACCACGTATATATGGCAACTGTACAACATGGGGTATATTATCAAGACTCCATCTGCTTGTTTTGGAATTGATATAAGCCATCGTTGGGCCAAAAAACTGGCTCCGTATTTGGATTTTCTCTGTCTTACCCATAAACACAGAGATCACTACAGCATACCGCTTATAGATGCAATGAAGTCCGCTGGCAAACCGGTTTACTCAAATTTCGTTGAAGGTGGATATACCTCTACAAAAGAAGTGTCATACACCTTCAACGATATAAAGATCCGAGTGTCCATCACCGATCATAACAATTCAAAACTGTTTAATTTCGTGTCGGTTTTTTGTATTGACTGTGGTGACGACAGTGGTAACTTCAGGCTGATGCATGTGGGTGACTCCAACTATAAACCGGAACAATATACCAACATCATGGGCAAGGTGAATGTGCTTATAGCACGATACGCTCCCAATGCTTTGACAGAAAACAACATCCTTGGAGAGGGCAAAGGACAGATTCAACCAGACTATATTTTGTTATCGCACATACTCGAATTGGCGCACGAGAATGAACAGTTGTCACGCTGGAGCCTGAAGTCTGCATTGAAAAAGGCGGAAAAATTGCATTGCGCCAACACGATCGTTCCATTCTGGGGAGAGAAGTTGGTGTGGAAAAATGGAAAACTCATATATTGACTGAATAAAAACTTTTAAACGTAATTACAAAATGAAAAATATATCGAAAATTTATTTTTTACTGTTAGCATTGTTTGCTTTGACATTGGAAGCCCATGCCCAAGACAAACTTAACCAGATACTGCAAAGTTTCGAGCAACCATCTTCAAAGAGTGTGATGGTGGTCTGCCATCGCGGAGACTGGCGCAACGCTCCTGAAAATTCACTGCAAGCATTCGAAAATTGTATTGCGATGGGTGCTGACATGGTGGAGCTTGACCTCAAAAAGACCAAGGATGGCGTGCTTGTGCTCATGCATGATAAGCTGATAGACCGAACTACAAACGGTAAGGGGAAGCCGGAAACCTACACTTTGGACTCACTTAAAACGCTGCAACTGAAAAGTGGAATAGGATGCAAAACCCGTCATCGTGTGCCCACTTTTCGAGAGGCGATGTTGCTGTGCAAAGGAAAAATCATGGTCAATGTTGATAAGGGCTACGACTATTTTGAGGATGTAATCAAGATACTCGAAGAAACAGGCACAACCAACCAGTGTATCATCAAAGCGAGTTTGCCATACGAGGAGGTGAGGGCGAAGCATGGCAAACTGCTCGATCGGGTGATCTTCATGCCTGTAGTCAATCTCTGCAAACCTGGAGCTGAAAACATCATTGATAGTTATATCAAACACATGAGCCCCAAAGTGTTCGAGGTTAATTTTAAGACGGCAGACACAAACACGCTTAAACTGATAAGAAAAATACAGGATAGCGGTGCCCATGTATTTGTCAATACTTTGTGGCCGGAGCTTTGCGGCGGTCACGATGACGACAGAGCCGTAGAGCTTCACCAGCCTGAGGAGAGCTGGGGGTGGGTGGTTAGCCAAGGCGTGAAACTCATTCAAACAGACCGGCCGGCCAAATTGATAGAATATTTGAGAACAAAAGGATTGCACGATTAATGCTTCATTGTTTGTTCAATCGCTTTTCAGACATTTCATAACGCTATAAATCATGTGATAAATGAAGTTTCACAAACTCTTGGTATTGCTTTTTGCATCGCTGCTGTTCCCCTCCATTCTCATGGCACAACTGCCTCGTACAAAGCAGTTCAGGGAACAATACAGATTGCAACAAGTAGTGGTGTTGAGCCGGCATAATATCCGATCACCATTATCAAACTATGGCAGTGCGCTCGCTCGCATGACCCCTCATTCTTGGACAGAATGGACTTCCGCTCCCAGCGAACTGACCTTGCGTGGCGGTTTGCTCGAAACCATGATGGGCCAGTTCTTCAGACAGTGGCTTGTTCAAGAACAAATGTTTTGCGAGAACACAGTTCCCACCATTGACGAGCTGAACATCTACGCCAACAGTATGCAACGCACCATCGCCACCGCACAGTATTTCTCGACAGGCTTTCTGCCCGTAGCTAACCTACGGGTGTACCATCGGTTTGATGTAGGGAAGATGGATCCCGTCTTTTTCCCTCGTCTTACCAAGGTGAGTGATGCCTTTCGTGCCAAGGCTATGGCCCAAATCGCTGAAATGGGTGGAAAGAATGGCATTAAAGGCATCAGTGAAAAACTTAAAGACAACTACGCACTCACGGCCAAAGTGTTGAGTATGACAAACTCTATTGCTTATAAAAAAGGTGAGATTAAAGGGTTTAGGGACGATGACACTGAAATTATTTTCAATCTGAACGAGGAGCCTCAAATGAGGGGAACGCTAAAATTAGCCAATTCGGCATCAGACGCTTTCATACTCCAATATTATGAGGAGCCTGATAGTGTGAAAGCTGCTTTTGGCCATTCGCTCACGTTGTCAGATTGGGAGAAGATAGCACAGATTAAGGATGTCTACGGTGATGTGCTGTTTGCTGCACCTATCGTGGCCATTAATGTAGCGCATCCGTTGTTAGTGTACATTGATGACGAGTTGCAAGCAACACACAGAAAATTCACATTCCTATGTGGCCACGATTCTAATATAGCCAGCGTGTGTGCAGCCTTGGGCGTGGAGCCTTATGAACTGCCACAATCAATTGAAAAGAAGACGCCCATTGGTGGAAAGCTTGTTTTCGAAAAGTGGATTGATAAAGACGGTAAACTGTATGTGGCATTGAACATGGTTTATCAAAGCACAAGACAGCTGCGAAACATTGAAATGCTCTCTCTGCAATGTCCGCCAATGGTCTATCCGCTACGCCTCAGCGGTTTGAGAACCAATAGTGATGGTCTATACGTGGCTGAGGAGGTGAATCAACGTTTCAAAGAGACTATCAATGCTTATGATGATATTCGATGAATGTTAATCTGATATTTTTTACTGCTAACTTTCTTCTATCAACAGGATAAAAAGATATTTCATCTGCGAAACAATATTTCGACTTATTGCAGAAATATCACTCCAATGATACTCGTTCGTATGATTTTATTGGAGGTAATCTGCTGGGCCATGATTATGAGAAAGCTATGAAATACTTTCGAAAGATGATTGAGCTAAATAAAACCTATATACTCTCATATCTTGTTCTGTTTAGACTGTATAAAATATGAGAAAACCTATGTTTGAGGTTTTAATGGAAAAATCACACAATTGTTTTGTTTGTTTCACATTATATTTATTACCTTTGCGGTGATTAAGTCACTTTCTCATGACACCCATCATTGTCATCATTTTATCAGTCTGCCTTCTCTTGATAGCCACAGAAAGCAAGACGAACATCAACAAAGCTGCTGTTGCCATATTTGCAGGAACGGTGGGATGGGTTTTGTACGTCGGTTACGGTACCGATTTCGTGATGAGTCGCCACGCTACCGATTATGCTCATTTCTTAAACGGAGCCGAATCTACGGGAATACTTGTCAAAGAGTTTATTGCCCGCCACGTGTTTCTCAAGCATGTGGGTCATGCCTCTGAGATTGTTCTCTTCTTGATGGCCACCATGACCATTGTGGAGATTCTGAGCAATAATGGCTGTTTCGATTTTATCAGCCAACTGTTGAAGACACGCAGCAGCAAGAAAATATTATGGAGACTGGCCGTTGTGACGTTTATCATCTCGGCCAATCTCGACAACCTCACCACCACGGTCATGATGCTCACCATCATGCACAAGATTATTCCAAGCAGGCGATACCGCATGATTTATGGTTCGGCCATCGTTTTGGCTGCCAATTGTGGCGGAGCATTGACGGTCATCGGCGATCCCATGGGACTGGTTTTGTGGAGTCAAGGAGCCGTTACGCCAACCAACTATTCGCTGTCGTTACTCATCCCATGCCTCATCGCATGGGCCCTGCCAACCTATTGGGTGGGGCGGATGTTGCCCGAGCGGATGCAGACCGAGTGGATTGTGATGCCCTATCGTGGCGATGATACCAATCTCAACGTGCGACAACGATTGTTGATGCTGTTCATCGGCATTGGTGGGTTGTGGTTCATCCCGTCGTTTAGTAATATCACCCGGTTGAGTCCATTCCTCGGAGCACTCTGCGTGCTATCCGTTCTTTGGGTAGTGAACGAATTGTTCAACCATCGACTGATGAATGAAGAACAGATGATACAGCGCCGTACGCCACGTGTGCTGCAATACGGTGTACTGCAAATGATGCTCTTTGTGATGGGCATCATGCTGGCTGTCGGTGTTTTACAGGAAACAGGATTCTTGCAGCGGTTTACACTTTTGTTGGACCAGGGAGTGCAGAATGTGTGGATGTTGGGCGCAGTGGGCGCACTGGTGAGTACCATTTTAGACAACTTTGCCACAGGAATGGGCATGCTGTCGCTTCATGCAGTGGAAGATGTTCACGCATCAGGTATCCTGTCGGCATTCGCGCAAGACGGGGAATATTGGAAAATAGTGGGATACACATCAGCCGTTGCAGGTAACATCTTGGCCATTGGCTCGATGAGCGGGTTAGCCTTGATCAAGGCTGAACGCATCCGAGTGGGCTGGTATTTGCGAAATATAGGATGGAAAGCATTGGTGGGAACCATGTTAGGCTATCTGGCTCTATATATCTTTGTATGAAACATTTTTTTGAAGTATGAATAATATAACAACAATAGGAGTTTTGACCTCTGGTGGAGATGCTCCGGGAATGAATGCAGCCATCCGTGCGGTGACGCGCGCGGGCATCTGTAATGGCTTTAAGATTAAAGGTATCTACAAGGGATTTGATGGCCTAATCAACGACGACATCAAGGATTTTACGACCGAAAACGTGAGCGGCATCATCATGTCGGGCGGCACAATCTTGAAAACAGCACGCTCTTTAGAGTTTATGACGCCTGAGGGACGAAAGAAAGCCTATGAAAATGTTAAGAAACATCAGATAGGCGCATTGATTGTGATTGGTGGAAATGGTTCGCTAAGGGGTGCTATGGAGTTCGGCAAGGAATACGATGTTCGTTGTATCGGTCTGCCCGGTACGATTGACAACGACTTGTATGGAACGGATTCGACCATTGGATATGACACAACCCTGAATACGATTGTTGAATGTGTTGACCGAATCAGGGACACGGCACAGAGCCATGAACGCATTTTCTTTGTAGAGGTGATGGGGCGTGATGCTGGTTTCTTGGCGCAAAACAGTGCTATCGCATCAGGTGCAGAAGCTGCCATCATACCTGAAGATAATACTGACGTAGACCAGTTGGGACATTTCATGCAACGGGGTATACGTAAATCAAAACGCTCGTGCATCGTCATCGTGAGCGAAAGTCCCAAGTGTGGTGCGTTGTATTACGCTGATCGTGTAAGAAAAGAGTTTCCCGGATATGATGTTCGCGTCACCATTTTAGGGCATCTTCAGCGTGGAGGTCGCCCCTCCGCACATGATAGAATACTGGCAAGTAGAACAGGCGTGTCGGCCATTGAGGCTATCTTACAGGGGCAACGCAACATCATGATAGGAATCAAAAACAACGAGATAGCTTACATTCCGCTGGTAGAAGCCATCAGAAGTGATAAACCGTTTGACCGAAAACTTATCAAGGTGCTTGATGAACTGAGCATTTAGTGAAAGTTTTCAAAGGTAATATATGTTAATAAAGCAATTGGTTTTGTTAATATCTGGCAAAGCCAACATGCTATACAAAGTATTTTCGTATATTTGCAGGACTTAAGTTTAAGATTAATTTAGAAAAATATTGATATAAAATATAAAATCATGTCACAGATAACCGGACATATCTCTCAGATTATTGGGCCTGTCATCGATGTTTATTTTGACACCAAAGGGCAAGATTCAGACAAAGTGCTCCCAAGAATCTATGATGCTCTAAAAATCAAACGCCAAGATGGATCGGAGCTGATCATCGAAACTCAGCAACACATAGGTGAAGACACGGTTCGTTGTGTAGCCATGGATAATACCGATGGGTTGCAACGTGGAATGGAAGTTATCCCTACGGGAAGCCCCATCACCATGCCCTCTGGAGAACAGATTAAGGGTAGAATGATGAATGTGGTAGGCAAGGCGATTGACGGAATGGAAGCGTTGAACATGGATAACTCGTATCCTATCCATAGAGAACCTCCAAAGTTTGAGGATTTGTCTACGCACAAAGAAATGTTGGCAACCGGCATCAAGGTGATTGACTTGCTGGAACCGTATATGAAAGGTGGTAAAATCGGATTGTTCGGTGGCGCCGGTGTCGGAAAGACGGTTTTGATCATGGAATTGATCAACAACATCGCCAAAGGCCATAATGGCTATTCGGTCTTCGCTGGCGTTGGTGAACGTACGCGTGAAGGCAACGACTTGATTCGAGATATGATTGAATCGGGCGTGATTAAATACGGTGAGAAATTCCGCAAGGCCATGGATGAAGGCAAGTGGGATTTGTCATTGGTCGATCCTGAAGCATTGAAACAATCACAGGCTACACTCGTATATGGACAGATGAACGAACCACCAGGGGCCCGCGCATCGGTTGCTTTGTCAGGGTTGACCGTTGCCGAGGAGTTTCGTGACAAGGGTGTTGCCGGGCATGGTGAGCATGCAGACATCATGTTCTTCGTAGACAATATTTTCCGATTCACGCAGGCTGGTTCTGAAGTGTCTGCTTTGCTGGGTCGTATGCCATCGGCCGTGGGTTATCAACCAACCCTGGCCTCTGAAATGGGCGTGATGCAAGAGCGCATCACATCAACCAAAAGGGGATCAATCACATCCGTGCAGGCTGTTTATGTGCCTGCAGATGACTTGACAGACCCTGCTCCTGCCACGACATTCGCACACTTGGATGCCACCACTGAGTTGAGTCGTAAGATTACAGAGTTGGGTATTTACCCGGCTGTAGACCCCTTGGGATCTACGTCGCGCATTCTTGATCCATTGATTGTTGGCAAAGAGCATTATGAGTGTGCGCAAAGAGTAAAACAAATTTTGCAACACTATCAGGAATTACAAGACATCATTGCCATTCTGGGAATGGACGAGTTGTCTGATGAAGATAAACTAATTGTGAACCGTGCCCGTCGCGTACAGCGCTTCTTGTCACAACCATTTACGGTGGCCGAACAGTTTACAGGCGTGAAAGGTGTGATGGTTTCTATTGAAGATACCATCAAGGGATTCAATATGATTCTTGACGGCGAGGTTGATGACCTGCCAGAACAGGCATTCCTGAACGTGGGTACCATAGAAGATGCCATTGAAAAAGGTAAGAAATTGCTTGCGGCAGCACAAGGATAATCACAAAACAGAAAGAGAAATATGTTGCATCTTAGAATTGTTTCTCCCGAAAAGGTGGTGTATGACGGAGAGGTAGAAAGCGTCCTGGTGCCTGGAACATTAGGAAGTTTTCAAATCTTGACAGACCATGCTCCAATTATCTCTTCGTTAGAAAAAGGAGTGGTGGAGTATCAAACACATCAGCAAAAGCAGAAAATTGAGATTCTGGGTGGCTTCGTTGAGGTTAAGCAGAACAACGTTTCACTTTGTGTGGAAGTTTAATAGACGGAAAGTTCATGATTGACTCTGTGGTTAAACAATATAAGAAAGTTAGTTTATGGATCATTGCAGGATTCATGCTGAGCTTCTTATTAGCCATTCAAATCACTTCCAGAACAACAATGCTGACAGGACTGGTGGTGTGTGTGGTGTACTTTTTAACCTCAACACTCGTCTATGCTGCTTTATGGAAGAAAACAGCTAAGACATCACCAACGAAGCTGACAGGCTTCTACTTGACAGCCATGGCCGTGAAGTTCTTTCTGGGAATACTGGTTGTCCTTGCGTATTGTCTCATCGTTCGAACCAGAGAGCAAGTCATAGCATTCGCAGCTATGTTCTCAATTTACTATTTAGCGATGGTAATTTATGATGCAATCTATTTTTCCCGTGTAGAGAAGAAGAATCAAATAAGCATTAAGAAATGAAATATATCAAACATATCTTCTGTCTGTTGACCCTGTTTCTGGTTCTTTCTCCAGCGATGGCTGCTGACCAGGAAAAGGAAAATATTGACTTGGAGGAGATTTTGATGGGCCATATTAAAGACTCCTACGAGTGGCACATAACTGACTTTATGGGCAAGCCGATTGTGTTACATCTGCCGATTATCGTCAAAAGCTCGACAGGATGGCATGTTTTTTGTAGTAATGAATTTGCTCATGAGCCCAATGAACAAGGTAACAGGCCAGGTCCTTATGGCTTGTATATTGCAAATAACGAGGTACACGAGAATAAGATTTGCGAGATGGTGAATGGAGAAGAGGTCCGTCCTTTCGATATATCTATCACCAAAACCGTAGTCATTCTGTTTATCAATGCCATTATCTTACTGCTCTGTATACTCATTCCTTCCAGATGGTGTCGCAAACATAAGCCGAGTGACCCTGCACCTGGAGGATTTACGGGGATGGTGCACATGTTTGTCATGTCTGTATATGATGATGTAATTAAACCGACACTGGGTAAAGAAGCAGATAAGTATGCGCCATACCTGTTGACCTGTTTTTTCTTCATTCTCATCTCCAACTTCATGGGTGTCATACCTTTTCCGCCAGGAGGAGGTAACCTGACGGGGAACATCACTTGCACTTTATTTTTGGCGCTGTGCACTTTCTTGATAACGAATATAACAGGAACGAAGGCATATTGGAAAGAAATCTTCTGGCCGGACGTCCCTTTGTGGATGAAGGTACCGATTCCTTTGATGCCTTTTATCGAGTTCTTTGGAATCCTCACAAAGCCTCTGGCCTTGATGATTCGATTGTTTGCCAACATGATGGCTGGCCATGCCATTGCCATATCGTTTGCCTGTATCATCTTTATCATGTTTGCCATTAACCCCGTATCAGGTACTTTGATGACTGTTGTCAGCGTCCTGATGAGCATCTTCATGATGTTTTTGGAACTGTTGGTGTGCTATATCCAAGCATTAGTGTTTACCATGTTGAGCGCAGTCTTCATCTCTCTCGCTCATGTCAAGGAACACAATGCCTCCATAGAGTAGAAATTGAAATATATTAAAATAACAACTTAAAATTAAAACGACTATGTTATCATTATTATTAGCAGCAGATGCTGTTGCAAAAGTAGGTGCCGCAATTGGCGGTGGTATATCTGTAATTGGCGCAGGTATCGGTATCGGACGTATTGGTGGTAATGCTATGGATGCCATGGCACGTCAGCCGGAGAAGATTGGTGACTTGCGTTCTTCCATGATCATTGCAGCCGCGTTGATTGAAGGTGCAGCATTCCTTTCGATTATCATTGCCCTACTTTCATTGTTTGTATAGAAGTTGAAATAACAGATGGCATTTGTGTTGCTATCTGGCGATGTATAATGTACACATTCAACTGATTAACAAGAAATTAATAATAGCTTATGTCATTAATAACTCCTGATTTTGGATTGTTTTTCTGGATGGCCGTCGTCTTTATCATTGTATTGGCCATCTTATGGAAATGGGGCTTTCCATCGATTGTCAATATGGTGAATAGCCGAAAGGAATTCATTGACGACAGCTTGAGAAAGGCTCATGAGGCCAACGAAAGACTTGCAAACATACAGAAAGAAGGGGAAGCCATGCTCCAGAATGCGAGAGAAAAGCAGGCACAAATATTGAAGGATGCGGCGGATACTCGCGATGCGATTGTTGTGAAAGCTCAGGAGAAAGCTACAAATGAAGGATCCAGATTGCTCAATGAGGCAAAAGCTGAAATAGAAGCAGAAAAGCAAAATGCCATTCGCGACATTCGCACACAGGTAGCTGAGATTTCCGTTCAGGTAGCAGAAAAGATTGTTCGTGAGAAGCTTTCTTCGAATGAGAGTCAAATGGAGTTAATCAACAAACTGCTGAATGACATTTCTGTTGGTAAAAATAACGAGTAAAAGGCTATGGCAGTAGGTGTAATATCAGTCAGATATGCAAGGGCGCTTTTAAAATGTGCGATGGAGCTGAACCTGGAAGACCAGGTTTATCAGGAGATTATAACTCTTGCTGATCAGTATAACCGTGTACCTGAACTGCGTTCTACAATTGACAATCCGATGCTGGAAAAGAACAAAAAGCAAGCACTTTTGCAAGCTGCTTGTGGGAAGAATCTGTCTGAATTGACAGCGAGATTCATCCAATTAGTGTTACAAGAAGGCAGAGAAAATGTCATGCAGATGATGGCTACATCATATATTACTCTTTATCGAAAACAGAAAAACATCATCAGTGGCCGATTGATTACTGCAACAACAGTCACGCCAGAGGTGGAGCAGAAAATGAAACAGATGGTTCAAAGGAAGTCTCAAGGTACGGTTGAATTCCAAACAGAAGTCGACCCAGACATCATTGGAGGCTTTATCCTTGAATATGATTCTTACCGTATGGATGCAAGCGTTCAGACAAAGTTGCACAACATCCTGAAAGAGCTTAAGAAATAAATTTAAAAGAAAAGATAAAATGTCAGACAAAATAAAACCAAGCGAAGTGTCAGACGTACTACTTCAACAACTAAGAGGTATCAGCTCGGACAATCAATTTGATGAAACTGGTACCGTACTTAACGTGGGGGATGGTGTGGCCCGTGTCTATGGTTTGCAGAACGCCGAAGCTAACGAGTTGCTCGAGTTTGAGAATGGCGTGATGGCAATTGTGATGAACCTGGAGGAAGATAACGTTGGTTGTATTCTTTTAGGAGCATCTTCCACCATCAAGGAGGGTATGGTTGTGAAGCGTACGCATCGCATCGCATCCATTCGTGTGAATGACAACATGCTTGGACGTGTCATTAACCCTCTTGGTGAGCCTATTGATGGGTTGGGCGAACTGGATATGACAGACTCATTTGAGATGCCGTTGGATCGTAAAGCTCCGGGTGTTATTTATAGACAACCCGTGAAAGAGCCTCTACAAACAGGAATGAAAGCCATTGACTCGATGATTCCTATTGGTAGAGGACAACGTGAGTTGATTATTGGTGACCGCCAAACTGGTAAAACAGCCATTGCTGTTGACACCATCATCAACCAGAAGAGCTTTTATGAGGCAGGCAAACCCGTTTACTGCATTTACGTAGCCATTGGCCAAAAAGCATCCACTGTTGCAAACCTTGTTCAGACACTGAAAGAACATGGCGCTTTACCTTATTCCATTATCGTTTCTGCTACGGCTGCTGACCCGGCTGCCATGCAATATTATGCGCCGTTTGCAGGTGCTGCCATCGGTGAATATTTCCGCGATCGAGGAGAGTCAGCGCTTGTGGTATACGATGATTTGTCTAAACAGGCCGTTGCTTACCGCGAGATTTCATTGATTCTTCGTCGTCCTTCTGGTCGTGAAGCTTATCCTGGTGATGTGTTTTATCTACACTCAAGATTGTTGGAACGGGCTGCCCGCATCAATGACCAGCAAGAGGTAGCCGAGCAGATGAACGACTTACCCGAGTGCCTGAAGGGGCATGTTAAGGGTGGAGGGTCGCTGACTGCCTTGCCAATTATCGAAACCCAGGCAGGTGATGTGTCTGCCTATATTCCTACCAATGTTATCTCTATTACAGACGGACAGATATACCTTGAGACCAATCTCTTCAACCAAGGTTTCCGACCCGCCGTCAATGTGGGTATCTCTGTGTCACGTGTAGGTGGTAGTGCTCAGATTAAGAGCATGAAGAAGGTTGCCGGAACTTTGAAAATTGATCAAGCACAGTATCGTGAGCTTGAAGCATTCTCCAAGTTCTCTAGTGATATGGATTCGGTAACAGCTATGACACTTGACCGAGGAAGAAAGAACAATCAGTTGTTGATACAACCACAATATAGTCCTGTTCCTGTGGGCGAGCAAGTTGCCATTCTATATTGTGGCGTTCATGGCTTGCTGCATGATGTGCCAATTGATGAAGTTCGAACATGCCAAGATACTTTTTTGGAAGCCATGCGCACCAAACATGCTGATGTACTGAAGGTTCTTGAGTCAGGCCAATTAACAGACGAAGCCATCCAGACCATCGAGCAAACCATGAGCGAAGTGACAGCTTCTTATAAAGTTTCATAGCCTATGCCGTCACTCAAAGAGATAAAGACACGTATTGCCAGTGTCAAGAATACCCGAAAAATCACCAGTGCGATGAAGATGGTTGCATCCAGCAAACTTCATCATGCACAGGTCAGAGTAGAGAATATGCTCCCATACGAAAATATGTTGGAACATATTCTAAAGTCATTTCTTATTTCCACGCCAGATACTGACACGCCATTTGACGCTAAACGTCCAAACTTGAAGAGAGTGGCATTGGTGGTTTTTGCTTCAAACAGCAGCCTTTGCGGTAGTTTCAATGTTAATGTGTTGAAAATGATGCAACAGGCTATAGAAGAGTACCGACGTCAAGGAATTGACAAGGATAACATTATTATTTATCCTATTGGCCGAAAAGTCGCTGAGCGTGTTGCAAAGATGGGATATCCTTCTGCTGGAAATTTCATTGAATTGGCTGATAAGCCTAATGCGCAGACGTGCCAAAAGATCGCTGAGGAAATTTCACATAAGTTTCTAAACGGTGAGTTGGACAAAGTTGAGATGATTTATCATCACTTCAAGAGCGTTGGTTCGCAGATTCTGACGCGTAAAACCTTCTTGCCCATTGACTTGTCAACGGAGATTGGATGGGGAAATGATCGTGACCTGAAATCTTCTTACACGACGGCACGGGCACAGGAATACTTGAGAAAAAAGAATCTAAAAGTTGAAAGGAAAGAGATAGATGCCAAGCCGTTGAATGACGACTTCATTGTAGAGCCTGATGTCAAGACTGTATTGGGCACTTTGATACCTAATCAATTACACCTCATGTTCTACACGGCATTGCTGGATAGCAACGCAAGTGAGCATGCCGCTCGGATGGTTGCCATGCAGACAGCCACCGACAATGCTGATGATTTGCTTCGTTCACTCAATCTACAGTTCAACAAAAGTAGGCAGCAGGCTATCACCAACGAATTGTTAGATATTGTTGGCGGTACTATCAATAACTAAACATTTGATGTAATTGAACAAAAAAGTTCGAGATAATACCATGATGTTATCTCGAACT
>JBNPOM010000052.1:0-20271 GCA_050315175.1 Prevotella sp. SGI.027
CCTGCAAGGGCAAAAGCAGCTACAAAGACATGATAATCAACTGCTTTTGTCCTTACAGGACGCAATTACCCAAACGCATCTTACCCAGGGTGTTACCCTGGGCTAACTGCTTTTGGGCTTTCAGCCCGTGAACTTGCTGTGTTTGCATCGGAGCATCACGGATATTCACGGATGTTGTCCGTGTTACTCCGTGCCATTCCGTTGCTATAACATTATTTGTTTGCTGTTTTTGCATCAGAGCATCACGGATATTCACGGACGTTGTCCGTGTTACTCCGTGAACATCCGTTGCACCTAACACCTCATGTCATGCGATTCGTTGCATTGGTTCGCTACGTTGTACAACAATAAAAAAGGGGGTGCATCAAAATGATGATGCATCCCCCATGTCATGTTATCAGGGCTTTCGCTCCATGCTTATAGGTTGTGTGATTGCAACATGGCCTTTGGGTCGAGAATCTTGTCCACCTCTTCGGCACTCATGAGCTTCTTTTCCACCACAATCTCGTGCAGGCTCTTACCGGTCTCCAGTGCTTCCTTGGCAACCTTGGTGCTGTTTTTGTACCCGATGTATGGGTTCAGCGCCGTGACAATGCCGATGGAATGTTTCACCATATCGAGGTTGTGCTTCTCGTTCAAGGTGATGCCGCTTACGCATTTCTCCCTGAAGGTGTTCATGACGTTGGTCATCCAGGTGATGCTTTCAAACATGCACTCTACGATGACAGGCTCCATGACGTTGAGTTGCAGCTGTCCGGCCTCGGCGGCCATGGCGATGGCCATGTCGTTACCGATGACCTTGAAGCACACTTGGTTGGTTACCTCGGGTATGACGGGGTTTACCTTGCCTGGCATGATGGAAGAACCGGGTGCCATGGCGGGCAGATTGATTTCGTGCAAACCGCAACGAGGACCTGATGCCATGAGGCGGAGGTCGTTGCAAATCTTGGATAACTTGACCGCCAGTCGCTTCAATGCTCCTGAGTAGCTTACATAATCGCTGGTGTCTGGTGTGGCCGCAATCATGTCTTTGGCCTTCACAAACTTGTCGCCGGTGAACTTGGTGAGATACTCGGTCACCAAATCAGCATAGCCTGGTACGGCATTGAGGCCTGTGCCAATGGCTGTGGCCCCCATGTTGATGGTGAGTAGTTTCTTCGCATTGTATTCGATGTACTCCAGCTCATCTTCCAATGTGTTGGCGTAGGCGGCGAACTCTTGTCCCGATGTCATAGGCACAGCGTCTTGCAGTTGGGTGCGACCCATCTTCACAGCGTCTTTAAACTCGTTGGCCTTGGTGCGCAAGCAGTTTACAAGTGCTTTCAAACTCTTCAACAAGTCTTTGTTCATGCGGTAGGCCGCATAGCGTAAAGCCGTTGGGTAAGCGTCGTTGGTAGACTGTCCGCAGTTGACATGGTCGTTGGGGTAGCAGTGCACATAGTCACCTTTCTCATATCCCATCAACTCCAATGCACGGTTGGCAATCACCTCGTTAGCATTCATATTCACGGATGTGCCGGCTCCACCTTGCATCATGTCAATGCAGAAGTTGTCCCACAGCTTGCCTCCAATGATATCATCGGCAGCTTGACAGATGTGTTCTGCAATTTTTTTGTCAAGGGCACCCAACTCAGCGTTGGCTGCTGCTGC
This sequence comes from Prevotella sp. SGI.027, assembly GCA_050315175.1. Classification (GTDB taxonomy): domain Bacteria; phylum Bacteroidota; class Bacteroidia; order Bacteroidales; family Bacteroidaceae; genus Prevotella. The sequence goes on from JBNPOM010000052.1 coordinate 1,651, forward strand.
TGCCTTCTTCACGTATGCGATGGCAATGATGAACTGAGGATAATTGCACATCTTGGTGTTGGAAATGCGATAATTGTTGATGGCGCGCAGTGTTTGAACACCGTAATAAGCGTCTGCGGGCACCTGTAATTCGCCCAAGAGATCAGACTCTACTCTGTATTTTTCGTTTTTTTCCATTGTATTTACTATTGATTTTTGTAGTTGTTTTTTCTGTGTTTGTCATGGTTCGTCATAACAGACGAACGTGGACACGAGAGGTGTCTCACGTTCATCTTGGTCTTAACAGACCGTTGTTAGAACGCCTTGATTCTGTACATGAAGCCCAGTTCGATGCGACTGGTATTATAGTCATCTAATTTGCTCTTATCGGTGAACTTGTAGCTACGGCCGATGTATGACAAGAATAGGCGGCAGTCTTGTGATTTGACGGGATAATATTCCAAGCTGGCCATGTAACCAAAAGACTTACGATAGTTCTTGAGTTCTTCTATCTTGCTGACACTTGCCGTCTCGTACATACCTTTGAGCATCAGGTTCCACTGATCAACGAACTGCCAAGTGGCCTTGGTTACAAACGAATTGTAGTTCACCTTGCCAAACCGCACGTTGCCTGGTCCGCGGAATTGTGACAGGTCGTTGGTGGCAATGCCCAGACGGTCTACGTCATCAAAGGCGCCCATGTAGTCGAAATACCACTGGAAGGTGGGCAAGTTGAGCTTTTGACCAAGCATCACCATCTGGCTGCTCTGGTCTTTAGCCTGTGTTTGTGTGCCCACGCCCCAACGTGTCTGCAGCTTATCGCCAAAGAAATTACCGTTCCACAATAAGATATAGGTCAATGGATGTTTGGCAGCTTCCACGGCTTCAGTCTTTCCGTTTTCTTTCATCACCTTGAGGTCAGCCCCGTATTCTTGAGCCAACTTGTTGTTGTAAGCATTGGTGATGTTCAGGTTGAACTCCTGAGATTCCACGGGTTTGAATGCGAAGTTTACGCCGGCCATGAAGTTATCCATGTTGTCAATCATATCAGAGTATTGGTAGATGTACATGGGGTTCTCGTCAAATTCGAATCCACCCCAGTTCTGACACATCTTACCACCCGTGATACCGAGCTTGTCGGTGACCTGATAACCCACCGAAAGAATGTCGGTAGCCTTGGCAAAGTTGTCCTCGCCCTGTGCACCATTGGCTTTGTTCAAGCGGTGACGGAAGCGGTAAGAGAGTTTGCCGAAGGAACCTTTGATTTCCAATCGGGCTTGCTTGTTCTTGAAGGATGATCCCCAATCGTTGCCATCGTAGGCCTCTTGGAAGGAAGACGCATAGTTGAAGTATACGTTGAATGCGTCGCTTTTCTTCTCCAATTTGAACAGACGGCTTGCCAACGACTCGTAATTGCCATCTTCGCCACCCATGCCTGTATTGTTACCTTGTGCGCTTGCGCCCAGTGCCAAAGACATCATAGCGCAAATCATCATTATTTTTTTCATGTTCATTATGTTTATTCCTGTTAGCAATGATAGGAATTAATATTCTTGGTAGTACTTCTGAATTTGCTGCCAGTCGTGTGTTTTCGTCAAAGCCAGCATCAACAATACGCGTGCCTTCTGAGGATTGAGGTTGAGAGATGCCACGAAATGATATTTGTTGTCATCTACCTCAGCATTCAGATTGGTAGGACCTGTGGGTACACGACTTGAACGAACAATTTGGATGCCGCTGTTCTGTGCTTTGATAGCCACGTCGAAAACATCTTTGTAGAAGTTGCCGTCGCCAACACCTGCCAACACGATGCCATCGTACTTGGCATCAACGAATGCCTTGATAGGAAGGTCAGAGCAGTTGGAGTAACCGTAGATGATGCCCACCTGTGGCAATTTGTCGAGATTGTCGACGTTGAATTCAGATGCAGTTCCGCGCTTGTAGGCTGGTGTTTGCAGATAGCAAGCCTTACCGTTGAACACGTTACCAATTTGACCATAGATGCCACCCTTGAATGTACCGCAGTCGGTGGTGTGTGTCTTGATGACCGATTTGGCATCAAACAGTTGGTCGTTCATACAAACCATCACGCCCTTGTCGCGCGACTCGGGTGTAGCAATGGCAGCCACTGCATTGTACAGGTTGGCGGGTCCATCGGCAGAGATGGCTGTGGCCGAACGCATGGCACCTACCAAGATCACAGGCTTGTTGCTGTGTACGGTGAGGCTCAAGAAGTAAGCAGTTTCTTCCATGGTGTCGGTTCCATGAGTGATCAGCACGCCGTCATATCCTTCTTGGTTGAGCAGCTGGTTGATTCGTTTGGCCAGTTTCAGCCACACTTTGTCGTTCATGTCCTGACTACCGATGTTGCAAATTTGCTCACCCGATACGTCAGCGATGTCTTGAATCTGCGGAACGGCAGCAATCAAGATTTGCACTCCCAATTGGCCGGCATTGTAAGACGATGAGGTAGAACTTGTGGAGACACCAGCAATGGTACCACCTGTTGCCAAGATGCGAACCTTAGGTTTGGCACATAGACCAACGGTAACGAACAATGCAACAATCACCAGGATGTTGATACGTAAATGTTTCATAATAAATTGTTTTTAAGTGATTAAATATGATATCAATAAAATATTTGCGTAATCAAGAAAGCCAGCGCGATGGACACGATGGTTGTGATGAATCCTGACAACTGGAAGCTATGATTGATGACGTACCGACCGATGCGCGTGGTGCCGGTTCGGTCAAAATTGATGGCTGCCACCTCGGTGGGGTAGTTGGGCATGAAGAAATAACCGTTGCAGGCAGGGAACATCGCCAGCAGGTATAGCGGGTTGATGCCCAGCAACACACCCAGGGGATAGATGGTGCGCACGGTGGCTGCCTGTGAGAACAGCATGATGCTCATGATGAAGAGGATGATGGCGAACAAGAAGGGAGCTGCTTGTACCCAATCGGCCAGGTGAGTGACGAAGAAGTCTTTGTTGCCATTGAAGAAGGTATCGCCCATCCAGGCAATACCGAAGATGCTCACCATGGCGTTCATGCCGGCAGCAAAGACACTTCCCTTGGCAGCTGTGGCCACATTGCCCTTGCCTACAAGGAGAATCAACGCAGCCGCCGACATCATCACAATCTCGATCATCTCGGAGGTGGCTATCGGCGTCATCACACCGTCTACCATGTGATGAGGCTTCAGTTGAGGGAACAGACCGAATGTTACCACCAGCGCAACGCCCAGCAAGAAGGCATACACGGAGTATTTTGCGCGTGGGTTGGGGTTGGCGTTCATTTGCTGCATGCGTTTCAGCTCTTCTTCTGGATTGATTTCGCCAGATGCCACCTTGGCTTGGTAGATGGGGTCGTCTTCCAACTCTTTGCCTATCCGGTTCTGCACAAACGCTGCCACGAGAATGGCCACGAAAGAGGCAGGAATGCACACAATCAGCACATCGGCCAGGTCGATGCCTTTCAAGCCCAGGATATCTGTACTGATGATGGCTGCCGTAGCGGCACTCACGGGACTACCGGTGATGCCCAGCGAAGCAGCAATAACACTGACGCTCAATGGTCTTTCGGGTCTAATTTTGTTGGCCTGGGCTATCTCAGAAATGATGGGGAGCAGGGAATAACAGGTGTGCGCCGTGCCAGCCAACAGGCAGAACATCCAGCATGCCAACGGACCATAATAGGTGATTTGACTGGGATGCTTGCGCAAGAACTTGCCCGTGACACCCACCAGATAATCTAAACCTCCCGTGGCTTGTAGGGCTGAAGCTGCTACAATGACTGAAACGATAATCATCATCACATCGATAGGTGCTTTTCCCGGTGCCAGACCGAAGACAAAGACCAATAAGAAAGTACCTACCATACCGTAGATACCCATGCCGATGCCGCCTACGCGGGCACCAATGAAGATGAAGCCAAATACAATGAGTAGTTGTAAGATGATGAGTGTAGTAGCCATTTGTTTTTACTTACAGTTTTAGAAATGCGACCGCAAAGTAAAGAAAACACAATGGTTTTGCTTTGTTTTTATGTTAATTAATGTAATTGTTAACGCAAATTAACCCATAAAGGAGGCGTGATGTTTCTTTTTGTAACCTGTGTTGGGTTGTTTCAGTGAAATGCCTGTGCCCCATCCGCTATCAAAAACGATGGATTCGATATTAACAAATGCAACATCTTTGGCATTACGCATGGCATAACATGGTGGTGGATGTTGTTTCTGGGGGAAATTTGGTGCTTACCATTCAAATTGTTGTTCATGAAAAAGGATATGACTTTTTTAGACGAACAATCTTTCATAACAGAAAGTGCCGTTTAGAGTTTTGTGTTTTCTTGATTGGTAGTCCTTTTTCGATGTGAAGGGAGCGAACGAGGTTGGGTTAGAAAATTTTACCGAATGCGATGTTAATGAAAGTCTTGGTTAGTATTTTCATATCGAACCACCATGACCGATGTTCCAGATAATACAAGTCGAGATCCAGTCGTTTCAGCATTTTCTCCATGGTGTCTGTGTAGCCGTTGTATAGGGTTGCATACGAGGTGACGCCAGGACGGATTTGGTAAAGATAGGCGTACCTGGAATCGTGCTGCATGATTTGGTCGATGTAGAACTTTCGTTCCGGTCGTGGTCCGATGAAGGCCATGTCCCCTTTGATCACGTTCCATAGCTGCGGCAGTTCGTCCAAGTGGTGCGTGCGCAGGTATCTCCCTATTTTGGTCATGCGCTTGTCGTGCTGATGTCTGTAAAGTTGCGGTCCATCTTTCTCAGCGTCGATGTACATGCTGCGGAACTTGTAAATGGTGAAAGGTCGGCCGAAGCGCCCGATGCGTTCCTGTTTGAAGATCACGGGTCCGCCGTCTTCACGCTTCACCAAGCAGTAGCAAAGCAGAAACAAGGGTGAGAAAACAATCAGTGCAAGGATGGCTATCAAGAAATCGGCAGCGCGCTTGATGTTGCGCTCCAACTCGTTCATACCGTCGGGAATGAACCGAGGGTTCTTGATGTCGTCATTGTATTTGATGTAGGGCGGGATTGTCTTCACCATGTGCACTTTTATCATATAACGCAGCTTTACTTGGCTTATTATGTGCGATGCTTCATATTTTTGAATGAGGTGAATTCCAACAAGCAAATGTACTACGATGAAACTGTAATGGATTTCAATCAGCTAACAGGTTACTGATACTTTATCTTATTTTTTTCGGCAGACAGTTGCATTCTTTCAAACAAACCCCTATCGAGCGTATTTTTGTTCCTTTCGTTACATTCTTTTGCCAAACATCTTTTCTATAATCTCCTTTCGAGAGTATCTTTTGTCTAAATCTATAAAATATCGGTAGTGTTGTGATTGGCGCTGTGTGGCTGGCGGAGGAGTCATGTAGTCGCCGTAATATGTTTTCAAAACTTTGTCATAGTTTGAGGGTACGGTTATTTCCAAATTCTCAAAAGGTAATATTATTCCATCTCCGAACCAGTCTTTAGAAAATACCACACTTAGACTGCTTTTTACGTCATAAGTCCATATCTTATTTGTTTCTGGAATAGAAAGCAAAACTCCTTGTATCTTCTTAATACCCATCTTGGCAATACCTCTAAACGGCTTAAGGATGTTGTAAAACAGCCACTTTGGCAAAAAGCTAATTTCACCTTTTTTAAGATGTGTGCGTATCTCGATTGAAGAATAAGCTCTGTAACTCCGTCCATACACAAGCCACAATATCCTATATATCCAATTTATCCTTTTCAGAAACTTTCCCTTATGGCTATCGTAATTATCCAAAGGGAAAATATCTAAATATAATCCCATTAATGCCTCACCCTCACGCTCAATGATAGTAGAGTTACGGTCACAAAATTTAGCAAAGTATAGGTAATATCCCTTATCTTTAATATCTATTATTTCATAGTTTGTTCCATTTAGATGACTTCTAAGAGATAACAGTTTATCGTAATCCTTTCGTGGCATCCATACGTCTATATCATCATCCCAAGGAATCATGCCTTTATGTCTTACTGCTCCCAATGCCGTACCGTATGCAGCATAATAAGTAAGGTGATGTTTATGACAAAAAGCTATAAATGCCTTGAAAAGGGTAAGTAAGCTATTGTTTAATTGAGAATCCATACTCAAAAATATTAAAAATTAGATTAGAAACTTAACGAATGCTCTATATGCGTAATGTAAATAATAATACATAGAGGAAATTAAACCTAAGTGTTCATGGTGTCTGTATATGTACCATTGCCATGTACATAGTTTTAACTTATTGGCTGTTATAGAATTAGAATGTATGCGGTAGACAGCAGTTACCGTATTTGTATTGAGAGCTGTCCAACCACGTCTTAAAATATCCAACCATAACACATAGTCTTCATGATGAATGTTCTTCTGCATCACTTTTCCCACCTTTTGAGTATCGTAAATGCCTGTAAGATTTCCTATTGTATTTCCTTTTAGGTACTTAGCGTATGTGAGGCTTTTAGGCGCATGTACAATCCTATTGTTTCGTTTGCCTTGTGCATCCATCTTTTCATAATCAGAATATACGATCGCTACATGTTTATTTTCGAATAATGGTATTTGGTCAGATAGCTTGTTGGGAAGCCATTTGTCATCACTATCACAAAAGGCGATGTATCGTCCTTTAGCATGTTTTATCGAGTTATTGCGTGCTGCAGCCGGGCCACTGTTTCCATCTAAAAAAAATACGTTGATACGTTTATCACATTGCGTTATTTGCTGTAAGAGTTTTATTGTTGATGTGTCAGTGGATCCATCATCTGTAATCAAAATCTCAAAATTTTGATACGTTTGTTGTAAGATACTATCTACACATTCTTTTATGTAAATACCAGAGTTATAACAGGGGATGATGACAGAAACTAAATCGGTGTTCATAAGTGGTTTATTCTATAAGTCCAAAGAGTTGTCTTTGAATAGGAAATCATAAATACTCATTTGCAGTATTACTTATTAAGTTATGCCATTAAATTTCTAATAGTTGCTACAATACGCGAGATAAAAAGCAATGGATCATATTTACTTATATGAGGAAGATAAACGTGGTGGTATGCGCTTATTAATTTCCTTGCAATTTCTAACCGTTGTTTGAAATTCCTTTTAGTATAGGTTGCTGAATTATCACGCTTTACTCTATAATAGATAACGTCAGATTTTGCAAAGGAGAATCCATTAATCTTATCTGAAATAAGAAACATAAAGAAAGCATCTTCTCCTATTGAAAGCTGATTATTAAATCGTCTGTTTTCAATAATTGCTTTTGGTATCAACTTTACACAAGCTGTAGACAAAAAACTACGCACCTTAAATTTTGATACATGGTTGATGTCTTTTAAATTTAGATAAGTAGCATGAAGATAGTAGGGTAGTTGCTTTTGGGTCTTCTCTTCTATTTGTATTACGTTAGAAATCATTATATAGTCGGGATTTACTACTTCTAATAATCCTTTTAGATAATTATGTGACACCCAATCGTCGTCGTCAATAAAAGTAATGTATTCTCCCTGTGCATTGTCCAACCCTATGTTGCGAGCATTAGATACGCCTGCAACGTCGGTTTGCAAAAGCAGGGTTTTGATACCTTGAAACTTTTGTTGCAAAAACAACTTAATGTCAGTATGATAAGGTTCGTTGCATCCATTCAGTACTATAATAACTTCGTAGTGTTGTTTGTCTATATCTTGTTTTGAGACACTCTCTAAGCATCTGTAAATATAGTTGGCTGGTTTGTAGGTGGGTATGATGACAGATATTAAATCGGTGTTCATAAGTGGTTTATTTTATAATTCCAATGAGTTGTCTTTATTTGTACACCTCTAAATTTTGTAGCGCTATCAGTTATGACAAATACTTATTGCGTGCTATTGTTTACTTTATCTGTTTGGCTAATTATATTTTTCTTATTACAAAGATAATTATAGTTTTTTGATTAAGGATAGTATTTATTCTAATATGCTGTACAGATACATGCAGGCAGCTTTCGAATTACACAATAGTTTCTTTGATGGCATCTAAAAAGCCATGCCCATATTTAAGGTCGGGTTCAACATAGTTGCCTTCTCCCCATTCGTTCCATGCTCGAAGAAAGAGTATTCGATGTTCCATGTCTTTATTTTTAATAACGTTCAATGCGTCTTGAATGTGCTTTTTAAAGGTTGTAGGAGTGGCATTTACATATACCCCCTCGCTGTTTCCTGCTCGTGGCGTTCTGTCCCATTGGGGAAATATTGAGGGATATACGTTTTGCCAACTGTCCTCTGGGGCGAAGAAATGTTGCATTATCTTTTCGTAATTAATACAATGTGTGGGCAAGAATGGCAAGTACTGATGCAGCAGTTTTTTGGCAATGCGTGCGTATTTTCCCATACAGAGCATTTCAGCGCGCGACTTACCAAACGAATTGATGCCATCGAACCCTAAGTTGAGTAAATCGTTATACACCTTTTCACTTGATTGTAAATTAGGAGTAACACGCCTTAGGGCGCCATCTGCATTGCGTCGTAACGTTGATGTAGAGTTGCACATGGCGATGAAGTAAATGTCTTTCAACCCATTCTCTTTTGCTAAACGCTGCCATGTCTTTATAAAGTTAGACACATCGCGAAAATTGTAAGGGTCGAAGATGGTAAACAGCGGTTTGCCTTCAATGGTTATGTAGCGTTTATCCCTAAAGGCAGGCAATACTTCTTGAAAGTGCATGGTATAATCTTCTTCACCAAGATATCGTTGCTCCACTATCATGCGGTCTTTTCCTCCATTCTCCCATGTAGACGTTTTCCATGAATGGTTTGCCCATGCTAAGCAAAATGGGAAGTCGGGTTTTCCGCTTTGCAACACTTCGTTGAAAGGACGCTGCAGCAGTCTCTTGCCGTTGCCAAACCAGTAGTGCCAATAGCAAAAGCCCTCTATGCCAGTTTCGCGAGCCATTTGCGCTTGTTGCTCTCGAACCTCTGGCAGGCGCAGGTCGTAAAACCCCAAATCCGCAGGTATGCGTGGTTGATAATGTCCCTTAAACAGTGGCTTCGCCTTTGCTACATTTGTCCACTCGGTGAACCCCTTTCCCCAATACTTGTCATTTTCGGGAATGGGATGAAACTGTGGAAGATAGTATGCTATTACTCTCGCTTTCATTGTTTGTTTTTTTTATCGTTCTTAATTTTGTTGCAATGCATACTGAATAGGAATGCCACCTAATTCCGCCGCTATTTGTGAGTATGAGGAATAATAACTCCCCAAGATCTTAGTAGTTTTACTCAGTGCAAAAAGTTCTGAAACCGCCATTTTCATACCTAACAAAGAAGAACGAGACAATTCTATATTTGCAAATAATACCCTATAAGAAAACTTGTTTTGCATGAACTCTTTTACTTCCTTGTCATCCGAAGCGATGTAGAAAGTTACTTTCGCATCTTTCTCAATTTCTCTTTCCATAAACTCGACAAAACTGCTTATTGGTGATTCTTGTATAGACATCGTGTTATCTGTTCGTCTGATATGAATACCAATGGTGTGGTTTGTAAATTGTCTTGTCATTTCGTCAATCATACCTTGTATTTCGGGTGTTGGTATGAAAATTTGTCGTAATGGATACATTTCAGACATGTCAAAACAAGAGATAAGTAGCAAGTCTCCTCGTTTGTCTATTATCTTGCTGAAAATATTTTCCTCATTTCGTACGCTGATGTTGTACAAGACCTGCATATAGTTCATGAGAAATATTCTCCGCAGCAAATAATCTTTCCTATAATTAATGCAGTATTTCCATTTTTGGGTATCTTCAACGAAAGTCTTTTCAACAGGTATGGGTTGAAACAAATCTGAGAATTTTGCATTCAGACCCTCATATTGATTCCAAAATATGCGTAAGGGACGATTTATCTTTTTAGCTATGTGTATGGCAGATGCAATAGCGCGCATCCGATTGCATAGTCCAGCTGTTGGAATAAGATGTACTTGATTCATTTTATTTTGTTTTGCTTATTTTTATTATTCTCGCCGGTATTCCTGCTGCTATTGCATAACTTGGAATATTATGAGTAACCACACTATTGGCACCAATTACCACACAATCGCCAATTGTAACGTTGGACATTATGCATACATTGTTACCTAGCCATACATTATTACCTATTTTAACGTGTCCTTTACTAAAGATGGGGCGTTCTACTGGAGGAATATTTAATGTTTTATTATCCGTGTCTCCATGGGAATTGTCTGTAATTAAAACATTCGTTCCAGTTAAGAGATTATCTCCGATTATGATACTGTTTGCAGCACTAATGTGGGCTCCTCTGCGTATCAAACATCTATTGCCTATATGTATTCTTCCTCCCCATGATGTTAGTTGAAGGTCTTTTTCGAGTGTCGTATTATTTCCTATCTCTATATTTTTGCAACCATATAAAAATAATGGTTTATAAGAAATGACGGAGTTACCTATTTTTTTGAATTTATGTCTAATATAACCTGTGTATATCCTGTTAAGAATGGATGAGGCATTTATAAAACTTATAGTAAAAGGTATGTGTGATAGAAGTAGTCCTATCATATCTAAAACTTTTATAATTGTTTTTTTCATTTGTTTCATTTAATAATTATACTTTCCAAAATAAAGTAAGTCCGATTTCTGGAAGTGAATAGTTTAAATACAATAAACCGATTATGGCTGTAATACTAACAGCAACCCATTTTGGGCGTATGGTGTAATAAATGTTGGCAAATAAAATAATACTAACGGTTTTATATAACATACTGACCCTTTGTCCAAAAACAGGAAGGAATGAAAATGAAGCAAAAAAGAAGAAACCTAAAGAAAAAACTTTTATCAGTAGTGGTAGATATTTGTTGTGCTTACTAATAGTATCGTAAAAGTATAAAATGTATAAATACAGAAATAATCCAAACAAATAAATTGGTCCAAAAACATTTGTTGAAGCTGATATCTTTCCTAATTCCGTTCCCTTTTGGTATAATGCCAATTTATTACCTATATATGGCAAATTTGTACCAAAATTAACAAAAAAAGACTGCCCCATGATGAATATAAGGTATGAGGCAAAAACAAGGGTAAGCCATTTCGTTCTTTGTTTCTTGTTCATCTCTTTATTTGATAAGAATAAAATGGGAAGAAGAATAAGGGCTGAATAATGAAAGAAAAAACCAATTAGCAAAATCACAGCGGCAACTTTTCTGTTTCCATCTCCTATTTTCGTAAGTGCAACAAGTAGGAGTCCTGATAATACGCCAGTTCGTATTTGCATACACTCATGCATGATATAATAATTACTTATATATAGAGCCAAAAAAAGCAACCAAGTGGAAGAGTATTTTCTAAATGCATACATTTTTATTCCTACTCCTAAAAGCGCATAGAATAAAAATAGCACATGAACATCGTTGGTAAAAAAGTTGATGATTTGTGAAAAAAGGATGTATGAGTATTCTACGTTATCAGAAGCATTAGGAGAGGTGTAATTCAGAAATGTGTTTTCATAATTAAGAGAATCGGGATCTATACCCACAGGTCTGAGTCCAGCAACAAGTACTAATAAAAAGCCTAAACTTATATAAATTGCAGTTCTATATTGCTTTATTCGTTCTTCGAATAAAGCAAAAAAGCAACATATCACGTATATGACAATAACAATATAAGCCATCTCTACTTTGATTTATACTTAAGAATCAGATGAGCAAGATGTTGCTTCTCCTCATTGTTTAATCCGAAAGAATACAACAGCAAACTGACAACTATAAAAGAGCCTAAGCTGACAAGGCATAATCTAAGAAAAGGCTGTTCGACTGTTTGATGAACGCATAAAGCTGCTACATAACTTCCTGTTGTAATGAGACAAGCGGGAATGAGAAACGAACACAAATAGGATGATAGCTCAAATGCGTGGTATACTGTTTTAAGAACCCATAAACGCAAAGCATGACCAACGATGCTAAGGATAGTTAATGCTATGAAAAGCATGTATGGAGCTGCACCCATTTTATAAGATATCCATGATAGGGGTAAGCATAATAACATTGTGCTTTCTACGATGATGCAATATTGCTTAATATTTCCTGTTGCATGCACAATAGCCGTAATGGGATTATGAAGAGACATACATACCGTATAAACAAGATAAAGCCGTGCGAAGAGTACTGTGTTCGGGGTTACGGCTTGTTGTCCTAACCAAAAGGTCAGTAATGTGTTCATTTCAAAAAATACAGGTATGGCTACAAGTAATAACATGTAGTAAATAACCTTATTGCTTAATGAAAATATCTTATCTAAGTATGGTGTGTTACCTTCCGCATACGATTTTATCATGACGGGGCGAAAAGCTATGAACACCGTAGCAACCAACATGTTCAACGCATTATATATTTGGTTGGCTATGGCATAATCGGAGTTGACGCGAGGAGAGAAGAACGTGTTGAGTAATATTGCGCTACCTTGTATAACCGCTGCGCCTGCTATGGTACCAAAGAGTGTCCAACCCGAGAAAACAGCGAACTCACGGTAGATGTTTTTTTCTTTTACAAGTACATAGCGACAATTTTTATATCTTTTGAGGGAGAAGAAAAGATATTGAAGTAGCGAGAGAAAGGTAATGGCAGACAAGCCGATGCCATACATCTGTAAATGGTCAGCCATCATTTTTCCTACAAATATGGCAAGAAGCAGTTTTAACACGCATTCTATCATGGATATAAGCGCATAAATCCACATATCTTCTTGGGCATACACTAAACCCATGAAAGGAATCTGCGCAAAACTGAGTACAAAGGAGAGAATGGAAAAATGAAAAACCCACAAGGCAGTATTTAGCCGATGTGTAGGTATGGTCATTTGCGTGGTGATGAAATGAGGTCCCACAAGTTCTAAAACAACAATGATGAGGATGGAAAGAATCAGCACAAGGTTTAACGAAACAGAAAATATTTTAGCAACCTTATCCTCTTTTTTCTCACCCAATGCGAACGAGTAAAACCTCTGTGTGGTCATGGCTAACACCCCACTAACACTTGCTCCTAAAAGCACAATGCCTGCTACAGCATTGAAAATACCATAGTCTATAACCCCCAAACTTTTCAATACCCACCTTATGGCGTAAAGATTAATGAGAGAGATGATGAGCATACGAATAAAAAGAATAATGCTGTTGTACGCTATTCTTTTAGTCTTTGTCTGGTTGCTCATCAAACAATCCATCTTCATATTTATTCTTCTGTGAATATCATGCTGCGCAAAGCGTACAATGTGATAACGACAAAAGCTAAAAACGTCATTCCTAAAACAAAGAGCATGCGTTTAGGTCCTGCTGGCTTGAGAGGTACAGAAGCATTTTGGAGCGTTGTGAAAGCTGGTGTTTGTTCCATGACTTTAGCTCTTGCAACTTCTAATTTGTTTTGCAATGCAGTGTAATTGTTGTAATATAATTGCATTTCGTTTTCAAGATCGTTTTGTTTGAGACGAAAACTCTCTAATACAACATCTTGATTGGCATCTGAATAAGCTCCGTACTGACGCCTCTTTTGTTCATACTTACTTTTAACGTCTTCTACTAATTGTTTGATATGGTTATAATCGTTAATAGCTTTTTTTGTTCGATAGGCTGTGATGAAATTTTGTAAATGCACTCTTACTGTATCTGCAATAGTAGCGGCAATTAGTGGGTCTTGGTCTTCCACTGTTATGGAAATGACATAATTTTTTTTGTCAACACTACATTTTACTTTTCCCGAGATAGCTTTTGCTACCATATCTTCTTTTTTAGTTAACATGAAAGGATTTACTTTCTGTGATTTATTGACAGATGCTTCGTTCTTTGAAAACAAGCTTTTTATACCATATAAAGCTTTGTTCCACCATGCACTTTTTTGATATTTAGACAAATAATTAAAATATGTTGTTTTGAGATTCCTTTCTTTGGTAACTACTTGTATGTTAAAGAGATTGACAATAAAATCGTTAGAACTTATTACGTCTGGGTAAAGTTCAGGAAATATAGCATCCCCATTTTTCGCAGATCCTCCTATATCAAAACCAAATGATGATGCAAGATCAGATAATGAGTTAGAATTTAGGCTTGCTAATTCAGGTGCAAGTTTGACAGTTGAGGTATAATAGCGTGGAACACAAATAATCAACAAGCAAGACAGAACAAAAACAATAGGTAGTGTAACGATGTACTCCTTTTTGTACGGTCTTATCTGTTTTAAAATCTTGTTAAAGTCAATTTGTTTTATATTTTCATTGTTTCCTGTCATATCTCTATTTATTTTGTTTATCTAATCTCACTTCACCATATTCGCTATTGTGGCTATCATGGCGGCGATGCTGGTGATGCCACTGCCCAGGCTCATTGTTTCTGCAATGCTCATCTTGCGAGATAGCTTGCTGGGAACTACAATTTCGCAACCCGGTTCTATTTTTGCTCCTTGTGAAACCTTGTTTACCATACCGTTCATGTAGATGATATAAGCGTTGCTCTTACGGGCATTTTGGGCAAATCCTCCTGCTGCATTGATATAGTATTTGGCTTTCTTTCCTTTTTGGTAGGCTACTGTGTTAGGATACATCACGGCTCCGTTAATCTTGACGGTAGCGGTGTATTGTGGTAGGATGAGGCGGTCGCCTTCACGCAACATAATGTTTGCGTCGCTATTGGGATCGGCAATGGCTTTGTCCAGTTCGATACCTACGGGAACTGTGGCGGGAATCTCAAATTTCTTCAATTGGGCAGTTGACGTATTTTGTCCCAACTGCTGTATGGCGCCAGCGTTGTTGCTGCTGGCAGCCATCTGCAATAGTTGGCGTTGCATTTCTTCTTGCTGCATCTTCAGGGCTGTCTCCATTCTTGACCTTTCTATAGCATTGGGTACGCGCTCCAACCGTGCGCCCTTGATGTATGCTAAGTCGGTCACTCCACCAGCAGCTTGCAGCAGGTCAGTGAGCCGCATGCTGCGCTTGGACATGGTGTAGGTGCCACCAAACATTACCTCGCCCTCTACGCTTACATTCTTCTGAGTACTGTAGCCTGGACTCTTGCGTACATACACTTCGTCGTAGGGTTTAAGCACAAAGCCGGGTTCGCCGTCGATAACAAAGCCGTCTTTCAAGGCAAAGGTGTATGTCTTGGCAATGAGTGAGTCGGTGGTGAGGGCTTTGGAGTTGACGATGCGACGTGCAACATCTACTTTTACGGTAGATGCAGTTTCTTTAAGTCCGCCCGCTTGCAACACGAAGTCCTCCAGCGTCTCATTGTCTGCATATTTGTACACGCCAGGATATTGTACCTCACCATGGATGGTGATGGTTTGCTGCTGCATCATCTCGCGCTTCGTGGGGATGAAGAGCACGTCGTTCTCCTTCAAGGGCATGTCGGCCACGGTGCCGTTCATGATGCCCGCCACGTCAACCGCCACCACTTCCAGGGTGCGGTCTTCCTTCATGCGATGGATGACGCCCCGGGAGGTGAAGGCTTCTTCCTTCAGTCCTTCGGCATGTTGTACCAAGGTGCGCACGCTGTTGATGTCGTTGCCCAGTTGATACAAGCCTGGACGGAATACGGCTCCTTTTATTTCTACCGTATTGTTATAGCGTTGAATAATCGAGTCGACCGATACCGAGTCGCCATCGGCAATGTGGAAGGTGTTCAGGTCGAATTCGGAAACGTTGAATACCGCAAATTCGCGACCCGTCTTGCGAACCAAGCGTACTGCCTTTTTATAGGCGTCGCCCGTGAAACCTCCTGCGTATTTCAGCAGCGTACCCACGCTCTCATTGCTCTTCATTTCATAGTACATGGGACGTTTCACCTTTCCCGTGATGTTCACCAGGCAGTTGTAGGGTCCCACGTAGATCACGTCACCATCCGTCAGGCGCACGTTGCCCGTCATCTTGCCGTTAAGAATATAGTCGTAAACGTCGGCTTGAGAGATGAGGCGGTTGTTGCGATAAATCTTGATTTCGCGCAGCGTTCCCAAGTCGTTGGTTCCTCCAGCCATGTAAAGGGCATGAAAAACAGAAGCGAAGGCTGAAACTGTATAAGTGCCAGGTGCCCGCACTTCGCCCATCACGTTAATGGTGATGGTGCGGCTCTGTCCCAGGGTGAGGCGCACCTTGCTGCTGCTGTATCGTGCACCCAATTGCGCACGTAGTCGTTGGTTGGCCTGCGCGATGGTCAGTCCGCTCACCTGTATAGGGCCAAAACCTTCGATATTGATGTCACCGTCGGGTGATACCGTAGATTGAATCGACTTTTGTGACGCGCCATAGATATCAACAAACACGGCGTCGCCCGGTCCCAACCGATAGCTTTGCGGTGTGGCGATGTTCATGCTGGGTTCAAAGGTCAGATCCTTGTTGTTAAAGATGTCCCTGCCGAAAACTTTCTTCTTGTTCTCAGTCTGCTGCTTGAGTATCTGCTTGAGCCATTTGATGGAATCGGTGGGCGTGAGGTAACTCAGTTCTTGCTGCATCAGCTTAAACTCTTCGCTGTCTTCATCATATTGGTCCTGCCACTGTATCTGTGGTTGCAGCCTGTTGGTTGAAAGTTGCTTGGCATCTCTCCTTTGCTCCTTGATGGTGTTATACTTCGCCCTTGCCTCTTTCGAATTGCCATTGGCCTGCCGCATACGTGTTTCTGTCTGGTCTACGGTCTGGTCGGCCATGTTTCCCAGTCCTTTGCGCTTGGTCTGTCGTTCGTATTTATCCTTTATTCTCCTGATTTGTTGAATGTTCACGCCGCGCTGCATCAGCTTGGTTACGATTTGTGCCTGTGAGGTGCCTGCGGCGTTCTCTTTCATGACGAATTCAAGAACCTGTTCGTCTGACATGGAAGATTGTGCCGCGAGGGTCAGCGGGCACAGCATGAGTAGCAGAATATATAGACTGACTTTTTTCATATTGTGGGTAAAATCTCTTTTTCTCTTTCTTTTATTAACTCGTTTTTCGTTAATTTGTTGCAAAGATAGCGATATTTATTTTTGTGTGGTTATATTCTCCGACTATTTATCCCCATGCAGCTGATGGTTTCCTGTTATAAGGCTCCTGCAGTGAGGGTGTGATGCGCGATGTTTCTCGTCATTGTGTTAATAAACCTTTCGTATGTTAAACCGATTCGTTTTCTTTGACAAAATAAAATTGCGAAATAGATAAAATAGGGCGATTTTTTAGGTGTTGAAAGCCTTCATATCACCAGTTTTTGCCACATTCACGTGGAGCAAATCGGCAATATGCATGCTTTTGCGGTGCAATATGCATGCTTTAACCTCCTAAGTTGTATCCTATTGAACACCTTTTTTGCCAAAAACACATCACTTTTTGATTGTATTTTAGTTGCTAAAATCATCTAACGAAATGATTATCAGATTGGTGGAAAAATCTTTCCATAATTCGCATATGTGCATGTTAGGTAGGTGGGAGTATGCGCAACGGGTAAGCACGAAAACAGGAGGCAGGCACCTGCGACTGGTGTTTGCCTCCTGCCTGGTTGATGGCAAAAAAGTTTTGCTCAACAGCTATGCTTTCATGCAAATATTATTTGATGAGAACTTTCTTTCCATGATGGATGTATACCCCTGCTTTCGTTGGATTTTCTATTTTGGTGCCTTGAAGATTATAATACGCATTGTTTTTTTGTTCCGGGTCGATGTGTAGAATGTTTGTCGACTTCGTTCTTAAGTTCTTGAAGTCACAGAAAACAGGATAGTGCAACGATGCCTCTATCAGGTTCAGACTTTCGAGGGATGTCACTACTTTTGTGTTGGTACAGTAGGGGTTGTGGTCACCATTGAGAGAAACGATAAAGTCGAGTTCACGCTTTTTACGTGAGTTTTCTGTAGCCACTCTTTCATTTTGAATTGTCCAATCAGCCATCACTTTCTTGAAGAATTCGCTGTTGAGATTACCTTCATTAAAATAACCTGAGATGAAAGCGGTTTTGTTGTAGGCGCTGAGCTTTTCTTTCAATGTGGTTAACGCCGTTATCCTATTTGTGGTTTCTGTGTCAAAGTGTGTTGAGGTAATGACATATTTTTCGAATTCAGCAATGACGGCACCTCGTTTTTCTATCTTTCCAGGTAGTTGAACATATTGAACAGACAGAGGTTTGTCGCGTGTGAGAATTACTTGTCCTTGAGCCCCACCATCCTTCAGTGTTACGGTTTTCATGAAGTAGTCATGCATGTGGGTTAGTTCGGCCAGCTTGCTTGTCTGGATCTCTTTGTTGGAACGCGATGTGCAACTATCCAATTGCTGTATGCAAACGATGTCTGCATCCAGTTTGTTGATGACATTTGCTATTCTGTTTACATCGACATTTTTAAGTGTAGGACTGTAGCAGTATCGCGTATAATAGTTGACGATGCGCACATCGCTTTGATTGACTCGTGGAAAAGCTCCGGTGTTTTGTGCCAGGAGTGGCATTGTTGAAAATATTATTGACAACGCCAGGGAAAAGAAAACTTTTTTCATGATTTTAAAACGTATTAGAGATTTTGTTTATTTGTCGGTAGATGCAACGTGTGCATCAATAGTTTTAGTGTTTAACTGTACCAGAACCCTTTGGTATGAATTCTGATACAGTCAACCAACAGCTTTATTTCG
>JBNPOM010000053.1:0-19381 GCA_050315175.1 Prevotella sp. SGI.027
TAATCATGTCTGAGAACTTTTCTTTGGACAGCAGTACTTACGAATATGAACTATATTTTTATTTCAATTTTAGTTGTTGACATTTACTTGTTTATTCTTAGTTTTTGGAAACTATTTAAAAAGGACGCCAGTACAAACATTCCTCTATGGAAAACTATTCAAGGCAGTTGTGGGGGAATTCTCGCAATAACGGTCTTAGCGCTAACAAGTAAAATTTACACAGAAAAAGTCGCTTTGTTCTTGATAGGGATAATAGTTGTTTATACAATATATTATATGCTGAAAAATAAAAGATCTTAAAAGATAAAAAGAAAGATCATGGAGAGGGTTCTCCTGGTCATCCAACTCACTATGTTAATATGACCAGAACCGTCCGGTGTGATTCTTTTTGCCGCCGAAAAATAAGAACAACTTTAAATATGCGTAAGCATTCTACCAAGTGGCAGGTGCCATTGTGGTGTGAGAAATGAGAAACGAAGGATGAAACGAGAAGTAGCCTTCGCCTCATAAAAAAAAAAGAAAAGTATGGCAGATGCCTTACATCCACCATACTTTCCTCATTGATTAGACCGCTATTACAGCAGGGCCTTGAACTTCTCATCGAGCGTTGCCTTTGAGGCTGCCCCGACGAATTTGTCTACCAGCTCTCCTCCCTTGAAGAAGAGGATGGTAGGGATGTTGCGCACACCAAACTGCATGGCGATGTCGTCATTCTCTTCTACGTCGCATTTACCTACGACGATTTTCCCATCATAGTCGTTTGCCAATTCAGAGATAACAGGACCTACCATGCGACAGGGTCCGCACCATGTAGCCCATAAATCCACTACCAATGGCAGATCGCCATTCTTGTAACTCTCGAAATTCTCGCTTGTGATTTTTACTTCCATCTTTTATTTGATTTTTATATATCTTTATGACAAAGATAAATGATTATCATGAATCATGCAAGCATCGTGCCAAATTAATTCACCAGATAATCCATATTGGGGTTTCCCTCGATATATCTGATCAGGTCATGACTCAAACTGATTTGCTGGAACCCTGAATGAAGCAAAATACTGGTATGATGCTTCTTATCTACTACTTGGAAGCACAGCTGCGTGTTGCCCTTCGAATCTTGCAGCATCGACACGATGTCGTTCACCACCACTTCATCGATGGCCTCGCTGTCCACAACAATGGTCAGTCTGTGTATCTGCTTGTCTCTTACCGTTTGTAAGTACTGAACATCGTTGATGCGGAAGTCGTAGTAGTTGCTGTCCCGGTATCGCTGGGTACACTTGCCAGTAAGATAAACGGTACTGCCCACTACCATCATGCCTTTCCACTTTCCCCATTCCTCACCAAAGAAGGCTATCTCGCCTGTTCCGCTAAAATCTTCTATTGTCACGAAGCCACAAGGCTTTCCGGTTCTTGTAAATTTGTCCTTCACATCGGTAATCATGCCAGCGAAAACCACGTCTGCCTTTTTGGCCAACTCGGCCTTGTCGCCCAGTTCGGTGCACGATGTGTTGCACATGCTCTTCAATACGATGCTGAATTCGT
The DNA here is from genome assembly GCA_050315175.1 of Prevotella sp. SGI.027. Classification (GTDB taxonomy): domain Bacteria; phylum Bacteroidota; class Bacteroidia; order Bacteroidales; family Bacteroidaceae; genus Prevotella. Next base: position 1,549 of record JBNPOM010000053.1, read on the forward strand.
CGAGCGGATGGGCCGAAAGATAGATTCCCACCAGCTCATGCTCACGATTCAATTTCTCAATGTTGCTCCACAACTCCGGTTTAGGAATGGGTGGTGTGGCAATCTCTACGGCATCTTCTCCGCCAAACAGCGAATGTTCTATTTCTGATTTCTTGCTCTGATAGAGCTGTCCATAGCGCACGAGCGTGTCTATAAACAGTTCGCCTTTGTTGTTGGCTGTGAAGTAACTCTCTCGTGGAATACCAAAACAGTCGAACCCACCACTGAGCGCCAAACTCTCGAAGGCCTTGCGGTTGACCTGAGTAAAGTCTACCCGGTGTGCAAAATCGAAAATATCTTGGTACAGTCCATTGGCCTCGCGCTCATCGATGATGGCGGTAGCGGCAGCGGCACCCATGCCCTTGATGGCAGCAAGACCAAAGCGTATTTCCCCCTTGTGGTTCACGCCAAACTTCTGATAGCTCTCGTTGACGTCGGGTCCCAATGTGGCTATGCGCAGCGATTTGCACTCGTCCATCAGCTTGGATATTTCTGTTATCTGGTCCTTGCGGCGACTCATGATGGCCGCCATGAACTCGGCAGGATAGTGCGCCTTGAGGTATGCCGTTTGGAAAGCAACCCACGAATAGCAGGCCGCGTGCGACTTGTTGAAGGCATAAGATGCGAACTTCTCCCAGTCGGCCCATATCTTGTCCAACACGTTCTCATCATATCCGTTCTTCTTGCCGCCTTCGATGAACTTGGGTTTCATGGCATCTACTATCGCCTTTTTCTTCTTACCCATCGCCTTACGCAGGGCATCACTCTCACCACGCGTGAAATTGGCCAGCAAGCGCGAGAGCAACATCACCTGCTCTTGATAAACGGTGATGCCGTATGTATCTTTCAAATACCGTTCCATCACCGGAATGGGATACGTAATCTCCTCCTCTCCTTTCTTACGCGCGATGAACGACGGGATGTTGTCCATGGGACCGGGGCGGTAGAGGGCGTTCATGGCGATGAGATCCTCAAACTTCGTCGGACTCAACTGGCGCAGATAGTTCTGCATGCCAGCCGACTCAAACTGGAACGTGCCGATGGTGCGACCCTCTTGGTAAAGCTTGTAAGTCAATTCGTCGTCAATGGGAATCTTGTCGAGGTCAATGTCTATGTTCTTCGTTAGCTTCACATTTTTTACCGCTTCCTTCAACTCAGACAGGGTTTTCAGCCCCAAGAAGTCCATCTTTATCAGTCCTGTTTCCTCAATCACATGCCCATCATACTGCGTACAGTTGGTCTTTTCGTCCTTAAAGTCAGGGTCATCGGCCGTTGACACGGGTACCCAGTCGCTGATGGGGTCGCGACAGATGATGAAACCACAGGCATGGATGCCCGTTCCCCGCACCGTTCCCTCCAGCATTTTGGCATACTTGATGGTGTTGCTCTCGCGTATGTCGGTAGAGGCTTCGGCCATCTGCAGCTCGGGTGTGCATTTGATGGCGTTGGTGAGGTTCATTTTCATCTTATCGGGAAGCCTGTCCGGAATGGCCTTGCACAAAGCGTTTGCTCGCTCCAGCGGCAGTTTTTCCACCCGCGCCACGTCCTTGATAGAGTTCTTGGTCGCCATACTGCCGTAGGTGATGATGTGCGCACAGTTCTCGTGTCCATACTTGTCCATCACCCATTTCAGCACCTTTCCCCGGCCATCGTCATCAAAGTCGGTGTCGATATCGGGCAAAGAGATACGGTCAGGATTCAAGAAACGCTCGAACAGCAAGTCGTATTTCAGGGGGTCAATCTTCGTGATGCCCAAGCAGTAGGCCACAACCGACCCGGCTGCCGACCCACGTCCCGGTCCTACCATCACGCCCAATTCCTCTCGGGCCGCACGAATAAAGTCGGATACTATCAAGAAATAACCCGGAAAACCCATGGTCTTCATCACATGAAGCTCAAAGCGTATGCGGTCGTCCACCTCCTTGGGCAGCGGGTCGCCATACAATGGCTTGGCACCCTCGTATGCAAGATGCTGCAAATAGTCGGCCTCAAACTTGATGCGATACATCTTCTCATAGCCACCCAGATGGTCTACCCGCTTCTGCGCGTCTTCCTCTGACATGGGATTTTCGCCATTCTCATCGGTGGTAAACTCACGAAGAAGGTCTTCCTCCGTGAACTTTTGTTTCCAATCCTCTTCCCTTCCAAACGATTCGGGAATGGGGAAGTTGGGCATGATGGGGTCGTGGTTGATGGAATAGGTTTCCACCTTATTTAGAATCTCGATGGTATTCGCCATCGTTTCTGGCACATCGCTGAAGATGTTGTTCATCTCTTCGCGGGTTTTGAACCACTCTTGCTTGGAATAGAGCATGCGCGTGGGGTCGTCAAGGTCTTTCCCCGTAGAGAGACACAGCAGGTGATCGTGGGCCTCGGCGTTCTCTTTGTCCACAAAGTGAACGTCATTGGTGCACACCACCTTAACGCCATACTCCTTAGCCAGGTTGAAAATCACCTGATTGGCGCGCTGCTGCATGGGATAGGCCTCACGGTTGGCCCGAATGGAGGGGTCTTTCACCTCGTGGCGTTGTATCTCCAGGTAATAATCGTCACCAAATACTCGCTTGTACCACTCCACCGCTTCCCTGGCTCCGGCCATGTCGCCGGCAATGATTTTGCGTGGCACCTCGCCGGCCAGGCAGGCCGAACAAACGATGAGGTCTTCATGATATTTCTCCAATTCCTCACGGTCGGTACGCGGCCGCATGTAATAGCCCTCCTCCCAGGCATGGCTCACCAGTTTGATGAGGTTTTTGTAGCCGCGGTAGTTCTTCGCCAACACGATGAGGTGGTAACCACTCATGTCGCCCATATCCTTGACCTTGTCGAACCTACTGCGCCGAGCCACGTACATCTCACAACCAAAGATGGGCTTGAAGGGCTGCTTGCCGTCGGTCTTCAACTGCTGGTTCACCGTGTTGGCATAGTCGAAAAATTCCTTGATGCCAAACATGTTTCCATGGTCGGTGATGGCCAGGCCGCGCATCCCGTCGGCAACAGCCTTGTCAACGAGTCGCTTCACAGGCGACTGACCGTCCAGAATGGAATAATAAGTATGTACGTGTAGGTGGACAAAATCGTTCATGTGCTCAATTTATTTGGAGCGTAAAGGTACTCAATATGCGCGACACAGCCAAAGAATGAGCGTAAAAGTTTGTGCGGTTTCTAAAAAACAATTATCTTTGCACAAACTTCTAATCGGTTTTCATACTATGATTAAAAGAATCAAAAAACTGAAGAAAATCCGTATACATCGCGAAGGAACAGACACCCTGATTTGGGGATTCATTGCCATTGCAGCCATTGCATTGCTATTATGGCGGTCGTTCGAAACTAAAATCCCATTTTATGCCTTTACGGTTATCTTCGGAACGATATATTGCATCGTCATCAATTTCTTTCAATGTCCCATCCGCTATTTTCCTTCTGAGGACACCGACAAGATTGTAGTGGCCCCGGCTGATGGCAAAATCGTGGTGATTGAGGAGGTGGAAGAAAACAAGTACTTTCACGAAAAGCGCCTCATGATTTCGGTCTTCATGAGCCTGTTCAACGTTCACGCCAACTGGTTTCCGGTTGACGGTAAGGTGAAATTGGTTCATCACCAAAACGGCAACTACCACAAGGCATGGCTGCCCAAAGCCAGTGAGGAAAATGAGCACAGCGATGTCATCATCACTACGCCCGACGGTGTGGACGTTCTCTGCCGACAGATTGCCGGAGCCATGGCCCGACGCATCGTGACTTACGCTAAGGAAGGTGAAGACTGCTACATTGACGAGCACCTGGGCTTCATCAAGTTTGGTTCGCGCGTGGACGTATACCTGCCGCTCGGAACAGAAGTGTGCGTGAAAATGGGACAAAAAACAACGGGCGACCAAACCGTCATTGCAAAACTGAAATAAAACAAAGCGGGAACGGCAATCGGGCTGACGCACGTCGCCCGCACTACCCTACCGAACCTCTACCATACAAATGAGCAACTTCATCAAAAGAAACATACCCAACGCACTGACTTGCAGCAACCTCATCTCGGGCTGCATCGCAACTTGTTTCGCCTTTATCGGCGATGCCAAGATGGCCTTGATATGGATACTCGCCGGAGCCACATTCGACTTTTTTGACGGCATGTCGGCCCGCTTTCTGAAGGTATCATCGCCCATCGGCAAGGAATTAGACTCGCTGGCCGACTGCGTCACCTTTGGCGTAGCACCGTCCACCATGATTTTTTGTGAGCTTACGGTCATCGACTACCCGTCGTTTCTTACTACGTCAGAGGCATTTTCGTTCGACCCTTACCGCACGTTCATTCCCTTTCTGGCCTTCCTCATGGCAGCTTTCTCGGCACTGCGGCTGGCCAAATTCAATATTGACACGCGTCAAACCGATTCGTTTATTGGGCTTCCCACACCAGCGAACGCCCTGTTTTGGGGATCGCTTATCGTCACAAGCCCTGCCTGGCTTGAAAACAATGCCGGCGCACTGGTATACATTTTAGTACTGCTGCTGTTGAGTTGTTATCTATTGGTCAGCGAGATTCCCATGTTCGCCCTTAAATTCAAAAACTTTAAATGGAAGGGCAACGCCATCCGGCACAGTTTCATCATCTTCACCGCTGTTGTGCTCGTAACGTTTGGCGTGTTGAAAGGTTGGTGGATTGTCATCGCCTGCTACTTCCTCATATCCTTGGGATTGTTACTGACAGGTAGGTCAAAAATCACCAAGATGAATCACGACAAAGAACAGAAACTATGATATTCAAAATAATTTTTATCATTTTCCTCATCGGCTTGTTGGTGGTAGGCTTTTCTGCAGCAAAGTTTATCAGCATTTTCCGCGAAGGTGCCAGACAGTTCAGAGAGCAGGCCAAGGGGTCAGCACAGCGACAGCAGCACCGTAGAAGCACAACCCAAACGGTGGTAGACCATCGGGATGCTGATGAAATAAACAAAAAAATCTTCAAAAAAGACGAAGGCGAATACGTTGAATTTGAAGAAGAACCCGCTGAAACGGAAATTAAGAACTAAGGAAAAACGCCTGCGCTTTGTTTCATCCAGGACACTCGTTGGAATGAAATAAAACGAGCAGGCGCTCATTCGGGCGGTGGAGACTTTGAGATAACACTGCATGGATTTACAGAATATCCCTAAATAACAAAGCCACTGTCACTTTGTCACATAAGCCAATTCGCTTTTCCTGTTCCATAATATCATATTAGACATAGGGAACAAACGCATGACAAGCATACACCCCATTCCTTAAATTTTATTTTACAAATTTCACTGACTTTCGTTTGTTCCCTGAGCTGATATCTAAAATATAAGAGCCATTGCTTAAATCGCTAATTTGTATTGTAGAACCATGATGGTTAAGAACACCACGCTTCACATTTCTTAATGAAGATGGTGATACAGAGTATATATTATAATTAATTGAAACAGGCTTTTTTTGCAAGTTGTTATTGATTAAAATATTTTCATTTGAGAAATCAACGATAAAATCATATGAAACTAATGGAGGAACTATAAGTGTTTCGCTTTTCGAACTTCCATTATTATTATACGAATAAGCCACAAATTCAGTTTTCAATTCTTTGTCTACATTTGCAACAAAATAGCCTTTCTGGAAATCTTTTACCTCGTATTTAATAGGCAAGTCATTTCCTTCTTCAAGTTGCTCAACAACTATACGATTGACACCCTCTAAATTTTTTATACTTATCGTGATATCTTGCCTATAGTCGTTATTTATAGATGGCTTGGCAAAAGCAGAGGATGCCTGAATAGGAGCTAAATATCTCATTTTTACTTTCTGAGGTAAATAGTCTAAAACATAATAATGATTTTTTATGATATAATATGGTCGATGATAAAGATAATCATAAACTTCTTCATATCGAGTAATCCTACAACGTATATATCCATCACAAGTTCTTTGGTATTGCTCGAAATTAGAACTAATATTCCAATCGGCCATTCTTGTTTCTAAGGGAATATTGAACCCTCCAGATGATTGTCTATATACTAAATCCCAAGTTCCATCTTTTTTGAGCAACGAAATTAACCAATCACCCGGCCCACTTTTATCTGGATATCGATAATTGTAAGGAAAAAGGTAAGACTCCAAATCAAAGACATTAGCATTTGATGTCTGCTCATATTTCAAGGGTGGGTACTGAATCGTGTTTACTTTTTGGGATATATTGTATTGATTATGTGAATTGTCACGGATTGTAATATCGCCATTGTAAGTTACGATATTGCCAGAGGAACCATCAGAACTTACAGAAACAGGTGAATACCCCGTTGTTATATTATACCTTTTCCACCCTTGAAAATCATGAAATATATTTTTGTAATTATCGACTATGTTTCTTACTACACTTCCTTTGCCAAAGTTATAAGAGAGAAGCTCGGTAAAGTTTTTCGACTCTTCAGGAATTAGATAATTCAATGATATCCCATTTTGCCAAGTAGTTGGTGCGTACAAATGTAACATGCTGCCATAATAATCAACAGAAACAGTAAGTGAACCTTGAGTGGCATTTGTATATGCTTCGGAGAGATTATCTCCTCCAATTGCTTGTCTTACAATGCTTTCATAATAGGTTAAAGGTCTATTTGTGTCTTCCAGTGTTTGTTTTTGGGAGTTCGCTGTCATGTTAAATGAAAAGCCAAGCCCTCGTGCAATATCTCGAAGTACAATGGTTACAAAGTCATATTTATTAACGGGAGTATTGTCTAATGAATACGAAAAATCATTCAACATACTCATATTATATGTGATGACAATATCAGGCTTATTAAAGAAATCAACATCGGTAACCCTTTCAAGATAAGTTGTATTATATCCACTGTTATACTCAGCCAATAGAACATATTTCATTCTACTTGACAAAACTGTTTCGTGATTATTAATGTCATATGTAGTAGACTGAACCCTTGAAAGCAATTTCATATTATCGGTTCCCCTGATGTTGCCTATTTTAGCACAAATATTTATAGGTAAGGAGTTTGGGAGTTGTTCTTCCCATATCTTGCATGCATATTCAAATGCACCTCTCATGGAGTTATCCCAAAGTTCTTCTGGTTCATAAGTTACCTTAAATACAGTTCCTCCATTAATTTGACGCAACACAGGCACATCTGTACACTTTTCAATGAACTTGTCCATGGCATATGAGTCAGATTCTGTACTGGTTTGTCCCCATGATGCTGTCGTCAGCATTGTAAATAGCAATAAAAATGATAACTTTTTCATATTTTAATAATTTTACATGAAACATACTTCCCCATGCTAAATAAAACTTTTACAAAATATACTCCTTTCGGCAAAAAGGATATGTCAATAGAATCTGTAATAGTGTCACTTAAGACAAGACGACCTTCGAGAGAAAATATCTTTATTGGAGTTCTAACACCAAAACTAGTATTGAGGAATATTTTATTATCTTTACACGAGATGATATGATTTGCAGAATCAGGACTCAAGTTCTTTATGTTTGTTGATTGGTAGGACTGCTCTATTGCTGATATTATATTTGGGTCATTAATCAATTTTGTAGTATGTATTGCATCCATAGAAAACACACATCCATAATTATTAAGAGCCATAATCTTGTAATATTGTCCCCAATCTGATGCGCCGTACTTAATTGAGTATCCATTGTCATCACCTACGAAATCAATAGGAATATATGTTATCATATAATCTTTTGGATATGTTTGAAGAAACAAACTATCTCTAGATTGAATAAAGGCTAAGTAGCACTTGTCCATTGAATGTGCGGTAAAAGAAACAAATAGTTCTGCTTGGTCATTATAACTGCATTGTTCATATTCGAACACACCTTCGAGACTAGCGCTAACAATTCTAGGTATTGATGGTAATACATTTATAGATATGGACATAGTGTCTACGACAGCATTATTATTATGCAAAACAATCACAGCATGATAATACATGGATGAGTTATCGTTAGTCTCTATACGTCTATATTTTAAATTATCTTGCTTGAATAGCTCTGGGATTATCGTAAAGCTAAAAGAATCATTTACTATATCTTCTTGTATTAAAGGAATAAAACTATTATCTTTCAACTCAATAGATAATTCCCAATTTAAGCTACATTTTTCAACACTATTACGCTTTATTCTAAAAGATAGCACATCTCCGTCAAGAAACGCATAATCCTGAGTCACCTTATTGATATTATTGACAACTATGCTTCTGTCTATAACTTGAGCACTAGATACTATAGAGTATATTAATGAAGTAAAAAGAAATAAAAATCTCATTTTAGAAGCTTTGACGATTTGACGAGTGTGTTACCATTATAGAATTTTAAAATGTACATACCAGGAGACATTTTTATGGTTTCCTCAAGTTCTTTAATTGTATTAAGATAAAAACCATTGGAATCATATACTCTTATAGAAGTAATATTCTCTGTTACTTTTTGTAGTACTGCTCTTCTGTGAAGTTTTTTCTTTGACAAGTTTGAAAGTGGAGGTAGTTCTATTGTGTACATATCACTTCCGTATTCATTCTCCACGGTCACATCTATCCAAGAATAATAATTAGGTGAAATGTTTCTGCAAGTAAAATGAGCCAAATATGGCTCTCTAACAAATTGGTTTCTTGACAATGAACTATATTCCTCCTCTAAAGAGACATAAAGATATTCGGCTCCTTTATAGTCCACCTTGCAATCAACATCATATGAATTATGTTCATTGATATCTGTCTTATTAAAGCCAACACTTGATATCTCAGGCTTAAGTCCAAGTGTTAAATTATATACCAGTTTCATTGGCTTTCCATTGATATCACCAGAAAATATGATTTTTCCATATATATCTCCATTTATGTTTATATAATAATCATTGGGATCACTCAGTGCATCTGTAGAAAAAAACAAGTCCCCTTCTGATTGTTTTACTATAATATCACTTCCATCAGTTGCTGGCAGTAGAAAAGTCCATTTTCTATTGGTAATGGTCTGTTTTCCGTTACCTTCAATAAAAAAGGAGTGCGATGAATAAGCCGACGTAATACCTGTCTCCGGGATATTATCCCCAACAATGGAGTATTCTCCATCCTGTTGACTCTTGATATCCCAACCGAGTTTGTTGAGTACATTTGCAGTAACGGAATCAACTTGTAATATTCTAAGAGAATTATTCAGGTTATAATGCATCAACGAGTTTGGGTTGTTCAGAAATATCAAAGATTTGTTATTTTCATATACAGGAGGCGTATACATCTTGTAGATGGAGTCATTCGCATTAAATCCCGAAATATGGACATCGCCAAACTGACCCGTAACAAACTTTAGCAAGTCTACATTTTGCCTTGCTCCTATATTTGAATAGCTCTTTAGACAGGCTCCATTAGAGGATACGAGCAAACTATCAAACAAAGAAGAACTTCCTTGACAAAATCGAATTATCTCTCTGCCACCTGATAATACCGTTTTATTCACACTACTTCCAAACCCTAAGGCAACAGCTATACTTCTAAGCATTGCCTGTGCTAAACTGCTATAGTTAGCGTTGTTATCTGCATTGTAACCACAATACCATTTTTTATTCTTATTTATTATGATTTTTGCATCCGGCGCCCCATCTGTACCAAGATTATTAACCAACGAACAATACAAACTTGTTGGATAAAAATAACCATTATGTTTAGTGTAACAGACCGTTGTTATCACATCCTCTTCTTCTGGAAGTTCATCCCATACGGCTTTGATACGAATTTTATAATCCGAATTTATATTCAAACAATTTCTCCAAATGTCAGTTGCTACTTGCAAACATTTGGAGACTGAATCGGGAATATTATCATCATATGAGATGTCAAAAGAAATGGCAGTTCTATTATTAATTCTTGCAACTTTTGACAAAATAGGTTTTGATGAAATTGAAACAACATCATTTTCTTGAATATGCTCAACATAATCCATAGTAACTATTTCTTGAGATAGCATCACTTGTGAATAAAACAATGCAAACAAGAATAATACAATAACCGTTTTCCGATTTTTCATGATAGAATCATTTGTAGTTTGCAACAAAATTAGTTTTTTTTTATTAAATACCAAAATTTTCGACTCTTTTCTTAATTGAACTTACGTTGCTACTATCAACTATAAAAATATCAAAATCAAGAACGATTGACAAATCATATGAATCCAAAAGGCTAAAGCGAATCGTATTTGATGAGCAATTACCTAAGTGGAACTATGTCGTTAGGTGCAAATCTGCTTAGCATTTTTGTACCAAGTTTTTTTTTACTGTTACTTAAATATGTAAAAACAAATCGTTTGCCTGAACTCTATGAACGCAAGCGTTCTGACCAATTGAAAGCCATATGTTGGCTGTGCTGACCAATAAAAAAAACGAACTTAATCAAGAAACGAAACGTCCTCGCTGCGTTATGCCACAGCTGCAGACCGGGAGGCCTGCGCTCCTTTCATACGAGACAGTGGATTTGTTCATTCGTCAGAACGCTTGCGTTCATGTTCTTCTTTGCGCTAATAGCTGATTGGTTTATTGGTTACATTTGTTGTTATAACAATCACCTTTAAATGAAAGATCCGTGCTGCCAAGGGTATTTCGAGAAGTCTCTTCATGAATTTTCTTGACAACCAACCTCTCCATATTTCGCGTATTGACAAACAGCCTTGCTGTTGGTCGCAAATACGCCCAAAATGAGCGATTTTTATATCTCTCTGTCACGCAAACCATTACAACTTTTAGAAATCGCAACACATTCATTTTTTTATGTTTTTTATGTCAAAAGCATGGTTCAAAATCTGCCGTCAGCATGTTTCTTTCGTAGCAATAGCATGATGATTGGCCACCAAAGTGATGCTTCTTCGCACGCAATCTCAATGCCCTAACAGCAAATTTCACTTTTTCACGCAAATCAATCTCTTGTTTGCTTCCTCCCTGCCTATTGATTTTTTCCAGATTGAAAGTTTAAAGGTGCCATTTTAGGGGCCTAAAACAGGAAAAATATTCAACAAATCCGTAGGGGCGTGATTGAGCACGTTTCGCCAAAAAATGGGAATGGGATGACGGGTTGATGGGCCATCGAATTATCACACCCCTACCGTTATGTCATTTTCTACCAGCCTAATTGTGCACCAAAGTGCCGATGGGTTCGCCTTCCAGCACCTTCTTCAGGTTGCCAACCACATCCATGTTGAACACATAAACCGGCAGGTTGTTTTCCTTGCACATGGCCGTCGCGGTGAGATCCATCACCTTCAGATGGCGGTTATACACCTCGTCAAAGGTGATGTCGTCAAACTTCGTAGCCGTGGGATCTTTCTCCGGGTCGGCTGTATACACGCCGTCAACACGCGTACCTTTGAGCATAACGTCGGCTTCAATCTCGATGCCACGCAGCGAACTGCCCGTGTCAGTGGTGAAATAGGGCGAACCCGTGCCGCACGAAAAGATGCAAACTAGTCCGTTTTCCATCGCCTCAATGGCCTTCCATTTGTTGTAAAACTCACCAATAGGCTCCATGCGAATGGCTGTCATCACCTTGTTTTTAACGCCAATCGCACCCAATGCAGAACTCAACGCCAAGGAGTTGATGACCGTAGCGCACATACCCATCTGGTCACCCTTTACGCGGTCAAAGCCTTTCTGCGACCCGCTCAGTCCTCTGAAAATGTTTCCGCCACCGATGACGATGCTTACCTGCACGCCCATGTCGTGCACTTCCTTGATTTGTTGGGCATAGTCGGCGAGCCGATTGGGGTCGATTCCATAACTCTGACTGCCCATCAGGCTTTCTCCACTCAACTTCAAGAGTATACGTTTAAACTTTACCATATTGATTATAAATGATCGTTTGATTGATTTTTTGTTAAAAAATAGCGCAAGCCGAATACAAAGAAAACTTGTTTACTTTGTTAAGGCGCAGCCTATTTTATGTAATAAACTCCACCTCTTTAAGGTAGTAGCCTCTCATGCGCCCACCGGTATCTTTCAACACCAGTCGGCCATCGGGTTCCACTGTCATGATGGAAGCCTGGAAACAGCCCTCACGGTCGCGATAAGGATGCACGCCCTCCCGCCGATACAGCGCGGCATGATACTGGCTTGAGATTTCGTCGAACGCTCCTTCTTCCAAGCGATTGTAATACTGCTCGAAAGCTTTGATAAGTTGATGAAGCAGCTTGTCGCGGTCCAACTCATGTCCCACAATCTGCGCCAAGGACACTGGATTGGGCGCATCGCTCTCAAATACCGTCTGATTGACGTTGAGTCCCACCCCATAGACACAGCGTTGAATGACCTGTGCGTGTACGCTCAACTCAATGAGTGTGCCACTCAGTTTGCAGTCTTTCCAGTAGATGTCATTCGGCCATTTAAGGGTAATGTCGTCAACATATTCGTCTAAGACGGCTTTGATAGACAAAGCATCGACCATTGACAAAAAGAATTGACTTTTTACAGGTAGCTGTTGGGGATGAACCAACAGGGAATACAGCAAATTTCTCCCTGCCTGACTTTCCCAACCATTCTGCCCTTGCCCCCTACCGCTCGTCTGATAATCAGCCTGTACGACCACCATCTCTTCGTTGAAACAATCAGCGTGTTCGCAAAGGTATACATTGGTAGAGTCTACCTCATTGAGTTTGACCAGTTTGATGCGCATAATTGGTTATAGCAATATGGGGTTGAAGGCATCTTCGAGGTGCTCGATCTGCATATTCTCGGCTGTCGATCCCACGATGGAAATGACATCAAAGCGCAGCTCCTCTTGTATGTCAAACATCTTTACATAAACATCGGCCGCTATACCGAGATTCCTCATCTTCTTCTCATCAACGGCATCGGAGGGCAAGGCGACCTCGTCTGAACGACGTGTTTTCACCTCAACAAACACACAAGTAATGCCATCGGGCGACAAGGCGATGATATCTATCTCGAACTTGCCATGCCGCCAGCCACGCTCGCGGATGGTATATCCCTGCTTGTGCAGGTAATCGACGGCTGTATCTTCGCCCCATTTCCCAAATTTGTTGTGTGTAGCCATGTCCTGATGCTCCCTAATGATGTGTTGCAAAAATACGGCTTTTATTCCACACATCAAAAAGAATATTGTAAATTTGCAAGCACACAAACAGACACGACCATGGCAGACGACGAACAACGCAAACAAGACGAACAGTTTATGCAAAAGGCATTGGCAGAGGCTCATGCAGCCTACGATGAAGGTGAAGTGCCCATTGGTGCCGTCGTTGTGTGCCAAGGTCGCATCATCGCACGGGCACACAACCAGACAGAAACCCTGAATGACGTTACAGCGCATGCGGAGATGATAGTCATCACGGCCGCGGCGGCTCAACTTGGCGGCAAATATCTGCCCCAATGCACCCTCTACGTCACCGTTGAACCATGTCCGATGTGCGCTGGTGCCATGGGGTGGGCGCAAGTTTCACGCATCGTGTATGGGGCCGGTGATGAGAAACGGGGCTACCAGCGGTATGCGCCAAACGTGTTGCATACCAAGGCCACGGTCACGGGTGGCGTGCTGGAAGCGGAATGTAGGCAGCTGATGCAACTGTTTTTCAAAGCAAAACGATAAGGCATTGCAGGGCTGAACCGCCTCAGAACGGTGTCAACAGGGGGATTGAAGCTATTTTAATAGGAGAATGAGCCGTTTCAACAAGAGGATTGAAGCGGTATCAATAGGAGAATGAACGGTGTTTACTGGAGAATGAGCCGTTTCAACAAGAGGGTCGAAGCGGTTGACTATAAATATAAAATCCTCCTACTCAGACTAATCCGAGCAAGAGGATTGATATGTATGATTCTTGTTTCCCAGCCGACGCATGCACGTCGTTTCTGGGAAAGAGCATGGCTGTCGACAGCCTTATCGCACCAAGATAACGAGATACTTGCTGGTGCTCCAGAAGATTTCTGGATTAGTGATTCGAAGCACGTACTGCTTGTTGGCATCACGCTGCAACACATAACTGCTGGATGGGTGCATGGTGAGAACCTTAGCCGACTTGGAGTACAACTTGATTTCCTTGTCCACGCGGATGTCAATCTTGGTGAAATAATCCTTGTTGAAGTTGGCTTGCAACACTTTATCCCCCTCGATGATTCGCTGTTCTTTCAGTTCTTTCCGCGTACCAAAGACAAACCAAGCGGTGTTGAGCTGCTTGTCCTGACTGTTGATTACCCGCGATTTCTGTGAACTCTCGGTAGCCAAATTGTTGACATTGGTGTTTAGGTTGTTGATTGTTTCATCCAACTCGGAGATATGGATATCCTTGGCATCCAGTTCAGCGCGCAATTGCTGAAGCTGCTTGTCTTTCTCTTCCAACTGAGCGGTGAGGCTGTCCAATGCTTTTTTCAAGCCATCCCCTTTCACGGAGCTTTGCTTGAGTTGGTTGCGGAGCTTGGCAATCAGTTCGCGGTTACGCTTCATGGTAGACGCAATGAACTGAATGTCCTCACGAATCTGCTGCCCTTTGTTGGCGCCTTCGCCTTCCTTGGCGATGGTCACCCTGTTTTCTGCCGCAGTGATTTCCTTGAATCCCTCTTGAATTTCGTTGAGTGTACCCATCATGTCATTGATTTCGTTGTCTTTCTGACTGATGACTTGCTGCAAAGAATCAGCTTGAGCAGCATTTTCCAAGTCGCTGTTTTTCTTGTTATTCTGACATCCAAAGCATGCGAAAGTAATGACGGAAATGGCGGTCAGGGTTAAAAACTTTTTCATATTCGTTCTGTTTTAAGTTTTTTATTCTTGTTATTTCCACCCACTACAATGACGATTTCGCCCCTCGGTGGGATTTCTTTAAAATGTTGTATCACCTCTTCAAGTGTGCCTCGAACATGCTCTTCGTGCAGTTTGGATATCTCACGAGCTACGCTCACGGAGCGGTCGGGGCCAAATACATCGGCAAATTGCTGTAATGTTTTCAGCAAACGATAGGGCGACTCGTAGAAAACCATCGTCCTACGCTCTTCTTTGAGCGCCTCCAACTGTGTCTGTCGACCTTTTTTCTGCGGCAAGAAGCCTTCGAAACAGAAGCGGTCACAGGGCAAACCAGATGAGACAATAGCCGGAATGCAAGCGGTGGCTCCAGGCAGTGTTTGTACCGTAATGCCTGCTTTTGCAGCCTCGCGCGCCAGAAAAAACCCCGGATCGCTGATGCCAGGTGTACCCGCATCGCTGACGAGCGCTATGCTCTGGCCCGCTTTCAATCGTTCTACAATGCCCGCGGAAGTGCCATGTTCATTGAACTTATGGTGTGACAGCAAGTGATTCTGAATGTCATAATGCTTCAAAAGCTTGCCCGATGTCCTGGTATCTTCTGCCAACACCAGGTCCACCTCCTTGAGAATGCGAATGGCTCGCATCGTCATATCTTCCATATTTCCCACTGGGGTGGGCACGATGTACAATATCCCCATACAGTACGCAAATATAGTTAAATAATCAACACGAGCAAAAAAACTGTCAATTTCTTTGCAATTTTTAATTGCTCTTCGTATTTTTGCATCAACATGATGGAGTATTTGACAGGCGAATCACACCGCCCAGGAAGAATAGAAGTGATATGCGGCTCTATGTTTTCGGGTAAGACAGAAGAGCTGATTAGGCGCTTGAGACGAGCTAACTTTGCCAAACAGCGAGTTGAGATATTCAAGCCCGCCATAGACACCCGCTATTCTGAGGAGAATGTGGTGAGCCATGACCAGCATGCCATTCTATCTACTCCCGTTGATTCTTCGTCAAGCATTTTGTTATTGTCATCCGACACGGATGTCGTGGGCATCGATGAAGCCCAATTTTTTGATAAAGGACTCGTCAACGTTTGCAACGAATTGGCCAACAAAGGGGTGCGCGTTATCATCGCGGGACTTGACATGGACTTCCAAGGAAGGCCTTTCGGCCCCATTCCCTGCTTGTGCGCCATCGCTGATGAGGTGACAAAGGTGCATGCCATCTGCGTGAAATGCGGCGCTTTGGCCTACATCAGCCACCGATTGGTGCAGAACGATAAGCGCGTTTTGCTGGGCGAAAAACTCACCTACGAACCCCTTTGCCGGGAATGTTACCAAAAGGCCTTACGCCAAGAGCAATCTGTTTCGATGGCTCCCCAACAGGAAGAAAAGCTCAAATAAGATACACCAATCTACAAAAATATGAAAAGACAAGAAATTACCTTTGACAAATTCATACGCGTAGCCTCCATCCTGCTATTGATATTCTTTGTATTATATCTTGTCAACTACCTGAGTGGAGTGCTGCTACCCTTCTTTGTGGCCTGGCTCTTTGCCTACCTACTCTACCCACTGGTGAAGTTTGTACAGTATAAAATGCATGTCAAGATTCGCGCCATTGCTATTATCATATCCATGTTGGCCGTGGCTGTAGTGATCAGCGGACTGGTATATGCCATCATTCCGCCGATGATAGAACAGTTTGGCAAGCTCAACGACATCCTCAACAACTGGATTAACCAAAGCACACACAGTAGCGACTTAGGCTCTTACATCTCAAATTGGATTACCAAAAACCGCACTGAAATAGAAAACTTCATGAAGAGCAAGGATTTCAGTGACATTCTAAAGACGGGGATGCCCAAGGTATTTACCTTGCTTGGACAAACGGCCAGCGTCGTGATTAGCATCATCGCGTCGTTGATTACCTTATTATATACCTTCTTCATCTTGCAAGATTATGAATTCTTGACCGACAACTGGATTCGCATTTTCCCGAAGAAGAACCGTCCATTCTGGGAAGAATTGATGAAAGACGTGGAAAGAGAACTCAATAATTACATCCGAGGACAAGGACTTGTTTCACTCATTCTTGGCATTCTCTTCGGCATAGGCCTATCCATCATCGATTTCCCAATGGCCATTGCACTTGGCATCATGATGGGATTTATGAACCTGGTGCCCTACCTCCACACGTTAGCTTTGGTGCCAATGGTCTTCTTGTCCATGCTGAAAGCAGCTGACACGGGTCAGAATTTCTGGATTATCTTTGGCTTGGCCATGCTGGTGTTCCTAATTGTTCAGCTGATTAGTGATACCATCCTCACGCCTAAAATCATGGGAAAAGCCATGAACCTCAATCCCGCCATTCTGCTTTTGTCCCTGTCTGTATGGGGAACATTGCTTGGATTCATTGGTCTGATTGTGGCACTTCCGTTAACAACCCTGCTCATTGCTTATTGGCAGAAGTATGTGACGCGTGAGAAAAAACAGGACGAAACAACGCAAGAACAACTGCTTGAGCAGGCAGAAGAAGGATAAGTAACCAAACACGCAGGGCGACTTCCGTCATTATTTGCTACCAAGAAACATTTGTGAATGCCTATTTCAGCGTGATGATGTCGCTCCAACGCGTGGTTGGATTCTTGCTTTTGAAGTCGTGTCGAATGGCATCCGTGAAAGCAACGTGGTGGCCTTGCTCGTCTTTTTCACGGTATTGTTGGGCTCCAAGCACCACCAATTCAGGGCCGCCGAGCTTGTTCAGGTGGTCTATCACCTGATCAAGCCGCATCTGTTTTTCCATCTTATCGCGGTTATAATCGATGAAATTGGTCTGAACAGCACTGTCGGACATGATTCCCATCACCACAACTCCCGCCTTTTTATACTGCAAACCAGGCACAAAGATTTCTTGCAAAGCCTTTGCTGCCGCTTGCACAATCTGCTGCGTGGAGTTGGAAGGCGTTAAAAGCGTTACCTCACGACTGTTCCAATACTGCTGTTGGTCTTCTCTAAACTGATTG